>DASRXW010000025.1:0-11823 GCA_035654055.1 Conexibacter sp.
CGACCCGCACCCCTGCAGGATCTCGGAGACCTCCACAACTCCGGGCACGGCCTGCGGCAGCCGTTCGAAGCTCGGATCGTCGTACTCGCCGACACCGATCCCGACATAGACCAGGCGTGCGGCGTCGGTCATGAGCTCTCAGCCCTCCCACACGACGAGCGGGCTCGCCACCGCGGACACGTCCGCGACGGCCGCGCCGTAGCCGCCGACGGTCACGACATAGCCGCCCGGCTTCAGCGGTCGCAGTCGTCCGCGGTAGACATTGCCAACGACTGCGAGGCGTGCCTGATCAACGCACCGGTGTTGCTCGTCCGTCACATCCACCATCAGCGGTACCTGGCCCTCGCCCTCCAGCTCAGCCTCCACCTCAACCTCCTCGCCCGCGAGCACGAGATCGGGGAGACGCACCCCGATCGGCCGCAGCGCCGGTCCACGGTGCACGATCGGCTGGGCAGTCAGGATGCCCTCAAGCTGATCGAGCACGGCGTCATCGCGATGCAGTGCGCCGTGGCGGGCGGCGACCCAATGGATCGCGGAGCTGTCGGGCGCCATTTCTTCGGGCGTTGCAGCCAAGCGGGGCACGGTCGCGTCGCCGCGCTCGTCGGCGCCGGCGATCGTCTCGATTGCCTGCGCGACATCACTGGCGATCGTCGCGGTCGTGATCGTCGGCTGCTTGATCCCGACGATCGGACGCAGATCGACTGGAGCTGCCGACCGTCCGCTGGCGGCAGCGGAAATGTCCGCGTGAAACGCGGCTCCGTCGGCGATGAGTCGAGCGTCCAAGTTGGGGACGGTCGTCTCCGTCAGCTTGCGAAGGGACCCGCCGGAGGCAACACACGCGTATGTGGGAAGCAACTGGTAGGCGGACGGCAAGCTCCGCGCGAATGCGGTCAGGTCGACCGCCAGCGGCCCGAACCCCTTGCTCACTCCGTTGACGAGCTCGTGCAGCGACTTCGCCGCGCCGCGATGCGGCGTACCGATCGTGATCAGCTTGCGCGTGATCCGCCAGCCCTCCTCCCGCTCGACATACCAGCGCGCGACCAATCCCCCCATTGAGTGGCATACGAACGTGATGCGCGCCTCGGAGAACTGGCCGCCGCGGTCGCGCAACCGCTCCAGCGCCGGCTCGACGATCGTCTTCAGCCGCTGCCCGTTCAGCCGATTCGACAACCGCCAGTCGTACGGCACCGCCAACAAGCCCGGTGGATCACCGTCCGCCTCCGATGGCGGGTCGCCCTTCACCCGCAGGATGTCGCGCAGTCGCCTGAGCAGCCTGTCGTAGCCGAGGCTCACGCTCCACAAACCCGGCACCACATGCAAATCCGGCATCAACCGCGCAGCGCACACCCCGTCACATGGGTCGCCATCCCCAATCTCCGGCGCAAGCGTCAGATCGCGCACGCTGGCACCGAACGAACGAATCGCACGAAGCACCGACCCCGCCGACGGGCCCCACACCTCACACCCGTCCCTCACCAGCGTCGAGCCCATGACCCCCGGAAGCACGACGACCAGATCATGCGCGAGCGTCGCGGTCGCCTCCTCGCCCTCCAACTCCCCGACCCCTGCCGGCCGACGCATTCCCGACACACCCTCCCAAGGTCAAACGCAGCGCAAGCCTTTCAGACCACGACCAGAACCGCGAACGAGAACCCACAACGAGATGCACTCAGACCCGCAACAGCAGCCGACGGGGTTTGGCCACGAGCCCGCATCCCGTGGCCAAACCCACAGGAATCCGCGCGTATCTACGGGTATCCCACGCCGCCCGGGCGCCGAAGCGCCCGCCAAGAACTCGCTGCAAACCAGCCGCTTCCTCCTGAACCTGGCCCGCGTCATGGTAAGGAGGGGGTCCGGGGTTCGAGTCCCCGCGTCGGCTCTGCGGCGCTGGGGATCGGCGCCGGCACGCGACTTCCTCGGTGGGTAGGGACGGGTGAGGGTTCGAGTCCCTTCCGGGCTTCTGCACGACACGGACTCCCGGCATCCACGCGGACCCCGGGCATCCGGAGCGTGCGTCGGCTCAAGCCGGCTCGACGACGTCGTCACGCGGATCGGGCTGCGCGTCTTCGGCGCGGATTTCGCCCGCCTCGACGCGCCCGAGCGCAGAGCGGTCGTGACGGACCTGCTCAAGTCCCGTCGGCTGCTGTGGATCTGGGACAAACGTCGAGTCGGTCGTCACGATGCCCGACCCAACACGCGCCACGCGCCATTGGGGGAGGCAGGGCGCGAGGCGCTGCGCGCGTCGTGCACGCGATCGCCGCCGGCGGGCAGAGCGCGCTGATCATCATCAGCCGCACCAGCGAGGACTGGCTCGGCGGCCGGCGACGAGATCACCGAGGCGCTCGCGGCCCGGCGGCGGAGCGGCGCGACCGCGAGCACACCCAGGCGGCACGCTGACGGTCGCGCCGGCCCCGGCCGGTCTCAACTCATATTAGGGTGAGCGTGATTCGCGTCGTGGCGCTTCCTAGTAGCGTCACCTGGCCCGTGCCTTCGAGGCCGCCTTCCGCTGGGCAGAATTCAATCTGTCTGCCGGAGAAGAGCGGGATCGTCAGTGTTCTGTCGAATGTGAAGCGCGTGATGGTGCCGCCTTCTTCGAGGAGCAGTTCCCCGGCCAACTGTCTGGTGCCGTTTTCCTTGAATAGGCATTCTATGGTGACAGTCGTGGAGAACATCGCGACTCTTCTGACTAACAGCCGGAGCCGCGTTATTTCCGGTAGAGCGCCGCTGAAGCCCTCGTAGGTGAGGGGCCAGGGGAGCGACGTCGGTAGGAAGCCCGGTTGACCGCCGAGGCAGCCTCCCACCGCCGTTCTGGTCACGTACCCGATTAGGCTTCCGATCGTCTTCGGGAACGTTCTCGAATGGAAGCTGCCTTCGAGCGTCGCCGCGCATTCTATCGACACGCCGCCGCCGGTCCCGTCGAAGAACTTCAACGTCGTCCAGACAATTCTGAACTGCTGATTGCTGACGCTCAGTCTGCTCGCGGCTGCGAAGTCGACGGTGAACGCCATGCAAGCCGCCGCCGCCAGTCCGGCGACGGCGAGCTTCGTCCGCATGTGCATGAGAACGCTCCTTCCTATGTTAGGAGGACGAAGATGCCGCTGGTGCTGCCTAGGACGAAGTTTCACCCGCGCCTTCGAGCGCTCCTTCCGGGGCGCAGGACACGCCACCGATGAGCTTCCTGAGATGTGTGCTGCTGTCGAATCTGCTGGAAGAATCTCATCTGACTCCACGTTATTCTGAAGAGCTGATTGCTCACGCTGAGTGCGCTGGCGGACGACGACGCGGTGCCGAGTGCCATGGCCAGCGCGGCCAGCAGTCCGACCAGTGCGACTGCGATGCGGGTGTGCATTGCAGCGGTCCCTTCCCGAATTAGGCCACAGTTCACGCTGTGGCGTTGGTGAGATCGCTCGTGTCGCGGCCCTGCGGCGGCGGCCAGCGTCGGTCGTCCCCGCGGTGGGCGGTGGCGCAGAGGACAGCTCGTGCCAGATGAAGCCTCCCTTCGTCTGACGGCATCCCGAACGGCACGCTCAGAGTAGTCCCGCGCGCCGGCTGAGTCAATGCACCGGACTAAAGGGCATCGCGCTGCGGGCCGCGCGTCACCATGACGCGCGACTGATGCGACTGCCGCGCAACTGCCGCACCGCGAGCCCGAGCGCGACCAACTCCTCGCGCCGCGCCCACCGGGACGCCGCCGGCGTCCGCGCCGTCCCGCCGCCCTCGCCATGTGCTGAGGCGGACTGGTGCCCAAGCCGCCGCCGTTCGATGTGTAACACGCGCGTCCAGCCGCTGCATCCGGTTCTCGACCTCATCCACTCAGACCCGTGGATGGGCAGCGTCCACGCCGTTCGGGGCAAGACGAGTTTTCGCTGGGATCGCCTTCGTGAACCCCACCAACAAGCCCGTGGGTGTACGCACGACCTTCGCGGTCCGGTAGCGCCTGCGCGGCTAGCGTCATCTCCCGCTCCACGCGGACGCAGCGCACCCGCCCGCGCCCGCCGTCCACTACCCTCCGCTCGTGACCGCCCACGGAGCGCAGCTCGACGTGGACCTGCTCGCCGCGGCGCTGCGCGCCGACTCGGCGGATCTCGCGCAGTTCGCCGACGTCCTTGCCGGAAAGCTCCAGGCGATGCTCCCCGCGCGCACCCGGGTCGAGCGCCGGCGCGCGGGCCTGGTGGGTCCGAAGCGGGTGCGCCGGATCGTGCTGCGACTCGACACGGTCCAGCTCGAGCTTCACGACGCGGGCGACGGCACGATCGAGGCGCTGGAGGCGAGCGTCTCCGGCGGGATCGTGCTCAAGCACGAGCGGGTCGAGCTCGGTGACTGGCTGGAGCGGCTGAGTGCGGCGCTGGCGGCCGAGGCGAGCCGCAGCCAGCAGACGCGCGAGGCGCTCGAGCGATGGCTGCTCTGAACGACCGACTGACGAAAGGGACGAACCGTGGGCTTCCTCAAGCGTGACCAGACGGACGAGCCGGACGACGACGCGGGCATGAGCGGCTCGGGCGGATCGCTCGAAGCGGAGGCGGCGGAGCTCGGCGGCGAGGCCGCGCCCTTCGAGTCCCCGACACCCGACGCCTACGAGGCCGGGTCGCTCGCCGGCGTGCCGGAGGCCGGCCGAAGCCGCATGGAGCGCATGAGGCGCGACGCGGCGGCGGGCTTCTTCACCTGCGACCTCTCCCCGAACGAGCTGCTCGTCGTGCGCGAGGCCGGCTTCGACCCGCTCGGGCTCGTGCTCGGCAGCTCGATCTACCACATCGGCTTCCAGCAGGCGAACTGGAGCAAGAACGAGGAGATGGGCGTCCTCACGCAGGCGATGTATCACGCGCGCGAGCTGGCGATGACGCGCATGGAGGAGGAGGCCGACCAGCTCGGCGCCGACGGCGTCGTCGGCGTGCGCCTGACGATCGGTCGCTATGAGTGGGGCGCGGAGCTCGCTGAGTTCATCGCGATCGGCACGGCCGTCAAGCACCGCGAGGGCGCGCTGCACCGGGCGCCGAACGGGCGGCCGTTCACGAGCGATCTCTCTGGCCAGGACTTCACGACGCTGCTGCGCTCCGGGTACCGGCCGGTCGGCCTCGTGATGGGCAACTGCGTCTACCACGTCGCCCACCAGGGCCTGCGCGCTTCCTGGAAGCAGTTCGGCCGCAACCAGGAGATGCCGAACTTCACCCAGGCGCTCTACGAGGCGCGCGAGCTCGCCACTGAGCGCATGCAACGCGAGGCGCAGACGCTCCAGGCGCAGGGGATCGTCGGCGCACGCATCGTCGAGGGCAGCCACGGCTGGGGCTCGCACGTGATCGAGTTCTTCGCGCTCGGCACGGCGGTCGTGCCGTCGGAGGCCGCGGTCGACGGGCCGGCGCTGGTACTGCCACTGAGCGGGTAGGTCGCACCGGTCGGAATCGCCGCCTGCGGCGCGGCGATGTGCTGTTCTTCGGTGAGTTGGCGCGGATCGACTGAGTCGACGCGCGCTGCGGCGCCGCCGCAGAGGCAACGGACGTCAGGTGCACCGGGCGATTGTGGAGTCGCTCGATCCGGCGCTCGCCATCACCGCCATCACCGCCATCACAGCCAACCCCGGCCACATCGCCACCGACGTGCCAGCCGATATCGCCTTCCGGCGCTGTCTAGGGGACGCCATTTGTCCCATGTGCGCGAGATCGGCGAGCGGGTCGGGATCACCGAACGTGCCGCGCACCGGATCGTCGACGAGCTGACGACTGCCGGATACCTCACGCCTCACGCGCGAGCGCCACGGTCCCGGAGGGTCCGCGCTCCACGGTCTAGCATCGTATGCGTGTCTCAAGACGAAGATCGTGTAGAGCAGGAGCACGAGCCGCAGCGCTCGCGGTGTCCGGTCTGCGGCGAGCCGGAAGCCGGGCGCAGGAGGCCAGACGCGAGCGGCCACAGCGGGTTCAACGATCCGGACGAGCCCGCGCTGGTCGCCTTCTGCGCAAACGGGCACGAGTGGTGGCCGCAGGGCACGGCGCACCGCTCCTGAGCAACCATGCGCCACAGCGCCCACTCCCGCAAGACCCGACCGGGACGCGGTATCAGGCTGCTGAAAATGCGAGTGGTCAGCGAGCTGGAGCGACAGCATCGATTGTTGGCATCTCTGCGGGCGCCCCGGCACCAGGAGATGCCATTTGCCCCACATGCCGCTCGGGCGGCGAACGGCACTCTGGCCGGGCTTGGGGCTGTCGGGTGCTGGGCACGACGCTCACGCTTGATCGGAAGCGTCGTCGGTCGATTCTACGCCGCGCGTTCTTGCTCGCGCGAACGCGGCGTTCGCGCCTTCGACATCGCCACGCTCCTGGAGCAGAATTCCGAGGTTGTGTGCGGCGGGCCCGACGCCATGTTCGTCTGCAAGTCGGTAGGCGGCCTCGGCGCCGTCGAGATCTCCATGCTGGTGAAGCAGCGTGCCGAGTGCGGCGGCGGAGGCTCCGTCCCCGCGTTCGTAGCCTCGTCGCCAGGCAGCTTCGGCGCCGTTCAGATCGTCACGCTCGTGGAGTAGGGCGCCCAGCTTGTGCGCGGCGGGGCCGTGGCTCCGCTCGTCGGCACGTCGCCATGCCGCTTCGGCCTCGCCGAGCTCGCCACGCTCATATAGGAGGAGCCCGAGAGCATGTGCGGCCTCTGCGCCGCCGCGTTCGTCTGCGCGACGATAGGCGGCCTCGGCGCCGTCAAGGTCCCTCTGACCGTGGAGCAGAACTGCCAGATTGTGCGCGCCGTACGCGTTGCCGCGCTCGTCGGCGCGTCGCCATGCCGCTTCGGCCTCGACGAGCTCGCCACGCGCGGCGAGCAGCAGGCCGAGTTTTATGGCGGCGAAGGCATCGCCACGTTCGTCGCCACGCCGGTAGGCGGTTTCTGCGCCTTCGAGATCTCCACGCTCAGCGAGCAATATTCCGAGCTTGCGAGCGGCGATGGCGTCGCCGCCTTCGTCCGCGCGTCGGTACGCGGCTTCGGCACCGTCGAGATCACCACGCGCTTGAAGCAACGCGCCGAGGTCGGTAGCTGAGATTCCGATGTCGAGTTCGCAAGCGCGACGGTAGGCAGCGTGGGCGCCGTCGCGGTCACCGCGTTCCTCGAGCAGCGCGGCAAGGTTGAACGTGGCGGCTGCCTGGCCGCGTTCGTCGCCACGGCGGTAGGCGGCTTCGGCACCGTCGAGATCGCCTCGGTCTTGGAGCAAGAGGCCGAGGTTGGACGCGGCTGCAGCGTCGCCGCGTTCGTCAGCGCGTCGGTAGGCGGCTTCGGCACCGTCGAGATCGCCGCGCTGTTTGAGCAAGACACCGAGGTTGTACGTTGCAACGGCATCGCCGGCTTGGTCACCACGACGAAACGCTCGTTCGGCTCGCTCGTGATCGTGCGCGTAGAAGGCAAAACCGCCGATCGTTCCGAGACGCTCGGCGGGAGCGTGTTGGATGACGTGATCCCACACGGCGGGTGGGATTGCTTCGCCGTTTCGGTGGGCGTGGTCGACGAGGTAGTCGTAGGGCTCGTAAATCTCCTGGCGCGTAGTCGGAACTGAGGCGGCTACTCCGGTGCGGTCGAGCAGGCCGGTGTTCGAGTAGAGGCGCTCGGTCGCCCAGGCGAGTCCTCCAGTGAAGTGTGCTTCGTCGGCAGGGCCGTGGTGATAGTCGGTGTGCAGGGTGCGCAGCCATTGAAGAGGGATGGGATCGAGGTAGCCGGTGCGGCGGCAGTCGATCGCGGCGCGCACGATCGCGCGGCCGATGAGGTCCTCGCCGTATTCGAGGCGCTTGACGAGCTCGGGGGCGGCGATGAGGAACTCGCCGAGGCCTTCGCCGCGCAGGCGCTGCGCGATGTGTTCGCCGAAGCGCTTGCGTAGCCGTTCATGCTCGGCGTCGGTCGGGCGGCTCTCTAGCGGGTGTTCGTCCGCGCGTGCGAGGAGTGTCCTGAGGTCGTCTTGGAACTGCACGGCGTCAGATCCGGCGAGCCGGGTGCCCTTGCCGAAGACAGTCGCGAGCACGATGACGGGCTGCTGCCAGTCGTGCATCTGGCGCAGGATCTTGGGTGTGAGGCCGTCGGGGCGAGCCCAGGCTTCGAGGTCATCGAGCCAGAGCACGATCGGCCCCGGCAGCGAGAGCTTCTCCGCTGCAAGCTCGGCCAGTGCCTTCGGGTGCTCGATGACCGAGGCTGGGGCCAGCAGCCAGCCTTCGGGTACGGTGGCTGAGACGGCTTCTAGCGCGCAGCGCGACTTGCCTGCCTTCGACCGACCGGTGACCACGATGAGCTGAACTCCGTTGCGCGCGGACGCCTTCGTAAGCGCGTCGCGCAAATCGCGGTCGGCGTCGCGCGGCTCATACGCGACGTTGCTGCTGGTAGCCCCGAGCAGCTGCAGGGCCTCGGGCGCTTCGTGATCGACGCCGAGTTCGTAGAGCTGGCCGGGGGTCAACTCCCGGATCCGGAGCGGCCTCACGGCGAGTCGTGCGCTGCGTTGCTCGCGGGCCTCAGCTCGCTCGCGCCCGCCGACCAGCGCGACCTTCAGGATCGCTGCACCGAGACCGACGCCGGCCAGGACGACCGCGACCCACGTCGGCGCTCCGAACGCCTTTGCGAGACCCGCGCCGGCGGCGAACACCCCCATGATCGCAACCGCGTAGCGATCGATCCGCTCCCACCACCGGCTGCCGCGCCGCACGGCCATCACGCCAGCCTAAGGAGCGTCGCCACTCCGCGCGCCATTTAGCGCAGACGACGATTCGTGGGCAAGCCAGAGCACCAGGGGATGCCATTTGCCCCATGGCGCTGATGCCCGAACGTTGAGTCGAGTGGGGCTTTCGTCCCTTGCCAAGGATGGTCGATCAGGAGCGTCGTCGCCTTTCTCAAGGCGGCGCGGCGCGCTCTGGTTCGCCCGAAAGCGGCTTCGGCACCGTCGAGATCACAGCGCTCGTACACATCAGGACTCAGGGTCGCGACTCGGAGCGGCAGTCTCGCTCGTGGGCGCCGGGGGTGCTGCGCTCTTGTCGCTTGCCCGTTCGAACAGACGCCAGGCCAGTCCGGCGAACGCCAGGCCGAGCGTGAGGAGAGCTGCCGTCATCTCTGCAGTCAACAAGCCGCGACATCCCTCAGTGCGGGGGACGATGTCGCCAAAGCCGGTCGTTGTGAGTGTCCCAAGCGCGAAGTAGACCGCGTCGAGTCGCTGCCAATGCAGGGGGGCGCCCGGCCCGCCGAAACAATGTGGCGAATCGTGAGCCGCCTGCAGATCCACCACAGCGAATACGGCCACCACCGCAGCCAACCGCAGGACGAGCAGAGTGGCGGGCGCCCACCGACTTGTCTCCGACTCCCACAGCGAACCGGTAAAGAGATCCTCGAAGAACCGCCGCAGGTTCTCGCAGAGCAGCCCGGCTGCCACGACGTAGACCACCCAGGCGCTGGGCCATGATGCCGCCGGAACAAGCGGAAACCCGAGTCGGTGAAAGTGCGGCACGAATAGCGCCAGCCAGGGGAAGACGAGGACCCCGATGTCGTCGTGCCAGATCCTGTCCCAAAGCCACCCAGCGGGATGCTCCCAAAAACGGTGCATATCGCTCGCTGTTCGCGACCATGGCCATTTTTCCTGCGATGGAGACGGCAACACCACGGCTGCAGGCTCAACGCACCCACCCGAGCCCGCCGCAAGCGCCCAGTGCCCATTCGGGACGTGTCCGGAATGGACGGCGATCCGCGATCAGTTCGAGCACCGAGCCGAGGGCCTGGCTCGGCCGCCCTGCGGCGTGGAGGGCCGGCCGAAAGTGAGCAGTTTTGGAGAAGCGCGGGTCACGGAGCCGCGCCTAGCATGACCGTCATGGACATCACGATTCACCAGACCTTCCTCCCACATGACGACCCGGACGCATCCCCGGCCTTCTATCCGACCCCTCGCTCCCGCGTATCTCCCCGCGCCGCATCCAGGCTTGGCGCGAGGTGAACGGGCTGCCCGACCGCGAGCTGATGCGCGACGGCCGCTGGTGGTCTGACGCCTCGGCCGGGCGCGCCGCGTGGCCGGGGCTCAGAGGCGCCACGGGCCGTAGCGAAGGAGAACCAGACGTCCTGCTCGAAGCTGGTCAGATCGAGCCAGGCGAGGCCGACGGAGACCGCGAAGGCGGCCCCGCCAAACAGATGGAGACACGATGAGCAAGGCGAAGACGGACACGCAGTCGCCAGCGCTGCACGTTGCCGACAGCCACGATCTGATCCGCGTGCATGGCGCGCGCGTGAACAACCTCAAGGACGTCAACGTCGAGATCCCGAAGCGCCGGCTGACGGTGTTCACCGGCGTCTCCGGCTCGGGCAAGAGCTCGCTGGTGTTCGCCACTATCGCCGCGGAGTCGCAGCGGCTGATCAACGAGACCTACAGCGCCTTCGTGCAGGGCTTCATGCCGACGCTGGCGCGGCCCGAGGTCGACGTGCTCGATGGGCTGACGACCGCGATCATCGTCGACCAGGAGCGGATGGGTGCCGACGCCCGCTCCACGGTCGGCACCGCCACCGACGCCAACGCGATGCTGCGCATCCTCTTCAGCCGACTCGGGCAGCCGCACATCGGCTCGCCCAGCGCGTACGCGTTCAACGTCCCCTCGGTCCGGGCGAGCGGTGCGATCACCGTCGAGCGAGGGGCCGGCAAGACCCAGACCAAGAAGGCGACGTTCACCCGTCTCGGCGGCATGTGTCCACGCTGCGAGGGCCGGGGCTCGGTCACCGACTTCGACTTGTCGGCGTTGTACGACGACAGCTTGTCGCTCAGCGAGGGTGCGCTCACGATCCCCGGCTACAGCATGGACGGCTGGTATGGCCGCATCTTCCGCGGCTGCGGCTTCTTCGACCCGGACAAGCCGATCCGCACGTTCACCAAGAGAGAGCTGCACGACCTCCTCCACAAGGAGCCGACCAGAGTCAAGGTCGAAGGGATCAACCTCACCTACGAGGGGCTGATCCCGAAGATCCAGAAGTCGTTCCTGTCCAAGGACGTCGACGCGCTGCAGCCGCACGTCCGCGCGTTCGTCGAGCGGGCCGTCACCTTCGCCGTCTGCCCCGAGTGCGAGGGCACCCGGCTCAGCCAGGAGGCCCGGTCGTCGAAGATCACGAGAATCAACATCGCCGACGCCTGCGCGATGCAGATCAGCGACCTCGCCGCATGGGTCCGCGGCCTCGACGAGCCGTCGGTGGCGCCGCTGCTCGCCGCGCTGCAGCAGACGCTCGACTCGTTCGTGGAGATCGGGCTGGGCTACCTCTCGCTCGACCGGTCGTCGGGCACGCTGTCGGGCGGCGAGGCACAGCGCACCAAGATGATCCGCCACCTCGGGTCGTCGCTCACCGACGTCACCTACGTCTTCGACGAGCCGACGATCGGGATGCATCCGCACGACATCGAGCGGATGAACGACCTGCTGCTGCGGCTGCGCGACAAGGGCAACACCGTGCTGATCGTGGAGCACAAGCCGGAGGCGATCGCGATCGCCGACCACGTCGTCGACCTCGGCCCCGGCGCCGGCACCGCCGGTGGCGAGGTGGTCTACGAGGGCACCATCGACGGGCTGCGGGCCTGCGGCACGCTGACCGGGCGGCACCTGGACGACCGGGCCTCCTTGAAGCCGTCGGTGCGCACGCCCTCGGGCGTGCTGGAGGTGCGCGGCGCCGGCGCCCACAACCTGCAGGACGTCGACGTCGACATCCCGCTCGGCCTGCTGGTCGTGGTGACCGGGGTCGCCGGCTCCGGCAAGAGCTCGCTGATCCAGGGCTCGGTGGCCGGGCGCGACGGGGTCGTGTCGGTCGACCAGGCAGCGATCAAGGGCTCGCGGCGCAGCAACCCGCCGACGTACACCGGACTGC
>DASRXW010000026.1:0-35234 GCA_035654055.1 Conexibacter sp.
TTGCCGACGAGGAACGCCCTCGAGGAGATCGGCGACATGATGATCCTCACCGGCAAGACGATCGTCTCGGCGATCCGGCCGCCGTATCCGTACGGCGGCGAGTTCGTGTCTCAGTTCCTGTTCGCGCTGAAGCTGTGCTGGTTCCCGTTGCTGATCTCGACGGTCGCGTTCGGCTACGGCGCGCCGGGGCTGCAGGCGGCGAACTTCCTCGTCCTGTTCGGCGCGATCGACCGCCTCGGCGGCTTCTTCGTGCTGGCCTCGATCCGCGAGTTCGCGCCGTTCGTGACGGCGATCGTGCTCGCCGGCGTCGCCGGCACCGCGATCACGGCCGACCTGGGCGCGCGCAAGATCCGCGAGGAGCTCGACGCGCTGCAGGTGCTCGGCGTCGACCCGGTCAAGAACCTGGTGGTGCCGCGCTTCCTCGCGCTGATGCTCGTGACCGGCCTGTTCGACGTCTACGCGCTGCTCTTCGGCATCTTCGGCGGCATCGTCGCGACGCTCGTGAACGGTGCGTCGCTCGGGCCCTTCTGGGCCACGTTCTTCACGAACGCCTCGACGACCGACCTGTGGGGCTCGATCCTCAAGACGACGCTGTTCGGCGCGGTCATCGCGATCGTCTGCTGCTACAAGGGCATGACGGCCTCCGGCGGGGCGGAGGGGGTGGGACGGGCGGTCAACCAGGCCGTCGTGATCGCGTTCATGGGGGTCTTCGCCTTCAACTACGTCTTCACGCAGACGCTCCTCGCCACCCATCCCGAGATCAACGTGATCCGCTGATGCGCGAGCCCGCCGACAGGAGGACGACGTGAGCCCCTCGGACTTCGACCGCGACCGCCTCGAGGAGGAGCGCGCGGAGGAGGCGCTCGCAGCGAAAGGCGCGGGCGACCCGGCGTCTACGCTCGAGCCTGAGCCTGAGCCTGAGCCTGAGGATGAGACGATCGAGGCGTTCGAGGACGGCGACGAGAACCTGACGGACGAGCAGCCGCACGTGTCGGTCGTCTCTGAGCCGGGCGCGGGTGGATCCGAGGCGGATCAGGACGAGTTCCAGTACCACACCGAAGCGCACCACGCGGTCGACGGCGTCCCCGACGCGATCCAGTTCATCGACGTGCACAAGGCCTTCGGGCGCAACCGCGTCCTGCGCGGCCTGAACCTCGGGATCCCCGAGGGAAGAATCTCGATGATCCTCGGGCCGTCGGGCACCGGGAAGTCCGTCTGCATCAAGCACATGGTCGGCCTGCTCTACCCCGACGGCGGCGACATCCTCGTGCACGGCGAGTCGGTGCCGAGCATGCCCGACGAGGCACTGTTCGAGATGCGCAAGAAGTTCGGCGTCCTGTTCCAGGACGGCGCGCTGTTCGGCTCCATGAACCTCTACGACAACGTCGCATTTCCCCTGCGGCAGCACACCGACAAGGGCGAGGACGAGATCGCCGAGATCGTCGACCGGCGCCTGAGCGAGGTCGGCCTGGCCGATTCCGGCGACAAGATGCCGAACGAGCTCTCCGGCGGTATGCGCAAGCGCGCCGGCTTCGCGCGCGCACTCGTGCTCGACCCGGAGATCGTCCTGTTCGACGAGCCCGACTCCGGCCTCGATCCGGTCCGCACGGCGCTGCTGTGCGAGCTGATCAAGGAGGTCCACCAGGAGAACGGCGGCTCGTACGTGGTCATCACACACGACATCATGAGCGCGCGCCGCGTCGCCGAGTTCATCGCCGTGCTGTGGCGCGGGCGGATCGTCGAGTCGGGTCCGGCGGCGGAGTTGTTCAACTCCGGCAACGCGTTCGTGCGGCAGTTCCTCACGGGGGAGTCCGACGGCCCGCTCGGGATGGAGTGACCGCTCGATGACGATCGCCCGCGGCGCCGTGCTCGGCGCCCTGCTTGCCGTGGTCGCCGTGCTTGCGATCGTCGTGCTGTCGAACGGCGGCGGCACGCAGTACAGGCTGATCTTCCAGAACGCGGGCCAGCTCGTGAAGGGCGACGACGTGCAGATCGGCGGTCGCCGCGTCGGCGGCGTGGACGACATCCTGCTCACCCCCGACAACCAGGCAGAGATCGTCGTGACGGTCCAGGACCCGTATGCGCCGCTCCACGCGGGCACGACCGCGACGATCCGCCTGACGTCGCTGTCCGGCGTCGCGAACCGCTACATCGCGCTGTCGCCGGGGCCGAACAACGCGCCCGAGATCCCGGGCGGCGGGCGCCTCGGCGTCGAGCAGACGACCTCGGTCGTCGACCTCGACCAGATCTTCAACACGCTCGACCCGAGAACGCGCACAGGCCTCCAGCAGTTCATCCAGGGCTCGGCCACGCAGTACGAGGGCCAGGGCGCGAACGTCAACCAGTCGGCGAAGTACTTCAACCCGTTCCTCTCCACGACCGACCAGCTCGTGAAGGAGGTCGCGCTCGACCAGACGACGCTCGAACGGGCGATCGTCGCGGGCGCGAGCGTCACGGGCGCCGTCGCGCAGCGCGCCCCGCAGCTGACCTCGCTCGTCACGAACCTCAACACGATGATGGGCGCGATCGCAGCCGAGAACGGCTCGCTCTCGCAGGCGCTCGGGGTGCTGCCCGACACGCTGCGCCAGGGCGACTCGACGTTCGTCGACCTGCGCTCGACGCTCGACGACCTCGATCCGCTGCTGCGGGCCTCGAGCGTCGCCGCCAGAGATCTGCCGCGCTTCTTCAGCCAGCTGCGACCGTTGCTGAACGAGGGGACGCCGGTGTTCGCCGACTTCAGCAGGCTCGTCTCGCAGCCCGGCCCGTTCAACGACGCGACCGACGCGGTGCAGAATCTGCCGCGCCTGCAGCAGATCGGCAGCCCGGCCTTCAAGAGCGCGGTCACCGCCCTGCGCGAGGGCCAGCCGGTGATCGACTTCCTGCGGCCCTACTCGCCCGATCTCGTGGGCTGGTTCCGCGACTTCGGCCAGTCGGCCGCCAACTACGACGCGAACGGCCACTACGCGCGCGCCATGCCGATCTTCGGCGCCTTCAACTTCCAGCAGAACGGCGACGGCAGCTCGACGCTCCAGCCGGTGGGCCCGTCGCAGCGACTGTCCGGCCTCACGAGCGGCTTCACGCGCCGCTGCCCGGGCGCCGCGAGCCAGCCGCGCCCGGACGGCTCCAACCCGTTCGCGCCCAGCGGCTTCGACTGCAACCGCCAGGACGTGCCGCCCGGCCCATGAGCTCGCGCGTCTCCCCAACCGTCAAGCGCGCGCTGGCCGGCGGCCTGCTGCTCGTGGCTGCGCTCGTCGTGCTCGTGCTCGGCACGGGCGCCTCGGGCAACGACGGCGGCAGCTACCGCGTGCGCGCGATCTTCGACTCCGCGAGCTTCCTCGTGCCGGGGGAGGACGTGAAGATCGCGGGCGTCAAGGTCGGCACGATCGAATCGCTCGACGTCACGCCCGACAACAAGGCGGCGATCGTCCTGCGCATCGACGACCCGGCCTTCCAGGACTTCAAGCAGGACGCGCACTGCACGATCAGACTGCAGTCGCTGATCGGCGAGAAGTTCGTCGCCTGCGACCCGACCCAGCCGAAGGGGGCCAACAGCGCGCCGGCGCCGTCGCTCCAGCAGATCGCCCGCGGGGACGGCAAGGGCGAGTACCTGCTGCCGGTCACCAACACGTCCGCGCCGGTCGACCTCGACATGCTGAACAACATCATGCGGCTGCCGGAGCGCCAGCGCTTCGCGATCATCGTCAACGAGCTCGGCGTCGGCCTCGCCGGCAACGGCGAGCAGCTTAACGCCGTCATCCGCCGCGCCGACCCGGCGCTCTACCAGCTCGACAGAGTGCTCGCGATCCTGGCGAGCCAGAATCGCGTGCTGGCGAACCTGGCGCGCGAGTCGGACGCGGCGCTCGCGCCGGTCGCCCGCCAGAGCAGCTCGATCAGCGACTTCATCGACAAGGCGGGGGTGACCGCGACGGCGACCGCCGCACGCGGCAACGCGCTGGAGCAGAACTTCGCGAAGCTCCCGGCCTTCCTCCAGCAGCTGCGCCCCACCGTCCGGCGGCTCGGCGAGTTCGCCGCCGCCGGCACGCCGGTCGTCCGCGACCTGCGCGTGGCGGCGCCCTCGGTCAACACGCTGTTCGAGCAGCTCGGGCCGTTCAGCACGGCGGCGCTGCCGACCTTCCGCACGCTCGGCAACCTCGCCGACACGGGCTCGAGAGCGCTGCCCGCGGCCGAGCCGATCATCAGAGACATCCGCGGCTTCGCGGACGCTGCCAAGCCGTTCTCGAGAACGCTCGCGAACGGACTCACGAGCCTGCAGGCCCAGCACGGGATCCAGCGCCTGCTCGACGTGATCCTCTTCACGACTGGGACGACGAACGGCTTCGACGTGGTGGGTCACTACCTGCGGACGTTCCTCACGGTGCCGGTCTCGTGCCTGCCCTATGCGGTCGTCCAGGTAGTCGGTTGCCAGGCGACGTTCACTCAGGCCAGAGCCGCCAGCTCGACGACTCCGACGCCGCCGGCAGGCGCGCTCGCCGCCTCGAGCACGACGGCGAGCAGCGGCTCGGCATCGCTCGTCGACGCGCCGCCGGCGACCAGCGGTCCTGGAACGGCGCCGGCTGGGCAGGCGCCGGCTGCGCAGGCGCCGGCCGGCAGCGGTCTGCTGGGCTACCTGCTCGGGAGCGGCGCGAGATGAACCGGCGCAGCACGTCCGTGGCGGCGAACCCCGTGCTGATCGGCGCGGCGACCGTGCTCGTCGTGATCGTCGCGGTCTTCCTCGCCTACAACGCGAACAACGGGCTGCCGTTCGTGCCGACCTACCAGCTGTGGGTGCAACTGCCGAACGCCTCGAACCTCGTGACCGGCAACGAGGTGCGGATCGGCGGCGACCGTGTCGGGATCATCGACCAGATCCAGCCCCTGCGGCACAAGGACGGCAGCGTCAGCGCGAGACTGCACGTGAAGCTCCAGACGGACGTCAAGCCGCTGCCCGTCGACTCGACGATCATCGTGCGGCCGCGCTCTCCGCTCGGGCTCAAGTACATCGAGGTCACGCGCGGCAGCTCGTCGCGCGGGATCGCCGAGGGCGGGACGCTGCCGCTGCGCAACGCGACGCCGAGACCAGTCGAGTTCGACGACTTCTTCAACATGTTCAACGCGCCGACGCGCGCGGCGAACCAGGTCAACCTGCGCGAATTCGGCGACGCGCTCGCGGGCCGCGGCACGAGCATCAACGAGGCGATCGTCGCGCTCGACCCGCTCACGAAGAACGCGATCCCCGTGCTGCGCAACCTCGCCGACCCGGCCACCGGGCTCGGCCGCTTCTTCCGCGCGCTCGAGCAGACGTCCGCCGCGGTGGCGCCCGTCGCCGAGCAGCAGGGCCAGCTGTTCCGCAACCTCGCGACGACGTTCGACGCGTTCGCGGCGATCAGCGTCCCGTATCTGCAGGACACGATCAGCGGCGGTCCGGCGGCGCTCGACACGGCGATCCGCTCGTTCCCGATCCAGCGGCCGCTGCTCGCGAACGCGGCCGGCTTCTTCCGCGACCTGCAGCCCGGCGCGGCCGCGCTGCGGACGTCCGGGCCGTTGCTGGCCGAGGCCTTCAGCGTCGGCACGACGCAGGTGAGGCGCGCCGCGGCGCTCAACGACCAGCTCACGCTCACGCTCAGATCGCTGCAGGACTTCGCGCAGGACCCGCAGGTGGCGCTCGGCCTCCACGGCTTGCACCGCACGGTCGACGTGCTGACACCGACCGTGAACCACCTCGCCGGCGCACAGACGAACTGCAACTACCTCGCACTGCTGCTCAACAACGTCGCGAGCCTCGAGAGCGACGGCGACACCGCCCATCAGGGCACCTGGGTGCGCGTCGCGGCGGTGTCGCCGCCGATCGGCCCGAACAGCGAGGTCGGTCCGGCCTCGGCGCCCGCCAACGCAGATGCGACCGCCGGCGTCAGATCGAGCAACCACCTGCACGCCAACCCGTATCCGCTCGTCGGCGCGAAGGGGCAGGGGGGCATCTGCATGGCCGGCAACGAGGTCTACGTCAACGGCCAGACGGTGATCGGCAATCCGCCCGGGCGGGCGCCGAGAACGACGGCGAGAGTACCCAAGGCGCTGAACGGATTCTGATGGCGAGACACGCTCAACCCTCCGCCCGCAAGCCTCCACGCTGGTCGCGCTTCCGCGTCGGGCTGCTCGCGATCGTGCTGATCGCGATCGCGAGCTACTTCGGCTTCACGAAGGCCATCCCGTTCACGCACGGCTACCGCCTGCACGCGGTGTTCGAGTCCTCGAACAACCTGCGGCCCGGCTCGCCGGTGCGGATCGCGGGCGTGAACGTCGGCAAGGTCAAGAGCGTCGACCGCTACAAGGACACGAACCTCACCGACGTGACGATGGAGATCGACCAGGCCGGCCTGCCGATCCACCGCGACGCGACGCTGAAGATCCGCCCCCGCATCTTCCTCGAGGGCAACTTCTTCGTCGACCTCAAGCCGGGCTCGCCGTCAGCGCCCGACGTGCCGGAGAACGGCACGATCGGGCCGACGCAGACGGCGACGCCGGTGCAGCTCGACGAGCTCTTCACGGCACTGCAGTCCGACCAGCGCGCCGACCTCCAGGTCCTGCTGCAGCAGTTCGGCAAGGCGCTGTCGTCGCAGCCGACCGTCGCACAGGACGCGACGCTCCCCGCGGACGTGCGCGGCAAGACCGGCGCGCAGGGCCTCAACGAGAGCTACACGTACGCGCCTGACGCGCTCAAGGGCTCTGCGCTCGTCAACAGCGCGCTGCTCGGAACGCAGCCGCACGACCTCTCCCGCATGATCGCCAGCATCGCGCGCCTGACGACCGCCCTGCGCACGAGAGAGTCCGCGCTGCAGGGCCTGATCGTCAACTTCAACACGACCGCCGGAGCGTTCGCGGCGCAGAGCGGGGCGCTGCAGTCGGCCGTCGGCCTGCTCGGTCCGACGCTGACGACCGCCGACGCCGCTTTCAAGAGCCTCGACGCCTCGTTCCCGGCAACGCGCGGCTTCGCGCGCGACTTCCTGCCGGCCGTGCAGGAGACGCCGGCGACGGTGCAGGCGGCCTTCCCGTGGATCGCACAGACGCGTGCGCTGCTGCGACCGGACGAGCTCGGCGGCCTGCTGGCGCAGCTCCAGCCGGCGACTGCCGACCTGGCGCGGCTCGAGGGCGCGTCGCTGAGCTTCCTGCCGCAGCTCGACCTCGCCAACCGCTGCTTCGCGAGAGTGATCATCCCGGCCGGCGACATCGGCGTGCAGGACGGCGCGCTCACGAACAGGCGCGCCGACGGATCGATCGTCGAGAACTACAAGGAGTTCTGGTACAGCATGGTCGGGCTTGCCGGCGAGAGTGCGAACTTCGACGGCAACGGCAGCGCCATTCGCACGGCGCTCGGCGGCGGCTCGCAAGCGGTCAACAACGGCGTATCGAGATCGCTGCACAGCCCGGTGATCGGCAACGCCAACTTCAAGCCACTCGGCACCAGCCCGCTCTACCCGGCCACCCAGCCGCCCTACATGCTCGACGCTCCCTGCGATCGCAACGCATTGCCGAACGTCAACGGTCCGCAGGCCGGCCCGGGCAGGGCGCCGCCGAGCATCGTGTCGCCGACGCCCGCTCCCATGCCGAATCCGGGCACGCCGTCCACGACGGCGACGGCAGGCGCCGGCTCCGTCGAGACGTCTGGGGCGAGAACGAGCCGGGCAAGCACCGACGCGCAGCTGCTGTCGCGCGCGAACCCGCTGCAAGGGGCTACGCGATGAGGAGCGCGATCCGCAAGCACCTGCGCGACTTCCTCGCAATCGTCGTGCTCGTGCTGATCGCCGGCTTCGTCGGCCTCTACGTGCTCGCCCACCAGCGCACGCGCCTGCCCGGCTGGGTGCCGATCGTGGGCAAGCAGGTCTTCACGCTCAAGGGCGAGTTCTCGACCGCGCAGGCGATCACGCCGGGGCAGGGGCAGACGATCGACATCGCAGGGGTGCAGGTCGGCGAGATCACGCAGGTCGACCTGGTCAACGGCCGCGCGCTCGTGACGATGGAGCTCGATCCGAAGTACGAGCACCGCGTGCATCCCGACGCGACGATGCTGCTGCGCCCGAAGACGGGGCTGAAGGACATGATCGTCGAGCTCGACCCGGGCACCGCGGCGGGCGGAGCTGCAGTCAGAGACGGCTACACCGTGCCCGTCGCGCGCACGCTCCCGGACGTGAACCTCGACGAGATCCTCGCGGTGCTCGACGGCGACACGCGCACGTACCTGCAGATGCTGCTCAACGGCGCGGCGACGGGGCTCGACGGCAACGGCGGCAATCTCGCGCAGGTCTTCCGCCGCTTCGAGCCGACCGCGCGCGACACGGCGAAGTTCACGCAGCTGCTCGCCGAACGGCGCGACAACATCCGTCACGCGATCCACAACTTCGGCGTCTTCACGAACGCGCTCGCGGCGCGCGACCAGCAGCTGTCGACGTTCGTCGACAGCTCGAACCAGGTCTTCCAGCACTTCGCCAACCAGGACGTGAACCTCCAGCGCACGATCGCGGCGCTGCCCGCGGCGCTGCGCGACACGAACGCGGCGCTCGCGCAGACGAAGGCGTTCGCCGACCAGGCCGGCCCGGCGCTCGAGGCGCTGCGGCCCGGAGCGCGGGCGCTCGGCCCCTCGCTCGTCGCGACGCGGCCGTTCCTGCGCGAGACGACGCCGATCATCCGCGACCAGCTGCGGCCGTTCACGCAGATCGCGACGCCCGTCGTGAAGGAGCTGCGGCCGGCCGCAGCCGCGTTCGCGGACGCGACGCCGGACCTGACGACGACGTTCCAGGTGCTGAACGCGTTCCTCAACGGCCTCGCGTACAACCCGCCGGGCAGCGGCGAGGGCTACCTCTTCTACCTCGCGTGGCTCAACCACTTGTCGAACTCCGTCTTCTCCGCGCAGGACGCACAGGGCCCGATCCGCCGCGGTCTGCTCGTGCTCAGCTGCGGCTACATCGCCGGCCTCAACGGCGTGAAGAGAACGCCGTCTGCCACCTACGCCGCCGTGCGGCTGCTCGCTCAGATGCTGAACCCGCCGGCCTACACGGCCGAGAACCCGGGTCCGTACTGCGCCAGACAACAACTCGTCCCGACAGGCTGACGCATGCAGAAGCAAGCACCCACACTTGGTCGCATCCTCGTCATGGCGGGCTTCGCGCTGTCCTGCTTCGGCCTGCTCCTGTACCTGTGGGTCGCGTTCGGCGGCGGCTTCCCGCTCAAGCCGCAGGGCTACCGCTTCCACGTCCGCTTCGGCGAGGCGACGCAGCTCGCGCAGCAGGCCGACGTGCGCATCTCCGGCGTGCCCGTCGGCAAGGTCGTCCAGCTCGCGCTCGGTCCCGGCCAGACGACCGACGCGACGATCCAGATGGACGAGCGCTACGCGCCGATCCCGAGAGACGCCCACGCGATCCTGCGCTCGAAGACGCTGCTCGGAGAGACGTACGTCGAGCTGACGCCCGGCAACAAGAGCGGCGGCCTGCTGCCGGAGGGCGCCACGCTGCCCGACGCCCAGGTCTCGAGAACGGTCGAGCTCGACGAGATCTTCCGCTCGCTCGATCCGCGCACGCGCCAGTCCTTCCAGATCTGGATGCAATCGCTCGCGCAGGGGATCGGCGGCCGCGGGCAGGACCTCAACAGCGCGTTCGGCAACCTCGCGCCGTTCGCCGAGGACACGAACGTGCTGCTGAAGCAGCTCAACGACCAGGAGCAGGCGGTGCGCCAGCTCGTGAGCAACACGGGCATCGTCTTCAACGCGCTCAGCGAGCGCACGGGCCAGCTGACGAACCTGATCAGCAGCTCGAACACCGTCTTCGGCACGATCGCCAACCGCAACCAGCAGCTCCAGGACACGTTCAAGGCGTTCCCGACGTTCGAGCGCGAGTCGACGCTCACGCTCAACCGCCTCGACCGCTTCGCGCGCGAGGCGAATCCGATCATCACGCAGCTGCGGCCGGTCGCGCGCCAGCTCAGCCCGACGCTGCAGGCCGCGGGTCGGTTCGCGCTTCCGTTCCGCGACTTCTTCGTGCACCTCGGGCCGCTCATCACGGCGGCGCAGCCCGGCCTGCCGGCATTCCGCCAGTTCCTGGCCGACGCGCGCCCCGCGCTCGGCCAGCTCGATCCGTTCACGCGCAGCCTCAACCCGTTCCTCGGCTACATCGCGAGCTTCCTGCCCGAGCTCGACGGCTTCGTCGGCAACATCGTCGCCTCGACGCAGGCGATCCCGCCAGCCGGCGATGCGGTCCACTACCTCCGCACGGCCAGCGTCTTCAGTCCCGATGGCCTGTCGATCTATCCGCAGCGGCTCGCGACGAACCGGCCGAACCCGTACCGCTTCCCGAACCAGCTCCAGCAGCTGAGAACAGGGCTGCCCGTGTTCGAGAATCGCCAGTGCGCGAGCGGGCCGCGGCCTGTGCCAAGCCTTCCGCCGGACTTCGCGAGCATCGTCGGCGGCCTCTCGCCTGACTCGGCGCAGCTCCTGCTCGACTTCGCCTTCCGCAACGACCCGCAGAACGTGCCCGCGCCGGCGTGTCGCGCGCAGGGGGCCACGCCGGGCTACGGCACGGACTTCCCGCACCTCCTCGCCGAGCCGCCGGGCGCGAACGCCTCGCCGTGACGATGGCGGTCCGGGACTGGCTCGAGCGCGTCGCGCGGGCCGCCGCGGGCCGGCCGCTCCCGGTGCTGCTCGCCGTCGCGGCGCTCGCGCTCGGCGGTGGGCTGCTCGCGCTGCGGCTCGAGCCGAGCACCGGCGCCGACACGCTCGCCAGCCGCTCGTCGGACGCCTTCCGCACGACCGACGAGCTGCACCGGCGCTTCGGCGACGACGCCGTCGTCGTGCTGATCGACGAGCGCGTCGCGGACCTCGTGCTGACCGCCGACCTCGGGCGCACGATCCGCCTCGAGGGCTGCCTCGGCGGCAACGTCCCGCGGGGCGCGAAGCCCTACGGGGGCGCCGGCAGCCCGTGCGCCGGGCTCGCGAGGCTGAAGCCCGTGCGGCTCGTCTACGGGCCCGGGACGTTCCTCAACGAGTCGGTGCGCGCCGTCCAGAACGCCGTCACCGCCCAGCTGCGGCAGCTCCAGCAGCAGGTCGCCGCGGCGCCGGCGGCGCAACGTGCGCAGGCGCAGGCGCAGGCGACCGACGAGCTCAAGCGGCTCGTGCTCAGCTCCGGCATCCAGGGAGTTCCGCAGATCGACGACAAGCCGTTCATCTCGCAGATCGTCTTCGACCCGGCGCGCGGCGCGGACGTGCCGAAGGCGCGCTTCGCCGCCCTCTTCCCGAGCCGCACCGCAGCGCTGATCCAGCTGCGGCTGCGCCCCGACCTGACCGCGGGCGATCGCTCGCAGGCGATCGCGCTGATCCGGCAGGCCGTCCGCATGCCGCTGTTCGCCTCCCAGCACGGCGGCAGCTACACCGTCTCCGGCGTGCCGGTCGTCAGCGACGCGCTCGCGAGCAGCGTGACGGGCGGGATCGCGGTGCTGCTGATCGTCGCCGTCGCGGCGATGGCGCTCGCGTTGCTGCTGTTGTTCCGCGCGCGCCTGCGCCTCCTGCCGCTGCTCGTCGCGCTCGCCGCCGCGGCGATGACGTTCGGCGCGATGGCGCTCGTCGGCGCCGGCCTCACGATGGCGTCGATCGCCGTGCTGCCGGTGCTGATCGGCCTCGCGGTCGACTACGCGATCCAGTTCCAGTCGCGCGTCGAGGAGCAGCATGAAGCGGTTCCGCCCGCCCCGGAGCGCGCGGAGGCCGTCGCACGCGCGGCACGCGCCGGCGCGCCGACGATCGCCACCGCCGCGCTCGCGACCGCGGTCGGCTTCCTCGTGCTGCTGTTGTCGCCGATCCCGATGGTGCGCGGCTTCGGCGTGCTGCTCGTGGTCGGCATCGCGCTCGCGTTCGCCTGCGCGCTGACGGCCGGCTCGGCGGCGCTCGCCCTGCCGCCGCTGCGCGCCGGCGCGCTGCCAGCGCCGCTCGCGACGGCCGGCCGTGCGGTGGGCAGTGCGCTCGCGGGCGCGCGCGAGCTGCTCGCCGGTGCCGCCGGCGTGGCGCGCAGGCGTCCTGCGCATGGAGCGCAGGCGCGCCCGCGGACCGGTCGCTCCGCGCCCTTGTCGGCCGTCCTCGGCGCCTCGCTGCGGCGGCCGGGGCGGGTGCTGGCGGTCGCGCTGGTGCTTGCGCTCGGCGGCTGGGTCGCCGACACGCAGACGCGCGTCGTCTCCGACGTGCGCCAGCTCGTGCCGGCCGACCTGCCGGCGCTGCGCGACCTCAACACGCTGCAGGACAAGACGGCGTCGTCGGGCGAGATCGACGTGCTCGTGCAGGGCGCCGACGTCGCGCGGCCGGCGGTCGTCCACTGGATGGCGAACTACCAGCAGCGCGTGCTCAGACGCTTCGGCTACGACGAGGAGAGAGGCTGCCGCACGGCGACGTTGTGCCCGGCATTCTCGCTGCCCGACCTCCTGCAGGGCTCCGACGCGCGCACGAACGCGGCGATCGACAAGCTGCTCGCCGCCGTGCCGCCGTACTTCTCGCAGGCGGTCCTCACGCCCAGACGCGACGCGGCGACGCTCGCCTTCGGGATCCGCCTGATGGACCTGCAGGATCAGCAGCGCGTGATCGAGGCGATGCGTGCCGAGCTGGACCCGCCGGCCGGTGTGCACGCCCGTCTCGGCGGGCTGCCCGTCGTCGCCGCGCAGGCGAACGCCGAGCTGGCCTCGCCGTGGCGGCGGCTGCTGACGCTCGTCGCCGGGCTGCTGGCGGTCGGGCTCGTGCTGCTCGCCGTCTTCCGCCGCGTCGAGCGTGCGCTCGTCCCGCTCGTGCCGATCGCGCTTGCGACCGGCTGGTCCGCACTCGTGCTGTTCGCGACGCGGGTGCCGCTCAATCCGATGTCGGCGACGCTCGGCGCACTCGTGATCGCGATCTCGACCGAGTTCGCGGTGCTCTTGTCGGAGCGCTTCCGTCAGGAGCGCACCGACGCCGGCGACCCGGCGCTGGAGGCGGCGCTCGCGCGCACGTACCGCTCGACCGGCCGCGCCGTGCTCGCGTCCGGCGTCACCGCGATCGCCGGCTTCGGCGTGCTCGCCGTCTCGGACTTTCGCATGCTGCGCGACTTCGGGATCGTGACGGTCGTGGACCTGACGGTTTCGCTGCTCGGCGTGCTGGCCGTGCTGCCGTCGGTGCTCGTGCTCGCCGAGCGCGGCGCTCCGCAGCGGCTGGTGCGGGCAGGTGGCCTGCGCGTTCGCGGTTGGCGCCTCCCCGGCCGTGGACGGGGCGGGGGACGGACGGCGGAACGCGGCTCCTCGGCGCCGGTCGCGTGAAGGGACGGCCGGCCTGGATCGCTGTGGCGGCCGGGCTCGCGATCCTCGCGTACATCACGTACAACACGCTCACGACGCCGGCGACGAGCTCGCGAGGGCTGGAGGCCGGCGCGCGCATCCCGCCGTTCGCCGCACCGCTCGTGACGAGCGACCTCGTCGGCGATGCGGACATCGCGCGCCGCGCCGACCAGGGCGCGGCCGGTTCGCGCCCGGCATGCGCAGTGACGGACCCGCGCGCGCTCAACAGCTGCACGCTCGTGCGCCGCGGCCCGCTCGTGCTGGCCTTCTTCACCGACAGCTCCGGTCGCTGCGTGGACGCGCTCGATGCGATGCAGCGGGTGGCGCGGCGCCATCCGCGCGTCGGCTTCGCCGCAGTCGCGATCCGCGGGGACCGTGGCGACCTGCGCGCGCTCGTGCAGCGGCAGGGCTGGCGCTTCCCGGTGGGCCAGGACCGCGACGGCGCGGTCGCCAACCTCTACGGCGTCGCGATCTGCCCGACGGTCGTCTTCGCCTACCGCGGCGGCACCGTCATGCGCACCGCGCTCGGCTCCGGCGAGACGACGCCGGCCGCGCTCGAGCGCGGCGTGCGGCGGCTGGAGGCGCGCCCGTGAGCGGAATGCCGACGCCGCGCGAGGGATGGGTCGCGGACGAGCTGCGCGCCGAGCTGCCGGGGCTCGGGCTCGTCTCGCTCACGCTGCCGGCGCCGCGGGCGCGCCGCAGCCCGCCCGGGGTCCACGAGCACCTCGACGCGCTCTCGCTGCGCTTCCGCGGCGCCGACGCGCTCGCGCTGCGCCAGCGCCCGGTGCCGCACGCCTACCGCGTCTGCTTCCGTCACGTCGGCCTCGATCCCGACACCACGCGCACGCCGATCGAGGCGGCGGCGATCGATCGCCTCGTGCAGGGCGGCTTCGTCTCGCGCGGGCCGCTCGACGACGCGCTCACGATCGCGCTCGTCGAGACCGGCGTGCCGTTGTGGGCGCTCGACGCCGACGCCGTCGACGGCGCGCTCGGCCTGCGGCTCGCGGCGGCAGGAGAGCGCCTCGGCGGCAAGGCGGAGGCGCCGGAGCTGCCGGGCGGGCAGATCGTCGTCGCGGACGCGCGCACCCCGCTCGCGCCGCTGTTCGGCGAGCCGGCGGCGAGCCACGTCGCGTCGCGGCGCACGGCCCGCCTGCTGCTGTTCGCCGTGCGCGTGGACGGCGTCTCGCTCGTGCACGTCGAGGAGGCGCTGTGGCAGTGCGCGGAGGCGCTCGATGCCAGTTGACCCGCTGTCGCGGCACTGCGCTCGAACGTGGTGCAACAGGGGTAGACTGAAGCGAGCGGACAGGAGGGTTCCCACGATGGTCGTCATCGCGGATCGTCACACAGGATCGCTCTTCGGCTCCGATGCAGCCGAGGAGGCACCGGCACGCCGCACGCTGCGCGCCCAGATCGCGCGGCTCGAGCACGCGCTCGCGGCGCTCGCGGCGGATGCGTCGCCGCGCGACGACATCGCCTGGTCGATCGGCGGCGAGGGCGGCCCGCGCCTGCTCGGGCTCGGCGAGCTGGAGCGCATGCGCGACGACCTCGCCGAGCGCCTGCACGAGGTGCGCGAGACGCTCGCCGCGCGGGCCGAGCGCGAGGCGCGCAAGCGCGAGCTGCTCGAGCAGATGCTGCTCGACCCGGGCCGCCATCGCTTCGTGCGCGTCAGCGCCGCCGACGTCGGTCAGCCCGGCTGCGGCGTCTGGCATGTCCGGCCGCGCCTCGGCCTGATCGGCATGCTGATGGGCTGGTGGCAGGTCAAGCTGTCGTCCGGATGCCCCCTAGCCGAGGGCCGCTGAGCCGGCCCTGATCGAGCGAGGACGAACGACGCATGGGTCGCCGCAGCCGCCAGCGTGCGAGTGCGCCGCCGCGCGAGCGCGCACGCGTGCCGGCGCCGGCGCCCCCACCGCCGCCGCGCGAGCGGGCGACCGCGCCGCCGCCGGCGGCGCCACTCGCCACCGTCGCCCGCCGCAGTCGCCGCGACAGCGCGCCGCGGCCGCCGTGGGGCTCGTTCCCGCTCGTCGAGCTGTGTGCGCTGTCGGCGATCGTGCTGGGCGGATGGGGGATCTTGAGAGGCGGGCGCGGCGGCGGCGTGCTGCTCACGGCCGCTGCGCTGCTCGGCTCCGTCGCCGGTCTCGAGGTCGCGATCCGCGAGCATCTCGGCGGCTACCGCTCGCACACGCTCGTGCTGTCCGGGGCGTGTGGAGTCGCGGTGCTCGCCCTGGCGTTCTACGCCGGCGCGAGCCGTCCGGCGATGGTGGCGATCGCGGGCGGGGCGCTCGTCGCGGGGCTCGTCGGGTTCCGTGCGCTCTTCAAGCGTCGCACCGGCGGCGTCGGGATGCGGGTGCGCTGAGCGCGCCGTTGCCCGCACCCGCGGCTATCCTCCCGGCGATGTCCGTGGACCCGACCCCGCGCCGGATGCGCCTGACGGGCCTGCACCACGTCACGGCGATCTGCCGCGATCTCGATCGCACGACCACCTTCTACCGCGACGTGCTCGGGCTCGCGCTCGTCGAGCGCGGCGTCAACGACGACGATCCCGGCACGCGCCACTTCTGGTTCGGCGATGCGCAGGGCACGCCCGGTACGCTCGTCACGTTCCTCGAGTACCCGCAGATCGACGAGGGCGTGATCGGCGCCGGCTCGGTGCACCACGTCGCGTTCGCAGTCGAGTCGCCCGAGGAGCAGCTGGCCTGGCGCGACTACCTGCGCGACAGAGGCGTGGAGTGCAGCGAGGTGCTCGAACGCGGCGCCTTCCGCTCGCTCTACCTGCGCGATCCCGACGGGCACATCGTGGAGATCGCGACCCGCGGACCGGGCTTCTCGACACCAGGCTGAGTCGGCGCAAAGGCCGTCGCCGCTGCGACGCGCCCCTTGCCCGGAGCACCGGACACGGGGCGCGCCGCCCCTGATGCGTCGCTACACCGTTGCGAGCACGCGCGACTCGACGTGACAGGCGCGCTCGAGCGTCGCGTGCGCGTCCAGCTGCGCCGCGAGGGCGTGACGCTGACGCTCGGTGAGGGACCCGATCGTCTTCGTCTCAGAGATGCGGAACATCGCGAGGAACTTGCGGCAGCGCGTGCCGCCCCACCGGCGCTGGCTCATCAGCACGTCGCCGATGGCCATGCTCGACGCCTCCCACGGTGACGTGAGGATCACCTCACCGGCGGTCATCTCGCCATCGGCAATGCGACGCTTGAGCTCCGCGCGGGCGAGCCGCACGCGGTTGGCGCGTTGAAGGGCCTGCAGGTGCTGCGGCCCGGGGGACATCGTGGGCAACCCGTCCATCTGCACTCTTTCTCCCTGCCTCCGAGGTAGGCCGTGGAACGGCACGCCGAGCGGGGGTGCTCGGCAGCCTGGGGGATGCCGTCGTGCGCGATCTCGGTCTCTCCCGTGGCTCCGGCTGGCGGCGCCTTCTGCCCGAGACGAGTCGACCCGGCGGCTCTGAAGAAGCTATGCGAGCGACCGGTCCCGGGTCAATCCCGAACCGTCTGCGACGTGCGCTAGGAGCGGCCTTTTCCTAGGTGCACCTGTTGCCGGTGCGTCAAGCTGCGGTCAGCCCGCCGACGGCAGCGGCCCGTGCTCGGCCTCGAACGCGCGCTTGACCTCGGCGAACGCGTCGAGCGCACCGTCGAGCGTCGCGCGGTCGTGCGTCGCCATCACGCTCGTACGCAGCAGCGCGCCGCCCGGTGGCACGGCCGGATGCAGCGCAACGTTGACGTAGACGCCGGACTCGTAGAGCGCTTTCCACAGCAGCGCCGCCTTCCAGTCGTCGGCGACGAGAACGGGCACGATCGGCGTCGCCACGCGCGTCCCGTCGGGCAGTGCGACCGGGTCGACGACGTGGAAGCCGAGGTCGCGCAGGCCTGCGTTGAGGTATTCGCCGTTGGCGAGCACGCGCGCGAACAGCTCGCGGCCCTCGTCCGAGCGGCAGATGCGCGTCGCCGCGAGTGCGGCGCCGACGGCGGCCGGCACGCCCGAGGCCGTGAACAGGAACGGCCGCGACTGGATCCGCAGGAAGTCGATCACGTCGGCCGGGCCCGCGATCACGCCGCCGCAGGAGGCGAGCGACTTCGAGAAGGTCGCCATCCGCAGGTCGACGCGCTCCTCGACGTCGAGCAGCTCGCAGGCGCCTGCGCCCCGTGCGCCGAGCACCCCGAGGCCGTGCGCCTCGTCGACCATCAGCCGCGCGCCGTAGCGTTCGGCGAGGTCCGCGATCTCCGGCAGCGGCGCGACGTCGCCCTCCATCGAGAAGACGCCGTCGACGACGACGAGGATGCCGCCGCCGTCGGCCTCCGCCTGCGCGAGCCGCTTCTCCAGCAGGTCGAGGCGGTTGTGGCGGAAGGCGCGCATCTTCGCGCGCGACAGCAGCACGCCGTCGAGGATCGAGGCGTGGTCGCCCGAGTCGACGACGACCGTGTCCTCCGGCCCGAGGATCGTCCCGATCGCGCCGAGGTTCGCCTGGTGGCCGGTGGTGTAGACGAGCGCGTCCTCCGTCTCCATCCAGCCGGCCAGCTCCGCCTCGAGCTGGAGGTGCAGGTCGAGCGTGCCGTTCAGCAGGCGCGAGCCGGTCACGCCGGTGCCGTAGCGGCGGATCGCGTCGTGGGCCGCCTCGATCACGCGCGGGTCGGCCGTCAGCCCGAGGTAGTTGTTCGAGCCGAGCATGATCCGGCGCTCGCCCTCCATCTCGACGATCGGCGCAGCGGCCGACTCCAGCTGCCGGAAGTACGGCACCGCGCCGATCTCTCGTGCGGCCTGGAGCTGGGCGACCCGCTCGTGCGTGCGGGCCTTGCTGAAGACGTCCATTGTTGTGGGCATATACAGTGCGCCGGAATGGGTCTCGACGTCCGGCCGGTCGCCTCCAAGCGCGACCTCACGACCTTCATCAAGCTGCCCTGGCGGCTCTATCGTAACGAGCCGAACTGGGTCCCGCCGCTCGTCTCCGAGCGCCGCCAGTTTCTCGACCGCCAGCGCAACCCGTGGTTCGAGCACGGCGAGGCCGAGTACTTCCTCGCCTGGCGCGACGGCCGCGCGGTCGGGCGCATCACCGCTCAGGTCGATCGCATCCTGAACGACTTCCAGGACAACGCGTGGGGGCTGTTCGGCTTCTTCGAGTGCGAGGACGACCCGGAGGCGGCCGCGGCGCTGCTGGGCGCCGCCGAGGCGTGGCTGCGGGCACGTGGACGCGATCGCATGGTCGGGCCGATGGATTTCACGATGAACGACGAGTGCGGCGTGCTCGTCGAGGGCTTCGAGCGCCCGCCGATCATCCTCACCAACTGGACCCACCGGTACTACCCGGCGCTGCTCGAGGCCGCGGGGATGGCGAAGGCGATGGACACGCTCATGTGGGAGCTGCGGATCTCCGGGCGCGACAGAGTCCACCCGGCGATCTGGACGATGGCCGAGCGCGTGGAGTCGAAGCACGGGATCACCGTGCGCCCGATGCGCAAGAAGGACATCAACGCCGAGATCGACCGCTTCCTTGAGGTCTACAACGCCGCGTGGGAGAGAAACTGGGGCTTCTCGCCGCTGACCGAGAGAGAGGTCCGGCACTACGCGAAGACGCTCAAGCCGCTGCTCGACGAGCACTGGGCGTTCATCGCCGAGAAGGACGGCGAGACGGTCGGTGCCGCGCTTTCGCTGCCGGACTACAACCAGGTGCTCAAGCACATGAAGGGTCGCCTGCTGCCGATCGGCTGGTTGAAGTTCCTCTGGTACCGCCGCAAGATCGACCGCGTGCGCGTGTTCGCGCTCGGCGTCAAGCGCGAGTACCAGCACACCGGCGTCGCTGCGCGCTTCTACGAGCTGCACTTCGACTCGGCCGAGGTCACGCCGCAGACGTACGGCGAGATGGGCTGGATCCTCGAGTCGAACAGATCGATGAACCGTGCGATGGAGGGGATGGGCGGCACGGTCGTGCGCCGCTACCGCCTCTACGAGCGCGTCTTCGAGGACTCGGCGCCGGAGGAGGCGGTCGAGTTCGAGGCCGTGCCCGTCGGCGCCGGCGCGCCTGCCTGAGCGATCCGCCGGCCCGTCGTCGCATGTCGACCGGCCGCGCTGTCACGATGCGGCGGTCGAGATGATCGAGTCGAGACAGCCTCCCGCCGAGCCTCAGCCGGAACTCGTCGAGCCCGAGGAGACGGTCGACGGCGTTCCCGTGCTCGCGACCGAGGTGCGCGCGCTCGCGCCCGCTTCGCCGCGGCGTCAGCTCCCGGCCGTGCAGGCGGCCGCCGTCGCCGCGACCGGGTTCGTCGCCGGTGCTGCGACCGTCGTGGCGATCAGTCGCCACGTCTCGCGCAAGCCGACGGTCAGACGTCGTCGCAAGCGCGCCGCCGGGCCGGAGACGCTGTCGGTGCTCGGCACGCGCTCGTTCCTGCTCGACGTCCACGTGCTCGGGCGCGGCGAGTGAGTGCGCTGCGCGCTCGCCCGCGACCGCTTCCGCCCGCCGACCCGCAGGCTCGCGAGCTGCGCGTCGAGGTCACGCCCGCGTGGCCGTTCCGGCTCTCGCGCGCGAGCGGGATGGACGGCGTGCTGCGCGTGCGCGGCAGGGTCGTCCACCGGCTGCTGCACCACGGCGAGGCCGCGGACGGGTCCGGCACGCCGGTCGTCGTGCGCGTCGCCCAGACCGCGCGCGACCGGGTGCTGCTCGGTGCCGCGGCCGCGGATCCGGCCGCGGCCGCATGGGGGATCGAGCGGATGCGCTTCGCGCTCGGCGTCGACGACGACCTGCGTCCCTTCCACGAGCGCTTTCGCGACGATCCGCTGATCGGCGCGGCGGTGCGCGCCGATCCCGCCGTGCGCCTGCGGCGGCGGCCGCAGCCGTTCGAGGCGCTCGCGTGGGCGGTCACCGAGCAGCTGATCGAGTTCGTGCGCGCGGCCGCGATCCAACGGCGGATCGTCGCGCGCCTCGGGCGCCGCTGCGAGCGCAGCGGCCTGCGCGACCTCCCGTCGCCGGCGACGGTCGCGGCGCAGGCGCCTGCGCTGCTGACCTCGTTCGACCTCGCGCCGAAGCGCGCGCACGCGCTGCGTCGCGTCGCGCAGGAGGTGGCGTCGGGCCGCGTCGACCTGCACGCTGCCGACCCGCAGGCCGGCTGGCGGCGCCTGCGCGCGATCCCCGAGATCGGCACCTGGACGCTGTCGCTGCTCGCGCTGCTCGGCCAGGGTCGCTACGACGCGCTGCCCGCCGGCGACCTCGCGTACGTGAAGCTCGTCGGCCGCCTGCGCAGCGGCGGCGATCCGCGCGCGCGCGCCACCGAGGAAGAGGTGCGCGCGTTCTTCGCCCCCTATGGCGAGTGGGCCGGCCTTGCCGCCGCCTACGCGCTGCGCGCGACCGCGCCAGAGCTGCGCGCGGTCGCGGCGGCGGCCTGAGGAGCGCGAATCCGACCGTCTGTGGGACGGTCGGATTCGCGGTGCTCGGTTGCTACGACCCCTGCCCAGCCAGGAACTCGTTCGTGAGCGCAGTCGCGCCGGCGTTCGGGCGCACGCCGAGCAGGTTGTGCTCGAACATCCAGCGGCCGTAGGCGTCCCACGCGCGCGGGTCCTGCCAGCCGAACGGCTTGCTCGCATCGGTGGGGAAGAAGGCCGGCAGCGACGCTCTGACGCTCGCGAGCGCGAAGCCCTTGTCGAGGTCCGGCGCGGCCTTCACGAGCGCGTCCGTCGCGGCCTGCGGGTCCGCTCTCGCCGCCTCATAGCCGCGCGCGAGCGCCTGCACGAAGGCGCGCACGTCGTCGCCGTGCGCGGCGAGCGTGTCCTTGCGCGCGACCAGGATCAGCTCGTCGTACGTCGGCACGCCGACCTGCTCCATGCGGATGATGTGCGGTCGCTTGCCGGCCCGCTGGAGCTGGACGCCCTCGACGTTCCAGAACGCGCCGAGCGTCGCGTCGACTCTTCGCGACAGCATCGCCGGCACGAGGTTGAAGCTGACGTTCGTCTCCTTCACGGCGTCGCGCGGCACGCCGGCCCGCGCGAGGATCGTCGTGAGATACGCGCTCTGGTAGGGGATGCCGGCCGTGCCGACGCGGCCGCCTCTGAGGGAGCGCGGCCCTCTGACGCTCGGCTTGAGCGACATGAGGGAGGTCAGCGGCACCTGCGCGATCGCGCCGACCGAGACGAGCTGTGCGCCCTTGTCGCGCGCGATCAGGAGCTCCGGCTCATAGGAGATGGCGAGGTCGACCTTCCCCGCCTGCAGCAGCTGCAGCGGCGCGGCGGGGTCGCCCGGCGTCTGCACCTTCACGTCGAGCCCGGCCTTGGCGAACTCACCGCTCGCCAGCGCCTGATAGAGGCCGACGTGGTCGGGGTTCGGCAGGTAGTCGAGCATCAGCGTCAGCGGGCGCGTCGTGCCGCTCGGCACCGTCGTGTCGTGCTTCTCGCCGCAGGCGCCGAGCGCCAGCGCCGCGCAGAGTGCGGCGGCGATCGCGAGCAGTCGCTTCATCGGTGTGGCCTCCTGGGTCAGTCATCTCGGGGGGTGGTGCGCCCACGGCACGAGCATCCGCTCGGCGAGCGTGAGCAAGCCGAACAGCGCGATCGCGAACGCGGACAGGATCAGCACGGCCGCGTAGGCGCGCGCGGTGAGCAGTTGGGGGATCGCCTGCTGGACGAGGTGGCCGAGCCCGGACGACGAGCCGGCCTGCTCGGCGAACACGGCGCCGATCACGGCGACCGTGACGCCGATCTTCGCGCCGCTGAAGAGGCCGGGAAGGGCGGCCGGCAGCTCGACGTGGCGCATGACGGCGAGGCGGGGCGCATCCAGCGTCCGCAGCAGCTTGATCAGCTCCGGGTCGACGCGGGCGAGCGCGTCGAGCGTCGTCACGACGATCGGGAAGAACGAGACGAGCCCGATGATCACGAGCTTCGGCGCGATGTCGAAGCCGAGCCACACGACGAGCAGCGCGGCGACGATCGGGATCGGGATCGTCTGCGAGGCGACCAGCAGCGGGTAGACGGAGCGGCGCAGCGCGAGCGAGAGATGCAGCGCGATCGCGCACGCGAAGCCGGCCGCGCCGGCGACGAGGATGCCGAGCAGCACCTCGCCGGCCGTCACGGTGAAGTTCTCCCACAGCAGCACGCGGTCCTGCCACAGCGACCGCGCGACGTCGTGGGGGGCGGGGAGGAGGAGGGGGTCGACCGGCCCGAGCACCGCGTACAGCTCCCACGCACCGAGCAGCGCGAGCACGATCGACGCGGCGACGAGCACGCCCGCGAAGCGCCTCATGCCGGCGCTCCCAGAGCCTGGAGCGCCTGCTCGCGCAGCGCGACGACGCTCGCGTCCGTGCGGTGGCGCGGGCGCGGCAGCGCCACGTCCAGCTCTGCCACCGCGCGACCCGGCCGGGGGGACATCACGACGACGCGGTCGCCGAGCACGACCGCCTCCTCGACGTCGTGCGTGACGAGCACGACGGTGCGCGGCTCCTCCGCGAGCGCGCGCGCGAGCCAGCCCTGCATCTCCTGGCGCGTCAGCGCGTCGAGCGCCGCGAACGGCTCGTCGAGCGCGAGCACCGGCTTGCCCGCCAGCAGCGTGCGCACGAACGCGACGCGCTGGCGCATCCCGCCCGACAGCTCGGCTGGTCGTGCGCGCTCGAAGCCGGCGAGGCCGAAGCGCTCGAACCAGGGACGCGCCTCGTCGCGTGCGCGCGCCGCCGGCACGCCGCGCACCCGCAGCGCCAGCGCGGCGTTGTCGAGCGCGGACGCCCACGGCAGCAGGAGATCCCGTTGCGGCAGCAGCACGGCGGGGTCGGCGCTCACGCTGCCGGCGTCCGGCGCCTGCAGCCCGCAGATCAGCTCCAGCAGCGTCGACTTGCCGCAGCCGCTCGCGCCGACGACGGCGACGATCTCTCCGGGCGCCGCGCACAGGTCCATCCCGCGCAACGCGACCACGTCATCGCGACGGGACCGACCGCGGAAGATCCGCTCCACACCGTCGACGTGTACGCCGTCCATCGCTCCCTCCGCGGGCATTACCCCACAGGTTCGAAGGGTCAGCGCCGGGTCGCTCGCTCGCGATGGGGCGCTATCTCAGCCGGCTCACCCGCCAGCCCCCCTGGTTGTCGTTGCGGATGCTAGTACACGTCGCCGAAGCGGCTCACCGCGCCGCGCCGGTCGCCTCACCCGAGGATGTTGACGGCGCGCGCGACGACGAGGCCGACCGTCACGAGCGCCGCCACCGACTGGATGCCCATCAACGTCTTCGCGATCGGCGTCAGCGGCATCGTGTCGGTCGGGCTGAACGCGGTCGCGTTCGTGAACGACGTGTAGAGGTAGTCGACGAAGCCCGGCCGCCAGCCCTCCGGCGCGAGGTGCGGGTTCTCCATCTGGGGGAACTGGAAGTCGGGCAGGCGGTCGGGCTCGAGGAAGCGCGCGACCGGGCCGCCGCGGTCGAGCTCCCAGTACCAGACGGCGAACAGCAGGACGTTCGTCATCCACGCCAGCGAGCCGGAGAGGATCAGCGCGTGCCCGCCGACCTTGCCGCCGTTGACGAGGAAGTGCACGAGCAGGCCGAGCGTCACGACGTTCGTGAGGCTGACGAGCGCGATCAGCGTGAGCGCGAGCCGCCGCCGCGTGCGTGAGTGCTGCGTCGCGCGGCGCGGCGCGAGCACGACGAGCCAGGCGAGCAGCACGAGCTCGACGCCCGGCAACAGCCAGCGCGGCCCGATCAGCACCTCCTTCGCGAGCCCGAAGTTGAGCGCGATCGCGACGGCGACCGCGGCTTGCGCCGGCCACAGTGGGTCGCCCTGCTCGAGCCGCTGGAACATGTGACGCAGGTCGACGCGCGCGCGTGGCCTCATGCCGCTCCCGTCCTCGCCCCCTGCGACCCCGTCAGCGCCTTCACGAAGTCCTCGAGCTGGTTCGCGGTCCAGCACTCGAACGCGGTGCAGTGGCGCTCGTAGCTCGCGATCACGGAGTCGCCGTAGTTCCAGTAGAGGCGCGGCTCGGGGTTGAGCCAGAAGGTGCGGCCGGCCTTCGCGGCGATCGCGGCGAACACGTCGTCGCGCGGCGGGCGGCCGTTCGTGCGCGCGTCGCCGAGCACGATCACGGTCGCGCGCGGGTGCAGGTCGTCCTCGACCGCGGCGAGGAACTCGGTCCACACACGGCCGTAGTCGGTATACCCGGATACGTCGGCGACGCCGGCGTCGCGCGCGATCGCCTCGTTCGCGGCGCGGAAGTCGCGCTCGCGCTCGAACACCTCCGTGACCTCGGAGATGCGCTCGATGAAGACGAACGAGCGCAGCTTGCGGAACGAGTCGTGCAGCGCGTGCAGCACGCTCAGGAAGAAGACGCTCGCCGACGTCACGCTCGTTGACACATCGCAGAGCACGAACAGCTCCGGGCGGCGCGGGCGCTGTGGCCGGAACTTCAGCTCGACCGGCACCCCGCCCGTCTGCAGCGAGGCGCGCATCGTGCGGCGCACGTCGACGTGCGCGTGGCGTCTGCGCCCGCGCTGCTCGCGGCCCTGGGTCGCAAGCCGTCGCTTGAGCTGTGCGACGACGCGGTGCACGGCGGCGAGGTCCTGGATCGGGCCGCCCGGCAGCGAGCGGTCGAGCTCCGACAAGGGCCGCGCCGGCGGGAGCTGCTTCGTGCGCTCGATCTGGCCGCGTTCGAGCTCACGCCGCAGCTGCTGCTCGAATCTGCGCAGCTGGTCGCGCGGGACGCCGTCGCGCCGCGGGTCGCCCTCGGGGAAGTCCGGCTGCGGCTCGGCGCGCAGCCCGAGCGAGCGGCGGATCCGCTGCACGTCGACGCCGATCACGCCGGAGCCCTCGCCGCGCTCGCCGAAGGCGGCGATCGCGAGCCGCGCGAGGTCGCGCATCGCGCCCTCCGAGCCGTCCTGCAGCGCGGCGGCGATCTGCTCGCGCAGCGCGTCGACGTCGATCTGGTCGGCGCCGTCGAAGCCCTCGCCTTCGGTCACGCCTTGCACGGCCGCCTCGGCCTCGGCTGCGCGGAAGAAGAAGCGGTCGAACACGAGCTCGAACACGCGGCGGTCCTCTGGAGATTTCGCCAACGTCGCCGCGAGCGCCTGCTTGAAGTCCTCGCGCCGCGCCCACGGCACCTCGCGCAGCGCCGCGAACGCATCGAGCAGCTCCGAGGTGCCGATCGCGACGCCCTCGCCGCGCAGCTCCTCCGTGAAGCCGATCAGCCTCGCGTCGAGGGAGACGGTCCCCACCCGCCCATCATCCGCGCGAGGCCGCCCCATCGGGCGCTCCCTCGAGCCGTACGCCGACGCGCGCCGCGACGGTGTCGAGATCGGTGCGGTGCTTGACGATGATCGACATCGTGTCGCGGAACGTCTTCGCGTCGAGGTCCTCGGCGCCGAGCAGCAGCAGCGCGCGCGCCCAGTCGATCGACTCGGCGATCGACGGCGGCTTCTTGAGGTCGAGCTCGCGCACCTCCTGCACGATCGCGACGAGCTTGCGCGCGATCGTCTCCTCGAGCTCCGGCGTGTGCAGCCGCACGATCTGCAGCTCGTGCTCGACGTCGGGGTAGTCGAGCCACAGGTAGAGGCAGCGGCGCTTGAGCGCCTCGGTCAGCTCGCGCGAGTTGTTCGACGTCAGCAGCACGACCGGCTGCGTGCGCGCGTCGATCCGCCCCAGCTCGGGGATCGAGATCTGGAAGTCGGACAGCAGCTCGAGCAGCATCGCCTCGAACTCCTGGTCGGTCTTGTCGATCTCGTCGATCAGCAGCACGACCGGCTCGGCCGAGGCGATCGCGGTCATCAGCGGCCGCGCGAGCAGGAACTCCTCGCCGAAGATGTCCTCCTGCACGGCGTCCCAGCCGGTGCCCGACGCCTCCGCCTGGATCCGCAGCAGCTGCTTGCGGTAGTTCCACTCGTAGAGCGCCTTCGCCTCGTCGAGCCCCTCGTAGCATTGGAGGCGGACCAGCTCACGTCCCAGGAAGCGCGAGAGCGCCTTCGCGAGCTCCGTCTTGCCGACGCCGGCCGGCCCCTCCACGAGGACAGGCTTGCCGAGCTTCGCGGCGAGATAGGAGACGAGCGCCGTCGACTCGCCGGGCAGGTAGCCGGCCGAGCGCAGCCCGTCTGCGACCTGCTCGACCGATGTGGGATCGACGGGGGGCATCGGACGGCGAACGATAGCGACGGCGCCCCGGCCGTCCGCCGGCTCGTCAGCCCCCGTCGTCGGACGGCGGCAGCGGGATCGTCAGCTGCTCGTCGGACGCCGGCGGGCGCGCGCGGCGCGGGCGCTCCGGCGCGAGCACCTGCGTCACGGTCGTGCCGGGCGCCGCCGGCGGGCTGGACGCGGGCGGCGTGCGCGGGCGCCGCCGCGGTGCGACGAGCGGTGGCTCGGGGCGGGCCGCCGCACGCATGCGCGAGCCCGCGTAGGCGAGCAGTCCGGCGGCGGCGAGCGCGAAGAAGATGCCCCACTGGACGCCGACGTTCGCGGCGACCCCGCGCGTGTCGATGCCGGGCTTGTCGAACAGGCGCCACACGAGCAGCAGCACGACCCACAGGCCGGCGCCCATCACGACCGTCCCGTCCCCGCCAGGCAGGTGGAAGGCGCTGCCCTCGGCGCGCAGGAACAGCAGCACGAGCACCGCGACCGCGACGAGCAGCACTGCCGCCTCGACGAACGTGAAGACCTGGAAGGCCGACAGGTCGCGGCTGACGAGCGGCTCGCCGCGTCCGCCCGAGACGACGGCGTTCTGCTGATACCACGGCAGCAGCATCGCCACGAACAGCGCGAGCGCGGCGACCGCGACGAGCCGCCCCTCCGGCGCGAGCGCGCGCCACGCCGCCGCCAGGCGCGTGAGCGCTCCGCTGCGCTCCTGGCTCATGCCCGCGCCGCGTCGGCTGTGTCGAGCCGCGCGAGCAGCACGTCGGCGTCGTGCTCGGAGATCGCGCGGATCTGACCCTGGAACGCGAGCTTCCAGTGCTCGCGCGGCCACTTGCCGATGTGCTCCAGCCGGTCGACGAGCGTCTCCGCGCGAATCCACTCCGCCACCTCGAGCACGTGCTCGGGCTCCGTCTCGAAGCGCCACGGATACGGGTCGGCCTTGCCCGGCTTGCCCGGCCAGATCTTCTCGCGGTCCTCGTACAGCTCGCCCGTCACGCGGATGCTGGCGGCGAACGCCATCACGCGCGTCAGGTAGAGGACGATGCGGTCGCCGGGGACGATCTCGAGCGCGCGGTTGCGGTTGCGCTCCTTCAGCCCGATCACGTGGTAGCCGTGCTCGCGCGTGGCGGCGTAGTTCTCCGGCGAGCCGGTGAGGATCCACGTGCGGTTTGCAGCTCCGGCCACGCGCTCGATTCTACGCTGGCGCCGCGCGCTGCCGCAGGCGGGGTCAGGTCGGCGGCACAGGCCCGAGCACGCGGATCGTCGCGGTCGTGCGACCGGCGTTGCCCGCGAGGTCCGTGCCGGTGAGCGTCACGTCGTACGTCCCGGGCGTCGCGGGAACGGTCCATCCGTACGCGTGCCCGCCGCGCGAGACGCTCGCGCTCGTGCCGAAGACCGTCGACCCACCATGTCGGATCGACATGCCGACGCGGGAGACCTTCGACAGGGCGAAGCGCACGAGCACGTAGCTGCGCGCGCGGACGCGGCTCGTCAGCAGCGTCATCCGCGGCGGCTGCTTCAGGTCCCTGGTGAAGCTCGCGGCCGTCGTGCAGTAGACCGCGACCTGCGTGCGCTGACAGAGGTTGTCGAGGAAGCCCGTGAGCAGCTGGTGGTAGCTGAGGTCGGACTCGGCGCCGCCGAGCTGGTAGAGCGACCACGCGCCGGTGTCGCCGGCGCGCACGTCGAGCCGCGCCTGCCGGTCGCCGGCGCGGTAGAGGCGGCCCCCGACCGGGTCGCGGGTGATCTCGGTGTAGTCGTGCAGGCCCACGAGCGTCTGCACGAACGCGTTGACGACGGCTTCGCCGGGCGCGAACGAGTAGAGCAGGTAGCGCGCGCCGACCGCCGTTCTCACGCGCACGCCCGTCGGCGACGCGATCGAGAACAGCTTCAGGGCTCTGCGCGCCGTTTCCAGGTACACCGCTTCGCCCAGCCGCTCCCCCGCGCGCGCGAGCGCCTGGATGCCCGTCGCCTGCGCCATTCCGCTCGTCCACGGCGGCGCGCCGCCGCCGAAGTTGAAGTAGTACTCCCACGCGAGCGCTCCGCCGCGCTCGGCCGCGAGCGGGATCATCTCGTCGAGCAGCGCCCGCAGCTTCTGGTCGTCCTTCGCCATCCACAGCCCGTTCGCCTTGCCGAACGTGCCGAGCACCTGCAGCTCGATCCCCTCGCCGGGATAGAACTCCCACACCAGCTCGCTGTCGGAGAACTCGACGCGCTGGCCGTACGTCAGCAGCCGTCCCGTCGTCCACCACTGGCGGTTGCGCTCGAGCGTCGCGAACAGCGCCGGCAGCCGCGCGGCGGTCAGCGCGCCACGCGCGGCGATGTCGTGGAGGTTCGCGATCACCGCCTGCAGCTCGCTGCGGCGCGTGCCGGCGAGCCGGCCGGCGGTGCGGATCGCGGCGTCGAACATGCGTCGATAGCGCGCCTGCGCTGCGGCGTCGATCTGACCCGTCGTGAGCAGCCGCTTGAGCTCGCTGCGGACGGTGCGCTCGCGGGCGGCGGGGGCACGCCGCGGCACGGCGGCGGCCACCGAGGCGGCGGACGCGCTCACGAGCGGCCATGCGACGTCGGGTGGCAGGGCCCGGTCGACGCGCGCGTGCACGCGCCCGTGGCCGTCCATCACCAGCACGCGGCTGGCGGCGGATGCCGTCGCATGAACGGTGACGACCAACCAACCTGCGACGATGAAGACGCAAAGGAGGAGGCGCAGGGAGCACACAGGGACGGATGCTACGCTCGCGCGCCGGTCCGCCACGTCGCAGAAGGAGATTTGCAGGTGCTTTCCACCCATCGGTTCGTCCAACACCGAGCACGCGCGATCGTCGCGCTGCTCGCACTCGCGGTCGTCGCGCTCGTGCTCGCCGCCTGCGGTGGCGGAGGGAGCGGCAGTGGCTCCGGTGGCAGCTCGGCGGACGCCGGGACGCTGCTGAGACAGACGTTCGCCGGCACGCACGACATCAGAAGCGGCAGAGCCGCCGTGCAGCTGAGAGTCGTCGCGACCGGCAGCTCGTCGATCAGAGGGCCGATCGAGCTGGGCATCACCGGTCCGTTCCAGAGCCACGGGTCCGGCCAGCTGCCTTCGTTCGACCTCGCGCTCGACGCCAAGGCTCAGGGGCAGGGCTTCCAGGCCGGCCTGACCTCGACGAGCGACAAGGTGTTCGTGAAGCTCGGCGGGACTGCCTACGAGGTGCCGGCGCAGCTGCTCGACCAGATCAAGCAGAGCTATGCGAGATCGCAGCAGCAGGGCTCCTCGCAGCAGGGAACGAGCCTCCAGAGCCTCGGGCTCCACCCGCTGAGCTGGCTCCAGAGCCCGACCGTGGTGGGCACCGAGACGATCGGCGGCGCGCAGACCGATCACATCAGCGCCACGCTCGACGTGAACGCGCTGCTCGACGATCTCGACAAGGTGCTCGCGAGAGTCAGAGCGCAGGGCCTGTCCGGCGTCGCCGGCCAGCAGGTGCCGAGCAGCATCCCCGCCGGCGTGCGCTCGAAGATCGTGGCGGCGGTGAAGACCGCCAAGATCGACGTGTGGAGCGGCCAGGCCGACCACACGCTGCGCAAGCTGACGCTCGCGCTCAGCGTCGTACCCCCGGCGGGCTCCCGCCTGCCGAGAACGCTCGACCTCTCGCTCTCGATCGAGCTGACGGACCTCAATCAGCCGCAGTCGATACAGGCGCCGGCGACGAGCCGGCCTTTGAGCGAGCTGCTCGGCCAGTTCCAGGGCCTGCTGGGCGGCGCGCTCGGGGGGGCTGGGGCGCTCGGTGGCAGCTCCGGCAGCGCCGGCGGTGCCTCCTCGCAGCAGCTCAACGCCTACTCCCAGTGCATCCAGAGAGCCGGCTCCGACGTCAGCAAGGCGCAGAAGTGCGCTTCGCTGCTGACGAAGTAGCGAGCTGAGCCGCAGGTCTGCGACCCCGTCCGCGCTCGCCGGCGCGGACGGGGCGTGGGCCGCGGGCGGCCAGGGAGCCGCCGAGGCCGGTCCTGCGGTCGTCTCCCGTATCGTTCCGCGCCCGTGAGCGCCGAGCCCACCCAGCGGCCCGATCTGCGCCGCTTCCTCACGAGCGGCGCCGGCTGGCCCTATCTGCTCGTCCCCTTCATCCCGCTGGCAGTCGTGCTCGACGTCGTGCACGCCTCGGCCGTGGTCGTCTTCTTCGCCTCGGCGCTCGGCGTGATCCCGACGGCCGCGCTGATGGGTCGCGCGACCGAGGAGCTGGCGGCCCGCTCGGGTCCCGGCATCGGCGGCCTGCTGAACGTCACGTTCGGCAACGCGCCGGAGCTGATCATCGCGCTGTTCGCCCTGCAAGCCGGGCTGCACGAGGTCGTGAAGGCCTCGCTGATCGGCTCGGTGATCGGGAACGTGCTGCTCGTGATGGGCGCGTCGATGTTCGTCGGCGGGCTCGGCCGTGACCGCCAGCACTTCAACCGCGTGAGCGCCGTCGCGCAATCCTCGATGCTGCTGCTCGCAGTTGCCGCGATGGCGATGCCGGCGATCTTCGAGCTGGTCGAGGGCAAGGGCCTGCCGAGCCCGGGCTCCGAGCGCGTCTCCTACGGCTCGACGGTCGAGCAGCTGTCGCTGGCCGTCGCGATCGTGCTGATGCTGTCCTACGGCGCCGGGCTGATCTTCTCGCTGCGCACGCACCGCGGCCTCTTCAACCCCCCGTCCGACGACGCCGAGCACGGCGAGCCCTGGAGCGTGCGCCGCTCCGTCGCGATGCTCGCGCTCGCCGGCGTCGCGGTCGGCGGCATGTCGGAGATCCTCGTCGGCTCGATCTCCGAGGCGGCGTCGTCGATCGGGCTGACCGAGTTCTTCGTCGGCGCGATCGTCGTCGCGATCGTCGGCAACGCCGCCGAGCACTGGGTGGCGGTGCTCGTCGCGCGCAAGGACAAGATGGACCTCGCCGTCAACATCTCGATCGGCTCGAGCGCACAGATCGCGCTGTTCGTCGCGCCGGTGCTCGTGCTCTGCTCGTTCTTCCTCGGCCCCGGGCCGATGCCGCTCGTCTTCAACGGCTTCGAGCTGGGCGGGATCTTCCTCGCCGTGCTGATCGCGACGCACGTCACCGACGAGGGCGAGTCGACGTGGTTCGAGGGCTTCCAGCTGCTCGCGGTGTACGCGGTGCTGGCGCTCGCCTTCGCGTTCGCGTAGCCGCTACTCCAGCTCGTCGACGTCCGGGTCCGGCTCCAGCTCGTCGTCCTCGTCGTCGAGCTCGTCCTCCCCGGTGTCGTCGAGCGCTGCGCCGGGGCCGCCCTCGTGGTAGGTCGCCTGGAAGCGCTCGAGCAGCTCGTCGCGGGCGGGCTCGTCGATCGGCTGCTCGTCGGAGACGAGCACCCACTCGCCCTCGCCGGCCGCCGCGTCCGCCTCGAGCGTCGCCTGGTCGACCTCGGGCGAGTCGTCGACGACGAGCAGCACCTCGGTGTGCGGGTTGAAGTAGGTGCCCGGACGGAGGAGCAGCTCGTCGATCTCGAAGCGGCGCGGACGGGCCATGCGGGCACCCTACCCAACCGCGCCGATGTGCTCGCCGACCTGTCGCTTGTGAGCGGTGGGGGACGTCCGCTACCCTTGACGCCACGTATTGACTGACCAGTCAATCTGCCGTGCCGGGGCGTGCTCGACCACGCCCGCGGACCCACCGTTTTCAAGGAGATCCAACCACCGTGGTCGACTTCACCCTCACCGACGAGCAGAAGAACTTGCGTGAGATGGCCCACGACTTCGCCGAGAAGGAGATCCGGCCCGTCGCCTGGGAGTACGACAGAGACGGCACCTGGCCGGAGGAGATCGTCAAGAAGGCGTGGGAGGTGGGGCTGATGAACACCCACATCCCGGAGGAGTACGGCGGTCCGGGCGCCGGCTACCTCGACGGCTGCCTGATCGAGGAGGAGCTGTCCTGGGGCTGCTCCGGCATCCAGACCTCGCTCGGCTGCAACGGCCTCGCGACTGCGCCGGTCGTCCTCGGCGCTTCCGAGGAGCTGAAGCGGGAGTACCTCGGGCGCCTCACGGAGGCGCCGCTGCTGGCGTCCTTCTGCCTCACCGAGCCCGATGCCGGCTCCGACGTCTCCGGCATGAAGACGACGGCCGTGCGCAAGGGCGACAAGTGGGTCATCAACGGCTCGAAGTGCTTCATCACCAACGGCGGCTACGCCAACTGGTACACGGTCTACGCGAAGACCGACAAGGAGGCCGGCCACCGCGGCATCTCCGCCTTCATCGTCCCGCGCGACGCCGGCGTCGTGGTGGACAAGAAGGAGGACAAGATGGGCCAGCGGGCGTCGAACACGGCGACCGTCTCCTTCAGCGACGTCGAGATCCCGCTCGACCACCTGATCGGCGAGGAGAACAAGGGCTTCAAGCTCGCGATGATGACGCTCGACCGCACGCGCCCCGGCGTGGCGGCGATGGCGACCGGCATCGCGCGCGCCGCGATGGAGTTCGCCATCGACTACTCGAAGGAGCGCGTCCAGTTCGGCGTGCCGATCGCGATGCACCAGGCGATCCAGTTCATGATCGCCGACATGGCGACGGACGTCGAGGCGAGCCGCCTGCTGACCTGGAAGGCCGCCGTGCTGCTCGATCAGGGTCAGCGCAACACGCTCGTCTCCTCGCATGCGAAGCGGTACGCCGCCGACGCGGCGATGCGCGTCGCGACCGACGCCGTGCAGGTCTACGGCGGCTACGGCTTCATCAAGGAGTACCCCGTCGAGAAGCTCATGCGCGACGCGAAGATCATGCAGCTCTACGAGGGCACGGCGCAGATCCAGCGCCTCGTGATCGCCCGCGAGACGCTGCTCCCGCGGCACGTCGAGGAGCCGGCGGCCGCCGGCGTCTGAAGCGTCCCGCGACGGCCCCGGAGATCCGGGGCCGTCGCGCGTCTGCGGGGACGTAGGTCAGGAGATGCGCACGAGCTGCGAGGGCGCCTCGAACGGCGTGAGGATCGCGTTGCCGCCGAACGAGACGTGCACGCGCAGTCGCGTGACGTGCGTCGACCGCGGCAGCGCCCGCATGCGCAGGCGGAAGCCGCAGTGTCCGGGGGAGAGCCGCACGCTGCCGCGCGCGACGGTGCCGATGCGCGACGTGAAGCGCACCGTGACCGTCCCGCCGCCGCAGCCCTCCGCGACTGAGACGCCGGGGCCGAGCACGAGCCGTCCGCGCGTGACGTACCACGGGTGCGAGCGCGCGGCACGCCCGGGCCTCGTCACGACCTCCAGCCTCCCGGGCGGGAACGGCCCCGTCTGCGCAAGCGCGTCCGGTCCGTAGGTGGTGCCGGCGCGGTTCGACGCGACGACGCGGAAGTGGTAGGTCGTGTGCGAGGCGAGCGAGTTGATGCGGAAGCTCACCGACTTCGGCACGACGCCGGCGGCGAGCGAGCGGCCGAACGTCTCGAGCCCGTACGCGGTCGACGTGCCGTACTGGAAGCGGTAGGTCGTCGCCGAGGCGTTCGGGTTCAGCAGCGCGGTGAAGGAGACGCCGCTCGCGCTTGGGGCGAACGGCGCCGTGCCGAGCACGACCGGCGGTCTCGGCGGCGGAGCTCTGGTGAGGAACGAGTGGTCGGGGCCCACGGTCGTCCCGTCGGCGTTCGAGGCGATGACGCGGTAGTGGTAGCGCGTGGCGGGCGTCAGGCCCGTGAGGCGGAACGTGACGTGCGTCGAGGACGTGCCGGCGCCGGCGCTGCGCTGCGGTGTCTCGGCGCCGTAGGCGTTGGTCGTGCCGTACTGGAAGGCGTACGTCGTCGCTTTGCCGTGCGGATTGACGTCCGCGCTCAGCGTCGCCGCCGTCTGGTCGATCGACGACACGCTCGGCGTGGAGACGGTTGGGCTGGCCGCCTGCGCCGCGGTCGTGAGCGCGAGGCTCACGACCGCGGCGGCCAGCAGGCCGGCTCTCATGGATCTCATGTGGCGTGCTCCGGGTCGGGATGGGCTCATGCGCCCCGAAACACTCCCCCGCCGCGCGAGTTGCCATGCGCCGGATTGTTGGTCAGTTGGCCGCGAGGTCCGCTTTCACCTCCGTCGTATAGGCGCCCTTCGCCGCGCCACCGCTCTGAAGCGCGCCGAAGTACGCCTCGCGGCCGCCCTGCGTGCCGCTCGCGTACTGGTCGTGCGCCTGGTAGAGGAAGAACGCGCCGAGGCGGCTGCCGTAGCGCGCCTGGACACCGGCGAGCGCCGCGTGCAGCGTGCTCGCGGCGGCTGCGTAGGACATGCACTTGTCGAAGCCGTAGTTGTCGTCGAGGCAACGGCCGTTGTCGGTCGAGAGCCCCCACTCGGTCACCCAGATCGGCAGGTCGCGCGACCCGGCGGCCTTCGTCGAGCTGACGGTCGAGTCGATCCGCGACGCCCAGTTCGGACCGTACGGATGGATCGTCCAACCGGCCACGAGATCGCCGAGGTTCGGGACGGCTGTGAGCATGTTCAGGACCCAGGCCGTCTGGTTGACGGCGTTGTCGCCCTGCACCAGCAGCCCGACGTTGGGGTTCGCCGCACGGATCGCGATCGCGGCGTCCCTCGCACGCAGCGCATAGGTCTGCGCGCGGGCGGCGTACGTCGGCAGCGAGTAGTCGGAGAACTGGTAGCTGTAGCTCGTCTCGTTGCCGAACTCGATGTCCGTCACGGCCGTGTTGGCGGGGTAGCTCTTGCCCTGCCAGAACGTGCCGCCGGGACCGTATGCTGCAGCCCAGCTGCCGAGGTTCTGCGCCTCCGCCGTCGTCGGGGTGCGACCGTAGAACGACGCGAGCAGCATCGGGCGGATCCCCGCTCTCGCGTACTGGTCGATGACCGACGCCATGCTCGACGCCGACGTGCCGATCCCGAACTCCATGCGCGCCGTGTGCGCTCCCATCTGCTTCAGGAACGACAGCTCGTACG
>DASRXW010000027.1:0-58822 GCA_035654055.1 Conexibacter sp.
CGGTTTCTCGGCGCCTCGTCGCCCGTGAGGCCAGTCGCCGATTTGCCTGTGCCACCGGCACAGGTTGCATCGTCGCCCGACCTCACGAACGACGATCCACTCGAGAAACCGCTCACGAACTTCCGACTCACGACACTAGGCAGCGTCGACAGCAAGCAGCCGCTCGCGGCGCAGGTCGCCGATGAACTCGAGCACGTCGGCCATGACCGTCTCCTCGGGCGCGTCGAACTCGGCGCACAGCGCGTCGACGATCTCTCCGACCGCCCGGCGGCCGTCGCACAGCTCCCAGATGAGCGCGCCCACCTCGTCGAGCGCGTAGTAGCCCCCGTCGTCGAGGCGCAGCAGCACCGTCTGCCCGTGCGCCTCCTGTGCGAGGACCCCGTCCTGCCGCCGGATGCGGCCGTCGAGCGCGACCTCGGGCGGGAGGCTGCTCATGCGCGCTCCTCGAGCGCGTGGATCTGACCGTTGAGCCGCCGGTCCTGGACGACGCTCCAAGGCCGTCGCAGCGCCGAGCGCGCGCCCGGAGCGTGCGCACGCGCACGCCGCAGGTACGCGCGCGCCAGCGAGAGGGTCGCGCTCGGGTCCGCCTCCCAGCCGCGGCTCAGCACCTCGCGACTCGGGGCGAGCATCCACCGCACCGTCCGCACGGGCAGGCCCTCGCCGGTGCGCAGCACGCGCAGCGAGACGAGGCGGCGGCCGACGCGAGGGTCGAAGCGCGGCGGCTGCAGGTCGGCGAGGGCGGAGCTCGGAACCGGCACGCCGAGCTCGCGCGCGGCGAACAGCGCGAGGAACACGCGGGCGTCCAGGCGGTAGCTGCGCGCGGCCGCCGCCAGCGCGTCCCAGTCGATCGGCTCGTGCTCGACGATCCGCGCGATGTCGCAGATCTGGCCGAGCGCGCCGCCGGTGTGCCGGCGCCGGTAGCTGCCGCCGAGGCGATTGCGGGTGAAGTGCAGGCACACGTGCAGCAGCAGGTCCGCCGGAGCGGGGAGCAGGTGCGTGGCGCCCGGCGCAGCTCGCGCGCGCTGCCAGGCGTCGTCGATGTCGAAGCCCGCGCCTTCGCCCGCGATCACGACATGATGGTGGAGCTCCACGGCCACGACGTGCTGCTCGCCGACGAGCGCCGGATCGTGATGCTCGGCGGCGTGCACGTGGCTGCGCGCACCCTCGGGGTCGTCGTCTGCGGGGAGCGTCCGGTAGCCGAGCGCTGCGAGCGCCGCGTTCGCGGCGGGGAGCCGGTCCGCGGGCACGAGCACGTCGAGATCGAGCATCTCGCGCTGGGCGGGGTCGGAGTAGACGGTCTCGACGAGCGCCGCGCCCTTCAGCAGCATCGCCGGAACGTCGGCGGCAGCGAGCGCGTCGACCACCTGGCGCCGGGCCGCGGCGAGGAACAGGCTGCGCGCGGCGGCCGCCAGATAGGCGCGCTCGAGGGCGCTCAGCACCGCCGCCGGCGCGTGCTCCTCCTTGGACTCCAGATGGCAGTACAGCGTCGGCGAGAGACGGTGCCAGTCGGCGATCCGCAGCGTGCGGCCCCAGCGGCCGCCGTCCCACGCTTGACGATCGGCGCGCGCTTGATCGAGCGGCGCGATCGCGTCGAGCAGCAGGGCGTGTTCAGGTGGAAGTGAAGAAACGGTCACGCCGATCTCTCAGGCCCCGTGGAGCTGGAGATTGTACTTGCATCCGGCCGGTCAGCTTCGTGACCGACATGTGAACTTCGTGTGTGAATTTGGTGAGGCAGGCGCTCGCGGTACGAGCTGCGGACACGTGCGCGCTAGCCTAGCGCCGCGTTGCCGACCCGACGTTTGATCATCCTGTCAGCGGCACTGGTGCTGCTGCTCGCGGCCGCGGCGCTCGGGACCGCTCCCTCGCGGGTGGAAGCCGACGCCCCGTCCGCATCCGCGTGCGCAATTACGACCGACGCCTCGGTGCCGGCGACGCCCACGCCGGGCAATCCCTGCTGGACCGATGCCACTCCATATCCGTTTGGCGCCGACGGGAACCCCGTCGACCCGAGATCCGGTGCGTGCGGCCCAAGCGTGTTCCCACCCGGCCCGAGCTATCAGGGCGACTACAACAACGATCCTTCCTGCTACCTGCAGGTCACCTCGCTGGCCTTTCGCGCCTCGAACCGGGGCCTCGCCGCTGCGGGCGCCGTCTCGGCCAACGCGAGCACGCCCAACGCGTTCGGGGTCTGGCTCTACAACGGCACGCGCTGGTTCCCCGATCCCACGTTTCCCGGGAGCTCCGTCTGCAAGGGGACGAGAGTGCTGTGGGCTGGGAAGCTCGATTACTGGCTCGTCGGCGGCCCCAACACCTGGCCGGGCCTCTGCCGCTTCGACGGCGTGAGCTTCACGTGGCAGCCGCTCGCCGTGCCGCAGGCGACGCTCGCCCACGTCCCGGTCGACGCCGTCACGGGCAGCCCCGTCAACGGCGCGATCAAGTCCGGGGCGTGCCTCGCGTGGGACGACTGCTGGTTCTTCGGCAGCTTCGGCGTCGTCCTGCACTGGGACGGCCAGCTGCTGAGCGACGCGTCGCTGGGCTTCGCGTCAGCTCCGTGGCTGCGGGGCGACCTCACGGCCGCCGTCGCGCGGACCGATCGAGCCGGAAACCCGTTCGGCTTCGTCGTCGGCAACCCGGGCCACGTCTATCAGGGCCAGGAGTTGCCGCTGCCGGCCCAGCCGGACGGTTCGCCGCCTCCGCAGCTGTTCGCGTCCCAGGGCGGCGCGTTCTCGGCGCTCCCCTTCTCGCCGCCGACCGCTCCGCAGCCCGGGGACCCCTATCGCACGGACCTCGTCGCGGTCGACTTCGACGCACAGGGTGACGGCTGGGTCGCCGGCGATCCCACCACGCGCCAGCCTGCGAGCACGCAGCCCGCCCCGCTCGTACGACTCGCGTCGGCCGGCGCGGCGGCCCCCTGCGCCGGGTACGACGCCGGCACCTTCTCCTTCACGCCCCACGGCGGCGGGCCGGGCGGGTCCTACCTGTGGCGGTCGCTGTCGGTCTTCCCCGGCGTCGGCGACGCCCTCGCGGGCGCCGGGCTGCAACCCGCCGCCCACGGCGCGAACCTCAACGACGACGGCCAGTCCGAGCCTGCGCTCGTCGTCGCCTCCTGCGGTCGCGCGCCGACCGTCACGCGCTTCCGGATCCCCGACCCGTTCGTCGCCGACCAGGCGCACGCCCAGCTCATCCCTGCCGATCGCCAAGGCTCGACGACCGCCGTCGCGGCCAACGCGCTCAACGACGCGTGGGCGGCCACGACGAACGGCGCCGTCGTCAGCCCGGACCCCGCCAACCCGGGCACCCACAACACGCGACCCCATCTCTACCACCTGACCGACGGGCAGCCGCCGCTCGCGCCGGCCGGCGACGACTACGAGCCGCGTCCGTCCGTCTTCACGCTCGACCCGCCGGTCTTCGTCGAGGCGCCGCCGGTGTACGTGAACCCTCCGACCACGTCCTCGACGGTGACCAGAACGCGGAAGTCGAGGACCAGGAGGCTCAAGCCTGCGATCTACGGCGTCAGAGCAAGGCTTCGCCGGGCGCGCGACGGGGCGCTCACGCTCTACGTCACGTTCAAGGTGCGGCGCGCGCTGACGATCGGGGTCGAGGCGATGCGCCGGCACACGGTCGTGGGCTCGAGCGGCCTCAAGCACTTCACGGGGCGGCGGGGCGAGCTCGCCCTGAAGCTCGACCCCCACCGCTGGCCGACCGGGATCCGCTTCGTCACGCCCCGAAGACGGACGGCGCCCGGGCGGCCGGCGGGTTGACCGGGCGGCGAGGACGCGAGCCGCGAGCCGTCGCGGCGGCGCGCAAGGGCTTGGGGCTGGCGGCGGTGCTGCTGCTGGCGGCGTCGGCGGCGGGCGGCTGGCCCGCTGCTGCCGCGCCGCTGCCGCCGCAGATCCACACCGTCGCGGGCGGCGGCGGATGCGCCGGGGCCGAGACGTCCGGCGGCCCATGCGACAACGTGCCCGCGACCTCGGTTCCGATCGGTCACGCTCGCGCCGTCGCCGCTCTGCCCGGCGGCGGCTTCCTGTACCTCGACCGCGTCAACGACCTGGTCCGCGAGGTCTCGCCGTCCGGCGTGGTGACGACCGTCGCCGGCAACGGCTCGACGACCGACGCCCCCGACGGAGCCCTCGCGGTGAGCTCCGGGTTGAACGGCCCGGTGGCGATCGCCCCGCTCTCCGACGGCGGCTTCCTGATCACCGAGTACGACGGGTCCGTGGTCCGGAAGGTCTCGTCCGGCACGCCGGCGACCGCGCGGATCACGACGATCGCGGGCACCGGTGCGCCCGGCTACAACGGCCCCACGGGTCAAGCGACGTTGATCGAGCTGAACTATCCGACGGACGCCCAGCCGACCGCGGACGGTCGGGTGCTGATCGCCGACGCCGGCAACGAGGTCATCAGGATCGTGTCCGCCCCGTGGCCCGGCGTCAGAATGGACACGATCGCCGGCGGCGGCCCGTGCGACGACGCCAACGCGTCGTGCGACGGCACGGCGGCAGGCGGCGTGGCGCTCGACGATCCCGTCTCTGTCTCGCCGATCCAAGGCGGCTCCGGCGGCTATCTGATCGCCGAGTACGCCGACTCCGCCGTCCGCCGGGTGTCGCAGACCTCGCCGGCCGGAACCTTCTCGACGGTCGCCGGCACGCCCGGGCAGGCGGGCTTCGCGGGCGACGGCGGCCCCGCCACCTCGGCGAGGTTGGACCATCCCCGGCAGGTCGTCGCGACGCCCGACGGCGGCTTCCTGATCGCGGACACCGACAACCAGCGCGTTCGACTGGTGTCGCCATCCGGGACGATCGCGACGGTCGCCGGGGACGGCGTCTCCAGCTCCGGCGGCGACGGCGGGCCGGCGAGCGCCGCGCCGCTGCAAGCCCCCGCCGGCGCCTCCCCGACGCCCGACGGCGGCTTCCTGATCGCGGACGAGGACAACAACGCGGTCCGCGCGGTGACGATCCCGCCGACGACGACGATCGCCCTGAGCCCGGCGACGCCGAACGGGAGGAACGGCTGGTACGTGTCGGCGGTGCACGCCACCGCGTCGGCGACGAACGCCGTCGCGACGAGCTGCGCGCTCGACCCCGTGGCGCCTCCGCCGGTGTTCGATCTGCTGCCGCCCTCCTGTCCCTACGCCGGCGCCGGGGCGGACATCGCGGGCGACGGCTCCCATACGGCCTACGCCGCCAGCGTCGACGCGGCCGGCGACAAGGAGCTGCCGGTCAGCGTGTCGCTGAAGGTCGACAGGACGCCGCCGACGGTCCGCTGCGGCGGCAGCCCGTCGTTCCGGTTCGGCGCCGGCGGCGGGCTGACCGCGACGGTCGCCGACGGAACCTCCGGGCCCGCGCCGGCGCTCGTGTCCGTCCCCGCCCGCACGACACGCCTCGGACACCACAGCGTGACGCTGACGGGAGCGGACAACGCGGGGAACGCCGCCACCGTCCAGTGCAGGTACACGGTCCTCCCGGCGACCCTCAGGCCGATCCCCACGATGGCCTGGAGGTTCTCGCCCGGTCACGGCTACGGCACGGTCAGGCAGCTCGTCGTGCGCCGCGTGCCCGCTGGCGCGGCGGTGGCCGTGACCTGCCGCGGAACGGGCTGCCCCTTCTCGGCGCTGCGCGGGGTGAGAGCGATCGCCTGCCACGGGACGCGCTGCAGGAGGACGAAGCCGCGGCACGCCGGAGCGTATGCGGTCGACCTCACCCCGCTGTTCGCGCACCGGCGCCTGGCCGTCGGCGCCCGGCTGACCGTGAGCGTCACGCGGCCGGGCACGATCGGTCGCGTGACGCTGCTCACGGTCCGCGCCGGCGCGGACGCCTCGCACCGTGTCGCATGCCTCGCGCCTGGCTCGTCGGTCCCGGGCAAGGGCTGCTGACGAATACGCGAACGCGCTTGATTCGCAAGCGCCAATTAGGCCGGCGAGGATGCGTGATTCGCGTGACGGTGATCCGGTCGTCACGATCTCGTGATTCTTTCGTGAACCGGCTCTGCTCGCCATTGACAGCGAAAGCCGCCGTGTGTGAAGGTGGCCGCCCGCCCGGGGTTCGAGTTCGACCTCTCGCTGCCGGCCTGACGATGATGCCTGAATCTGGACTCCACACGGAGCACGGTCCTGTGCGCCTCCGACGCGCCCACCGACCGCTCACCGCCCTGCTCGCCGCCGCCGTCGCGATCGGGCTCGCCGCATGCGGCGGGGGATCCATCGGCCCGTCGTCGGTGGCCGGGACGTCCACGCAGGCGACCGCGGCCCAGGTCACGACGACGACGGCTCCGGCGACGACCAAGCCGAGCCATCCGAAGGCAGCGCACAAGCCCGCTCCGCGCCCCGCGAGCACGACCCCGGGCGCGTCGAGCGCTCCAGGGGGGCCGTCCGCTGCGGCGAGCCCCACGGACGCAAAGGCCTCCCGCAGGATCATCGCGTGCCTCGGAGGCGCCGGGCTCGTCAGACCGAGACTTCGCAGCGCCGGACTGTGGGGGGGCAGCAACCCCGTGAGCGGCGAGCCGGTGCTCGTGGACGGGCCGTACAAGACCCGCGGCGCGGCCGACACGTCCGCGAAGTCGCTTGCCGGAGTCGAGTACGCGGAGCGCGGCGGCCTCTACGTCGCCTCCGCAACGCTCAAGAGCCATCTCGGTGCGCAGGTGCACCTGGTGGCGAGATGCCTGAACGCATCGGGTACGCGGACCTCACTCGCTTTTTGAGCTCGAAAGGAAGAACGCATGAGGTCTTTCACGTTGACGTTCGCTGCGGTCGCCATCGCAGCCGGCATCCTGGCGCCGGCGGGGCTCGCGAAGAAGAGGCACTGCCCTCCGGGGAGCGACGCGCCGGAGTACTGCCAGCACGACCCGGGGTATCGGGGCGAGCACGGAGGCGAGGGGGGAGGCCGGGGCGAGGGCGAGCGCGGGAATGACCGCCACCGCCACAACCACCACCGCCGGTCCTCTCAGCAGGACGGCGTCGTCGCGCAGGCGGGCCACGTCTCAGGCGAACGCGCGCGGCAGTAACGGGTCGTGAGCTACCGGTCGTGGGCGGTCTGGCTGGCTTGCGCCGCGACCGCGGTGGCCGGTTGGTGCGCTCTGATGCTCGTCACCGGCGCGGCCGCCGGACCGGCGGTCGCCGCCGCCTCCACGCCGGCCCCGGCCGTGACGCTCGACGTCCCGTCCACGGCGTACGAGCCGTTCGCGCCACCGACGCCCCTGCGCTCGTCGGTGTCGGTCACCGCGACCGCCACGGCGACGGCCGGCCGGACGATCGCGTCCGCGGCGTTCCAGATCTCGCCGGCCGGCCAGGGCGCGTGGCAGACGATCGACACCGAGACCGGTCCCTCGCCGTACGGCCCGACGCTCGATCTCAGCAGCATCCAGCACGACGGCTACTACGACTTCCGCGCCGTCGCGACCGACAGCGCCGGTGACCAGGCCGTGGCGATCGCTCCCGATCGCTACGTCGCGTTCAACGGCTTCCTCGTCGCGCCCGCCGATCCCGGCTCGCCCATCCATGGCACCGTGCAGCTGGTCGCGGCGCCCGAGTCCGGCGTCCCCAGCCCCGACACCGTGACGTTCGAGGACAGGTCCGCCGGCGCCGGGAGCTTCAACCCGATCGCGGCGGACGCGACCGTGACCCAGCACCAGGACGCCAACGGCATCGCGGACGGGACCTACGTCTACAACCTCGATACGTCGACGCTCCCGGACGGGTCCTACGACCTGAGCGTGAGCGCGCAGGACGCCGGTGGCGACCTCTTCGACGGCGGCGTCGTCCGCAACGTGCTCGTCGACAACACGCCGCCCAGCTCCGTGCTCGCGAGCCCCGGCGGGTCGCTGACCGGCGTCGTGACGCTGAGCGCGTCGGCCCAGGACGCCGGCAGCGGCGTGGGGGCGGTGAAGTTCGAGCGCTCGCCGGCCGGGAGCGGCGTCTGGACGACGATCGGCGTCGCGACCCGAGCGCCGTACTCGCAGGTCCTCGACACCCGGCAGCTGACCGACGGCAGCTACGACCTGCGCGTCGAGGCGACCGACCGTGCCGGGAACACGGCCGCGTCGGCGGTGGTGCACGGCATCGCGGTCTCGAACCCCGCCGCGCAGCGCTTCGACGGCTTCACGATCACCAACTACGCGGTCCCGGCGAGCGGGTTCACGCTGCTGGGCGAGGTCGCCGGGAGCGCGCAGCACGAGACCTGGGCGTACGGCGTCACGAACGCGCCGCCCCCGACCGTCGGCGGCGCGCCGCTCCCGTACACGGCGCAGGGCGCGGGCCAGCTCGTGCTGCTGCGCTACACCGACGACGGCGGCTGGCAGATCGCCGACGTCCTGCGCAACGCCGACGGGAGCGCGTTCCCGCAGGCGGCGGGCGTGCCGCTCCGGGCGTCCGGACAGATGACGTCCGCGGGTGAGGCGTGGATCGCCGTGTACCAGTCCGGTCACGCGACCATGTTCCACCGGGTTCCGGGTGGTCGCTTCGCGCTCGACCCCGCCGCCACCGCCGCGCTGGGACCGATGATGGGCAACGGCTTGTCGAACGCCGAGCTGCGCCTCGGCCAGAAGGCCGGCGGCGCACCGTACGGGCTGCTGCTCGTCCCGCAGCAGCCCAGTCGGGCCGCATCCGTTCCCTCCCCGAACGGCCCCGTCGCGATCACCACGAAGCTCGACTACGGGGTGCTCGTCGACGGCACCTGGACGATCCGGACGGCCGCGCTCCCGCCGAGCTACGTGCCCCCCTCGTCCGGCGACTCCGTCGCGCTCGCGGCGGCCGATCCGACCGGGCCGGGGGCCGGCTGGGCGGCACTCTCGGGGACGCTCAACCCCGCCCCCCTGATGCTCGGCAGCTTCGACCAGAGCGGATGGCGGTTCGTCACCACCCAGCTCGACGCGCTCGACCTCACGGACGCGTTCGCGGCGAAGCCCGGACTGCCGGTCAGGCCGACGGCGATCCGCGCCGACGGCGACGGCGTCTGGGTCGGCGCGACCGTCGGCTCCGGCTCCGGCTCGGGCCCCGTGGTCGCGCATTACGACAACGCGAGCGGCCGCGTCACCAGCTCGTGGTGCGGATCGCTCCCGCGTCAGAGCCTGGGCTGCGGGCAGCCACTCGACCTCGACCATCCCGCGGCGGTGCCGGACGGGGTCTTCGACACTCCCGAAGGCTCGGTGGCGCTCGCGCTGGGCCACGGGTTCGTGGACGTCTACGCGCACGGCGCCTGGACGTCCGTGCCGGCTCCCGGCTTCATCTTCAACGGCCTGGGGAGGTCGCTGTTCGCCACCCCGGTCGACGGCTGGCTCGTGGGGCAGAACGCGATCGCGCGCATCACCCCCCAGCCGACGCCGAGCCCGCTGGCCTCGTGGCCGCTGGCCAACCGCTCGCCGTTGCTGAGCGTCGCGCTGCCACCCGGGCGCAGCGGCACCGACACGCCCGGCTCGCTGGCGGTCGGCCTCGACGGCACGGCGCTGCACTACGACGCCTCCGCCGGATGGCTCGTCGACCCCACGCCGCCCCGAGCGCACCACGTCCCGTTGACGAGCGTCGCGTTCGACGGGCCGTCGAGCGCGGTCGCCGTCGGCCAGCTCGGCACGATCCTGCGCTGGAACGGTTCGATCTGGTCGGAGGACCCGCGGTCGGTCTCGCTGACGACCGCGACGCTGAACGCGGTCGCGTTCGGTCACGACGGTCAGGGGTGGGCGGTCGGCTCGTTCGGGACGATCCTCCACTTCGACGGGAGCGGCTGGTCGCAGGAGCAGATCGATCCCGCGGACGCGGGCACGAACGTCACCTCGGTCGCCGTCGCGGGCGGCGACGTGTTCGCGGTCGCGAACGGCAACCTGATCACGCGCGGACCCGGCGGAGCCTGGCAGCGCGTCGATCCCTCGCTGCTGCCCACGCCCGCGCCGGCACCGGGCACCCTGCGGCTGGTCTCCGGGCTGCCCGACGGCGGGCTCGTCGCCGCCGGGCGCTCGGTCGTGATCGTGCGGCAGGGCCCGTCCGCGAGGTTCGAGTACTCCGCCCAGACGATCCAGGGGATCGCCGTCGCGCTCGCGGCGTACCGCGATCCGGGCGGTGAGGTGCGGGCGTTCGTCTCGGTGGCGGCCCCGGTCACGATCAATCTGGTGCCGACCAACGACGTCGGCGGCTTCCCTGCCGGGGATGGTGACCTGCTGCGCCAGACGGCCGGCGGCTGGCAGGACCTGAGCCGCGCCCAGTTCGGCGCCGCGGGCGTCGCCGGCGACGGCGTGGTCAAGCCGGATCCCGTGCTGGCCGTCGCCACGTCGAGCGACGGAAGCGCCGCCTGGGCGGTCGGTGGCTACGCGGGGACCCATGACGCGGCGGGCCTCGGGCTGGACGTCATCCTGCCGGCCCGCCCGTTCGGCTGGCGCACCTCGGCGATCTGGCGCTACGACGCCGGCGGCAGCGTCCCCTCGCCCGCGGTGAGAGCGGCCGACGTCAGCCTTCCGGCGAGACCCGGCACCGTCGGCTTCGCGTTCTTCTCGAGCCCGCTGTGCAAGGCGCAGTGCGCCGCCGTCGCCGGCGCCCAGCCGGACGTGAACCTGCGCGCGGCTGCCACGCAGATCGCCGCCTTCGGCGCGCAGCCGGGCGGCCCGGCATTCGCGCTGCTCGGCGGCAACGCGCGCGGTCCGATGGACCTCGCCTCCTGGCGGGCGGGCAACGGGGCGGTCGACCTCGCCCGCCTCCCGGAGCTGCTCTCGCCGCTCGGCAGGCTTCCCCTGTACGCGGCGTACGGCCCGCGCGACGCCGTTCCGACGAGCTCCGACCCGGGGCAGCCGTGGGCCGACGCGTTCGGGACGGCACCGGCGCCGTTCGGCGCGGGCGCGCTCCCCGCCGGGATCTCCCCGGCCGGCGCGGGCGAAGCGATCGGCAACGTGCACCGCTACTACGCGTTCGACGCAACCCAGAACGGCGGCAAGCTGCGCGTCGTCGTGCTCGACAACTCCGCGGACTCGCTCGAGGCCAGCGCGCCCGGGCAGACGGCGTGGCTCGACGCGCGCCTCGGCGAGGCGCAGGCGGCGGGGATCCCGGTCGTCGTCGTCGCGGCGGAGCCGCTCAACAGCGCCGTGCCCGGCGCGGCCACCGACGGCGACGCGCTCGCCGCGAAGCTGGCGGCTGCCGGCGTGCTCGGCGTGTTCACGACGAGCGGGCCGGGCGGGACGCCGGCGTGGCAGACGCAGGTCGACCGCGTCGCTCAGGTCCCCGCCAACCGCGCGCCCGGCGCGCCGCAGATCCCCGAGTACGAGGGCGCCACGCTCGGATACCAGCAGCCGCAGAACAACGGCGTGCTGTGGTACTCGGTCGCGGTCGACACGGTGACGCGCAAGCTGACCGTCCAGGCGATCCCGGTCGTCGACTCGCTCGCGCTCGAGCCGCTCAACGGCCTCGGGGCGGCGCGGAGCGCGACGCTCTCGTTCCAGGCGATCGGGCGGCGGCCGGCCGGCAGCCTCGCGACGCCGCCCCAGGACCCCACGTTCCCCGGCTATGACAGCTATGTCGCCATCCCGTCGACGAGCTGCGCCGGCTGCATCGGACCTGCCTACTCGTTCAAGAGCTCCGACCCGACGATCGGGAACTTCGTCGCGCCAAGCGGCCCGGGCTCGATCTACCCGAAGCTCGACGCCTCGGGCCACCCGATCCCGTCGTCGGCCTCCGGACTGTTCTGCGCCTACAACAGCGGGTCCACGACCGTCTCGGTGACCTCTGGGCTGCTGACCGCGTCGCTTCCGGTGACCGTGGCGGCCGGGAGCATCGGCCGCCCCTGCGGCACGGTGGCCGGCGGCGTCAACCAGCACGTGATCACCGTCGCCGGGGGAACGGTGGTGCGGCAGGGTGCGAATCCCGCCGGGAACGCGCCGCCGCCGCCGCCGGCCGGGGCCTCGCCGGTCAGCACGCCGCTGCCGCACATTCTGCTGCCGCAGGCGCCGGCGGCCGTCCAGGCACCGGCGCCGCCGCCGGTGCCGGCGCCCCACGCGCCACCTGCCGCCGTGGCGGCGGTCGTGGCGCCGCTGCCCGTGGCGTTCACCTCGATCCCGCCGGTCGCGGTGCCGCCGATCCCCCCGGCGGTGACGCCCGTTCCGCCCGGCGGGGCAAGCGCGTCGGCGCAGTCTGCGGCGCGCCGCGAGGAGAAGGCGCGCAAGCAGGCGAGCCAGTCCGCGTACGTCACGCGCCCGGCGGGCACGCCGGCGGCGGACTGGTTCTTTCCGACGGTCGGGGCCGTCAGCGTGATCGCCCTCATGCTCGCGGCGGAGGGGCTCGGGGTGGGGCCGCGTCCCAAGCTGGTGCTGCTCGAGGTCAGAGCGGACTACGACCTTCGGCGGCGGCGCGACCGGCGCCGTTGACGCGCACCTCGACCCGGGCGCCTCACGCCTCTGCGCCGTTCGTGCGGTGAGCGGTCGTGCACGAGAGCGCGGCAAGGACCGCGTCGTCGTCGAGCCGCTGCGCCTCCAGATCCGGCGACACGGCCCCGGGGTCGGCCGACGGGACGTAGATGAGCCGAAGTCCGGCCGCCTGGGCGGCGGCGGCGCCGACCGGTGAGTCCTCGAGCGCCACGGCACGCGTCGGGCGAACGCCGAGGCGCTCGCACGCTGCGAGGTAGACGTCGGGTGCCGGCTTCCCGGGCCCACCGTCGGCGCTGACGACGATCGGCAGGTAGGCGCTCAGCCCGACGCGCCGCAGCGCGAGCGCGACCAGCTCGCGCGGTGCGTTGGTCGCCACCGCCATCGGCAGGCGCCCGTGCAGGTGCGCGAGGAGCGCGTGCGCGCCCGGCCGCGCCGACAGCGGGCCGGTCTCGAACGTCGTGCGCAGCTCGGCGTGCAGGACCTCGGTCCCGACGCGCAGCGCCGCCGCCGCTCCTCCGACCGACGCTCCGTTGAGGCCGGCCAGCAGCTCGTCGTCGAGCGAGCGTCCGTCGAGCGCGAGCACGCGCTCGTAGGCCAGTCGCCAGCAGTCGGCCGAGTCGACCAGCAGGCCGTCGCAGTCGAACACCGCGGCGGCGGGCGGGTCGGCGGGTTGCGGGTCGCGCGCCGGCTCGCGTCGCGCCCGCAGGCGCTTGGGAAGCGCGCCGATCGCGGGCGCGTGCGCCGTCACGCGCTCGATCGCGATGGCCCGGCCGTCGATCGTGGCCGTGATCAGCACGCCCATGAGGACGCCCTCGCCGGAGGTCACCGGCGCCGGCAGCGCGGGCCCCGGCTGCCGGATCTGGCGGATCATGGCCTGCGGGTGAAAGCCGATGAGCGAGTCGCGGGCGCCCGTCATCCCGACGTCGGAGACGTACGCGGTGCCTCCGGGAAGCAGCCGGGCGTCGGCGGTGGGGACGTGCGTGTGGGTGCCGACGACGGCGCACACGCGCCCGTCGAGCACCCACGCGACCGCGAGCTTCTCGGCCGGCCAGCTCCCATGCACGTCCACCATGATCAGGTCGGCCGTTCGCACGAGCTCCCCGACGGCGCACTCCGCGTCGTCGCAGACGGCGTCCGGCACGACGCCTTCGTGCGAGCCGATCACGTTGACCACGCCGAGCTCGATGCCACCGCGCTCGACCGCGACGCCGGCGCGTCCGGACCGGGGACCCGCCAGGTTCTCCGGGCGGATCACCGGTGCGCCGGAGGAGAGCAGGTCCGCCGCCCCGGGTGCGTCGTAGGCGTGGTTGCCTGTGGTGATGACGTCGACGCCCGCATCGAACAGCCGGGCGGCGCTCGCGCGATCGATCCCGGCGCCGTTGTCGACCGCGTTCTCGCCGTTGGCGACGCAGAAGTCGACCCCGTGCTCCCGGCGCAGGCTGGGCAGGAGCGTCTCGATCGTGGTCAGGCCGAGCGGCCCGACGACGTCGCCCACGAACAGGATTCGGGCCAGCGCGGCGGGCGCAGGCGGCTTGGAGTTGTTGACTGGAGCATGCATGGAAGCGAGCATACTCGCAACCCAGTAGTTCACAGAAAATTTACTCGCTACCCCACGAAAGGGCGCACCATGACCACCGTGCCGACCTCCTCGCAGACCCCCACCGCACCGGCTGTGCTCGCTCAGATCCGCTCTGCCCTCCCGTCGCTGCGGCCCAGCGACGCGAAGGTCGCGCGTGTCGTCCTGGACGCGCCGGATGCGGCGATGTCGCTGACCGTCGCCGAAGTTGCAGCCGCCGCCGAGGTGTCGGACGCGACCGTGATCCACTTCTGCAAGGAGCTCGGCTTCTCGGGCTTTCAGCATCTGAAGTTCGCGCTCGCCCGCGACCATGTCCCCGTCAGCAGCCTGCTGCACGAGCAGCAGCGCCTGGAGACGAGCTCCGGGACCGCCGACGTGATCGCCGACGTCCTGCAGTCCACCGTGCGCGCGCTCGACGACGTGCCGGGGACGCTCGACCTCGAGCACTTCGACGCGGTCGTCGGCGCGATCCTCCGTGCACGGCGGATCTGCGTGATCGGCGCGCTGCCGTCGTTGATGCTCGCCGAGGACGCCGCCTACCGCCTCTCCACGATCGGGCGACCGGCCGAGGCGCCCGCGACCGACACGGCCCAGCGGATCGCGTGCACGCTGCTCGAGCCCGGCGATCTGTGCCTGGTGATCAGTCACACGGGGGCGACGAAGCAGAGCTTCGCCGCCCTCGACGCCGCCGTGTCCGCAGGTGCGACGACGGCCGCCATCACCAGCTTCGCCCGCTCTCGGCTCGCCTCCTCGGTCGACCATGCGCTGATCGCCGGAGCGGCGGCCGTCTCCGTGCGAGTGGAGGCGATGGCGAGCCGCTTCGCGCACCTGGCCGTGATCGACGCGCTCTACGTCGCCGTCGTCACGAGAGACGAAGAGAGCGCACTGCGCGCACGTCGAGTCGCCGACGCGATCCACGCCGAGTACCAGCTGTGACGGGCCTGACCACCATGCCGCTGCCGGATGCCGCCGCGCGCCCGAGCTCGCGCTCCGCGTCGCGCGACGGCGGCGCGCTCGTCTGCCGCGACGTGTCGGTGTCGTTCGGTCCCGTCGCGGTGCTCCACGACGTCGCGCTCGCGCTGGAGCCGGGTGAGGTGCACGTGCTGATCGGTCCCAACGGCGCCGGCAAGACGACGCTCGCGAACGTCATCTGCGGGCACGTGGCCGCGCAGGCGGGGACGGTGACGCTCGACGGCGTGCCGCTCGTCGGCCCGCCCCACCGGCGCGCCCGCCGCGGGCTCGGCCGCAAGTTCCAGATCGCGCGCGTGTTCCCCCGCCTGACCGCGCGCGAGCAGCTCGAGCTGGCCGCGCCGCGCGCCGACCTCGCCCGCTTCGAGCGCGAGCTGGCGGAGCTGGGCGAGACGCCCGGCGAGGCGCTCAGCCACGGCTGGCGGCAGTGGCTCGAGCTGCAGATGGTGCTGCTCCAGAAGCCGTCGGTGATCGTGCTCGACGAGCCGACCGCCGGCATGCCGCGCGCCGATCGCGGCCGCCTGGCGGACGCGATCGACGCGATCGAGCGCGGCACGCTGCTCGTCGTCGAGCACGACCTCGACTTCGTCGCGCGGATCGCCGACCGCGTCTCGTTCATGCACAACGGCCGCCTGCTGCGCACCGGGACGTTCGAGCAGCTCAGCGGCGACCCACTCGTGCGCGACGCCTACCTCGGATCGGCGGCGGCCGATGCCGCCTGAGACGATGCTCGCCGAGCCGGCCGCCGCGGGCGCGTCCGCGTCGCCGGCGACCGTCCTCGACATCTCGCTCGACGTCGTGCGCGAGCGTGTGTCGGTCGTGCGCGGTGTCACCCTGCGGCTCGAGGCGGGCGCCGCGCTCGGGATCGTCGGGCGCAACGGCGTCGGCAAGACGAGCCTGCTCGGCGGCATCCTCGGCTTCCTGCCGACCGTCGGCCGCCTGCACGCCTGCGGCGCCGACATCGCCCGCTGGCCGACGTACCGGCGCGCGCTGCACGGGCTCGCGCTCGTCCCGCAGGGGCGACGCCTCTTCCCAGACCTGACCGTCGCGGAAAACCTGCGCGTGGCACAGGTCAGCCGCCGCTCGGACGGCCCCGCGTTCGACCCCTTCGCGCTGTTCCCGAACCTGCGCGAGCTGCTCGGCCGCCGCGCCGGCATCCTGTCCGGCGGCCAGCAGCAGCAGGTCGCGATCGCGCGGGCGCTGCTGCGGCGGCCGCGGCTGCTGCTGCTCGACGAGCCCACGGAGGGGCTCGCGCCGAGCGTCGTCGACGAGGTCGTCGCGGCGCTCGGCGCGCTGCGCGCCGGCGGCCTGACGCTGTTGATCGCCGAGCAGCGGCTCGACGTCGTCGCGCAGCTGTGCGACGACGTCGCGGCGATGCGGGCGGGCGAGATCGCGGCGCAGGGGCCGCCCGCATCGCCAGAGGTTCGCGAGCACCTGCTCGCGCTGTAGCACCTACCCCCCGACTCAACGACACGGAGCGACCATGGTCGAGCATCACCACACACGCCGGCAGATCCTCCAGCGCGCCGGAGGGGCGGCCGTCGGCGCGACGAGCCTCGCCGCGCTCCTGAGCGCCTGCGGCTCGAGCGACAGCGGCGGCTCCGCCGCGGCTGGCACGACCGCCGCGGCGTCCGGCTCGAAGGACGCGATCAAGGTCGGCGTGCTGTTCTCGCTCTCGGGCAACCTGTCGATCGCCGAGACGTCGATGAAGAACGCGACGATGCTCGCGATCGACGAGCTCAACGCGAGAGGCGGCGTCGGCGGCCGCAAGCTCCAGCCGGTCGTCGAGGACTACGCGTCGGACTTCGGCGTCGTCGTGGAGAAGGCGCGCAAGCTCGTCGAGCAGGACAGAGTCGCGGCCACGATCGGCTGCTACGCGTCCGCCTCGCGCAAGGCCGTGCTGCCCGTCTTCGAGCAGGGCAACGCGGTGCTGCTCTACCCGACGTTCTACGAGGGCCTCGAGTGCTCGACGAACGTCATCTACACCTCGCTCGTCGCCGCGCAGCACCTGACCGACACGACCGGCTGGATGGTCAAGCACGCCGGCAAGAGGATCTACATGGTCGGCTCGGACTACGTCGGGCCGCAGACGTACAACGCGATCGTCAAGAAGCTCGCCGAGCAGCAGGGCGCGACGGTGCTCGCGAACCGCTTCTTCCCGCTCGACCAGACCGAGTTCGGCTCGGCGCTGAGCGCGATCAGAGCGGCCAAGCCCGACCTGATCTGGAACACGATCGTCGGCGCCGGCATCCCCGCGTTCCTCAAGCAGTACCAGGCGGCCGGCTTCACGCCGCAGCAGACGCCGATCTTCTCCGGCATCTGCACCGAGCAGGAGCTGGCGGCGGTCGGCGGCGCGGCGGCCAAGGGCCACTACTTCCCGGCCTCCTACTTCGAGACGATCGACACGCCGGAGAACAGATCGTTCATCGGCCGCTACCAGGCCAAGTACGGCTCCGCGCAGCCGACGAACATGCCGATGCAGGCCTCCTACACGTCGGTGCTGCTGCTCGCCGCGGCGATCGAGAAGGCCGGCGAGGCGACGCCGGGGGCGATCCTCAAGGCGTTCCCGGGCGTCAGCGCGACCGCTCCCGGCGAGGGCACGGTGACGGTCAAGGACAACCACCACACGACCCACACCGTCTCGCTCGGGCAGGCCAACGACAGAGCGCTCTACGACGTCGTCGAGAGATTCGCGCCGCGCGATCCCGACCCGTTCCCGGCGGGCATCGTGCCGGCGTCGAAGATCCCGACCTGCCCGCGGCGCGAGACGACCTGAGGCGATCGCGGTGTCGGTACTGGTGCAGGTCGTCTGCCAGGGGCTCAGCGTGGGGGCCGTCCTCGCGCTGAGCGCCCTCGGGCTGACGATCGTCTACGGCGTGATGGGCGTCGTGAACCTCGCCCATGGCGAGCTGATGATGCTCGGCGCCTACACGATGGTGCTGCTCAGCCCGCTGGTCGGCCCGTGGGCGGCGATCGCGCTGGCGCCGCTCGTCGTCGGCGCGATCGGCCTGCTGCTGGACCGCTCGTTGATCCGCTGGCTCTACCACGATCCGGTCAAGTCGATGCTCGGCACGTTCGGGCTCGCGATCGTGCTGCGGCAGCTCGTGCTGATCGTCGAGGGGCCGCAGCTGCGCTACGTCGGCCTGCCGGTGACCGGCGCCGTCTCGCTCGGCTTCGGCGAGCAGTTCCCGCTCTGGCGCGTGGTCATCGTCGTGCTCGCGGTCGCGACGACGGTCGCGGTGGCGTTGTGGCTGATGCGCTCGGCGACCGGCCTGAAGGTCCGCACGACAACCGTCGACGCGCAGATCGCAGAGTCGCTCGCGATCAACGTCCCGCGCGTCAACGCGACCGCGTTCGCGCTCGGGGCGGGCCTCGCCGGGCTCGCCGGCGCGCTCGTGGCGCCGCTCGGCTCGGTCTATCCGAACATGGGCGTCACCTACCTCGTCGGCGCCTTCCTGGTGGTGATCCTCGCCGGCCTCGGCAGCGTGCGCAACGCGCTCGCCTGGGCCTGTGCGGTGGGGCTGCTGACCGCGGCGGTCGCGGTGCCCGCCGATGACGTGCTGGCGCAGGTCGCCGTCTGGGCGGCGGCGCTGACGATCGTCGCGCTGCGCCGCCAGACGCTCGTCGCGAGCCGCGTGTGACGATGCGCTCGCCGTCGATCTCCCCGCGCCGGGCCGCGACGCTCGCGCTGCTGCCGGTGGCCGCGCTGCTGCCCGTGCTCGTGTCCGACTTCACGATCGGGCTGCTCGCGCTGTGGCTGCCGTTCGTGATCCTCGCGATCTCGCTCGACCTGCTGTGGGGCGAGAACCGCATCGTCTCGTTCGGGCATGGCGCGTTCTTCGCCGGCGGCGGCTACCTGGCGGGGCTGCTGCTGCGCGGACCTCAGTCGGACACCACCGGCGCCAACTACGCGCTGCTGAGCGAGCACACCGGCCGCTCCGCGTTCCAGTCGCTGCTCGACGCGCTCAGCTCGCCCCAGATCGCCGGCGTGCCGCTGCTCGCGTTCGTGCTGCCGGTGGCGATCTGCGGGTTGGTCGGCGCGCTCGTCGGCGCGGTCATCTTCCGCGTCGGCTCGGTCGAGATCTATGCGCCGCTGATCACGCTCGGCGTCGGCGTGATCGCCGCGACCGTCTTCCTGAAGCTGTCGGTCGTCGGCGGCAGCAACGGACTGTCCGGCATCCCGCCCTACACGCGCGAGATCGCCGGCGGCTCGCAGCGCTCGATCTACGTCTTCAATGCCGCTTGGCTGGCCGCCGTCTACCTCGCCTACGCGGCCTTCCGGCGCTCGCGCGCCGGCCGTCGCTGGCGCGCCGCCGGCGACGACCCGATCCGGCTCGCGGCGCTCGGCACCGACGTGCGCCGCCTGCGGACGCTCGGCTTCGCCGCCAGCACCGCGCTCGCCGGGCTCGCGGGCGCGCTCTACGTCGGCGCCTCGGCCTTCATGTCGGCGGAGACGGCCGGGGTGCTCTTCTCCGTCCAGGCGCTGATCTGGGTCGCCGTCGGCGGTCCGGGCGGTCTGCTCGCGCCGCTCGCCGGCGTGCTCGCGATCCAGCTCGGCCAGCACGAGCTGAGCGAGCGCCTGCAGGACACGTGGCCGCTGCTGCTCGGCGGCCTGCTGATCCTCGTGGTGCTGGTCGCGCCGCGCGGCCTCACCGGCCTCGCCTCGACCGTCTCGGGCCGCGCCGCCCGCGTCGGACGCCCACCCAACGATCACCAAGGAGCCGCACCGTGACACCCTCGAGCCGCCGACTGCGGATCGTCTGCACCAACGACTTCCTCGGCTCGCTGGCGCCGCACCGCACCAGCTATGGGACGCTGCCCGGCGGCCACGCGCTGCAGCGCACCGTCGAGCGGCTGCGCGAGGGTCAGCCGACGATCTGGGCCGACGCGGGCGACTTCAGCCAGGGCGGACCGCTGTCGACGACGACCGGCGGCGTCGTGAGCTTCCAGGCCGCCGGCGAGCTCGGGATCGACGTCGCGACGATCGGCAACCACGAGCTCGACTGGGACCTCCCGCACCTCGCCGAGCACCGCGCAGCGCTGCCGTTCCCACTCATCTGCGCCAACCTCGACGTCGGCCTGCCGCCGACGGCGCTGCTGTCGACGCCGCTCGGCGACGTCGGCTTCGTCGGCCTCACGCACCCGCAGGTCGCCGCCTTCACGCCGTTCGCGCCCGCGGCCGACGGGGACCTCGCGCGCATCGTCCCCGCGCACGCCGCGCGGCTGCGCGCGCAGGGCGCCGTCGCCGTCGTCGTGCTGATGCACTTCGGCGTCGACTGGTCGGTCGCCGCGGACGGCACGCACGAGCCCGACCCGGCGCCGGTGCTGGCGCTGTGCCGGCCGTTCCAGGACGCGGTCGATGCCGTCGTGCTCGGCCACACGCTCGGGCAGTGGGCGGGGATCGTCGACGGCGTCCCCTACGCGCAGCCGTGGGCGTTCGGCGCCGAGGTCGGCGTCATCGACCTCGACCTCGACACGCGCGAGCACGCCGTCGAGCTGGCGTGGGTCGACGCCGAGCCGACGCGCTGGACGGGCGCGGGCCATGCGGCGATCGACGCCGCGGAGCAGGCCGTCGTCGGCCACCTCGACGCGCCGCTGACGATCGACTTTGCCGACGACATCTCGCTCGCCCACTACGCGGCCGACGCGCTCCGCCGCGCGAGCGGCGCCACGGGCGCCGTCGTGCCCGTCGTCGGCATGCACCAGCCCGCGATCGAGGGCGTCATGTACCAGTGGCCCGCGGGCCCGGTCAGCGAGGCGGACCTGTCCCGCTTCTGGCCCTGGACGGACGACCGCTGCCTCATCGCCGACCTCTCACCCGAGGAGCTCCACGCCGTCGTCGCGTTCACCGCCCCCGAGCCGTGGCTCGGCTGGGGCGCCAGCAGCGCCACGGCGCGCGCGGGCGCCGAGACCACGGTCGTGGTCCCCCGCGACTACGTCGACTGGGGGACGATCCAGATCGGCCAGATCGTCGGGCGGCAGCTCGACTGGCGCCCGTCCGACGTCTGCCTCCGCGACGCCATCCGGACGGCGCTCGCCGCGAGTCCGGCTCCCGACCCTGCGTGAGGCCGGTCGCGCCGAGCCGCTCGCGGGTCGACGCACGGCGTGCGAGCATTTGTGGCCCCGAGTATCGAACAGAGGAGACCCCATGCCAGACTTCGCGCCCGGAACCCCGTCGTGGGTCGAGCTTTCCTCGCCCGACGCCGACGCCTCGGCGGCGTTCTATCGCGAGCTGATGGGTTGGAGCGCGACGGAGCCCGGATCGATCGAGGAGACCGGGGGGTACCGCATGCTCCAGCAGGACGGCCAGAGCGTCGCCGGCCTGATGGGCCACATGCAAGAGGGCCAGCCCACAACATGGGCGACGTACATCAGCGTCGCGGACGCCGACGAGACCGCAGAGAAGGTCACGGCGGCGGGTGGCAGCGTGGTCGTCGAGCCGATGGACGTGATGGACATCGGACGGATGGCGTTCTTCGCGGATCCCACCGGCGCGGTGTTCGGCGTCTGGCAGCCGAGGACGTTCGCGGGCGCCGACCTCGTCAACGAGCCCAACTCGCTCTGCTGGAACGAGGTGCTGACCCGCGACGCCGACGCTGACAAGGCGTTCTACCCGGCCGTGTTCGGCTGGGCGGCGGCCCGCCCGTCGTTCGAGGGCGCGCCCGAGAGCTACACCGTCTGGGAGCTTGCCGGCAAGCCCGTCGGCGGCATGATGCAGATGAGCGACGAGTACTTCTCGCGCGAGGTCCCACCGCACTGGGGCGTGTGCTTCGCGGTCGCCGACTGCGACGCGACGGTCGCCAAGGCCCGCGAGCTCGGGGCGACCGTCACGAACGAACCGATGCAGATGCCGATCGGCCGTTTCGCCGGCCTGATCGATCCCCAGGGAGCATCGTTCACCGTGATGCAGCCGCCGACCGACTGACCCGCAACCGGCGGGCACCCGGTCACGCGCGAGCGCACCGGCGGCGCTCGTTCCGCGTCGTCAGCCGCTTTTCAGTGGCTGTGACCGTGACGCGCGTCGGGCAGCGCCGCTGCGGGGATCGGTGCGGCGAGCAGTGCGGCGAGGGCGGTGGTGAGGGGGACGGAGACGAGCAGGGCGATGGCGCCGACGAGCGTGGCGATGATCGGCTCGGCGAGGTCGGGGACGTTGAGCGCGTCGGTGGCGTTGGCGCCCGCGGCGTGGACGACGAGCAGCAGCGGGAGGGTGGCGCCGACGTAGACGAGCACGAGCGTGTGGGTCGTGGCGACGAGGTGGTCGCGGCCGACGCCGAGTGCGCCGCGGTAGAGCTCGCGGATCGTCATCGCGGGGTTGGCGTGGCGCAGTGCCATGACGGCCGAGGCTTGGGTGACGGCCATGTCGGCGAGCACGCCGAGGGCGCCGAAGGTGAGGCCGGCGAGCACGACGCCTTGGAGTGAGATGGTGCCGTTGAGCTGGGCGAGCGCGATCGAGAACTCGTTGCTGCGGCCGTCGAGTCCGGCGGCGTGGACCGCCATGGTGCCGATGATGGCGGCGAGCAGGAGGCTGGTGGCGATGCCGAGGATCGCGGCGAGGCTGGGTGCGCGCAGGCCGTAGGTGAGGCCCACGGTGATGAACATGACGGCGAGCGAGCCGACGATCGCGACCGCGAACGCGGGTCGTCCGTCGGAGATCGCCGGGACGACGAAGCGCAGGACGAGCAGCAGGCTGAGCGCGAAGCCGGCGAGTGCGAGCAGGCCGCGGCGGCGGGCGAGCACGATCACGAGCAGCGCGAAGATCGCCGTCAGCCACAGCAGCGTGCTGCGCCGGTCGACGGTGACGAAGCCGTAGCGCTCTGCACCCGCGGGCGCGCCCGTCACGCGCTGCACGCGCACGTCCTGGCCGCTGTCGATCGCCGGTGCGACGTTCGCCGGGCCGAGCGTGATCGGCTGCGAGCTGCGCTCGTCCGGGCCGGCGTCGACGCGTACGACGATCTGGCGGCACGTCTGTCGTGCGGGGCCGGGGCAGCGCACGTCGCGCACCGCGGTGACGTGGGCGGGCAGCGTCGCGCCGCCCATCGCCTGTCCTTGTGCGGCGTGGTGCGTCGTGCCGTGCGGCCACAGCACCAGCAGCCCGATCAGCGTCCCCAGCGCGAGCACGCCGACGGCAGCGGCAAGCCCGCGCCCCCACCGGCTCGCGAGCACCCCGTCACCGGCGCGGGCGCGCAGTCGTGCGAAGCGCGGGGCAGCGCGCGGCCGTGTGGCGCGCGCGGGCCGACGATCCGACGCTCGAGCTGCACGGCGTTGCGCGCGTGCGCGGGCGGCGGCGTCGCGCTCGTCCGCCCACGCCTCGATGTAGTCGTGGCCTTCGCCGTCACGCGGCGACGTCCCGTCAGGCAGCTCGTCGCTCATCCACCACCCGGTTCGTTCCGGCACGCCGGAGTCCTGCGCGCCGGGCCTTCTCGCACGTGCGCGCCCGCGCTACGCTGCGGTCATGTGCGCAGGCTGCATCATGGCGGCGACCGCCGGTGCGAGCGGGGTTCGCGCCTGGCTTCAGGCGCGGCATCTCACCTGGCTGACGCCCAAGCGCATGAAGGCGGTCACGATCGCGCTGGTGGTCGCCGCGTTCGCGGTCTCCTCGGTGGGGATCAGCGGCTCGACGCCCGCCGCGACTCCGCAGCACGGCCACGGCGCCGCTCCGGCGGCCTCGACCGGCCGCTGAGCGGGGCGGCGGCGCGCGCCCGCGCCGCGCACCGCGGCGCCCGCGAGCTCAGATCCCGGCGATTCTGCAGGTGTGCTTGCCGGCGGTGAAGCCGCGCACCATCGCGTCGGCGTTGGCCTGCTCCATCGAGAGGTAGCTCCCGCCGGGGGAGCCCTGCGGCCCGAGCGTGTCGCCGTAGAGGGTGTAGCCGGCGGAGGCGCCCGTCTCGTGTGCGATCGCTTGTGCGAGCTTGGGGTTGACCGACGTCTCGGGGAAGACGGCCTTCACGTGCTCGCGCTTGATCGTGCTCACAAGTTGAGCGACGTCGCCGGCGGAGGGTTGCGCCTGGGTCGTCTGCGCGGGGATGACCGCGCCGATCACCGTGATCCCGTAGCGGTGGGCGAAGTAGTTGAAGGCGTCGTGGTTGGTCACGAGCTTGCGCTGGGAGGGAGGGACGGTCGCGAAGCAGGCTTGGATGCCGGCGTCGAGCGCCTGGACCTTCCTCAGGTACGCGGCCGCGTTCGCCGCGTAGGTCGCCTTCGCGCCGGGGTCGGCGCGGGTGAGCGCGTCGCGGATGACGGGGATCGCGGCCTCGACGTTCTTCGGATCGTGCCACCAGTGCGGGTCGTACTTGGACGCGTGCGGGCCGCTCGCCTCACCCGCGACGCGGTCGACGTTCGCGTCGGCGAGCGTGACGACGGTGGGGGTGCCGCCGGCTTGCTGGACGATCTTCGCCATCCAGCGGTCGAGGTTGCTGCCGCTCTCGAAGACGATCTTCGCGTCTGCGCTGGCGACGACGTCGTTCGGGCGCGGCTCGTACTCGTGCGGGTCGCTGTTCGGCTGGAGGATCTGCGTGACGTCGGCTGCCGGGCCGCCGATCTGGCGCACGAGGTCGCCGAGCTGCGTGGTCGTCGCGACGACCTTGACCGGCGCGGGCGAACCGCCGCCCGCGGCGCCGGTCGAGCTGCTCGAGCCGTTGCCGGAGCTGCCGCACGCGGCGATCGTCACCGCCGCGAGGACCGCGAGCGGCAGGGAGACGAGCGCGCCGAGACGGCGGGAGAGATGGAGATGGCGTGAGTGCATGGACGGATCCTACAGATAACAAGACCTATTCCTGTTACTGCCCGGTCAGTATCTGGCGCTGCTCATGGTCCCCGCCGCCCGCCTCTCCGCCGCCGCGCTGCTCGCAGGAGCTATTTCGAGCTTGTGCGGGCCGCCGGATCGCGTGCTCTCCGGCGGTCGTTGCTCGCGGTCGCTCATGGCACGCGCACCCGGCCTCGCGAGGTCGCGCGCCACTGCACGGCGGCGAGCGCGGTGCGGGCGAGCTACGTCGCGGGCGGCGGGGGCGCCTCGGACGGCCGCTCCGCGGCCGGCGGCCGATCGGGCGAGGCGGGGGGCTGCGCGGTCAGCTCGCCCAGGAGCCGGGCGGCCTCGTCGGCGACCGCATCGTCGACGACGATGTCGTAGCGCTCCGCCTGCAGCGCGCCGACCGAGACGAAGTCGCGTCGTCCGGCCGTGAGCGCGTACAGCATCAGGCCCATCGCGAGGCCGACGAGCGCGCCGAACCAGAGCCCGTCGAGTGCGAGCCAGAGCGCGGAGACGATCGGGTCGAACCAGTCGAAGATGCCGAACAGCCACCCGATCAGCACACCGGCGACCGCGCCCGTGAGCGCACCTCGCAGCGCGGCCTTCCCCCAGTCCATGCGGCCGTCACCTGCTCGACGGAGCGCAGGCCGTGGCCGACGATCGCCACGTGCTCGACGGGGAACTTGCGGTCCGACTGGTGGTCGACCGCCCGCTCGGCCTCGCGGTAGGTCGGGTAGGTGGCAAGCGTCCGGGGTGACCCCGCACCGACTGCGCTGCGCGTGCGGTCTGTCGACCGGCTGCTCATCGCAGCCTCATCTCCTTTGCGATCGCGCGCGCACCGGCGAACGACGCGGCAGCACCTCCGGCATCCCCCACTTGCAGCGGCCCTGCGTGCGGCGGTCGGCCACGGCGAGCTACCTCCGAGTCCGGGTGCGGGTGCGGGTGCGTCTGGACGTCGGCGCGGCCTCGACCACCTCCTCGGCCTTGACCTCGATGCGGTGCGGCTCGCGCGGCTGGGGCTTGCGCATCCGCAACGTCAGCACACCGTCGTGCAGCGAGGCCTCGATCGCATCCTCCTCGAGGCCGTGCGGCACGCGCAGCACGCGCTCGAAGGAGCCGAACGGGCGCTCGATCCGCCGCCACGTCCCACGCCCGCCGTCGCCCTCGTCCTCGTACGGGAGTGGCCGCTCGCCGCGGATCGTCAGCACGTCATGCTGGAGGTCGATCTCGATGTCCTCCTTGCGCAGCCCCGGGACGTCGAGGTGGACGGTCACGTCCTCGTCGGTCACGAGGATGTCGGCCGGCGGGAAGAACCCTGTCGCGCCCCTCGTGAGGAAACGGCCGAGATCGCGCTGCCACAGCGCGAACGGCTCCATCAGCATGCTCATCACGAACCACCCTTTCGCAGGAAGCCGGTCCTCTCCTCGCCCATAGGCCGCGCTTCGCGCCCGTCAAGCGCCTTCCGCCGCCACGCGCAGCTCCTCGAGCGCCTGGCGCTCGATCTGGCGCACGCGTTCGGCACTCAGCCCGAGGCCGCCCGCGATCGTGCGCAGCGTCTGCGCGGGACCGTCGAGACCGTAGCGCGCCCGCAGCACGACGCGCTCACGCTCCTCGAGGCCGCCCAGGAGCGCGCCGATGCGGTTGCCCTCCAGACGCGTGATGACCGCTTCGTAGGCGTCCTCCGAGCCGGGGTCGACGAGCGTCTCCTGGCCGTCTCGCACGCGGCGTCCGTCGGGGCCCTGGCCGCCCGCGAGCGCGCGCGGAGCGCGTTCGACGGCCACGAGCTGCTGGACCTGCGCCTGCGGCAGTCCGGTCGCCGCGGCAAGCTCGGCCGTCGAGGGCCAGACACGATGAGCGTGCACGTACGCGCTGCGCGCGTCGCGGACGCGGGCGAGCTGCCGCAGCGCGCGATCGGAGAGCACGACCGGGCGCGTCAGCTCGGCGACGAGCTGCTGCATCCCGTGACGCACCCACCACGAGGCGTAGGCCCAGAACGGCGTGCCGCGCGCCGGCTCGTAGCGCTGAAGTGCCACGAGCAGCCCCGCCACCCCCTCCTGCATCAGCTCGACCCGACTGATCCCCGCCGACCTGCGGTAGATCCGCGCGACCGTCGCGATCAGCGGCACGAACGCGTCGACCAGCTCGGCGCGCGCGAGCTCGTCGCCGCGCTGCGCGGCGCGCACGAGGTCGGGCTCCGCCCGCGGGGAGTCGCGCGCAGCGCAGTGTCCGCGGGGCCGGGGGCTCATCGCCTCAGTCGGCTCCGATCTCGATCTGCCGCGGGCGGCCGCGCTCGGGCTTCGCGATGCGGACCGTCAGCACGCCGTCCTTCAGCGTGGCGTCGATCTGCTCGGGGTCCGTCTCGCCCGGCAGCGTCACGTGGTAGTCGAAGCGGCCAGTGCGACGGGTGCGGCGACGCAGCACGCCCGCCCGCTTGCGCTCCTTGATCTCGCCGAAGATCGCGAGCTCCTGGTCGCGCACCTCGACATGGACGTCGTCGGGCTTGACGCCGGGCAGCTCGGCCTCGACGACCCACGTGTCACTCGTCTCCTCGACGTCGACGGCGGGCAGCCACCCCGTGCCGGGGTCAGGGCGGACGCCGCGCAACAGGTGGCCGAGCTGCTCCTCGAGCATGCCCAGGTCGCGGAGCGGATCCCAGCCCGTCACGGGGGACGCCGGCGATGAGGCGCGGCGCGCGGAGACAGCCATGGCAATTCCTTTCCTCGCAAGGCTCACCCGGCCGGGCCGCCACGCGCACACACGGGCGGCGCGTTCGGGCAGGGCAGTCGGTCCCGGCGCCGAGCTTCGGGACGCCAGAGCCGACGACGAATCTACGGACTCCCTCCCCAACCACGCAGCCGCGCAAACAACCGGATTGCCGCTCGGTGTCAGGGCGCGACGCGCGGCGTTCGACCGCCCGCGCGCTCGCCATCCGGCGCGATCCCCGAACGTCCGTCCCGTCTGCGATCTCTCGGCGGGTTGACACCCCCGAGCGCCGGCCTATGGGCACGGTCATGTCGGCTCCTGCGCACGTCGGCGGAACCCTGCACGCGCGGCCTTTCGTCGCGCCACGCTAGAGAGGAGCGCACCATGGCGAAGGCCGTCGGGATCGACCTGGGGACGACCAACTCGGTCGTCGCCGCGACCGTCGAGGGCGGTCAGGTGGAGGTGATCCCCAACGCGGAGGGCGCCCGCACGACGCCGTCGGTCGTCGCCTTCACGGAGGACGGCCAGCGGCTCGTCGGACAGGTCGCCCGCCGCCAGGCGATCCTCAACCCCGAGGCGACGATCTACTCCGCGAAGCGCTTCATCGGGCGCAAGTGGGGCGAGGTCGACGAGGAGGCGAAGATCGTCTCCTACAAGGTCGTCAAGGGCCCGCACGACGCCGTCCGCTTCGAGGTGCGCGGCAGACCGTACGCGCCCGAGGAGATCTCGGCGGCCGTGCTGCGCAAGCTCGCCGACGACGCCGGCAAGTTCCTCGGCGAGAGAGTCGGAGAGGCGGTCATCACCGTCCCTGCCTACTTCAACGATGCTCAGCGCCAGGCGACGAAGGACGCCGGCAGGATCGCCGGGCTCGAGGTGCTGCGGATCATCAACGAGCCGACCGCCGCGGCGCTCGCGTACGGGCTCGACAAGAAGGGTTCGGAGACGGTGCTCGTCTTCGACCTCGGCGGCGGCACGTTCGACGTCTCGCTGCTCGACGTCGGCGACGGCGTCGTCGAGGTGCGCGCCACGAGCGGCGACGGCCACCTCGGCGGCGACGACTTCGACAAGCGGATCGTCGACTACCTCGCGGACGAGTTCAGAAAGGACCAGGGGATCGACCTGCGCAACGACCCGCAGGCGCTCCAGCGCCTCTACGAGGCGGCCGAGCGCGCGAAGGTCGAGCTGTCGACCACGACGACCACGCAGGTCAACCTGCCGTTCGTCACCGCCGACGCGTCCGGGCCCAAGCACCTCAACCTTCCGCTCACGCGCGCGAAGTTCGAGCAGCTCGCGCAGGATCTGATCGAGCGCTGCCGTGGCCCGGTCCAGACGGCGCTGTCCGACGCGAAGCTGACGGCCGACGACATCGACGAGGTGATCCTCGTCGGCGGCTCGACGCGGATCCCCGCCGTGCAAGAGCTGGTGCGCCGGCTGACCGGCGGCAAGGACCCGAACATGACCGTCAACCCGGACGAGGTCGTCGCGATCGGCGCCGCGTTGCAGGCGGGCGTGCTGAAGGGCGAGGTCGAGGACGTCGTGCTGCTCGACGTGACGCCGTTGTCGCTCGGCTTGGAGACGCTCGGCGGCGTGATGACGAGAGTGATCGAGCGCAACACGACGATCCCCGCACGCCGCGCCGAGACGTTCTCGACCGCGGAGGACAACCAGTCGGCGGTCGACGTCGTCGTGCTGCAGGGCGAGCGCGAGCTCGCCGCCGACAACCGCCAGCTCGCGCGCTTCCGGCTGGAGGGGATCCAGCCGGCGTCGCGCGGCGTGCCGCAGATCGAGGTGACGTTCGACATCGACGCGAACGGGATCCTCAACGTCTCCGCGAAGGACAAGGCCACCGGCAAGGAGCAGAAGGTCACGATCGAGGAGTCGACGAACCTCGACCGGTCCGAGATCGAGCGGATGGTCCGCGAAGCCGAGTCGCACGCCGGCGAGGACCGTCAGCGCCGCGAGGAGATCGACGCGCGCAACGAGCTCGACGCGCTCGCGTACCGCGCCGAGCAGCTGCTCGGCGAGCTGGGCGAGGCGGTGCCGGTGCACGAGAAGGCGCGCGCCGAGCAGCTGATCGCCGACGCGCGCGCGGCGATCGAGCAGCAGGCCGGGCTCGACCGCGTGCGGCCGCTGATCGCCGACCTGCAGCAGGTCGTGCACGGGCTGCCGAGCGCCGCCGCGGCGGCCGGCGCCGGCGCGAGCGCGGGCGCCGCCAACGGCGCGCCGGCCGGCGAGCAGGCGACGGACGAGGACGTGGTCGATGCCGAGTTCACACGCGAGTGAGGGCGACGCGGGCGCGCCTGGGCAGCCGGGCGCGCCCGCGGTCCACGACGAGCCCGGGAGGGCGGGCGAGCGCACGCCGCCGGACGGCGAGCTGAACGAGCTGCGCGAGCGCAACGCGCAGCTCGAGGAGCGCTGGAAGCGGGCGCTCGCCGACCTCGACAACTACCGCAAGCGAGCCCAGCGCGAGGTCGAGTGGCGCGTCGGCGAGGCGCGCGAGGCGCTGCTGGCCGACTGGCTGGCAGCGGTCGACAGCGTCGAGCGCGCGCTGCGGATGGCCTCGCCGGACGAGCCGCTGTATGCGGGCGTGCGCGCGCTGCTGGAGCAGCTCGAGTCGGCGCTGGCGCGCCATGGCGTGACGCGGATCGGCGCCGCCGGCGAGCCGTTCGACCCCGAGCGCCACGAGGTCGTCGCGGTGCGCGAGACGGCCGAGGTCCCCGATCGAACGGTGCTGGAGGTCGCCCGCTCCGGCTTCGCGCTCGGCGACCGCGTGCTGCGGCCCGCGCAGGTCGTCGTCGCGCGAGCGCCCGAGCGAGCCGAGTAGCGGAGGGACCGCCCGATGGCCGTCGCCTACCACGACTACTACGAGACGCTCGGCGTCCCGCGCGACGCGAGCGACGAGGAGATCCGTCGCACGTATCGCAGACTCGCGCGCAGATACCACCCCGACGTCAACAAGGAGCCCGGCGCGGAGGACCGCTTCAAGGAGATCTCGGAGGCGTACGAGGTGCTGGGTGACCGCGAGAAGCGCGAGCGCTACGACCGGCTGGGCGCGAACTGGAGATCCGGCGAGGACGTCTCGGGCGCGGCCGGGTTCGGTGGCTTCGGCGGCGGACCGGGGGCGGGCGGGGCCGGCGGGCCCGACATCCGCTTCGACTTCGGCGGCGGCGGCGGTGTGGGCGGCGACTTCAGTGACTTCTTCGACCAGTTGTTCCGCGCGCGTGGTGGCGGCGGCATGGGCGGCGGCCGCTCCCGCGCGGGTCGCGGCGGCTTCGACGGCTTCGCGACGCGCGGTGGCGACCACGAGGCGGAGCTGGAGCTGACGCTCGAGGAGGCGGCGGCGGGCGGCAGACGCCACCTGTCGTTCGGCGACGGGCGCGAGTACGACGTCGAGATCCCGCCCGGGGTGCGCGACGGGCAGCGCATCCGCCTCAGCGGCCAAGGCGGCGCGGGCGCCGGCGGCGGCCCACCCGGCGACCTCTTCCTGCGCGTGCGGCTGAGGCCCCACCCACGCTTCAGAGTCGACGGGCGCGACCTGTCCGTCGAGCTGCCGGTGGCGCCGTGGGAGGCCGCGCTCGGCGCGACCGTGCCGGTGCCGACGCTCACCGGCACGGTCCGGGTCAAGGTGCCGGCGGGCTCGTCCTGCGGCCGTCGCCTGCGGCTGCGCGGCGCCGGCATGCCCGGGCCGCGCGGCGGCCACGGGGACCTGCACGCGGTCGTGAAGATCGCCGTGCCGAAGCAGCTCGGGGAGCGCGAGCGCGAGCTGTTCGAGCAGTTGCGCGACACGTCGGCGTTCGACCCGCGCCGGGGCGCCTGATGACGACCGTCACGCGCACGCGCGTCACCGCGCTCGTCGTGCGGCCGCGCGCGCCCGGCGGCGCCGCCGCCGGCGAGGGACTGATCCCGCTCGACGCGCTCGCGCGCGCCGCGGGGCTGCACCCCGAGCTGGTGCGCCGCCTGCTCGCGCTCGGCGTCGTCGAGCCGGGCGGCGGCACGCGCGCCGCGCCGCTGTTCGCGGCTGATGCGCCTGCGCAGCTCGCGCGTGCCATGCGGCTGCGGCGCGACCTGGCCCTCGGCTGGGCGGGCGCCGTGCTGGCCGCCGAGCTGCTGGACCGCATCGACGACCTGGAGGGGCGCCTCCGGCGTTACGAGCCCCGACCGACGAACCGCCCGAGGTGATAACGCGATGGACCCGAGCAGACTGACCCAGAAGACACAGGAGGCGCTGCACGACGGGCAGACGAAGGCGCTGCGCCACGGGCACGCCGAGGTCGACGCCGAGCACCTGCTGCTCGCGCTGCTGGAGCAGGCGGACGGCCTGATCCCGGGGCTGCTCGAACGCGCGGAGGTCGACGTCGCGGCGCTGCGCGGCGAGCTGGAGGCGGAGCTGGAGCGCCGGCCGCGCGTAACCGGGCCCGGGGTTCCGCCCGGGCAGGTGAGCGTCACGCGCGCGCTCAACGAGCTGCTCGACCGCACGCAGCAGGAGGCCGACCGGCTCGGCGATGAGTACGTCTCGGTCGAGCACGTCCTGATCGCGTTGATCGAGTCCGGCTCGAGAACCGCGGCGGGCAGGCTGCTGGCCGCCCGCGGCGTCACGCGCGAGCGCTTCCTCGCGCTCCTCACCGAGGTGCGCGGCGCGCAGCGGGTCACGAGCGCCACCCCCGAGGGGGCCTACGAGGCGCTCGAGAAGTACGGTCGCGACCTCGTCGCCGACGCGCGCCGCGGCAAGCTCGAGCCGGTGATCGGGCGCGACGCGGAGATCCGCCGCGTGATCCAGATCCTCTCGCGCAAGACGAAGAGCAACCCGGTGCTCGTCGGCGACCCCGGCGTCGGCAAGACCGCGATCGTCGAGGGGCTCGCGCAGCGGATCGTGCGCCAGGACGTGCCGGAGGGGCTCAAGGACAAGACCGTCTTCGCGCTCGACCTCGGCCTGCTGGTCGCCGGCGCGAAGTACCGCGGCGAGTTCGAGGAGCGCCTGACGGCGGTGCTGAAGGAGATCAAGGCGGCCGAGGGCCGGATCCTGCTGTTCATCGACGAGCTGCACACGGTCGTCGGCACGGGTGCCGCCGAGGGCGCGATGGACGCCGGCCAGATGCTCAAGCCGATGCTCGCGCGCGGCGAGCTGCACTGCATCGGCGCGACGACGCTGACCGAGTACCGCAAGCACATCGAGAGAGACGCGGCGCTCGAGCGGCGCTTCCAGCCCGTGACGATCGACCAGCCGAGCGTCGAGGACACGATCTCGATCCTGCGCGGCCTGCGCGAGCGGCTCGAGGTCCACCACGGCGTGAAGATCCAGGACGCCGCGCTCGTCGCCTCAGCGACCTTGTCGGACCGCTACATCTCCGACCGCTTCCTGCCCGACAAGGCGATCGACCTCGTCGACGAGGCGTGCGCGGTCGTGCGCACCGAGATCGACTCGCTCCCCCAGGAGCTCGACGCGATCACGCGTCGCATCATGCAGCTCGAGATCGAGGAGGCGGCGCTGACGAAGGAGGAGGACGCGGCGAGCCGCGAGCGGCTGGAGGCGCTGCGCAAGGAGCTCGCCGAGCTGCGGGCGCAGGGCGACGCGATGACGGCGCGGTGGGAGGCCGAGCGCCAGGCGATCCACCGCCTGCAGGCGCTGCGCGAGGAGCTGGAGGCGCTGCGGCGCGAGATCGAGGAGGCCGAGCGCGGCTACGACCTCAACCGCGCCGCCGAGCTGCGCCACGGCAAAGTGCCGGAGCTGGAACGGCGGCTGCACGCCGAGGAGGAGCGGCTGGAGGAGAAGAGCGGCACCACCCGCCTGCTGCGCGAGCAGGTGACCGCGGACGAGATCGCCGAGGTCGTCGCGCGCTGGACCGGGATCCCGGTGTCGCGGCTGATGGAGGGCGAGCGCGAGAAGCTGCTGAGGCTCGACGAGCTGCTGCACGAGCGCGTGATCGGGCAGCACGAGGCGGTCCAGCTCGTCGCCGACGCGGTCATCCGCGCACGCGCGGGCGTGAAGGACCCGAGGCGGCCGATCGGCTCGTTCATCTTCCTCGGGCCGACCGGCGTCGGCAAGACCGAGCTGGCGCGCACGCTCGCGGAGGCGCTGTTCGACTCCGAGGAGAACATGGTCCGGCTCGACATGAGCGAGTACCAGGAGCGCCACACGGTCAGCCGGCTGATGGGCGCTCCTCCCGGCTACGTCGGCTACGAGGAGGGCGGCCAGCTGACCGAGGCGGTGCGCCGCAAGCCGTACTCGGTCGTGCTGTTCGACGAGATCGAGAAGGCGCACCCGGACGTCTTCAACACGCTGCTGGCGTTGCTCGACGACGGGCGGCTGACGGACGCGCAGGGCCGCACGGTCGACTTCCGCAACACCGTCGTCATCATGACGTCGAACATCGGCTCGGCGTACCTGCTGGACGTCACGGGCGACGGCTCGGAGAGCGCGGGGGCCGGCGGGATCCCTCATGACATCCGTGACCGCGTCATGGCCGATCTCCGCGCGCACTTCCGCCCGGAGTTCCTCAACCGGGTGGACGACGTCGTGCTGTTCAAGCAGCTCACGCTGGCGGAGATCGAGCGGATCGTCGACCTGCTGATGGACGAGGTGGGGTGCCGGCTCGCCGACCGTCGCCTCGTGTTGGAGGTCAGCGAGGAGGCGCGCGCGCTGATCGCTCGCGAGGGCTACGACCCCGTCTACGGCGCGCGACCGCTGCGGCGCTTCGTCGCGCACGAGGTCGAGACGCGCATCGCCCGCGCGCTGCTCGCCGCCGACATCCCCGACGGCGCGACGATCGCGATCCTCGCGGAGGCGGGGCACCTGACGGTGAGCTGGCGCAACCCCGAGCCCGCGTCGGCGCCGCCGCCAGTCGGAGCGGTGGCATGAGCGCCGCCACGCGCACGCCGCTCGCCGAGACGCCCGACCGCGACGGCGCCTTCCCGCGCCTGAGCGAGCGGCAGATCGCCGCGCTCGCCGCGCACGGCACGCGACGGGCCGTGCGGCTCGTGCACGAGCATGTCAACGACCGGAAGGAGCAGCTCCGATGACGACCAAGTTGCAGACCGAGCAGGGAATCGTCCGCGTACCGACCGGCACCTGGGTGGTCGACCCGGTGCACTCGAGCGTCGGCTTCGAGGTCAAGCACATGATGATCTCGACCGTCCGCGGGCACTTCGGCGAGTTCGAGGGAACGCTGGAGGCGGCCGAGGACTACCACGACTCGCGCGTGTGGGGCAGCGCGCAGGTCGCCTCGATCGACACGAACAACGCCGATCGCGACGCGCACCTGCGATCGGCGGATTTCTTCGACGCCGAGCACTACCCGCAGATCCACTTCGAGTCCACGGCGATCGAGCACATCGTCGCCGGCACCTATCGCGTGATCGGCGACCTCACGATCAGGGACGTCACGCGCGAGGTCGAGGTCGAGGCGAGCGTCGAGGGCTCCGCCGTGGACCCGTGGGGCAGAGACCGCGTCGGGATCGCCGTGCGCGGCGTGATCGACCGGACGGAGTTCGGGCTCACCTGGCAGCAGTCGCTCACGAGCGGCGGCCTGCTGGTCGGCGAGCAGGTCGCGCTGCGGCTCGACATCTCGGCCGTCCGGGCGCCGGAGGCGTGAGCGACGGGCCGCGCGAGCCGGAACGCGCCGCGCCGGGGTCAGACCGCCGCGTGCAGGCGCACGAGCGTCGTCGTCCCGTCCTCGGAGACGATCGCCAGCGCGGCGGGCTGACCGTCTTCGTCGTGCACCAGGACGCGACGCGGGCGGTCGACGAAATGGCGCAGGACGACGGGAAAGCGCTGGCCGCGGCCGCCGAGGTCGACGGCGATCGCGTGGTCGCCGTCCTCGTAGCTGATGCCGGCGAGCGGCAGCCGCTCTGCCTCGACGCCGGGGACCTCGCCGCCGAGGAGCTCGATCGTCGTCTCGACGGCGACGTCCTCGGCGCGGCGCGACAGCTTGTCGAAGAACTTCGCCCACTCCGCGACCGGCAGCTCGCGGTCGTCCTGCTGGTCTGGTTGCGTGCTCATGCCTGCTCCAGTAGGTCGGGCCGTGGCTCGGGCAAGTGAGCGGGCGTCTCAGTCACGCCCGCCATCGGCCGAACCTGCGCCGGCGCCCGCCGGGAGGCGCGCGTCGAGCCACGCGCGGAGATTCCGGTCGGGTTGCGCGCCGACGAGGCGGTCGCGCTCGCGGCCGTCGTCGAGCAAGGTGAGCAGCGGGATCGACTGCACGTGGTGGCGCGCGGCGATCTGCGGCGCCGCCTCGGTGTCGAGCTTGACGACCTTCAGGCGCCCGGCGTAGTCGCGGCCGATTCTCTCGACCAGCGGGGAGACCATACGGCACGGCCCGCACCAATCGGCCCAGAAGTCGACGAGGACCGGGACGGTCGCATCGACCGCGCCGTCGAACGTCTCCGCGTCGGCGTCGACGATCCACGGGAGGTGGTGGTGGCAGACGGCGCAGCGAGGCACGCCACGTGCGACGACCGGCACGCGGTTGCGTCTGCCGCAGTTGGGACACGCGATCGTGCTTGCTGCCACCGCTGGTTCCGGTAGGTCGCGTCGCGCTCGTGTCAACTCGCCCCGAGGCGCCCGGTGCAGCGGCTGTGCGTCCTTTTCTTCACGCCAACGTCACCGGTCGGCAACGAGATCGTCGCCCGCTGCTCGCAGAGTGGTCCCGACATCCGCAACAGGGAGACGACAGGATGCGCACTTCACCATCCCCGGGCAACCGCTGGACGCGCCTGCTGGGCGCGGCGGGCACGGTGGGAGCGATCGCGGCGCTCGGCTTCGCGCCGGCCGCTTCCGCCGACCATGACCGCAGCCGGGAGCACGGCCGCGTCAAGCACGTGCTGCTGCTGTCCGTCGACGGCCTGCACCAGACGGACCTCGCCTACTACGTGAGACTGCACCCGTCCTCGGCGCTCGCCCAGCTGACGCGCGCCGGCGTCGAGTTCACGCATGCGCGGACGCCGTTCCCGTCGGACTCGTTCCCCGGCATGGTGGCGCAGGTCACGGGCGGCAACCCGTCGACGACGGGCGTGTACTACGACGACAGCTTCAACCACGCGCTGCTGCCGGCCGGGACGACCGACTGCACGGGTGCGACGCCGGGTGCCGAGGTGACGTACTTCGAGCAGGCCGACAGAGACCCGCTCGCGCTCGACGCCGGCCAGGGCCTCGCGGGCCTGCCGGGCAGCATCCTCTCGATGACCGGCAACCCGACGGCGCTGATCGACCCGGCGCAGCTGCCGGTCGACCCCGCGACGTGCAAGCCCGTCTACCCGCACGCCTACCTCAAGGTCAACACCGTCTTCGAGGTCGCGCGCGACGCCGGCCTGCGCACGGCGTGGTCCGACAAGCACCCCGCCTACGAGATCCTCAACGGACCCTCCGGCGCGGGCATCCAGGACCTCTTCACGCCCGAGATCAACAGCAACGCGCCGACCGCGGGCGCCGGCGACGACTGGACGACCGACAACGCCCTGACCCAGCAGTTCGACGGCTACAAGGTCCAGGCGGTCGTCAACGAGATCAAGGGCCTCGACCACAGCGGGACGCAGAGCGTCGGCACGCCGGCGATCTTCGGGATGAACTTCCAGACCGTCTCGACGGCGCAGAAGCTGCCGAGATCGAACGGGCTGACCGGCGGCTACGACGCCGGCGGAACGCCCGGTCCGCTCGTCCAGCGCGCGCTCGACTACGTCGACGCGCAGGTCGCGACGATGCTCGACACGATCAGGTCGCAGCACCTCGCGCGGTCGACCGACATCATCCTGTCGGCCAAGCACGGGCAGTCGCCGACCAACCCGGCGCAGCTCACGCGCATCCCCGACGGCCCGATCGTCGACGCGCTGAACGCGGCGTGGAGAGCGGCCGAGCCGAGCGCCACGCAGCCGCTCGTCGCGTTCTCGATCAACGACGACGGCATCCTCATGTGGCTGAACGACCGCTCGCCGGCGGCGACAACGTTCGCGAAGCAGTTCCTGCTCGGCCACTCCGGGGTCGGCAACGACATCGACGGCAACCCGAAGGCGTACACGTCCTCGGGCCTGCGCGAGGTCCTCGCCGGCGCCGACGCCGCGCATCGGTTCGGCGTGCCGGGCGGCGACGCGCGCGTGCCGGACCTGATCGGCATCGCACAGGTCGGCTCGGTCTACACGGGCAAGCAGAGAAAGATCGCCGAGCACGGCGGCGACAACCCGCAGGACCGCGCCGTCCCGCTCGTCGTCGCGGGGGCCTCGGTCGACGGACATCGCGTCGTCGGCGAGCCGGTCGAGACGACCCGCATCGCACCGACGATCCTGAGGCAGCTCGGGCTCGATCCGCACGCGCTGCAGGCCGTCCAGACCGAGCACACGCAGGCGTTGCCGGTGCGCTGAGCGCCGGGCGGCAGGGGTCCCCGCACCCGCGGGGGCCCCGCCGCCACGACGTTCGCCTCGCGATCGCGCCGGAGGGGCTTGCGTCCGGCCGATCGGTGCGGCTCGCCCTCCGATGAGCGTCGGTACGGTGTCGCCTGCGACGCACCGCCGAACGGCGCGACGACACCTCCGTGCCATGCCCTCCCGCGAGACTCTGCCCCACGTCGATCCCGGAGCCGCCCACGGTCCGCTCCGCCGGGCCTTCGTGCGGTTCCTCGGCACGCCGCTTGCCGCGTGGCTCTCGACGAACGTCGTGTGGAAGGTCGATCCGCACGTGATGCGGCTGACCGGCGGTCGTGTCGGCTTGGGGCTCATGCTCCCGACCGCGCTGCTGGAGACGCGCGGCGCGCGCACGGGGCGTCCGCGGTGCAACGGCGTCATCTACTTCCACGACGGCGAGCGGGTGACGATCGTCGCCTCCAAGCTCGGTGCCGCCGAGCACCCAGCCTGGTTTCACAACGCGTGCGCGAACCGCGACGTCATGCTCGGCGGTCAGCCGTTCCGGGTCGAGGTCGTCGAGGAGGAGGCGTCGCGCGCGCGGCTCTGGGCGCTGGCCGATCGCGTGTTCCCGCCCTATGCGGCCTACCGCGAGAGAGCCGCCCGCGTCGGTCGCAGCATCCCGATCCTGCAGCTCGTTCCGCGCTAGCGGCGGCCCGCGCTTCCGCGCTACCGCAGCGGGTCTTCCCAGCGGAGGTCACTGAAGCGTGCGAAGTCGGTGTCGCTGGAGTGGAGCGTGAGGCCGTGCTCGATCGCGAGGGCGGCGAGCATCGCGTCGGGGACGAGGTTGCCGCGGACGTCGTGCGCGGCGACGAGCCGGCCGAGGATGCGGGCGTGCTCGGGACCCGGCTGCGGGATCCAGGCGACGGGAGCCGACAGCCAGTCGGTCACGCGCTGCCAGGCCGTGGCGGGGGGAAGCGGGCGCGGGAACGCGCGCGGGTGCGTCGCGATGCGCAGGAACGCTCCGAGGCTCGCCCATGGGATGCCGACCCGGCGAGAGCCGTTGAGCTGCTCGGTCAGCCACGCGACGGCGGGCTCGTGGCGGTCGGCCCCCTCGTGGACGGCGTACAGCAGCAGGTTCGCGTCGAGCAGCATCAGCGGGCGGCTGGGCCGTCGAGCGTCTCGATCGCGTCCGCCACGTCGGAGTAGTCGATGCCGGCGCCGAGGTCGTGGGACGTCTGACGGAAGGGCGTCGCCGGCCGCTGTTGGACCAGGCCGGCGCGGACGAGGTCGTTGACCGCCTCGCTGAGGCCGATCGAGCGTTCGCGGCGAACCCGCTCGACGGCCGCTGCGACGTCGTCTGCGAGGGTGAGGGTCGTGCGCATGTGACCAGCCTAGCGCATCAAGATGCGTATCGGACGACATCTAGACGCAGCAATCCGAGCGGGCAATCGCGGCGGCGGCGTCGCTCCCCCGCGAGAGCGACGCCTGCGCACCGCGATCGACCGTCAGCGGCTGTTCGCCGCGCGCGCCCTCGCCACTACGCCGGCTCGATGTTCTGGTTGACGCGGAACAGGTTGCCGGGGTCGTACCGGGCCTTGATGCGCGCCAGCCGGTCGTAGTTGTCGCGGTAGCTCGCGCGCACCCGCTCCTGGCCCTCGTCCATCATCATGTTGACGTAGGCGCCGCCGGCGGAGTGGGGGTGGAGCGCGTCGAAGTAGTCGACGCACCAGCGCCGGATCGCGTCGGCGTTCGCCGGGTGGGGGTCGACGCCCGCGTAGACGGTCGCCCACGTCGCGTCGCGGTAGCTCCAGGCGGTGTCCGACGGCGCCGCGTCGTGCGCCGCTCCGTCCACCGGGTAGAGATGCATCGTCGACTGCATCGTCGGCATCTCCGCCCCGAAGCCGGCGTGCACCGCGGCCGCGGCCGGCGGGATCTCGTTGACGAAGTCGGCGCGCCAGTACCACTGGTCGCCGGGCGGGTAGAGCCCGTCGAAGGCGCTCTGGAGGTCGGGGTGGCGCATCGGCTGGACGCCGTGCATGAGCGGCTCGGGCAGCGCCTCCAGCAGCGGCGCCATCGCCCGCGCGCCGTCCTCGGCGTCGCCGACGTAGCACCACACGACCCCGCAGACCTTGCGCAGGTGCAGCTCCTCGGGGAACGGCGGCGCCGGCGGGACGGTCGTGAAGGCGAAGAACCCGTTCAGCTCGCGCGGCGCCTGCGGCAGGAACTCGCCGTAGGCGGCGAGCACCTCGGCGCCGAGCTCGACCGGCCAGAACGTCGGGCCGCCGAGGATCGTGCCGACCTCGTGCAGCCGGAACAGGAACGACGTCACGACGCCGAAGTTGCCGCCGCCGCCGCGGATCGCCCAGAAGAGGTCGGGGTGCTCGTCCACGCCGGCGCGCACCCGCTCGCCGCTCGCGAGCACGACGTCCGCCTCGAGCAGGTTGTCGATCGTCAGGCCGCACTTGCGCGTGAGGTGGCCGATGCCGCCGCCGAGCGTGAGGCCGCCGACGCCGGTCGTCGAGATGATGCCGCTCGGCGTGGCGAGCCCGTGCTCGGCGGTGGCGCGGTCGACCTCGCCCCACGTGCAGCCGCCGCCGACGCGCACGGTCCGCGCGGCCGCATCGACCGCGATGTCTCTCAGCTGGGAGAGGTCGATCACCACCCCGTCGTCGCAGACGCCGAGCCCGGCGCCGTTGTGGCCCCCGCCGCGCACGGCCAGCAGCAGGCCGTGGCTGCGCGCGAACGAGACGACGGCGGCGACGTCGGCGGCGTCCGCGGCGTAGGCGACGAGGGCCGGCCGCCGGTCGATCATCGCGTTGTAGACCGTGCGCGCCTCGTCGTAGCCGGCGTCCTCGGGCCCGACCAGGCGCCCGCGGAAGCCGGACAGCTCCCGGCGCGCGGACTCGGTCGTGATGGTGGGCGTGCTCACGTCAATCTCCTTGCAGTCGTCGAACAAAGCGTCTGACGGCGACCGTACGCGCCGTCTGCGGGCCTGTCATGACCTGATCTGACCCAATTCCGGAGCGCGCCGCTCGCGCTCCCGATCGACGCGATGATCAGACCTGACTATCGTCGGCGGTGCCGTGAGCGACAGGACCGACGATCTGCCCGACACGCTCCGCCCCGCCTCGACGTTCCCGTTCGTGGGGCGCGCGGCGGAGCTCGGCCTGCTCCACACGCTCATGCCGCGCGCCGCGGGCGAGCACCGACGCGTCGTGCTGCTGGCGGGCGAGCCCGGCTGCGGCAAGAGCCGACTCGTGCGCGAGCTGGCCGGCGAGCTGGCAGAGCGGGAGACGCTGATCCTCTACGGCGCCTGCGACGCGGTCGTCCCGACCCCCTACGGACCGTTCGTGGAGGCGCTCGATCGTCTCGTGCGCGTCGCCGAGAGTGCCGAGGACCCGGTGGCCGAGCTCGGCCCGGGCGGCGGTGAGCTGACGCGGCTGCTGCCGGACCTCGCCTCCCGCGTCCGCGGACTCGCGGCGCCGGTCGCCGCCGATCCGGACACCGAGCGCCACCGGCTCCACACGGCCGTCACCACCCTGCTCGCGACCGCCAGCCGCAGGCGTCCGGTGCTGCTCGTGCTCGAGGACGGCCACTGGGCCGACGCCGGCACGCTCCTCCTCCTGCGGCACCTGGCGCGCGCGAGCTGGGGCGGGCGCGTGCTGATCGTCGCGACGTTCCGCGACACGGAGGTCGACATGCCGCGCGAGCTGACGGAGACGCTCGCCGACCTCCGCCGCTCCGACGACGTCGTGCGGATGCGGCTCGACGCGCTGTCCGGCGCGGAGGTCGCCGACTTCGTCCGCCGCGCCGCCGCGTGCGACCTCGACGACGAGGTACGCGAGCTCGCGGTGGCGATCCACGACCTCACCGACGGCAACGCGTTCCTCGTCTGCGAGCTGTGGCGCGCGTTGGTCGAGACGGGGACGTTGGAGGTCGGCGACGGGCGGATACGCGTGGTCCGCCCGCTGCGCGAGCTCGCGACGCCCGCCGGCGTCCGCGAGGTCGTCAGCCAGCGCCTCGCACGTCTCGACCTCAGGACCACGGAGCTGCTCGAGCTCGCGGCCACGATCGGGCCGGAGTTCGAGCTCGACGTGATCCGCCGCGCCTCCGGGCTGACCGAGCGGGAGCTGCTCGCCGCGCTGGAGGAGACGGTCGCGAGCGGGATGGTCGAGGAGCTGCCCGCGCCCAGGCTCGTCTGCCGCTTCACGCACGAGCTGGTGCGGCGGGCCGTCTACGACCGGCTGTCGCTCGCGCGACGGGCCGAGCTCCACCTGCGCGTCGGGGAGGCGCTGGCAGCCGCCGGGGCGCCCGAGCGAGCGCTCGCGGACCTCGCGCACCACTTCTCCGTCGCCGCCCCGCTCGGCGGCAGCGAGCGCGCGATCCACTACAACGTGCGCGCGGCGCGGGCCGCCAGCGCGGCGCTCGCCTTCGACGAGGCCGCATCGCGCCTGCACGTCGCGATCGACCTCGGTATCGACGACGATCGGGAGCGGGCGGAGACGCTGCTCCAGCTCGGCATGACGCACAACCGGGCCGGGAACGCCACGGCCGCGTTCGAGGCGTTCGCCGCGGCGGCGGCGATCGCACGGGAGCTGGACAGCGGCGAGCTGCTCGCGCGGGCAGCCGTCGGCTACGAGGACGCCGGCTGGCGCCCGGCGATCTTCAGCCGCACGACGATCGAGCTGCTGGAGGAGGCGATCCCCGCGCTCGACGGCGACGACAGTCCCGAGCTGCGCGTCGGGCTGCTCGCCGGACTTGCGCGCGCGCTCGACTTCCAGGGCGACCGCGAGCGCGGCGCGATCGTGCGCGGCAACGCGATCGAGCTGGCGCGGCGCCTCGGCGACCGCGCCGGGCTCGCGCGGGTGCTGGTGCGCTCGTACTGGGCGCGCGGGACGAGCCCGCTCGAGGAGATCCTCGCGATGCTCGCCGAGGGGAAGGACCTCGCGGAGGAGCTGGACGACGCCGAGCTGCGGACCGAGGCGATGGCCTGGCGCGTGCCGACGTTCGTCGCCATGTGCGATCTGGGCTCCGCACGGGTCGAGGTCGCGGCGCTGCGCCAGATGGCCGAGCGCACCGCGCAGCCGTTCATGCACCACGTGGCGGAGCACTACGGCGCCGCGATCGCCCTCTGCGACGGGCGGCTCGCCGAGGCCGAGGCGATGGCGGAGCGATCCCACGAGTGGGCGGCGCTGTTGACGGGGCGCGACGCCACCGGGACGTATGGAATCCAGATGTTCAGCATCCGCCGCGAGCAGGGACGCCTGGCCGAGCTGGCGCCGGCGGTCAGGATCCTCGCCGCCGGGGCCGAGCGCGAGGGCCCGTGGCGCCCCGGGCTCGTCGCCGTGCTCGTCGAGCTGGGGATGGAGGACGAGGCGCGACGGGAGCTCGCGCGGCTCGCCGCGGAGGGCATCGACGGCTTCCGCACGTCGCTGTGGGCGGCCACGCTCGCCTATCTGGCCGACGCCTGCAGCGCGCTCGGCGACGAGGAGATGGCGGCCGTCGTGTACCCCGAGCTCGAGCCGCTCGCGGGCGCCAACGTGATGATCGGCCACCTGGTCTGCTGCTACGGGGCCGCCGACCGGTATCTCGGGATGCTGGCCGCGACGCTGGGCGAGGCGGAGCGCGCGGAGCGGCACTTCGAGCGCGCGCTCGAGCTGAACGGGCGCATGGGGATGTCGACGTGGGTCGCCCGCACCGCGTACGAGTACGCGCGCTTCCTGCACGGGCGGGGAGGAGGCGGCCGGGCCCGTGCGCGGGCGCTGGCCGCCGAGGCCGCAGCGCTGGCCGAGCGGATCGGCATGCGGGAGCTGCTCGCGAGAATCCGCGCGCTCGACGTCTCCGGTCCCGCGATCGGCATCGGCACCGGCACCGGCGGCGGGCTCCCGAACGGGCTCTCGCCGCGCGAGGCGCAGGTCCTCGGGCTGGTCGCCCAGGGACTCAGCAACAAGGAGATCGGCGGCGCGCTCTCGATCAGCGAGCACACCGCCGCCAACCACGTCCGCAGCATCCTGCGCAAGGCCGATTGCGCCAACCGCACCGAGGCCGCGTCGTTTGCGCATCGGCACGGCCTGGGCTCGACTAGGATCTGAACGATGCCGCTGTACGTCATCGAGCGCACCTTCGCCGAGCAGCTCGACCTCTCGAACGACGACGTCGAGCTGATCGAGGAGGCGAACGGCGACGCGGGCGTACGCTGGCTGTTCTCGTTCCTCAGCGCCGACCGGCGACGCACCTACTGCCTCTACGAGGCACCGTCGCCCGACGCGATCCTGGCGGCGGCGCGCGAGGCGAACGTCCCGGCCGACGTGGTCGTCGAGGTGAGCGCGGCCACGCCGCAGTTCTCGGGACGCCTGCGCGACTGGGCCGACTCCGTCGGCTGAGCAGCTCAGCCGCCGGGCAGCCGCACGACGAAGCGCCCGTCCGGGCCGGGGTGGGCCTCGACGTCGCCGCCGGCGGCGCGCGCGAGGCGGCGTGCGAGCGCGAGCCCGAGCCCGGCGGCGCCCGCGTCCGCCTCGTCCGAGCGTGCGCCCGGTTGGAAGATCCGCTCCTGCTCGCCCGCGGCGACGCCAGGGCCGTCGTCGGTGACCTCGATCAGGAGCATGCCGTCGTCGCGTCGCAGCGCGATCCGCACCTCGCGGGCGGCGTGCCGGCAGGCGTTCTCGACGAGCGGGTGCAGCGTGCGCTCGGCGAGCTCGGAGGTCACGCGGATGCGTGCCGGTGCGCCGTCGCCGTCGCCGTCGAGGCGCAGCGCGACGCCGTGGCTCTCGGCGACGGCGGCGCAGTCCTCGAGGACGGACCGCGCCACGGAGCGCGCGTCGGCGCTGCCGGCGCCGTCGCTGTGGGCGCGCGCCGCAGTCAGGAGCGCGTCGAGCGTGCGGGTGACGGCGTCGGTGTCGCGGATCACGGCCTCGAGCACGGTGCGCGTCTGCGGTGCCGTGGGATCCCCGTCGAGCGCGAGCTGACTGCGCGCGCGCAGCCGTGCGAGCGGGGTCCGCAGCTCGTGCGACAGCTCCTCGGTGAAGCGCTGCTCGCGGCGCAGCCCGTCGGCGAGCCGGTCGAGCAGGTCGTCGAGCGTCGCGGCGAGCTGGGTCAGCTCGTCGTGCGGCGGGCCGGCCGCGAAGCGCCGGTCGAGGTCGTGCTCGCTCCATGCGGCGGCGTCGGCCGTCATGCGCGCGACGGGGCGCAGCCCGGCGGCGAGCAGCCAGCGCGCGGCCAGCACGGCGATCCCCAGCAGCAGCCCGCCGAGCGCGAGCGAGGCGACCAGGACGGCGTGCTTCGTCCGCTCGTAGGGCGTGAGCGAGACGCCGGCGACGACGGTGCCGGCACGCCGTCCGGCATGTGCCACCGGCAGCGCGAGCAGCCGCACCGACGCGCCCGGCACGTCCAGCGTCCGCTCGGGACCGCCGGCCAAGGCAGCGGCCGCGCGCTGGACGCTCGCATCCGCGCGCGGGCGCTCGAGCGCCCCGTGGCCGGCGAAGATCCAGATCGGCTGATCGAACGGGACGGCTTCGTCGAGCGTCTCGCGCACGCGCAGCCGCCCGTCGAGCAGCTGCACGCCGGCGAGGGCGGCGGTCGCGCGAGAGCGCGCGAGATCGTGCGCGTCGCGGTCGAGCTGCGCGTCGAGCACGAGGTTGAACGCGACCAGCACGACCGCGATCCCCGCCGCGACGGCGAGCGTGACGAACCCGAGCAGGCGACCGCGCAGACCGAGGATGCGCGCCGGCCCCGCCCGTCGGCTCATCGCAGCGTGAACCCGACGCCGTAGACGTTGGCGATCGTCTGGTCCGCGCCGATCCCGGCGAGCTTGCGGCGCAGGCGCGCGACGTAGACGTCGAGCGTGTTGTCGTGGACGATCGCGCCGTCGGGCCACGCGGCGGCGATCAGCGTGCGGCGCCGCACGGCCTCGCCGGGGCGGGCGGCGAGCGCGGCGAGCAGGCGGAACTCGGTCGGCGTCAGCGTCACGCCCTGCTCGCCGAGGTGCGCGGCGTGCGTGGCCGGGTCGAGCCGCAGCCCGCCGGCCTCGATCGCGGCCGGCGCGTCGGCGCGGCGCAGCAGCGCGCGGATGCGCGCGACGACCTCGGCGAAGTCGAACGGCTTCGTGACGTAGTCGTCGCCGCCGGCGCCGAAGCCGGCGAGGCGGTCGGCGCGCGTGTCGAGCGCGGTCAGGAACAGCACGGGCACCTGGCTGCCGGCGGCGCGCAGCGCCTGGCAGACGTCGCGTCCGTCGGCGTCCGGCAGGCCCACGTCGACGATCAGCGCATGCGGTGCCCAGCTCGAGGTGCGGGCGAGCAGGTCGCTGCCGGTGCCGACGCCCGCGGCGTCGAAGCCGGCGCGCCGCAGTCCCGCGAGCAGCAGGTCGCGCAGCTCCAGGTCGTCCTCGGCGACGAGGATGCGGGGCTCCACCATCGGGCCTCCAAGGCTACTGCTCGCGCAGGATCCGCCCGAGCGGCAGCCGCCGCAGCCCGCGCGCGGCGAGCGCTGCGGCGAGCAGCGCGCCCGCGAGCGCGGCCCCCGCGAGCGCGGCCAGGAAGCCCCAGGGAACCGCGAGCGCGTCGGGCGGCGGGTCGAAGACGTGCTGGAGCATCGCGACGAGCATCTCCGCGAGCAGGAACCCGAGCCCGGCCGCGAGCAGCAGCCCGGCACCGAGCACGAGCGCCGCCTCGCTCCACACGAACGCCCCGACGCTGCGCAGCGGCGCGCCGAGCGCCGCCATCGTCGCGAGCTCGCGCCGCCGCTCGGCGAGCGCGAGCGTCACGAACAGCGCCATCGCGCCGGCGGCGAGCACGATCGCGAACGCCTCCTCGATGCGGCTGATGCCGGTCAGGTCGACGGTCGTGATCGAGCTGACGGTCCGCGCGGTCTGCTGACGGATGTCCTTGACCTGCGTGCCGTCCGCCTGCGTCGCGGCGGCGACGCGCCGCGCGACGGCGGCCGGGTCGCCGGACGCCTTCGCGAAGATCGCGTTCGGGCCGCTGCCGTGGCTCACCCGTTGGAGGTAGGGGAGGTTGGCGACCATGAACGAGTCCTTCGGCGCCGAGGGGAACTCCTGCACGACGCCGGCGACGTGGAAGGGGACGACGCGGAAGCGCCCGTCGCGACGGTCGAGCACGCGCAGCTTCAGCAGGTCGCCGCGCTGCAGCGAGTAGTCGGCGATCGTCTCTCTGCCGACGAGGATCCCGTCCGGCGTCGCGTGCAGCCGCGCGATCGCCGAGGCGGCGCTGTCGCCGATGAAGTAGGAGTCGCGCAGCGTCGTCGCCTGCGTGAAGGTGGACGTGTCGATCCCGTAGGTGTCCTGGAGGTCCGGGCCGATGTACGCGTAGGCGTGGTCGACCGGGCTCGCGGCCTGCACGCCCGGCACGCGCGCGATCCGCTGCGCCAGGTCGGCTCTGGCCGCGACGCCGGGCGGGGCCGTCGCGACGACGTCGGCGCCGAGCGTGAGCTGCGCGTCGACGTTCGCCTGCCGGTCGTACGTCGCGGCGAACAGGCCGAGGTTGACGCCGAACGCGAGCAGCAGCCCGACGAGCACGAGCCCGCGGTTGATCGCCGCGCCGCGGCGTGCCGCGCTCGCGGCGAGGAAGCCGCGCGGGGCGTGTGCGCGGCCGCCCGTCGCACGGCCGGCGAGCCACGTGAGCCCGCGGCCGCGCAGGCGCACGAGCAGCAGCGTCGCGCCGATCCACAGCAGCGCCGGCGCGAAGAACATGTAGACCGACAGCGACAGCGTCGGGTTCGAGTCGGGGTTCACGACCGCCGAGAAGCCGGTGCGCGCGGTCAGCCAGTAGATCAGCCCGGACAGCAGCAGCGCGAGCCAGTCGAGGTACAGGCGCTGCCACAGCGGCCTGCCCTCGCGCCGCGTGCCGCGGCGGCCCTCGGCCACGCCCGCGCGCAGCACGTCGGCGCTCGCGCCGATCCGCGCCGCGGCGGCACCGGCGATCGCGAGCGCCACGCAGGCCACGGCCGTCGCCAGCGCACGGCCCGTCGTGAGCCCGACGCCGCCGCCGATCAGCGCCGTCACGGCGCCGAACGCGAGCCCGGCGCCCGCGAGCCCGGCGAGCACCCCGAGCGCGACCGACTCGGCGCCGGCGAGCGTCAGCAGGTCGCGTCGCGTGGCGCCGCGTGCGCGCAGCAGCGCGAGGTCGCGACGGTCGCGCTCGACCGTTCCCAGGGCCGCGAGGTAGGCGAGCCCGAGCGCGATCAGCGCGCCGGGCACGGCGAGCATGATGTAGAGCGTCTGCGCGTAGAGCGCGTCGCCGGCGGCGGTCGTGAGCTGGTCGGAGAGGTTGTCGACGAACTGGACCTGCCCCGGCAGCGAGCGCTCGACGCGGTTGCGCGTCTGCGTCGCGCGCGTGAGCGCCGCCCCGGGGCTGGCGCCGGAGAGCGCGGCGGGGTCGAGCTGCGCCTGCACCTGCCACTGCACCCCGTCCTGCGCACCCGGCTGGGCGCTCGTGCCGAGCGTCCCCGCGGTGATCGTGCGCAGGTGCGGCGCGTAGCTGCGCGCAAACGTGTCGAGCTCCATGATCGCCACGTTCGCCGGCGGTTGCGCGGGCGCCGGGCCGAGCAGCGGGTTCAGCGGCTGGAAGAGGACGTCCGGCGCGGTCACGAGCACGATGCCGCCGACCCGGTAGGGAAGCGCGGGAGCGTGCGCGGACGGCTGCAGGCGGACGACGCCGCCGATGCTGGCCTGCAGCGTCGCCGCCATCTGCTGGTCGAGCAGCACGCTGCCGGGCGCCGGCGCCCCTTGAAGGATGCGGAACGTCTGGATGTGCGTCAGGTAGCCGGGTGGGATGGCCAGCACGGCGCCGCTGCTCGAGCTGGTCGCGCCGGCCGGACCGCTCGACGTCGCGCTCGCGAAGGGCGCGGTCGCGGTCGCGGAGGCCTGCGCGAGCCCCGGCTGACGGGCGACGCCGGCCGCGACGCTGCGGGCGACCGCCGCGGAGCTGACCGGTCCCTGCCAGTCGAGCGGCACGCCGCGCACCGCGCCGGCGCTCATCGTGCGCAGCGAGTGCCCGACGAACAGCAGCATCGAGCCCAGCAGCGCGGTCGCGACGGCGAGCACCGCGACCCGCAGCAGCGTGCGCCCGGGCGCACGCAGCAGCCCCGTCAGCCCGAGGCGAGCGGTCGTCCTCATGCCGTCCGCACCGTGCCGACGATGCGGCCGTCGAGCAGCTCGACCGTGCGCGCGCAGCGCGCGGCGACGTCCGGATCGTGCGTCGCGAGCACCAACGCGAAGCGGTACGCCTCCTGCAGCCGCTCGATCAGGTCGAGCACGCGTGCGCCGGTGTCGCTGTCGAGGTGACCCGTGGGCTCGTCGCACAGCAGCAGCTCCGCGCGCTGCGCGATCGCGCGTGCGATCGCGACCCGCTGCGCCTCGCCGCCCGACAGCTCGGAGGGCAGGAAGTCGAGCTTCGCCTCGAGGCCGACGAGCGCGAGCAGCTCGGCCGGCTCGACGTCGTCCGCGCCCGCGTAGTGCGCGGCGAACGCGACGTTCTCGTACGCCGTGAAGTGCGGCAGCAGGTTCGCGCCCTGGAAGACGTAGGCGATCCCGGCCGCGCGTGCCCGGCCGCGCGCGGCCGCGTCGAGCGACGAGAGCGCCTCCCCGAGCCACCACACGCCGCCCGCGGTGGGCTCCACCAGTCCTCCGAGCGCGTGCAGCAGCGTCGTCTTGCCGGACCCGGAGCGGCCGCACAGCGCCAGCGACTCGCTCGGCGCGATCGTCAGCGTCACCGCTCGCAGCGCCTCGACGCGCGTCTCGCCGCGGCCGTAGGCGACCGTCAGATCGCGCACCGCCGCCAGCTCGGCGTGCGCCGTCGACAGCGTGCTCATGAGACGGCCCGCCCGTCGCGCAGCTCGATCACGCGGTCGACCGCCTCCGCGACGCGCTCGGAGTGCGTGACGACGACGACCGTCGCGCCGTGCTCCGCGCGCAGGTGCAGCAACGCGGCGAGCACCGTCCGCTCGTTCTGCTCGTCCAGCTCGGCCGTCGGCTCGTCCGCCAGCACCAGGCGCGCGCGCCGCGCCGCCGCGGCCGCGATCGCGACGCGCTGCTGCTCGCCGCCGGAGAGCGCACCTGCGCGCTCGTGCGCGCGGCGCTCGAGCCCGAACGCGGCGAGCGCGTCGTCCGCCCGCCGGCCGGCGTCCGCCACGCCGGCGAGCCGCAGCGTGGCGAGCACGTTCTCGCGCGCGCTCGACGCCGTCCACAGGTTCTCGCTCTGGAAGACGATCGCCAGCTCGCGTGCGCGGTAGCGCGCCAGCTCCGCCTCGTCGAGCCGGGCGAGCGAGAGGCCGTGCACGCGCACCTCCCCTGCCGAGGGCTCGTCGAGGCCTGCGGCGAGTGTCAGGAAGGTGCTCTTGCCCGAGCCTGACGGGCCGAAGACCGCGACCGTCTCGCCGGCCTCGACGCGCACGTCCAGTCCGCGCAGCGCGACCGTCTCGACCGGGCCGGAGCGGAAGATCCGGAACACGTCACGGCACTCGAGCGCCGGCCACTCGAGCGGCTCCGCGGCGCGCTCGGGCTCGACGTAGAGGCTTCTTATCGCCACGCGAAGCTCCGCGAGATCATCCGGTAGGCGTCGACGTTGTCGACGCCCTTCGGCGTCGCCAGGTCGACCGTCGCGATCTTGCCGCCGTGCGCGTAGACGTAGCGGTCGACGAGCAGCAGCGGCCGCTTGCCCGTCACCGCGTTGGGCGCCCCGACCAGGGAGTAGGCGACCTTCACGGCGTGGCCGTGCGCGAGCGCCACGATCTGCGGCGCCGCCGTCACTCTCAGCGACGGCTCGGAGGACCGCAGTCTCGCGAGCGCCGCCTGCGCGGACGCCGCGGTCGGCGTTGCCCCGGCGACGACCGTCACGTGGATCGCGTTGTCCTTGTCGACGAACGCGACCGTCGCGCCGGACCCCTGCCGCGTCCAGCCCTCCGGGTAGCGGATCGCGTAGCCGCTCGTCGCGTCGGCATACGTCAGGAACACCTGGTTGTCCGGGATGTCGCCCGTCGCGGTGGCTCTGACCTCGGCTTGCGTGGAGCCGGCGGCGCCGGTGGCGGCGGACGTCGAGCCGCCCGTGCTCGACCCGCCGCAGCCGGCGATCGCGACGGCGCCGAGGATCAGCGACAGGACCAGCGGGAGAACGGCGTTTCGCGTCATGGGCGGTGACTCTGCCCGTGGATGCCTGACGACTTCCTGAGCGCACGCCACGGTTAGGTCGCCCTTATGTACTCTTTGGTGACCCTAAGGCCCTTGTGGCCGGAAAGCGCGGTGCGGATTGTCGTCGTCGTCGGCTCGTCGTGGTCGGATCGGAGCAGGGCTGTGTGCGGTGGTGGGAGCGGCGGCGCTCGCGAGCGGCTGCGGCAGCTCGTCGAGCGACGGCGGCTCCACGACGGCGGCCGCCGGACCGATCACCGTCTACAGCGGCCAGCACCAGCAGACGATGGCAAAGCTCGTGGCGGACTTCGAGCGGCGCACCGGCGTGCAGGTGAAGCTGCGCTCGAACGACGAGGCGAGCCTCGCCAACCAGATCCTGCGCGAGGGATCGGCCTCGCCCGCCGACGTGTTCGTCGCCGAGAACCCGCCGGCGCTCACGGTGCTCGAGCACCGGGGGCTGCTCGCGCCCGTCGCGGCCGCGACGCTCGCGAAGGTCCCGGCGCGCTGGAACGCGCCGCAGGGCGACTGGGTCGCCGTCTCGGCCCGCTCGGCCGCGCTCGCGTACGACACGCAACAGCTCAAGCCCGGCCAGCTCCCGACGTCGCTGCGCGACCTCGCGAAGCCGGCGTGGAAGGGCCGCGTCGGGTACGCGCCGACGGAGACGGACTTCCAGCCGCTGATCACGGCGGTCGCCGTCCTCGACGGCCCGCAGGCGGCGCAGACGTGGTTGCAGGGCCTGAAGTCCAACGGGAAGGTCTACGACGACAACGAGGCGCTGATCGCGGCCGTCAACCGCGGTGAGGTCGCGACCGGCCTGGTGGACCACTACTACTGGTACCGGCTGCGCGACGAGGTCGGCAGGGCGAAGACCGACTCCGCACTGCACTACTTCGGCGGCGGCGATCCCGGTGCGCTCGTCGACGTCTCCGGCGCCGCAGTGCTGAAGTCGAGCGGGAACGCGGCGGAGGCGCAGCGCTTCCTCGCCTATCTCGTGAGCCGCCCCGCGCAGCAGATCGTCGCGACGAGCGAGAGCTACGAGTACCCGCTCGGCTCCGGCGTGACGACGACGCGCGTGCTGAAGCCGCTGTCCCAGCTCCAGCCGCCGCAGCTGACCGTCGAGCAGCTCGGAGACGGCAGAGGCGCGCTCCAGTCCCTGCAACAGGTCGGGCTGCTGTAACGGACATGAGCGTCGCCGACGCAACCGTGGCCTTGCGCCGGCGCGTGCGGCGCTCTCCCCGCACGCCGCTCGGGCTGCTGCTCGCCGGCGTCGCGGGGGCCGCGCTGGCGATCGTGCCGATCGTCTTCGTCGCGCTCGAGGCGCGCGGCGTCAGCGCGAGCGCCGCGTGGCACCTGCTCGTGCGCCCGCGCGTCGGCGGGCTGCTCGCGAACACGCTCGGACTGCTCGCGGCGGCGACGGTCACGTGCTCGGTGGTCGGCGTCGCGGCCGCCTGGTGCGTCGAGCGCACCGACGTGCCGTGGCGGCACGGCTGGACCGTCCTGCTCGTGCTGCCGCTCGCGGTGCCGGAGTTCGTCAGCAGCTTCGGCTGGGTCTCGTTCTTCCCCTCGATGCGCGGCTTCTGGGGGGCGCTGCTCGTCACGACGCTCGCCTACTACCCGTTCGTCTACCTGCCCGCCGCCGCGATGCTGCGCGCGGGCGACCCGGCGCTGGAGGAGACGGCGCAGAGCCTCGGCCTCGGGCGCTGGCGGACGTTCTGGCGCGTGTCCGTGCCGCAGGTGCGGCTCGCGGCGCTCGGCGGGGCGCTGATCATCGCGCTGCACCTGCTCGCCGAGTACGGCGCCTTCGCGCAGCTGCGCTTCCCGACGTTCGCGACGGAGATCTACGCCGAGTACCAGCTCGGCTTCGACGGCGCGAGCGCGGCGCTGCTGTCGCTCGTCGTCGTCGCGATCTCGATCGTCGTGCTCGGCGGCGAGCTCGGGCTGCGCGGGCGCGGGCGCTACGCGCGCGTCGGCGGCGGCGCGGCGCGGCGCCCGGTCCGGATCCGCCTCGGCCGCGGCCGGCCGCTCGCGATCGCCGGCCTGGTCGCGCTCGTGGCGCTCGCGCTCGGCCTGCCGCTGACCGCGCTCGCCTACTGGATCGCGCAGGGCAGCTCCTCGACGCTGCCGTCGGGCTCGATCGTCGGCGCCGCCGGGACGACGTTCGGGCTCGCCGCGGTGGCCGCGCTGACGACCGTCGCGATCGCGCTGCCGATCGCGCTGCTGGCGGTCCGCTACCCGACCCCGCTCAGCGCGCTGCTGGAGCGCTGCAGCTACGTCGCGCGCGCCCTGCCGGGCGTCGTGATCGGCCTCGCGCTCGTGTCCTTCACGGTCCGCGCGGCGCGTCCGCTGTACCAGACGTCCGCGGTGCTCGTGCTTGCCTACGTGATCCTCTTCCTGCCGCTCGCGCTCGCCGCTGCGCGCGCCGCGCTCGCGCAGATCTCGCCGCGCCTGGAGGAGGTCGCGCAGAGCCTCGGCGACCGGCCGGCGCGCGCGTTCGCGCGCACCACGCTGCCGCTGCTCACGCCCGGCCTCGCCGCCGCCGCGTCGCTCGTCTTCCTCTCGACCGTGACCGAGCTGACGGCGACGCTGCTGCTGCGCCCGACCGGCACCGAGACGCTCGCCACGCATTTCTGGACCTATGCGTCGGCGCTGTCGTACGGCGCCGCGGCGCCCTATGCCGCGGTGATGGTCGGCGTCTCGGCGATCCCCACGTACCTGCTCGTCCGCCAACTCGACGCGCGCACGTCGTGAACGCGGTCAGCGTCAGCGGACTGGCGAAGGCCTTCGGCGCGACGCCCGTGCTCGACGGGCTCGAGCTGGAGGTGCCGGCCGGGTCCTTCGTCGCCGTGCTCGGCGCCTCGGGCTGCGGCAAGAGCACGCTGCTGCGCGTGCTGGCCGGCTTCGAGCGCGCCGATCGCGGCTGCGTGCGGATCGGGGAGGTCGTCGCCGACGACGGCGTCCGGCGGCTGCCGGCGAGCAGGCGGCGCGTCGGGCACGTGCCACAGGAGGGCGCGCTGTTCCCGCACCTCGACGTGCGCGCCAACATCGCCTTCGGGCTCCCGCGCGGCGAGCGTCGCGGCGGCGCGCGCGTCGCCGAGCTGATCGCCTCGCTCGGCCTGGCAGGGCTCGAGCGCCGCCGGCCGCACGAGCTGTCCGGGGGCCAGCAGCAGCGCGTCGCGCTTGCCCGCGCGCTGGCTCCCCGTCCGACCGTCGTCCTGCTCGACGAGCCCTTCAGCGCGCTCGACCCGGACCTGCGCGACCGGACGCGCACCGACATCCGCGCCGCGCTGGGCGAGCTCGGCACGACGACGATCCTCGTCACCCACGACCAGGACGAGGCGCTCTCGCTCGCCGACCACGTCGCGCTGCTGCGCGACGGCCGCATCGCACAGGCCGGGACGCCCCAGGAGCTGTACCGCACGCCCGCCGACGTCGATACCGCCCGCTTCCTCGGCGACGCGAACCTGCTGCCGACCACGGACGGCGGGCTGATGCTCGTGCGGCCGGAGGACCTGCGGCTGAGTCCGCCCGAGGACGGGGCATGGCGCACGGCCGTCGTCACGTCCGTCGAGTACTTCGGCCACGACGCGCGCGTGCAGCTGCGCTGCGAGGACCCGCCGGACGCACCCGCGCTGATCGCCCGCACGACCGGAGGCGACACGCCCGACGTCGGTCAGCGCGTGTCGCTGGCGCTGCCGCCCGCCGCGCATCTCGTGCCGCACTCCGGCACTCGCGGCTGAGGCCGCTCGCGCCGACGGCCGGACGCCCGACCGGGGCGCACACGACCGCGATCGCAGCCGTCGCTCACCCGCGGGCCGATGCGGGCGCGTCTGCGGCGACCGTCCGCGGCGGAAGGAGCCGATCGACGTCGCGGACGGCGCCGGTGTCGGCGGAGGTCGCCATCGCGGCGTAGGCGCGCAGCGCTGCGGAGACGGGGCGGTCGCGGCTCACGGGCCGGTAGCCGGTCGTCGCCTCCAGCCGCTCGCGGCGCTCGGCCAGCTCCTCGTCGGAGACGTCCAGCCGGATCGTGCGCGCGGGGATGTCGATCGAGATCGCGTCGCCGTCCTGCACGAGCGCGATCGCCCCGCCGGCCGCCGCCTCGGGCGAGGCGTGTCCGATCGACAGGCCCGAGGTGCCGCCGGAGAAGCGCCCGTCGGTGATCAGCGCGCAGGAGGCGCCGAGCCCGCGGGCCTTCAGATAGGAGGTCGGGTAGAGCATCTCCTGCATCCCCGGTCCGCCGCGCGGGCCCTCGTAGCGCACGACGACCACGTCGCCCGCGCGCACGCGCTCGCCGAGGATCGCGTCGACCGCCTCCTCCTGCGACTCGACGACGACGGCCGGACCGGTGAACGTCCAGATCGAGGGGTCGACGCCCGCCGTCTTCACGACGCAGCCGTCCTCGGCGAGGTTGCCGTGGAGGATCGCGAGCCCGCCGTCGGCCGTGTAGGCGTGCGCGACGTCGCGGATGCAGCCCTCGGCCGCGTCGACGTCGAGCGACTCCCAGCGCTCGGACTGCGAGCCGGCGGTCGCGGAGCGCACGCAGCCGGGGGCGGCGTGGAACAGCTCGATCGCCTGCTCGGTCGCGCCGCCGCCGCGGACGTCCCAGGCGCCGAGCCATGCGGCCATCGAGGTCGCGTGGACGGTGTCGACGTCCTCGTGCAGCAGGCCGCCCCGCCACAGCTCGCCGAGGATCGCGGGGATGCCGCCGGCGCGGTGCACGTCCTCCATCAGGTACGTGCCGTTCGGCGCGACCTTGCAGATGCACGGGACGCGCCGCGACAGCGCGTCGATGTCGCGCATCGCGAAGTCGACCTCGCCCTCATGCGCGGCGGCGAGCAGGTGCAGCACGGTGTTCGTCGAGCCGCCCATCGCGACGTCGAGCGTCATCGCGTTCTCGAACGCGGCGCGCGTGGCGATGCTGCGCGGCAGCGCGCGCGCGTCGTCCTCGTCGTACCAGCGGCGGCACAGCTCGACGACCGTGCGGCCGGCGGACTCGTACAGCTCGCGGCGCGCGGTGTGGGTCGCGAGCGTCGAGCCGTTGCCCGGCAGCGCGAGCCCGAGCGCCTCGGTCAGGCAGTTCATCGAGTTGGCGGTGAACATGCCCGAGCAGGAGCCGCAGGTCGGGCAGGCCGCCTCCTCGATGCGATCGAGGTCCTCGTCGGAGACGGAGCCGGAGACGGCGTCCGCGATCGCCGTGATCAGGTTCAGGCCCTTGCGCACCGTGCCGTCCACGAGCTCCGTCGTGCCGCCCTCCATCGGGCCGCCGGAGACGAACACGGTCGGGACGTTCAGCCGCAGCGCGGCGTTCAGCATCCCCGGCGTGATCTTGTCGCAGTTGGAGATGCACACGAGCGCGTCGGCGCAGTGCGCCTGCACCATGTACTCGACCGAGTCGGCGATCAGGTCGCGCGAGGGCAGCGAGTAGAGCATCCCGCCGTGGCCCATCGCGATGCCGTCGTCGACGGCGATCGTGTTGAGCTCACGCGCGATCCCGCCGGCCGCGTTGACCGCCTCGCAGACGATCGCCCCGACCGGCGCCAGGTGCGTGTGGCCGGGGACGAACTGCGTGTAGCTGTTGGCGACCGCGACGATCGGCTTGCCGAAGTCCTCGCGCGCGACCCCGGCCGCGCGCAGCAGCGCGCGTGCGCCCGCCATGTTGCGCCCGTGGGTGACGGTCCGTGACCTCAGCGCCGGCATGTCGCAAACCCTAGCGGTGGCCCGGAAGCGCGCGCGTGTCGACCCACTTCGTCAGTTCGCTCTGCGTGGCGCCCGCGCTGAGCTTGACGACCTCTTCCTGTGGGATCGACCCGCCGGGCAAGCCCGCGCGCGGGCCGGAGGTCGTCAGCACCTCGAAGCCGCGACGGACGAGCAGCTCCGAGACGCGCGGCAGTATGAGCGCCGGAACCAGCACGGTGTTGCCTCCCGCCGCGCGCAGCCGCCCGAGGGCGTCGTCGAACTGCTGCACCGTGAAGACCGAGCGGCCGGTGTAGGGCACGACGTCCTCGAGGTTGTAGCCGTCGGCGAGCAGGTGCCCGGTGGCCGTGAAGAGCGCGACGGGCGCTCCGCGCCGCACGACGAAGTGCCCGCGACCGTCGGCGATCGAGCTGACGAAGCGCCGGAAGCCGGCGTCGCGCGGCGGGGCGAGCGGTTCGGCGTCGTCCGGCGCGTACGGGGTCAGGCTCGCCGTGAGGCGCTCGACCTGGGACCACGGCGCCAGCCGCACGGGAGGCATCACCAGGAAGGTCGCGATGAGGCAGAAGCCGAACAGCGCGGCGACGACGGGAACGGCCGGGATGCGTTCACGCGTCCTCGCCGTGTGCCGGACGGCGACGATCGCGAGCAGCGCGAGCGCCAGCCCCCAAGGTGGGAACAGCGTCGCGACGCCCAATATCGTCGACGCTCCCATGTAGTAGGCGGCTGAGCCCAGGCCGAAGATCCCGCTCCATGCGAGCATGCCGGTGAGCGTGCGGTTCGGGGCGCCCTGGACTGCTCGGACGGTGGCGACCCCGATCGCGGCCGCGTATGTGAGGTAGATGGCGAGCGGGAGGCCGATGATGCGCAATAGCGGCCAGAAGCCGACGCCGGACAGCGCGTAGACACGGGCGAACGCGACCGCCTTGGCGGGATTCGGCACGGTGCCCGCGCGGACGAGCGTCAGCATCGCGACGACGACGAAGGCGCCCGCCAGCCCGAGCACGACGTTGGCCCCGAGGCGCCCGAGGCTGCGCAGCGTGAGCGGGAATTCCGTCCACAGGAGCGCAGCGACGGTCGCGCCGAGCGCCGCGACCCCGAAGTCGGCGTTGTTGAGCGCGGCGAGGCCGGCGGCGAGCGCGAGCGGCCACGTCGCCCCCCGCCCGCGATCGAGCCGTCGCGCGACGAGCCACGCGACGATGAACGGGCCCGCCGTCCGCAGCGGCACCTGCTGATAGATCGCTATCGGATGGTCGAGGTCCCGCGACGCGGCGTAGAACGTGAAGACCATGACCGGCAGGAAGAGGGCGAATGCGCCGATCGAACTGCGCGTCGCCCGGCGCAGCACGCCGTAGATCGCGAGCAGCATCGCGACGGTGAGCGCCCACATGAGGATCGTCCAGACGAGCAGCGTCTTGCCCAGCAGCGCCATCGCCGGGGCGAAGGCGAACGGCCACAGCGACCCGTACGCCGCGGTGTGGTCGACGAGCGGCGTGAGCCCGTTGAGGACGGCGAACGTCTCGTCGACCATGAACGAGGTGTTGTAACAGTCGCCATACGTGCAGATCGTGTCCGCGGTGTTGATGAACTGCAGGAACCAGATGCCCGTGAGGACCACCGCGACGGCGGGCAGGAGGACGCGCAGCGCCCGCGACTCGGGTCGCCGCCTGGTGAGCCATCCGCGATGGGCCGCCAGCGCGACCACGACGGCGGCGACGCCTGCGGCGGCGACCTGCCCCCAGGTGAAGAACCCGATCCGCCATCTCGGCCCTAGCTGGCGCACGAAGCAGGCCGCCACCACGCCCAGCCCGACGAGCTGGGCGGCGCCGGCGAGTGCGATCCCGGGGCGCCGCGGGACGCGCAGCCGCGGCGCGACGAGCGCGACGCCGGCCGCGAGCAGGACCGGTCCCAGCAGCGACAGGAGGTAGCGCGTGTCCTCGACCGGCTCGGGGTTGTGTTCGACCGTCGGCAGGACCGGCAGCGTCGCCGGGTAGAGCACGCGGCTCAGCGGCGGGCCCACGAGCACGATCAGCGCGATCGTGACCGCAGCGCAGGGCACGGCCCACAGCCACGCGGCCGTCGCGACGTCGGACGGCTGCGCGTGATCGGCACGGCTGCGCGGCCGCGGCAGAGCGACCGCCGCCCCCCTCGAGCCGGCGCTTGCCATGACGCCCAGCGTAGTCAGGGCGCACTGAAAAGGAAAGCGCGAGGCGGGGTCGGCGGCTCAGAGCAGCGATGGCTCGGCATCTGGGATCAGGCCGAGACGGACGAGCATCCACTCGTCGCTGAGATAGCCGCGAGCCTCGATGATCTTGCCGTCGCGCAGGCAGGCGATCGTCGCGGACTC
>DASRXW010000028.1:0-26940 GCA_035654055.1 Conexibacter sp.
CTCGGACCATCTCCTCAGTCCTCCTGTAGGACACATCCACGGGGACGTCGGAATGACGCCTCCGAACGAACAGGGTATGGCACCAATGTGGCGCTTGCCAAACGTGAACCGTTGAGCTTGTGTGAAGGGAACACGACGGTCTATATATCGATGGGATCGGGCGGGACGCCGACTTCGGCTACCGGCGGGCGCCCGTCGGGCCCGTGCTATGTTCGCGCCGCTGTGCCCAGTCGCGGAGCCATGCTGCGAGGCGCCACGGCAGCCACCGCGGCTGTCGCATTGACCCTCGCCGGCTGCGGCGGATCCGGCAGCTCGAGCTCCGAGCAGGCGGCGACCTATCCGGTCGCGGTCCCGCGCGCGACGTTCCCCGCGCAGCAGAGCCTTGCCGAGCACGTCGAGCTTCAGATCGCGGTGCGCAACGCCGGCACCCGCACGATCCCCAACGTCGCCGCGACGCTCGCGACGGGCAGCGGCACCAACGGCGCAGCGGTGGAGGCGTTCGGCTCCCGCCTCGACGAGACGGGGCTCGCCTCGCACTCGCGGCCGGTCTGGATCGTCGACGCCGGCCCGTCCAACGGAGACACCGCCTACACGAACACGTGGGCGCTCGGCCCGCTCGCCCCGCATGTCACGAAGGTCTTCACGTGGCACGTCGTCCCCATCAGAGCCGGCCACTACACGCTGCGCTACCTCCTCACCGGCTCCACGAGCGGCCGCTCGCAGCTGCGACTCGTCCACGGCGGCGCGCCGCACGGCTCCTTCACGATCCACGTGAACGGCAAGCCCGCCACGGTGCGCGTCACGCCTGACGGCAAGATCGTCAGCGTCATCCCGCAGTAGCCGCAACGCGTGAGGGCCTGCAGCGCTCGCGCGCCACAGGCCCTCACTGTGCACGGATCGGCGCCGCCCGTCATTACGGCGCCGGTCATTACGGCGCCGGAACCGAGACGGTGCAGCGGCGGGGACTGCGTCCCGGGGGCGCGTCCATCCACGCTCGGCCGGCACCGCCGCTGCCTAGCTTTCGCGTTGTCGGTCAAGGGTTGGTGGTGGTTGTGCGGTATTGCCGTGACTGAGAGTCGCGGTGTTTGCGGGAATCGGCGTGGGTGCGCGCGGGTGGCCGCTTCGGGGTCGGCAGGCTGATGAGGCGCCGTCGTGCGGCAGGCTTTCGTGTGCGCCGTGAGAAGCGGCTGCGCGGGCGGGCGGCAAGCTAGTTTGCGCCGTCGTGCGGCATAGCTATGAAGGCCGTCACCGCCCGCGCTGCCGTGCGCGAGCGTAGCGCCGATCGTCGTAGGGCTGTTGGGAATGCAGCAGGCGCCAGCAGAGCCGGCAGGCGTTGCGTGCGAGCGCGACGCGGGCCTGGATCGGGCGGAAGCCGCGGGCGCGCAGTTCGGTATCGCGGGCGCGGAACGCGGGGCTGTTGGTGGCCAGTCCCCAGGCGATGCCCATGAGCGCGTCTCGGTGTTCTGGGAGGCCTTGGCGGCTGATCCTGCCGCGGCGTGTGACGGTCGAGGACTGGTAGGTCGCCGGGGCCAGGCCGGTGGCCGAGTAGAGATGCTCGGGGGTCGGCCAGCGCTCGATCGGGAGCGTGAATGCACTGAACGCGGCGGCGCGAACGACGGCGACCCCGGGCAGCGAGGTAAGCACTTGCCCGGGCGTCTGGGCCAGCAATACGGCGAGTTGCTCCTCGGCCAGCGCGATGTCAGCCTGCAGGTCCTGCCAGCGGCGCAGATCCCGTCCGAGCCGGGCAGCGCGCAGCTCGGCGTCGGCCGGTGGGCCAGCAGGTGCCTCCAGCGCGCCGACCAGAAGGCGGCCGTCGCGTCGGTCATCTGGCCCGGTGCTCGAGCCAGGAGCGAGCGCGGCGAAGGCGCCCTGCCCGCGAACGCGGCGACGCACGCCAGGACTGCCTGACCGGTGGGCGACTCGATCTTCAACGCGCGACCGTGCGACGCCGGCGCCGAGAGGCCCGGACAGAGCACGTTGAGCTGATCGTGCATGCGCTGCTGGAGCTTCTTGCGCGCGTCGACGAGTTGCCGGCGGTGACGAACTGTCCCCAACAACGCCTCAACCACGCCGGGCTCAGCGGACCGACCCGCGCCTTGTCGCAACAGCCAGATCATCGCCGCGCAGTCGCGGTCATCGGTCTTGAAGCGGCGCGATCCCAACTGCGCCCGCGCTGCCGTGGTCTCCGAGGGCGCGAACAACCGCAACGATCCCGGCCAACGCCGCTCGATCTCCGCCGCCCACGCTCGATGCAACCCGCCGGTCGCTTCCAGCCCGATGACCGGCGGCCCGCTCACACCGCTCGCCGCGATCAACCGCTCGAGCTCATCAACGCCATCCCGAAGCACCGGCAACGACACCGGATCGCCGATCAGGCCGCGCTCGCCGGTCGTCAACCACACCCGGTTGAACGCCTTGCCCGGATCGACCGCAACAACAAGAGAGGTCGCAGGCACCTCTCGCCGCAACAAGTCCAAGGAGATCTCCCATCATCAAAGACAGAAAAGAGGAAGACCCTCCCCGACACAGCCAAGAACGGCCACCTCACGCCGATCCCCAACGACCTATCAGCTGTAAGTCCCGAGCAGGTTGTTCAGCCTGGTGATGGGCGGCTTGTGGCCGAGAGTGCTGTGTTGGCGGTGATGGTTGTAGTGCCAGAGCCAGCCGTCAAGGGCTTTGGTGCGTTCGGTGCTGTCGCGGTAGATCGCGCCGTAGGCCCAGCCGCCGAGCATCGTGCGGATGTAGCGCTCGATTCTCCTATGTCAAGAGGTTCATGCTGGGTGTGGTGTCGGCCCAGGTCTTGAGGTGGCGGTAGAGGACGTTGGCGAGGTGGCGTTTGAGTGCGCGGCGGGCTTCTCGGGCGGTCTTGCCTTCGGTGATCTTGCGGGCGAGGTAGGTCTTGGCCGGGGGGTGGTGGCGTTGTTGGACGATCGCGATGCGGTAGAGGGCGGCGTTGAGTTGGCGGTTGCCGCCGCGGTGAAGGCGGTGCCGGCCTGAGGTTTGGCCGGATCCGCAGGGGATGGGTGCGGCGCCGCAGAAGCGTGCGAACGCGCTGGCGTCGCGGAAGCGACGGACGTCGCCGGCTTGGGCGATGATCGTTGCGGGGTTGCTGCCGATCCCGTGGATCTCTTCGAGCGGGTTGCCGTGCTCGGCGAGCAGCTCGGCGATCTCAGCGTCGAGCGCGGCGATGCGCTGGTTGAGGTCCTCGATGCCGCGGGCGAGCTCGCGGATGCAGCGTGCGGCGGTGCGCTGCGCGAGGCTCTCGCCCAGCTGAATGCGGGTGATCTTGCGCAGTGCGCGTTGGCTGTCGCAGCGCAGGACGCCGGCTTCGGCGACCGGGTCCTGTGGGTCCAGTCTGAGCGCAGCCGCTGGATCGCCTTGGTGCGGTCGCGAACGAACCGTCGGCGCTGCAGCTCGAGCATGCCGAGCGCGCGAACGACCTCGGGCTCTTCAGCCGGTCCCAGTTCGTCGCAGCCGGTGAGGACGACCTTGGCGATCGAGAGCGCGTCGCCGGCGTCCGTCTTGCCCGGCCCGCGGCGGTGCCGTTCGCGGTGGGTGCGCCAGGCCGGGACCTGCAGCACTTCGAAGCCGGCGCCGGCGAGCGCCGCGACGAGGCAGCGACCGTAGCTGCCTGGGCTCTCAACGCCGATGACGGCGTGCGCGGCCTCGTGATCGACCAGCCAGTCGATCAGGCGCCGGTAGCCGGCCGGGCTGTTGGCAAACGTGAGCGTCGCGACATGTCCGCCGCGCTCGTCGACGAGCGCGGCGACATGGGTGTGCTTGTGAACGTCGATCCCGACGATCAAGGTGGCCTCCTGGCTCGTGGGTAGAGTCGAGGCCGGGCCGGCGAGCGACGCTTCTGTGTCGATGCAGCCACATCGGCGCGAGTCTCCTATCAAGTCAGCTTCGCCGGCCCGCCCGCAACCCGACGGCCGACAAATCGAACGCAGGCCAACAGGGATCGGGAGGGGGCGGCCCCGCGGGGCCGCCCCCTCCCGAAGACACCCATGGCATGCCTTTTGCCTGAGTCAGACCGCCGGGTGCGGGGAGCCTCGCCGCCCTCCCGGACGACACCGCCAACCTAAGACACAGGCTTTGCCGTTGGTTTGCGGACGGTAGGGGCGGGTCCGCAAGTGACGGATCCGCATCGTGCGGCAGGCGAGCGCGTGGACGGTCGAGACGTAGGCGCTGGCGTTGTCGGTCATCACCCGCTCCGCGCAGATCCCGAGGTCCAGGAACCAGTCCAGCGCCCGTGTCGTGAACGCGGTGACCGTGGGCGCCTGTTCGTCGTCGTGGATCTCGCTGTAGGCGATCCGGGAGCAGTCATCGACGATCGAGTGCACGTACTCCCAGCCGACTCGTCGTGAGCGCCGGGTGCGGTCGCCGGTGACCTTGTGGCCGGGCTCGGTGAACTTCCCGAACTTCTTGACGTCCATGTGCAACAGCTGACCGGGGCACGGCCACTCATAGCGGACGATCGCGGGCCGCTCGGGCCGCGGTCGGCGCGAGCAGCCCGCCCGGCGCAACACCTGATGGACCGTCGAGTGCGACCGTCTGATCCCGGGCTCCTCAGCAAGCCGACGCGGACTCCAGCCCGTCCGCGTGCGCAGCTCACAGATCGCCGCGGCCTCACCGGCCGGTACCTGGTTGGGCGACCGATACGGCCGACTCGAACGCTCGGCCAGACACGCCAACGACACTCTTTGCGCCGGCAGAGCGCCACGCCAGCGACCCACCCAACTCCCACACCGTCGACTTCGAGACGTTCGCCCAGGCGGCCGCCTGGGCGAACGTCTCACCATGCTCGACAACACGCGCAACGACGTGCCAGCGCCCCAACGGGGTGTGACGGGCTCTATGGTGCGGCATCCGGGCCTCCTGAGGGCGTGAGCTTCGACACCCACACCCTCTCGGCAGGCCCGGACCTACCCGCTACCCGTTCGCAACGTCCCCAAGCACGTCACCTAGTACCGGCTCACGCAAGTTCGTTCAGGCGGCGGGTGTGAGTCGGCCGCGCTGGTCGAGTCGGTCCAGGAGCGTGTGGAGGTCGTGGCGGGTGAAGGTCCAGTCGAACGGGGCGGCGGCCTTGGCGTATTCGGCTTGGAAGGCGAGGACGCGAGCGGCGAGGTCGTCGATGTCTTCGAAGTGGCAGGGCGTGAGTGCCTTGCGGGCCAGGATCGAGAAGTAGATCTCGATCTGGTTCAGCCAGGAGGCGTGCGTGGGCAGGTGCACGAGCACGAGGTTCGGCCACGTGCCTTGGAGGCGGTCGATCGCTTTCTGGCCGCGGTGGATGGTGCCGTTGTCGAGGACCCAGAAGACGCGCTGCGCCGAGGCGTAGGACTCGCTGGTCATCACGTCTTCGACGAGCGCGTCGAATGTCTCGTTGCTGATCCTCGGCTCGCAGCGGCCGAACAGGCCGCGCCGTGGGTCGTGGACGTCCATCGCGGCCAGATAGGCCAACGTGCCCCGGCGGTGGTACTCGTGCTCGACCAGCCCCGGGCGCCCTGGCGCCGGCGCGACCAACGGGTGGCGGCGCAGCAGCGCCTGCAGCTGCGTCTTCTCGTCCGCTGAGATCACGTAGTCGCCCGGGTGCAGCCGCCGCCCCTCCCAGCGCCGCTCGTAGAGGTCGAGCACACGGCCGGCCTTCTCACGGAAGTCAGGGTCGCGCGGGAACACCCATGAGCGCCACGCCCACGGCCGGATCGCGTCCTCGGCCAGCCACCGCCAGACCGTGGTGCCCGAAACCGAGCAGACGATCCCGCGCGCGACGGCCTCGCGCGCCAGCTCAGCCGCCGACCAGCGCGACAGCGGCCGGCCCGTGGTCGCCGGCAGCTCGCACGCCAGCGCCTTGACCTCGGCGATCTCGCCGGGGGGAAAACGACCGCGGCCGCCCAGGCCGAGGCCTCTCATCAAGCCCCGCAAGGCCCTCCGCGGCGAACCTTCGTCGCCACTTGGCGACCATCCGATCGGTGCAATCAAGCCGCGCGGCGATCTCTACGTCGGTCAAGCCCTCAGCAGCCAGCAGCACGACCTTCGCGCGGATCACCTCGCGGTAGGGCCGCGTGTACTGCCCGGCACGGCGGCGCAACTCACGCCCCTCGCCCTCGGTGACCCTCAGCGGCTGCGTCGCCATCACTCGCAACGTTCGCCGCGGTCACCGCAACTCCTCCCAACCACGGCGAACGTATTTCCGTGAGCCGGTACTAGTGGAGCGTCAGGCAGCGTTTGTCGTTTTGATGACGGCGTGTAGCTTTGCGTCGCTGGCGTTGTGGTTGCGCCAGGCGATGTAGCGGCGGATGAGTCGGGCCTGGGTGGCGTGGTCGGGGTGGTCGGTGCCGTTGAGGGTGAAGTAGCGCAGCGCTTTGAACTGCGCCTCGATGCGGTTCAGCCAGGAGCCGTAGTGGGGTGTGTAGGCGAGTTCGGCGTTGTTCTCGCGGGCCCAGTCGCGGACCTTCTCGCCGAGGTGGGGGCTGAAGTTGTCGAGGATGAAGTGGAGCCTCGTCGTGGCGGGGTAGAGCGAGCGGATGTAGCGGCAGAAGGCGAGGAACTCGATCCTGGTCTTGCGCTTCTTGATGTGCCCGTAGAGGCGGTCGCTGGTGACGTCGTAGGCACCGAACATGTGCCGCACGCCGTGCGGGCGCTTGTAGGTCGCGCGAATCCGGCGCGGCTTGCTCAGCGGCGCCCACGCCTTCCCGCCGGGCTGGGGCTGGATGTTCAACGGGCCGAACTCGTCCAGGCAGATGACGGTCGCCACGCCCTGCTCGGCAAGCTCGTAGAGTTCGAGAATGCGGTTCTTCTTCGGCTCGAAGTTCGGATCGGTCGAGCGCTTCCAGGTCCTCACTGCTTGAAAGGAGACGCCCTCCTCGCGCAGCAAGGCGCGCAGGCCCTCGTGGGAGATGTCCGTGACCACCCCCTCGGCGACCAGGTAGTCGGCAAGCTTCGCCAGGCTCCAGGTCGCGAACGGCCGGGCGAGATCGGTCGGGACCGACAGCGCGATCTTCTTGATCTGGCGCCGCTGAGGGAGCATGAAGGTCGCGGGACGCCCGCCCGCATAGCGCGGGTAGAGCGCATCAAAGCCGTCGCGGTTGAAGTTGTGGATCACCTCACGGACGGTGTCGGGATCGGTGAACACGACCTCACTGATCCGGGTCGGGCTCATCCGCTGCGCAGACAGCAACACGATCTGCGCGCGACGCCAGGTCACGACCGAGCCGCTACCGCGACGCACGATCGCCAGCAGCCGGTTGCCCTCCTCGTTGCTGATCTCGCGCAACCCACCCTCGCAGCCATTCTGGCCCTCCGCTCAGAAATCGGACCCGGAAGACACGTTCGCCGCCGCACAGCCCAGCCCTGTCATGAAAACCGGCAAACGTTGCCGGTCACTCCACTAGCTCAGACCGCGGCCGCCGCGCCGGGTGGGAGCCGAGTTCCGCGGAACACGGGGTTTTGGGTGGGCCGAGGCGCGAAAAGCGTGGGCACACGCGTGCGGCTCGTCACAAACTCCGAAAACCCAGTCCCGATGCGGGTCTATGGCCGTTCAACGCCCGGCCGCGTGCCTACCTACTGCGAAACTCGGGGGGGACTGGAGCGTCTTCTCCCCGGACTCGCCGGTGCGGATGCGGTACGCCTGCTCGACCGGCATGACGAAGACCGTGCCGGCGCCGACGCCGCCGAGCAGCTCGGGGCGCGGCCCGTATAGCCAAGATACGCGCTCAGCTCGCTCGCCATTGCATGCTCGGCGAACCGGCACGTCATGTCGACGCAAAGAACAAAGGCATCGGATGCGACGTTCGGTTGTCTCTGGCCGCTGCGCAGCGTCGAGCTGGCCGACTGACGATCAGTCGCAACGGGGATTGCCGACGACGCTCCTATTATCGAAGCAGTCGCGGAGACAGACGAGGCGGCTCGTGAAACGCAGCGCAACCCCGCTCAGCGACCCGCTTGGGCAGGCCAGTCGAGTGCACTACGCGCTTGCCGCGCATGGTCCAGGCGATGTGGAGCGGGAGTGGCGGCTTCGACCCCGTCTTTCCGATGAACACGTTCCCAGACACCGATACGGTCCGGTTGTGCCCGCCAGCCCGAATGATCGTCACCGCGGAGACACCATCGCGTACGACGCCGATACTGAGGACGTGGTGTTTGTCGAGACCGGGCCCACAGATCGATGTCGTCGTCGCGAAGCCTTTGGCCACGACGGCGGTCGGCCAACAGCCACCTACTGCTTGATGTCGGCTCACTATGCACGTGAGTCCAGTGCCTGGTACGAGGTAAATCGCAAGCGCGCCGTATCTCCGAGCGAGACGCGATTCCCCAATCTCCAGCCCGAGGCCGGCGATGGCAGACTGCGGCACAAGCCCCGTCGGGAGACGATCACCGAACTGGCGCGGGCGTGTGAAGACAGCGAAGTGGGTCCGTAGCAGGGTGATCGGAGGCGTGGCGTCGGCTACGCGATGTGACGGTGTCGTGGCGCCGCCACAGCCTGACGCGGTAACGATCAGGCTACACGCTAGGAGAGCCCGCGCCGTCGCTCCACGCCTCCAACTGAACATCCGACTCAACGTGATCGTTCGCGCTGGCCTTGAGCTATGGGCTGGTGAAGTCAACCCCGTCGATCGTGTGGGCAGACGAACTGCCGTTCTCCACCGCGTTCCACAGATCCCAGCCGTAATACGCCTGCACATTGGTCACGTTGCCAGCCGCATTCGTGCCGCACGAAGACTGGACGTATTGCTGGAGATAGATCGACCAGACCGCCTCACACACGGTGACGTTTCCGCTGCCCGGGTAGCTTGCGACGTTGCCGGTCTCGGTGCCCTGCGGGGCGCCGTAATAGAGGCCGGTCCAGCTATACGGCTGAACGAGGCCATGGAAGTAATGGTGCGACGTGTATGCCTGCGCATTCGACACCGTGATCGCGAGTACGGCTACGATGGCGGCAACCAAGCCTGACAGGCGACGTGCCATGGGTCTTCTAGATGACAACGATGCTTTCCTTCCCGTGAGTAGCTTAGCGATAGCAAAGGTAAACAGGGGTTCGCTAGATGCACAAGGGTTTGGATCAAATCCGAGCCAAACGTACGACTGGCCGGTGCCGGACTAGCCCGGATCTTGCGTGAGGCGGTGTGTGGTGTGGCCTGGACCCGTCGTGGTTGTCGCTTCATGCCGCGATGTTTGTTCGGCTGTCGGGATGTTGCCATGCGGCTGCGACTTCGGGGGGGTGCGGTAGTCGAGCCCGCTGTGGGTCGGTGGTGGTCGCGGTCGATGTAGGCGGTGATCTTCTCCCGGGCCTCGTTGATGCTTCCGAACTGTTCGCGCCAGACGCAGCGCAGCTTCAGCTTCGAGAACCAGGACTCGATGAACGCCTGGGGCTCGGGGTCGCGGTAGCCGCCGCGACGGTGTCTGATGCCTTCCTCGCCGAGGCGGGCGCGGAACGCGCGGCCCGTGTAGGCCCGTGCCGTTGTCCGCACCCAGGGTCAGGGCGCCGGGCTCGATGCAGCGCGCGGCGATGGCCGTGTCGAGAACCCGCGGTCGCTTCCCGGGCACGGCAGCGGACGTCGAGGCTCCAGCCGGTGATCTGCCGGGTGCAGCAGTCGATGATCGCATTCACGTAGCAGCAGCCGTGCTCAGTGACCCAGATCGAGGTCAGGGTCTGTCCGGTGAAGTGTGTGTTGAGCAGTTCCTCGCCGCCGGCGCCCAGCGGCTGTCCGGGAAGGCCGAGTGCACGAGGTCGATGAGCTGCGCGCCCAGGTCACCCGGCTCGAGCGGGCGCTCGGGCGCAAGTCGATGGAGGTCGAGATCGCGGGGGAACTCTTGCGGGGCTGGGAGTGAGCATGCGCGTCGCTCGGTCCGCGAGCTCGTCGCCGCCGGCCGTCCGGCAGCGGTCGTCGCGCGCGTTGCGGGCACTAACAGCACAAGTTGCGGTAAGCCGTCCACCCGGAATCTGGCCAACCTTCGGGTACCGGGTTCGCCATGTGATAGCTTCGCGCGAACTGGATATCCCAGCGGTTCATCGATCTCCTCAGCATGCCCTGTGGCGCGCAAATTGCTCGATAAGCCAGAGCATTGAGTTGCCACTGCGTGCCAAGAGTTGGGCGTGATAAGGGCGCTGGCAAGCCTCCCACCGAGACAGCTTGCCCACACTACGGACGGATACATCGATCGCGGTACCACACATCTCTGTTTGTTCCGGCTCATTGACGACCAGATTGACGTGGATCAGGACGACTGCAGATCCGTCTGTCCGAACAGCGCCGCTGGTCGCTCTGACGACGACCGGTTCGTGAGTGGCGAAGCGTTCGCGCCTGTTCCTGAGTGGCTCAACGCCGTCGCCGATCCGGTACGCCTGCGGATCATCTGTTTCCTAGTCGGTGTACCCGACGCCACAGCATCGGAACTCGTTGCGTTGGCTTCGGCCTCGAGACAAACGGTGCGCCGCCACCTCGATGCACTTGTAGCGTTCGGGGTCGTCCATCAGACGGCAGGCGTACCACACGACACAACTCTGGGTCGCCCGCCTGCTCGCTTCAGCCTGCCCCTCGCGGTGCGGCGAAGCGTCGGACGACTACTCGGTGTCGATGTCGCCGACTGACGACTGAACCGCCCCGGGTTGGTTGAAGGCGGTGATCTGACCCCGGGGCGATTCAGTGTCCATCAAACAGTGAAGATGTCGTCGGCTACGTGCAATTGGCGCACAACCGTCGGTGGCAGGGTCACGCGCGCCGAGGTACTGCTGAGCTCGGCCGTTAGGACGAGCTCGAGCGCCTGCACCTCGTTACCCTCACCGACGCGACCGGCACCGTCGCGCACACGACCGCGCTGACCGAGCCTCAGCGCCAGATCCTCGCCGCGCTCGGCAACGACGCGCCGCCGCGCGTGACCGCGCTCACCCCGGCCTGAACCACCCCCCGCGAGCCCAAGCGCGCGGGCGCACACGTGCGGATCGTCACAAACTCCGAAAACCCAGTCCCGATGCGGGTCTATGGCCGTTCAACGCCCGGCCGCGTGCCTACCAACTGCGAAACTCGGGTGGAAGGATGTCGCGAAGTGCCAAGCCTGCATCCGAGGGATGGCGCGGCGGTGGAATCAAGCAGAACCAGCAGGATCGCCGTGAGCACGATGACCGCTCACGCGAGTAGAGCGTGGGTGCGTGCCGGTTGCGTCCGGAAGGAGACCCCTGACTCAGGGCGCACAACGCGTGAGGGCCCGCAGCGCTCGCGCGCCACGGGCCCTCACTGTGCACGGATCGGCGCCGCCCGTCATTACGGCGCCGCCCCGAGTCGATGCAGCGGCGGGGGGGGACAGCGCCCCGGTCCGCGAGCCACTCGCGACCGGGGCCGACCGCTGCGTCAGACCGCGGCCGCCGCATCAGGGTGAGCCTGGAGCGTCTCCTCCCCGGCCTCGCCGGTGCGAATGCGGTACGCCTGCTCGACGGGGATCACGAAGACCTTCCCGTCGCCGATCGAGCCGGTCCGCGCATGGCGCAGGATCGAGTCGACGATCGTCTGCACGTCGCTCGCGGCGACCACGCACTCGATCTTGATCTTCGGGCGCAGGTAGTTCGTCACCGACGATCCGCGGTACTGCTCCGTGATGCCCTTCTGGCGACCCGAGCCCTTGACCTCCGTGATCGACAGCGAGGGGAAGCCGAGCTCGAGCAGCTCCATCCGGATCGGCTCGAAGGCCTCGTGCCGGATGTATGCGATGACGAGCTTCATGCCGGCACCTCCGAGGGGCTGAGGCCGGCCGACGCGGGCACGCCGGCCGGGGACTGCACCGAGCCCACGCCGATGAGCTCCGGCGCCGGGATGAACTGCTCGGGGTAGCCGTACATGCCGTGCTCGGAGATGTCGAGACCGGCATCCTCCTCCTCGGCGCTGACCCGCAGGCCGTACGTCGCCTTGATCAGGCCGAACACGACGTAGCTGATCACGAAGACGAACGCGAACACGACCGCCACGCCGAGCGCCTGGACGCCGAGCTGGTGGAAGGAGCCGTTGTAGAAGAGCCCGGGACCGCCGACGGCGTTGTACTTGGCGAGGGCCGGGTTCGTGAACAACCCGCACGCGAGCGTGCCCCAGATGCCGGCGATCCCGTGCGCGGAGAGTGCCCCGACCGGATCGTCGAGCTTCCTGTCGATCGCCAGGACGGCCACGACCACGACCACGCCGGCGACCGCGCCGATGACGACGGCGGCCCACGGGACGACGTAGCCCGAGCCGGCCGTGATCGCAACGAGCGCGGCGATCGCGCCGTTGCCCGCCATGCCGATGTCGATCGTCTTCATCAGCAGCTTGCCCGTGACGATCGCCGTCAGCACGCCGGCACAGGCGGCGAGCTGCGTGGTGACCACCACTTCGGTGAAGCGACCGTCGAGCGCGTTCAGCGTCGAGCCCGGGTTGAAGCCGAACCAGCCGAACCAGAGGATGAAGATGGAGAGGCCGAAGAGCGGCATGTTGTGGCCGGGGATCGGCCGTGGCTTCCCGTCAGGCCCGTACTTGCCACGCCGCGGCCCGAGGTGCAGCAGCACCGCCAGCGCGCCCGTGGCGCCGATCAGGTGGACCGCCGTCGAACCGGCGAAGTCCTGCATGCCGAGGCTCGACTGGAGCCAGCCACCACCGAACACCCAGTGCGAGGCGACCGGGTAGATCACGGCGGCGAAGATGACCGCGTAGATGGCGTAGACGCCGAACTTGATGCGCTCGAGCGTCGTGCCCCAGACGATGGCGAGCGAGACGGCGCAGAAGACGAACTGGAAGAACCACTTCGCCTCGACGGTCGCGTCGGACGCGCCCATGATCGGGAACGCGGTCTGCGGGTCCCCGAAGGCGCGCAGGAAGTACCCGGTGTGGCCGATGATCTTGCCCGAGCCGAAGGCGAAGGCGAAGCCGCAGGCCCAATACGCGAGCCCGGCGATCGAGAAGTTCATGAGGACCTTCGCAACCACGGTGCCGGCGTTCTTGCCCCGCGAGAAGCCGATCTCGAGGAACGCGAAGCCTGCCTGCATGAGCATCACGAACACGCCCGCGACGATCACCCACATGGAGTTGATCCCGACCGAGTCGGCGAGTCTTCTCGCGGCCGCGGCGTCGAATGTGTCAGCCGAGGCCAAGGTCGGCAACAGCAACAAGGCGACGAGCGCCATGGCACTGGCGCAGATGATCGTCGTCCGCTTCATTTTCCCTCCTGGGTTGACGGATTGCGGGCAGTCTGCGACAGCGAACGTGCGCGATCTTTAGCCAGGTGGCAAAAGATCGCTGCGGTGCTTTCGCCACGACGGGCCGCGGTTCCGCGCCCCGGACGCCCGCCGCACCCAGGTGGGACGGGCCCTTATAGTCCCGCGCGAGGGACATGTCGGGCCGCGCGGCTCCTGCCGACGGGAGCAACGGCGCCGGGATCCCTTTGGACATGCGGATAGTGTCGGAGGGCCCCAGGCTCCGTACGCTCGCTGCGCACGGAAACCACGAGTGCCACCGTCCCGTGCCGCCGTCATGCGGAGTCAAGCCGGGGAACCCGGCGCGGACGTTGGAAAGGAACTAACCCGTCTATGGCCAAGATCCGTCAGCAGAACGTCAGCGCAGCGCAGTGGTCGCCGAACGGCGCGACCCTCGGCTCGCTCGACCTGACCCATCCCGACAACCAGGTCTTCGGCGAGAACGTCTTCAGCGTCGCCGAGCAGCGCCAGCGCCTCCCGAAGCCCGTCTTCAAGCAGCTCCAGGCCACGCTCGAGCAGGGCGAGGCGCTCGACAGCTCGCTCGCCGACGCCGTCGCGCTCGCGATGAAGGAATGGGCGCTGGAGAAGGGCGCGACGCACTACGCCCACTGGTTCCAGCCGCTGACGGGCTCGACCGCCGAGAAGCACGACTCGTTCTACAACCCGGTCGGCGACGGCACCGCGATCGCCGAGTTCTCGGGCAAGGAGCTGATCCAGGGCGAGCCGGACGCGTCGTCGTTCCCGACCGGCGGCATCCGCGCCACGTTCGAGGCGCGCGGCTACACCGCCTGGGACCCGACGAGCCCCGCCTTCATCCTCGAGAACCCCAATGGCGCGCTGCTCTGCATCCCGACGGCGTTCACGTCGTGGACTGGCGAGGCGCTCGACCATAAGATTCCGCTGCTGCGCTCGATGGAGGCGCTTTCGCAGTCGGCCGTCCGCGCGCTGCGGCTGCTCGGCGACGAGACCTCGCAGCGGATCTTCACGACGGTCGGCCCCGAGCAGGAGTACTTCCTGATCGACGAGCAGTACTACTTCGAGCGCCCGGATCTCGTGACCACGGGCCGCACGCTCTTCGGCGCCAAGCCGCCGAAGGGCCACGAGCTCGACGACCACTACTTCGGCTCGATCCCCGAGCGCGTGCTCGCGTGCATGCTGGAGACCGAGCGCGAGCTGCAGAAGCTCGGCGTCCCGGTCAAGACGCGCCACAACGAGGTCGCGCCGGCGCAGTACGAGATCGCGCCGATCTTCGAGAACTCGAACGTCGGCTCCGACCACCAGCAGCTCACGATGCAGGTGATGCAGAACATCGCGCGCCGCTACGGGCTCGTGTGCCTGCTGCACGAGAAGCCGTTCGCGGGCGTGAACGGGTCGGGCAAGCACAACAACTGGTCGATGGGCACCGACACGGGCTCGAACCTGCTCGAGCCGGGTGCCACGCCGCATGACAACCTGTCGTTCCTGTTCTTCTGCACGGCCGTCATCCAGGCCGTCGACAAGCACCAGGGGCTGCTGCGCGCGACGGCCGCGGGGCCGGGTCAGGACCACCGCCTCGGCGCCAACGAGGCCCCGCCGGCGATCATCTCGATCTTCCTCGGCAAGGAGCTCGCCGAGGTCTACGACGCGATCGAAAGCGGAGCGGCGGGCGAGCACAAGCCCGGCTCGCTGCTCGGCCTCGGCTCGCCGGTGCTGCCGCCGCTGCCGTTGCACGGCGGCGACCGCAACCGCACGAGCCCGTTCGCGTTCACCGGCAACAAGTTCGAGTTCCGTGCGATCGGCTCGACGCAGTCGGTCGCGCTGCCGAACACGGTGCTCAACACGATCGTCGCCGAGGCGATCGACGACCTCGCCGGGCAGCTGCAGGACGCGATCAACGACGGCGCGTCGCTGGAAGACGCGCTGCGCCCGGTGCTGCAGAAGAGTTGGACCGCGCACAAGCGGATCGTGTTCGATGGCGACGGCTACTCGGAGGCGTGGCACAAGGAGGCCGAGGAGGAGCGCGGCCTGCTGAACCTGCGCACGACGCCGGAGGCGCTGCCCTACTTCGTGAAGCCGGACACGATCGCGGTCTTCGAGAAGTACGAGGTGCTCAACGAGCGCGAGCTCGAGGCCCGCTACGAGGTCTTCACCGAGCAGTATGCGGTGAAGCTCAACATCGAGGCCGAGACGGCCGCGGCGATCGCGCGCACGCTGCTGCTGCCGGCGGCGCTCCGCCACCTCGCGTTGCTGCGCGAGGCCGGCATCGCCGAGCTGATCACCGAGACCGAGGGGCTCGTGGGCGAGTTCGTGACCGCGATCAAGGCGCTCGAGGCGATCAACCTGGCGGAGAACCAGGAGGACGAGCCGCCCGCCGCCTGGGCGGTGTTCATCCGCGACAACGTGATCCCCGCGATGGACGCGGTCCGCGCGGTCGCCGACAAGCTCGAGAAGGTCGTCGCCGACGACCTCTGGCCGCTGCCGAAGTACAGCGAGGTGCTCTTCATCAAGTGAAGAAATAAGACCTCGCCGTAGACGAAAGCCATGCAAATGCAGGGCTTTCGTCGTGCTAGCGGTGTTTTGGCAGCTTCTTGGCAGCGCGAGCGCGAGCTGACTCGGACTGCGTGTTCGTAGCGAGGCGGTGCCGGTGAACCGTCCAGGGCTCGCCATACCACCGATTGCCGCGAGTCACCGGTCAGGTCGTCGTGCGATCGAGGACGTGCGTCGCAGCCTGTGCGAGCGCGGTCCCGATCAGCGCCCCCGCAATGACGTCCACGGGGTAGTGGACGCCGGTGTGCACGCGCGAGTAGGCGACGAGCGCGGCGAGTCCGTGCAGCGGGATCGCAGCCGACGGGAGCACGTGGCCGACGCCGGTCGCGAAGGCGAACGCGGCGGCGGCGTGCCCGGACGGGAACGAAGTGGATACCGGCATTGGCACGTGGCGGGCGACGGGGACACGCTCGCGGTTGGGGCGGCGGCGGCCACCGAGCGGCTTCGCGACGAGGTTGACGACGCCGGCGGTGACGGCGAGCGCCGCGAGTCCGTGAGCGGCGGCGCGCCGACCGGTGTGGCCGCCCGTCACCGCGAGCACGGCGGCCGAGGCGAGCGACAGGCGGGAGAAGTCGGCCGCGTGCGAGAGCCGCGCCATCGCGCGGTCGAGGACAGGGGTGGGCGTCTGCGCGATCGCGGCGTAGAGTGCGGCGTCGACGCGCGTCGCGTCACGCCACCAGCCGGCGGCTCGTGGCGGCGGCGGGCCGGGATCCGGATCGGAGTCCACCGGAGATGATTATGAGGCGGCGGCGCATGGCGGCGATGGGGGCGCTCGCGTTCGGCGCTGCCGGGCTCATCGTCGCGGTCCTCGTCGCCGTGCAGGAGTTCCCGCGTGGCCTGATCGCCCTCGCGTGCGTGGCCGTTGCCGGCGCCGGGGCGTGGCACGGTCTGCTGCGCACCGGCACGGTCCGTGTCGCCGGTCTGGCGCTCGGCGTGCTGGGTCTCGCCGCGGCGGTCGCGCTGCTGGCGAGCGACCGCCTGCTGGAGGAGCTGCTGATCGCCGGTGCGCTCGTGCTGTGCGGTGCACTCGCACGCGCGACCTTCGACGTGCGCATCCCCCTGCCGCCGCGGCCGGCGCCGCAGCGGCCGGTGCTGTTCTTCAACCCGAAGTCGGGGGGTGGCAAGGCAGAGCGCTTCGCGCTCGCACGCGAGGCGCAGGCACGCGGGATCGAGCCGATCGAGCTGCAGCCCGGCCACGACCTCGAGCGGCTCGTGCGAACAGCGGTCGCCGACGGCGCCGACGGACTGGCGATGGCGGGCGGCGACGGCTCGCAGGCGATCGTGGCCGCGATCGCGGCTGAGCACGACCTGCCGTACGCGTGCGTGCCAGCCGGGACGCGCAACCACTTCGCGCTCGACCTCGGCGTCGACCGCGACGACGTCGTCGGCGCGCTCGACGCGTTCGTCGAAGGCGGCGAGCGACGCGTCGACCTCGCCGAGGTCAACGGGCGCATGTTCGTCAACAACGTCTCGCTAGGCCTCTACGCCGAGACGGTCCAACGCGCGGGCTACCGGGAGGCCAAGCTGCGCACCCTGCTCGACACGATCCCCGACGTGCTCGGCCCCGACGGAGCCGAGCTCGACCTGCGCTGGACCGGGCCGGGCGGGCACGAGCACCGCGCGGGAGCCGCGATCCTCGTCTCCAACAACCGCTACCGGCTCGGCCGCGCGGTCGGCTCGGGCACGCGCCCCCGCATCGACGACGGACTGCTCGGGATCACGGTCGCGGGCAGCTCGATCGGCGGCGGTGGCGACGGCGGGCGCCTGCCGCAGCGACCGTGGCGGGACTGGACCGCACCGGCGTTCGAGGTCGACGCCGACCACCCAGTGCCTGCCGGCATCGACGGCGAGGCGACCCAGCTCGAGCCGCCGCTGCTGTTCCGCATCCGGCCCGGCGTGCTGCGCGTGCGGGTCGCGCGCCAGCACCGCGGCGCCTCCCCCTCGGCGTCACTGCCAGAGGGGATCAGGCAGAGCGCTCGCGCGCTCACGCGCATCGCCTTCACACCTACGAGCGTACCCACGACGAAGGAGTGACGATGGACATCTTCTCCGTAGAGCAGAAGGAGCGCCTCGGCCGCGAGGATGCCGCAGCCCGGCTGCGCGACCTCGCCGACATGCTCGCGCGCCACAACGACATCGAGTTCGAGCGCGGCGGCACGCGCTTCACCGTCCACGTGCCCGACGAGGTCCAGCTCAAGATCGAGCTGGAGATCGAGAGCGACGAGCGCGAGCTGGAGATCGAGCTGACCTGGTGACCGCTCGGCGTCGCGGCGATCTCATCTCGATCGGACGATGCGACGGCGGTGCCGATCTGAGAGCGTGATCGTTCAAAGGCGCAGGATCCCCCGGATACGCGAGACGCGTAACCCCAGCAAAGGAGTCCGAGAGTGCCGATTGCAGCTGACTATCCGTTCCTCGATGTCATGTGGTCGATGTTCGTCTTCTTCGCGTTCGTGATCTGGATCTGGCTCCTGATCACGGTCTTCGCCGACATCTTCCGCCGCCGCGACTGCGGAGGCTGGACGAAGGCCCTCTAGAGGCCGGAACCATGACCGATGAGCCTGCTGCGTGCGCAGCAGCGGGGAGGGTTCTGCCCTCTGACGGGCTACGCGCCAACTGTCGGCAAATGGCGTCTCGTGCGGTTGCCGGCGGGCGGGAGCTGGCGATGCTGACGGCATACGGACTCAGCGCCGGCCCGGTGGGCTCCGGGCTCGCTCACTTTGGGATGGCTTCGGATGCTGCTTGAGAACTACGGCCTGATCGGTGACATGCAGTCTGCGGCGTTGGTGGGCCACAACGGGTCGGTGGACTGGTTGTGCTTGCCGCGCTTCGATTCGGCGTCGTGCTTCTCGGCGCTGTTGGGCGACGAGCGGCATGGCCGGTGGCTGCTGGCCCCGGTTGGCGAGGTCCGCGCGACCCGGCGCAGCTACCGGCCCGGGACGCTCGTGCTCGAGACCGACTTCGAGGGCGCGGGCGGCGCTGTCCGCGTGATCGACTTCATGCCGCGGCGTGGCGACGGCCCGCCGCGGGTGATGCGGATCGTCGAGGGCGTGCGCGGCCGGGTGCCGATGCGGATGGAGCTGGCGCTGCGTCCGGACTACGGGTCGATCGTGCCGTGGGTCGAGCTGGCCTCGGACGGCGCCGTCGCAACCGCGGGACCGGACGCGTTCCGGCTCAGCACGCCGCTGCCGCTGCGGATCGAGGACGGGACCGTCGCCGCCGCGTTCACCGTGGTCGAGGGCTCGCGCGAGCGGCTGACGCTCACCTGGCACCTGTCGTACGAGCAGACCCCACCAGTCGAGGACGCGGACTCGGCACTCGCCCGCACCGAGTCGTGGTGGCGGGAGTGGAGCGGGCGCTGCCGCTACGAGGGCGCTTACCGCGACGAAGTGCTCACGTCCCTGATCGCGCTCAAGGCGATGACCTCCGAGACCACCGGCGCGGTGATCGCGGCGCCGACGACCTCGCTGCCGGAGGACCTCGGCGGCGGCCGCAACTGGGACTACCGCTACTGCTGGCTGCGCGACTCGGTGCTCGTCCTGGAGGCGCTGCTCGACGCCGGCTACACCGACGAGGCGCTGGCGTTCCGCGACTTCCTGCTGCGCGTCGGGACGGGCGACCCAAGAGCGATCCAGATCATGTACGGAGTGGGCGGGGAGCGGCGCCTGACGGAGTTTGAGGTGCCGCACCTGCCCGGCTACGAGGGTTCGCGTCCCGTGCGGGTCGGCAACGCCGCCTCCGAGCAGTTCCAGCTCGACGTCTACGGCGAGGTCGTGAACGTGATGTTCATCGGCGCCGAGGCGCTCGGCAGCATCGAGCAGCGGCTGTGGCCGCGCTGGCGCGCGATCGTCGAGCACGTCGAGTCGATCTGGCGCGAGCCCGACGACGGCATCTGGGAGTCGCGCGGCGAACGCCGCCACTACACCTACTCGAAGGTGATGGCGTGGGTCGTCTTTGACCGTGCCGTCCGCATCGCCGAGCGCTTCGAGCTCGAGGCGCCGGTCGACCGCTGGCGGGCGACGCGCGACCAGATCCACCGTGAGGTCTGCGAACGGGGCTACGACCCGGAGCGGCGCACCTTCACGCAGTACTACGGGTCGCGGGAGCTTGACGCCGGCGTCCTCAACATCCCGCTCGTCGGCTTCCTGCCTGGCACCGACGAGCGCGTGACCGGCACGATCGACGCGATCGCCCGCGAGCTGGGCCGGGAGGGCTTCGTGTCCCGCTACTCGACAGCGGAGACCGACGACGGCCTGGCCGGCGACGAGGGCCAGTTCCTCGCCTGCTCCTTCTGGCTCGTCAGCGCACTCGCGACGGGCGGCCGCGTCGACGAAGCGCGCACGCTGTTCGAGCGGCTGCTCGGCCTGACGAACGACCTCGGGCTGCTCGCCGAGGAGTATGACGTCGCCCGCCGCCGGCAGGTCGGCAACTTCCCGCAGGCGTTCAGCCACCTGACGCTGATCCTCGCCGCGCGCGCGATCTCCCGCGCCGAGGCGGACGCCGAACGAGCAGCCGGCGCCACCGTGTGAGCGCGCGCGCCGCATCGGCAGGCTCGTGAGCGCAGCGTCCCCGAACCTCGGCGTGCTGATCCTCGGCAACTCGGTGTTCGAGGGCGTCGGACCGCGCTGCTGATCCCGCCCGTCTACATCCTCACGACGATGGGCGTTCCGCGACGTGATCTCGCGCGCCCGCGCGCAGGATGCGACAGCCGTAGACGACTCATCAAGTAGCGCCTCGCTGCCCCGAGGATGTGCCCGGAAGCCCCGTGAACACGGGGCTTCCGTCGTTTCGGCCTGGCGCGACAACGCTTTCCGCCACCAGTGCCCACGGACGCCGGACGCGAGGAGCGGTCGGGGCGCGCCGTCGGGTGTCCGAAGCCTACGGCGCGAGGTCCCCGGCCGGGCCGGCGACCCCGTAGTCCCCGAGGCCGGCCGCGAGCCGGTCGTAGGCGCGTGCGGATTGGGGCCGCAGGCGGGCGGCCAGCTGCTCGGGGTCCTCGCCGGCCAGCAGCCCGTCGAACGTGGCGCGGAAGATCGTGATGAGGGTCCAGGCCAGCGTGCGGGCGACGACCGCGGGGACGATGTCGTCGTCCTCCGCTCCGGTCGCCTCGGCGATGGCGGCGGCGAGCGTGGCGGCCTCGCGCTCCCACCCCGCCGCGAGCCGCTCCTGCAGCGCGGGGCTGTCGCGCACGATGCGGGGGACGACGAGGCTGTCCTTGGTCTCGCCGGCGGCGACGGTGTCGAGCATCGCCGCAGAGTTCGCGCGGAAGACGTCGAGCACCGAGGTGCCGGGCGGGCGCTGGGCGATCTCCGCCTGCAGCTGGGCCAGCCGTGAGTCGCCGCCGGCGAACACGAGGTCCTCCTTGGCGGCGAAGTGGTTGAAGACCGTCTTCTCGGAGACGTCGGCGACGACGGCGATCTCGGCGACCGTGACGGCGTCGAAGCCGCGCTCCGCGAACAGGCGACGCGCGGTGGCGGCGATCGCGTCGCGCGTGGCGCGCTTCTTGCGTTCGCGCAGGCCCTCGGGGAGGTTGCTCTTCATAAGCATAGCACTATAGCGACAGTAGAATTACAGTGACTGTACTGTTATCGTGCCGCGCCATGAACACCTCCACACCACCCACCATCGAGGTCGCCGGGCTCACCAAGACCTACGGCGAGGTCGAGGCCGTCCGCGGCGTCTCGTTCACCGTCGCTCGCGGCGAGGTCTTCGGCTTCCTCGGCCCCAACGGCGCCGGCAAGAGCACGACGATCAACATGCTCTGCACGCTCGCGCGGCCCACCTCCGGCACCGCCCGCGTGAGCGGCTTCGACGTCGCCGGCGAGCGCGACGACGTCCGCCGCCACATCGGCCTCGTCTTCCAGGACCAGACGCTCGACGGCTATCTCACCGCCGAGCAGAACCTGCGGCTGCACGCCGAGCTGTACGGCATCGACCCCGGCGTCATCGGCGCGCGGATGGACCAGATGCTGGAGATGGTCGACCTGGCCGATCGCCGCGACGGCAAGGTGATGACGTTCTCCGGCGGCATGCGCCGCCGGCTGGAGATCGCGCGCGGGCTGATGCACTCGCCGCGCGTGCTGTTCCTCGACGAGCCGACGATCGGCCTCGACCCCCAGACCCGCAGCTCGATCTGGCGCTACATCCGCGCGCTGCAGGAGACCGAGGGCACGACGATCTTCATGACCACGCACTACATGGACGAGGCGGAGTTCTGCGACCGCATCGCGATCATCGACCGCGGGGAGATCGTCGTGCTGGACACGCCCGCGGCGCTGAAGGCGAGCGTCGGGGCCGACCGCGTGACGCTCGGCACCGCCGACGACGCCGCCGCCCTGGCCGCCCTGCGCGACCGCTTCGGCATCGAGGCGGCGATGGCCGAGGGCGCGGTGACGTTCCACGTCGACGCGGGCGAGGCGTTCGTGCCCCGGCTGTTCGCCGAGCTCGGCGTCGCCATCACGTCGGTCGCGGTGTCGCGCCCGACGCTGGACGACGTCTTCATGCGCTACACGGGCTCGACGATCCGGGACGCCGAGACCGCATCGGCGAGCGATCTCAGCCGCGCGACGATGCGCGTGCTGTCGGGGGCCCGCCGATGAGCGCCGTTGCGAACGTCGTCGCCGTCCGGGTGCCCGAGCGCTCCTGGCGGTCGGAGGTGCGAGCGATGCGGATCGTCTGGAGGCGCGACCTGATCCGCTTCACCACCGACCGCATGCGGATCGCGATGATGCTGATCCAGCCGCTGCTGTTCCTGTTCGTGCTCGGGGCCGGGCTGCAGACGCTCGCGGCCGCGTCCACCGACGGGGTCGACCTCAAGACCTTCATCTTCCCCGGGATCCTCTGCATGGCGCTGGTCTTCAGCGCGATGTTCAACGCGATCTCGCTGGTGATGGACCGCGAGTTCGGGTTCCTGCGGGAGATGCTGGTCGCGCCGGTCCGGCGGTCGTCGATCGTCGTCGGCAAGTGCCTCGGCGGCGCGACGGTCGCGTCGCTCCAGGGCGTGATCCTGCTGGCCCTTGCCGGCTTCGTCGACGTGCCCTATGACCCCGTGCTGCTGCTCGGCCTCTTCGGCCTGCAGCTTCTGATCGCCTTCACGGTCACCGCCTTCGGCGTGATGGTGGCCGTCCGCATCAAACAGATCCAGACGTTCACGACCGTGATGCAGATGCTCGTGATGCCGCTGTTCTTCCTCTCCGGCGCGCTCTACCCCGTCTCGGGCCTGCCCACCTGGCTGGAGGTGCTCACCCGCCTCAACCCCCTGACCTACGCCGTCGACCCGATGCGGCGGCTGGTCTTCAACCACCTCGACATCTCCGAGGCCGCCCGGCGCGCGCTCGACCCCGGCGTCACCTGGTTCGGCTGGCGCGTGCCCACGCTCCTCGAGGTGGGGATCGTGCTGGCGCTGGGCCTGGCGATGATGGCGGTCGCCATCTCCCAGTTCACGCGGACGGAGTGACGGAGGAGTCCTTTGTAGGGCTGCTGTTCGGCGAGCGACAGGTTCTCGTTGACCTCCTCGGCCCAGCGCCGGAGACGAGGTCGAACTGCGGCGGCAGCGGCTGCTCTCCCGGCGGGTTCACGGCTCTTCTTTGACCGGAGCACTCGCTGAGGGATCGACATCTCCGGCGTCGATCTCGTGGGCGAGAACCTGACGGGCGCGTCGGCTGCCCGGATCGAGGACTCCCGAGCCGGCTGCGCGCGAGATCGAGCTGCCACCGCGCCCACGCAGGACAACAGCGCAGCCGACGGCGATCAGCGCTCCGGCGATGGGTCCGGCCACGTAGACCCAGTAGTCGGTGAAGTCGCCGCTGACCAGGGCCGGGCCGAAGGAGCGGGCGGGGTTCATCGAGACGCCGCTGACCGGCGCCGCCCAGAGGCCGGCAAGGGCGATGTAGCCGCCGACGCCGAGGGCGGCGATCGCGCCGACGTTCTGCGCCGCCGAGGCGGTGCCGAGGATGACGCTGACCAGGCCGGCGGTCAGCACGATCTCCATGAGGAGGGCCTGCCAGCCTGCGTATCCCGGTCCAGGCAGCGTCGCGCCCATGTGCTCGACGTTGCCGAAGACCGCCAGCAGGAACAGGCAGGCCAGAGTTGCCCCGATCAACTGGACGATGACGTAACCCGGCAGTCGTTTCCAGGGGAAGTCGCCGCGCATCGCAAACGCGAGGGAAACCGCTGGGTTGAGATGGGCGCCAGAAACCGCGCCCATGAAGAGGATGATCGCCAGCACCATCAGGCCGGGAGCGACGACGGCGGCCGACAGGCTTATCTGCCCCCTGGCATGGAGCAGACCGCCGCCCGCGGCTGCGAGGACCAGGAAGAACGTGCCGAGCAACTCCGAGAACAGCCGGCGCCACTCCTGGCGCGGGTCGTCGAAGTCCTTGCGGTCGCCGAACTCGAGCGCCCACAGATGCCGGGTGCGAGGAGTCGGCGGAATGCCCGCGAAGTCATACGCGGTCGGCTCCGGCGGGGCTTTGGTCGGCTCTGCCAACGATCTCCGACCAGACTCCCACGGTTCCCTCCGAGACGCAACGCGCGATGAGGGCGACCTCGCGCCGTCGTAAGTGTCAGGTGTGGGTCCTGATCACGAGAACGCAGCCGTCATGCATAGGTTTCCAGCAGGGTCCGAGTCTGGTGCACGCCGAGACCGGTTTCGGCCTGGTATGCGCCGGCGGCGACGCAGGCGCCTGTCTCGCGCCCGTGCCGTGGCCCACCGCGATGCACGAGCTCGTCGAGGAGCACGACACGCCGGCGAGCTGCTGCCGGCTTCGGAGGGCGTCTCTGGACCGACCAGGTGCTGCCGTCCCAGTGGAAGGCAAGCGTGTGCGTGGAGAGAACGGAGGCGCCGATCGTGGACCCGATCGCGGTGCAGGCGCTCGCCGCGCTGCACGAGACACTCCGCAGGACGGCACTCACTTCCACCGGGACGACGATGCTCTGGAGCGATCATTCACTGCCGTTCCAGCGCTCGGCCAGCGGCACCGTCCCCGTTCTCGAGACGAACGACCCGACCGCGGTGCATTCGCTCGACGAGGCCCGCGGAACGATGCCGCACGCCAATCCCCCTTTGACGCTTCCCGAACGCCAGCACCGTACAGAAGTTTGGTAATTCGATTTGTTCAGATCGCGTTAGCGCGAGCGGCATGCTACGCGCGCGCCGAGTCGTCGTGCAGCGCGGCGAAGGTCCTGTCGCCCACGTGCAACGTCAGCCGACCTCTGTAGAGCGCCCAGAGCGCCTGCAGCTCGTCGCGCGCGTGAGGGACGATCGCCGTGCGAGCGTCGATGCCGGGCTGCGGCCGGCCGATCGCGAGCACCTTCATCGTCCACCCTTCGTCAGCAGCCGTTCGTGCTGCGTGCGCTGCCACGGCCACTGCCCTTCCAGCTCGGCCTCGAGCGAGAAGCTGAGGAACGTCCTCACGACGACCACCAGCCCGAGCACGCCGACGCTCGTGAACGATGGCGAGACGGCGATCGTCCGGATGATGTCGGCGCCCACGAGGATCTCGAGCCCGACGAGGATCGACCGGCCGAGGGCGCGGCGCAGCCCCTCGTATGCGTCAGTCGTGCGCCGCAGCGCGAGGGCTGTTCCGAAGCGGACCAGCGAGAACACGCCACCGGCGATCAGGAGACCGACACCGGCCAGCTCGACGCCCTCGGAGATGCCCGAGATCGTCTGCTCATAGCTCATCGGCCGAACCTCCCTCGCGATGTCGCCTGCGCCGGCCGCGCGGTGGCATCGGCCGCAAGATCGGCCAGCCAGTCCGCGAGCCCTGCACGACGGCGAGGCGGCTCAGAGCTCCCATCGGCGTTCACCGGCGGTACGCGATCGTGGCGCAGCGACCGCGCCAACGCGCGGCAGTCGGCGAGCATCCGGTCGGCGGCATCGACGGTCTCGCCCGTGGGCTCGACATCGCCGGATCGCGTGTCGGCGACGAGGTCGGCTGCGTACCAGAGTCGGTTGCCGGTCGAGAGCCAGTGCGCCCAGCCACTCGCTCCCGCCGGCGGCGGATGCTCCGAGAGGTACTGCGCGAAGGCGCTCTCGGCGCGGACTGAAGCGTCGGCCGCAAGCTGACGCCTCGACGCGCGGCTCTCGGGCAGGGGCTCACCGACGTACGCACGGGCGGTCACGACGAGGTATCCGGCGGCGGCCTCCAGCAGGTCGCCGACGGCCGTCCCGATCGTCGCCGACGCTCCGCGCGGCCAGGCGAACGCGCCGATCACCAGACCCGCGAGCGCGCCGGCCGCGACGTCCTCGAGGCGCACGACGCCGATGCGCCAGCCCGCAGGTCCGAGCAGGTTGAACAACACGATGATGACGAGCGTGAACCCGGCTTGGCCGGCGAGGAAGCTCACGGCCACGTTGGCGTAGATCGCGGCAGCCACGACGACGGGAAGCAGCGCGACGTACCACCCCGTCGCCGGCTCGAGGCCCGCGATCACCGCCGCCGCCAGCGCGAAGCCGACGAGCGTGCCGGCGATCGCCTCGCCGACGCTGCGGCCGGTGGCGCGCAGGTTCGACTTGATCACCGTGAGGGTGGCGAACGCCACCCAGAACCCGTGCTGCAGGCCGAAGACGCCGACCGCTGCGGACGCCAGCGCGAGGCCGGCGCCCAGCCGCAGGGCATCGTGGACGTGGACGGATCGCAGCGTGAAGTTGGCTCGGAAGCGGCGGGCGCCGTGGAGCAGATCGGCCCAGCCGCCTCGCGGCGCACCCGCACCGAAGGCGTCGCGCGAGCGCGCGTCCGAGGCGCGTCCGAGAGCCGCTTCCGCGTGACGCTCGACCGCCTGCGTGACCGCGGCCAACCGGGCAACCAGCCCGAAACGAGCCGCCGGCTCGCGCGCGCGACCGGCGTCCGGGTCGAAGCCGCCGGAACCACCGCGCGAGAGCAGCTCGCCACAGCGGCCGAGGGCGTCGGCGCAGCCCCGGACCGCATCCAGGTCGGAGTCGGACGGTCGTGCGCTGCGCTCGAGCCGCGCCACGAGGCCTTCGAGCCGCTCGACGTCGTTGAGCAGGTAGAGCTCCGCGCGCTGGACGGCCGTGGGGGCTGCGGGACGGTCCACCAGGGCATCGACGACCACGCGAATCCCCTGCGCCGCGTGGTGGGACGTCGCCGGGTGATCGGCGCTCGCTCCGACGAGCCGCCGGAGCCGGACCGCCAGGTCCTGCACGGCGGCGCCCAAGCTCGGCAGTGTCTGCGGATGCGCGG
>DASRXW010000029.1:0-34430 GCA_035654055.1 Conexibacter sp.
CGTGAGTCGGAAGTTCGTGAGCGGTTTCTCGAGTGGATCGTCGTTCGTGAGGTCGGGCGACGATGCAACCTGTGCCGGTGGCACAGGCAAATCGGCGACTGGCCTCACGGGCGACGAGGCGCCGAGAAACCGCCATCGAACCAACGACTCACGACACTAGATGGTTGATTCCACGAGATTCGTGGATCGCGCCACTCGCGCCGCGAGATCGTGGAATCCACCATCCAGTCGGCTGCGAGCGCTCGGCGAGCTGAGCAGCGCGCGCGAGGGCCTGCTGCTCGCGCAGCTCGGCGCGTTCGCGGCGACGGTGCCGCTGCTCATGCGCCTTCCGCTCCCCCGGCTCGCTGCGCTGCTCACTCGCCCACCGCGCCACGCGCCGGCCTCGCCGGGCGAGGTCGAGCGGCTCGAGCGGCTGATCGCGCTGGCGCCGCGCGTCGCGCAGCCGCTCGTGCGGACCGGCTGCCTGACCAGAGGCGTGACGCTGTACTGGTTCCTGCGCCGCGCCGGGCTCGACGTCGAGCTGCACTTCGGGCTCGACCCGGGGCACGACGCTGCGACCGACGGCCACTGCTGGCTGTCGCTCGACGGCGAGCCGTTCCTCGAGCAGCGGGATCCGCGTCCGCGCTTCGTCGAGCTCTACCGCCTCTCGCGCGCGGTGCCGTGAGCGGCGCCGCGCTCACCCCGCAGCGTGCATACGACGTCCACGGGATCGGCGTCGCGATCCGCTCGCAGGAGCCCGCGGTGATCGAGGCGATGGAGCTGCGCCTGCGGGACTTCCACTGCGACGCCGTCTCGCGCCCGGAGGTCCGCTTCGAGTTCGTGGTGAACGGCCGCGGCGGCGATCGAGCGCTGCCTCCGCTCGGGGGCGCGAGCCGCCCGGTGTACGACACGCCCTTCGGCTCGCTCGACTACTTCCCGGACGCGGATGCGCTCGACGGCGAGCTGGCGGGCGTCCGCCTGCGCTGCGACGCGTCGCGCGGCGTCGCGCTCCTCCACAGCGCCGCCTTCGCGGGACGCGACCTCTACCTCGCCACGCACCCGCTGGCGACGATCGCCCTGATGGAGCTGCTCGAGCGCCGCGGGCTGTTCAGCCTCCACGCAGCCTGCCTGTCGACCGGCGACGGGCGCGGCGTGCTGCTCTCCGGCCCCAGCGGAGCGGGCAAGTCGACGCTCGCGCTGGCGCTCGCGCGAGCGGGCATGTCGTTCCTCTCGGACGACCTCGTGTTCCTCGAGCCCGACCGCGACGGCGACGGGGTGCGCGTGCGCGGCTTCGCCGACGCGGTCGGCCTCACGCCCCACGCCGCCGAGCGGTTCGAGGAGCTCCGCGCCGCGCTGGAGATGCCGCCGGCCGACGGGTTCCCGAAGCGCCTGCGGCGCATCGAGGACCTCTTCGGGGCCCCCTCCGTCCCCGTCTGCGTGCCCTACGCCCTGGTCTTCCCGGAGGTCGTGCGCGAACGGCCCAGCGCGATCGCGCCGCTCGACCCGCGCGAGGCGCTGGTGCGGCTGGTCCCCGACGTGCTGCTCACGGAGCCCGCCGCGACGCGGGCGCACCTCGGGGCGCTTGCCGCGCTGCTCGGCCAGGTGCGGTGCTACGCGCTGAAGTCGGGCAGCGACCTGGAGCGGGCCGCAGCGCTCGTCCGGGACCTGGTCTGAGACCCCGGAACGACGACGCCGCGCCCGCCGCAGAGGCGGCGAGCGCGGCGACCGTCGCTCCGAGTGCGCCTAGTGTCGTGAGTCCTCAGTTCGGTGGCACGAACTTCCGACTCAAGACACTAGAACGTGAAGCGCGTCAGCCGCCGCAGCAGCCCCAGTCGGCGCAGCACGGGCTTCTTGTAGCTGCGCTTGGTGTCGTTGGGATTCATCGAATCGCTGTGCATGTCGTCGTGTGCTCCTTGTCGGTTCTGCGTCGCGGCTATCTGCAGAGCTTCGAGACGCCGGCCCAGTTGGTGGCCGTGAACGACCACTGCGTGAGCAGCGCTTGATCGGACTTGGTCGCGGTCAGCACCACGCCGGCCGTCGACGGCCCAGAGCCGGAGAACGGTGCCGATGCGACCGATCCGTTCGTGATCGCCAGGTTCGTGACCGCGTCCGCCGGGTTGTCCGCCGTCGGGTCGGTGAGCGCACCGCCCTCGGGACCGAGGCCGGCGATCGAGTCCGACACGGTGACCTGCTGTTGCTTCGGCGGCCCGAGGATCAGGCCCGTGACCACGCACGCAGGCGGGGTCGTGTCCTGCGTGGCACCGGTCTGGTAGGCGCCGAGATCGCACCCGGAGCCGCCGTGCACGAAGAAGCGCTGATCCGTGAGGAAGCACTTCGCCGGGTCGCCCGCACCGATCGCCGGGCTGCCCGACCCGAGCGCGAGCGTCGGCGTCGGGCCTCCGTTGGTCGTCGTCGCCACCAGGTTCGGGCTGGCAGACGGGAAGCTGACCCCGCACGTGCCGTCGCTGTCCATGCTGTGGTCCTGGGTGGTGGCCGTGGCGTCGCAGTCCGGCGTGCCCAAGCCAGCCGGGTTGTTGTTGGCGACGATCGTGTTGTTCAGCGCCAGCGTGCCGCCCGTCTTGCTGATGCCGCCGCCGAAGTTGTTGGCGACGGTCGAGTTGTTCAGCGTCAGCGTGCCGGCGGTCGCGATGCCCGTGCTGTTGCCGTCGTTGATGCTCGAGTCGTTGACCGTGGCGGTCGCGCCCGCCGAGACGGCGAGCTGGATGCCGTTGTTGCCCGACAGCGCCACGTTCCACAGCGTGACGGTGCCGTTGTCGCGAACGACAGCGAAGCTGTTGTTCGAGGAAGTCGTGATCAGGAAGCCCTCGAGCGTGACGTTGACGCCCGAGTTGACCGTGATCAGGTCGGAGTCCGGCGGGTTCTGGTTGGTGCCGTCGATGCGGGGACCGCCGCCGGCCGTCGGCTGCTGGTTGGCGTGGTCGCCGGTGATCCTGAGTCTCTTCGTGATCGCCGGCAGCGGTGCCGTCGGCGCGTACCGCCCGTCGGCGAGGATGATCGTGTTGCTCGGATCGGCGTTCGTGTTCGCGGTCGTGATCGCCGCGGCCAGCGTGCCGGCGCCCGGCGCCGGGGTGAGGACCGCGGCGCCGGCGTGGGCGGCGAGGAGAAGCGTCGTCGCCGCGACGACCACGACGACGAGCTGGGCCTTCCAAAGCGCCAGCCGCGGTGCGGCTGTCGGATGGATCATCAGCGTGCTCCTTTCCAGAGCGGTGATGAAGGTGTTCATGGATGGGGTGCTGCTGCTTGCGGTTCGTCGGCCTGGACCATCGCCGCCCCCGAGCGGGGACGGCGATGGAGGAGGCTTGCCTGTCCTAGAAGTTGGCCTGGAAGCCCAGGCGCAGCTTCGTGAGCCACGTCGTCGGCAGGGGGTCGTACCCCTGCACGGCCATCCGGCTCTGGGCGGCCGGGGAGAACACGTACGTGAAGAACGAGTACAGCGTCCGCCGCTGGTCGGCCGTGAGGCCGCTGATCGGGTTCGCGACCGCGCCGTTGTTCAGCTTGGTGTACACGAAGTCCCAGGTGAGCGTGCAGATCGGGTACCCGGTCCCCAGGAACGTGATGTCCGACACGTTGGTGCCGGCGTCCGCTGCCCAGTTGTTGCCGGACGCGTTGAGCCCCACGGCGTCGTTGTTCGACGAGCCGGGCAGGCCCTTGGCGCCGACGACGCAGTTGGACCCGGAGGTGAAGCTGCCCGGTCCGACGTACGTCGCGGGCGGCGTCACCGTGCTGTCGTGCGTCTGCAGGCTGGCGAGGACCACCGAGGCGTCGCCCTTCCAGGCCGACAGGTCGCCGTAGCCGACGGCGCCGTCGGTCGTGTTCACCGCGCTCACGACGCCGGGAGTGCCGCTCGCCGAGGTGAGCGTCCCGAGGCATCCGCCGCCGGTCGGCCAGACGACGTTGTTGGCGTCCTGCGCCAGCACCGTCCACGTGTTGACGCCGTCGCACAGCGTCCGCGAGCCGTCGACGTTCTTCATGTAGTTCTTCATCACCTGCGTCGTGCCCGACTTGTCGGCGCGCACGATGCGCGTGATCGGCGTGTTGCAGCCGGCCAGCGACGGGTTGTCGGCCACCAGGTCCGGCGCGCTCCACGTCGCGTAGTCGCCGCCGAACAGGTGCGACATCGTCAGCGACGAGAACTGCAGCGACGTCGGCGGCGTCGGGCAGGTCCCCGACGTCGCGAGGTGGACGGCGATCGCGACAGCGCCGCCGGCGACGGGGAAGGACATGATGTTCCCGGTCGCGTCCGCCGCGTGCGGGTAGAACGGGGGCCCGCCGGCGTTCGGCGTCGGCGTGAACGGCGGCGAGAAGGAGATGTCGCAGCCGCTGATCGCACCCGGCGCCCCGTTCAACTGCGTCAGGGTGCTCGCGAAGTACGGCACGTCGGTGCCGCCGAACGCGTCGGTGCGGCAGCTCATCGCCTTCTGACCCTGGCCGGAGCCCGTGCCGGCGCCGCCTGCTGCCGCGTTGGGGTAGTTGTAGATCAGCATGTTCGTGCCGGCCGGGTCGCCGGCGTACTGCAGCGCGACCGGCCCGCACACGTCCGAGGTGTAGCCGGCGACGTACGCTGCGATCGCGTTGTTCTGGAACGTCGACCCGCGGCCGCTGATCTTGCCGTCGGGCGCCTGGCACGCCGCCCCGCTCGGGGGCGCTGCGGCGAAGCTCGAACTCGCCATCGCGAGGGAGCCGAGCACCCCCACGCCAAGTGCCAGCGCGACCGTCCGCGCCCGCGGAAATCTCACGATACGACTCCTCATGGTCTGCTCCTAGGCTCTCTCTTCGGTGGATGCTCCAGGCAGGGGCGGATCCGCCCCGAATCGTGCTGCTGCATTCCGCTGTCGGTCGTCGCGGTGCTTCCTTTCAGGCGAGTGGATTAAGATGTGCGTGCCACGGTCACATGCCCCGGCGCGCGAGGACGTACGGCACGGTCCGAAGCAGGATCTTCACGTCGGACCACAGTGACCACTCGGTCACGTACAAGTAGTCGAGCTTGATCATCTCGGCCAGCGGCACGCGGGCAGAGCCGAGGATCTGCCAGCGGCCGGTCATGCCCGGGGTAAGTTGGAGCCGGCGACGGTCGAGGCCGGTGATCTGCGCGTCGTCGTCGCTGACGAGCGGCCGTGGGCCGACCAGGCTCATCTCGCCCCGCAGCACGTTGACGAGCTGCGGGAGCTCGTCGAGCGAGTAGCATCGCAGCCACCGCCCCACGCGCGTCACGCGCGGGTCCGCGGCGATCTTGAACAGGCCGTCGGCCTCGTTGAGCGCCCGCAGCGTGGGCTTGAGCGCGTCGGCGCCGTCGACCATGGTCCGCAGCTTCCACATCGTGAACGGCCGGCCGTCGCGACCGATGCGCGTCTGCCGGTAGATCGCGGGCCCGCGGCTGTCGGCCCGGACGAGCACGGCGAGCAGGGCCAGCAGCGGGCCGAGCAGGAGGAGCCCGGCCGCGGCGCCGAGGACGTCGAAGCTTCGCTTCACCAGCGCCGAGGAGCGCGAGAGCCCGAACGGACGCACGCCGAGCAGCGTCAGCCCGTGCAGGTCGTCGATCTCGATCGAGGAGCCGACGACCTCGAGGATGCGCGGGAGCAGGCTCACGCGCGCGCCGATGCCCTTCGCCTCGCGGACGAAGTCGAGCGTCGCCTGCGGCTGCGGCTCGCTCGGCTCGATGATGACCCGGTGCACGCACAGCTCGTCGACGACGCGGTGCAGCGTCGCCGCCGTCGCGGCCACGTCCCGGTCGTCGCCGTCGTCGCCGATCGACATGCGCCCGACGAGCACCGCGTGTCCGCCGCTCGCAGCGAGCTTCGTCCGCAAGCGCTGGGCGGAGGGCTCGGTTCCGACGAACAGGCACCGCTCGACCGGCGTCACGGCGCGGGCGAACGCCCGTCCCGCCACACGCGCGAGCAGCGCGAAGACGAACATCGCGCCCCACAGCGCCACCACCGAGAGCGCGCCGACGCGACCGGTGACGACCAGGCCCTGGAGCACCGAGAACAGCAGCGCGTACAGCGTCGCGAGCTGCAGCAGCCGCGGCGCCTCGTCGATCGTCGTCCTGTTGACGAGCAGCTCGTCGCGGTCGTAGATGCCGACGAGCTTGCCCGCCACCACCACGAGTGGCAGCGGAAGCAGGGCGACCGGCGCGAGCGCGCGGTGGCCGAGCACGGTCACGCACAGCAGCAGCGCCAGGGCGGCGGCGAACAGATCGGCGACGACGAGCGAGCGCCGGAAGACGGCGTCCCGGCGCGCGACCTCCTCGCGCGGATCCGCTTCCCGGATCGGACGCTCGAGATCGCCGTGGGGTCGCGTCAGGCCCAGGCCGCCGGCGAACGCGAACGGGAGGCCCAGCAGCGGGCGGCGCCAGCGACGGCGAGGGGCCGTCTGCGCGCGACCGGGTTCCTCTTCCGGAGGCGTCAGCTCAATTTCTCTGTCATCGGTCCGCTCAGAGCGCTCAGACGGCAGGGGCCAGCGCAGGCCCACCGGCGCAGTCTCACTGCTCACGGGCGCGATCTTGCTCATCATGTGTCCCCGGTGTTGTCCCTGGGAGCCTTGTACGGGCCGCGATGCTATTGGCGCCCGCGAGGGCGATATGTCAATGAGCTGTATCGGGCTGTGTAATTTTCTGGTATCTAGCCCGGATACCGGTGACTGACTGTGACGCCGCTCGAGGGGCGTTCACGTCACCGGCCAGGCGAGGCTCGTCTCGCGGCCGATCCGGGCCCGGAGACGTACGCGGCCTGTCAGGCGGATGCGCGCGAGAAACGTGGAGCGCGCGGTCACGTCGAGGGTGAATGCCGTCTTCCATCGCGCCCCGGCGCGGCGCTCGATCACGAGGCGCCCGGCGGCCGGCGACCGGCCCCAGATCTGCACCGCCGAACCGCCCGCGCGCGACGCGACGAACGGGAAGCGGAAGGCTTGCAGCGTCGGCTTGGGTCGTCCGTCGAGGAAGTACACGCCGGACTGGCTCGTCAGCGAGTAGCTCGGCACGGGCGGCTGATCGACGATCGTGTTCCAGCAGATCAGGTCGACGCCCTGGCTCCAGAGGATCTCCAGCGCCTGCGTCATCCAGCGCGCATCGACGGCCACCGGCACGCCATACGGGTTCGGCGGCTTCGTGTTGTAGCCGACCTCGGTGACCCAGGTGGCGTGGTGGATGCGCGGCAGCGCGCCACCCGTGCGCTCGGCGGCCCGCAGCAGGTACGTGAGCTTGCCGACGTCCGGGATCGAGACGTCGTCGGGGTTCAACGCGGCCGTGTCCGGCGAGCCGACGGAGTAGGGATGGTGCGCGAGCACGTCGAAATGCGCCGGATCCCGGCAGCCCGCGCTGCGCAGGCGCCCGGCGGCTCCGCGCAGGCACAGCAGGTCGTGCACGAACCGCGCCGGCATGATCCGCAGCCCGCCGGGCTGCGGATCGCCGAACGGGGCGGTGCCGGCGGTGACGACGAGCGCGCGCGGGTCGATCGACTTCACGCCCCGGTAGAAGGCGTTCAGCATCCGCCGGTAGAGCGTCGGCGACGCGGACCGGAAGCCGGACCACTGCGGCGTCAGGTACTTGCTGAGGTTCGGCTCGTTCCACAGCTGGAAGGCCGCGACCCTCGGCAGCCTGCGGCCGGGACGCGCGGGGTCGGGGAAGCTCCCCGAGTAACGCCGCGCCAGGGCCACGCCGTAGTCCTCGAGCGCGTGCGGATCGGGGCGCCAGCTTCCGGGCGGCGCGTCGTCCGGCCGCCCCGGACCCTCGGCCCACCGCGGCGCGCCGGTGAAGGAGGCGATCACCCGCAGCCCGTCGTCGCTCGCCTGCCGGATGGCCGCGTCGGCGCGCGAGAAGTCGTAGGCCGGGTCCGCGGGGTTGCGCGCGTCGAAGCCGGCCGGGCGCGACGCCGTGTCGGGCGCGACCCAGCCGATCTCGATCCGCACCGCGTCGGCGCCGGCGTCGGCGCTGCGCTTGAGCCACGCCCCAGCGTTGGGCCCCATGAACGCACCGTCGAAGAAGCCCTGCTCGAGCGGTCGTGCGGCCCGCGCTCCAGCCGGGCACAGGAGCGCGAGCGCGACGCAGGCCACGATCGCGCGGCGGCGCCCGGCCCCGCTCATGACGCTCACGCGCGGCGCCGCCGGACGGCGCGCGCGATCATCCCGAGCAGGCTCGCCAGCATCAGCACCGGCAGCAGAGCGCCCAGTCCGCCGCCGCCGTCCTGGCCGGTGGCGGCGGTGAGCAGCGAAGCCAGGCGGGAGGGCGCGCCCTTGCCGGCGAGCGCAGCCTGCGAGACCTGGGCCGCTCCGTGCGAAGCGTTCGCGGGCGCGCCGCGGCCGCGACCCGCCGTGCCCGCGGTCCCACCCGCAGACGGCGGGGACGTCGCGTCGACCACCGCCGCGAGCGCCCTGCCGTCCGCGCCGAGCCGCTCGAGCGCACGGCGCCGGTCGGGGCTCAGCACACCGCTTTGCGGTGCGCCGGACCTCGGCGGACTCGCGCCCATCGCGTTCGGGACCGTCTCCAGGTACTCCGTGACCGCCGAGTTGCCGGGCGGCGCGAGCGTGGCGGTGCGCTGGGCCGCGGCAGCCGCGGGCAGCGCCAGCGCGACGAGCAGGAGGGTCGTCAGGATGCGGGTCACGAGGCCCATGTACGGGACGGGGCCGAGAAGGCTGACAAGCGGGCTGTCAGCGCTCGCGCTCCAGGCACGTATCTGGTGCTGCGATGGAGATGACCGCCACCATGCCCGCGGCCTCGATGCGGGCCCGCCGGCTGAGCGCGCGCCTCGACGCGCCGGCGCTCGGCGCGTGGACGCTCGCGTTCGCGCTCGTCGCGTACCTGGCGCTGCGCAACGGCGGCTACGACACGGTCGTGCGCAGCGAGGTCGGCGTCGCCGTCTGGTGGGTCGTGCTGCTGGCGGCGCTCGCGGGCGTCCTGCCGGCCCGCGTCGGCGCCGCCGGATGGGTCGCGATCGGCCTGCTGGGGGCGTTCGCCGTATGGACCGGACTCGCGATCGGATGGTCGGAGAGCGCGGGGCGCAGCGTCGTCGAGCTCGGTCGCGTCGCGGCGTACCTCGGGGTGCTGGTGCTCGCGATCGCGCTCCAGGGCCGCGCCGGCGCGCGTCACACGATCGGCGGACTGGCGTGCGCGATCGGCCTCGTGACCGTGCTCGCCGTGCTGTCGCGGCTGCACCCCCAGGCGTTCCCCGCCAACGACCACTTCCGCTTCCTCGGTCCCGCGAGTGCGCGCCGGCTCAGCTACCCGCTGAACTACTGGAACGCGCTCGCGGCGTTCGCGGCGATCGGCGTGCCGCTGCTGCTCGCGTCGGCGGTCGGCGCGCGGACGGTGGCCGGCCGGGCGCTCGCTGCGGCGACGTTGCCGCTGAGTGCGATCTGCATGTACCTGACGATCTCGCGCGGCGGCGTGCTGGCGCTGTGCGCGGGCGTGGCGGTCTTCCTGCTGCTCGCGCCGCGCCGGCTGGAGGCGGTCGGGACGCTGCTGGCGAGCGGAGCGGGCGCGGCGATCCTCGTGTGGGCCACCTCGCAGCGCGACGCGCTCACGAGCGGGGTGCCGAGTCAGGCGGCGATCCACCAGGGCACGCGGCTCATGCTGCTGGCCGCGATCGTCTGCGCAGGCGTCGCGTTGCTGCAGGTGGCGATCGCGCTCGCCGCTCGCCACCTCACGCGTCCGCCGGCGCTCGTCGTGGGCCGGCGCGCGACAGCGCGGCTGGCGCTGGCGCTGGCGGTCGCTGCCGCGATCGTGGCCGTCGCAGCCGGGGCGCCCTCGGCGCTCCAGCACCGCTGGCACGACTTCCGGCAACCCACCGGCGTCGTCGTCCCGAGCAGCGATGCGACCGTCTTCGCCCGCCTCCAGGCCGTCAACGGGAACGGCCGCTACCAGTTCTGGCAGGCGGCGTTGCACGCGAACGCGACGGCTCCGTGGCAGGGCATCGGGCCGGGGACGTTCGAGCTCTGGTGGGCGCGTCACGCCACCAGCGACGGCTTCATCCGCAACGCCCACTCGCTGTACTTCGAGACGCTCGCCGAGACGGGGATCGCCGGGCTCGCGCTGCTCGGCGGGTTGCTGCTGTGGCTCGCGGGCGTGGCCGTGCGCCGCTCGCTCCGAGCGCCGCCCGGCCTGCGGCTGTGGATCGCCGCAGCGAGCGGCGGCCTCGCCGCCTTCCTCGTCGCCGCGGCGCTCGAGTGGGTGTGGCAGCTCGCCGCGATCGCGGCCGCCGCATTGGTGCTCGGCGCCGTGATCGTCGCCGGCCGCGACGAACCGCGGGCGGACGCAGCCGCGCCGCCGCGGGCGCGCCGCGGCCCCCGTGCGGCGCTGGCGATCCTCGCGATCGCCGCGCTCGGCGCCGTGCTCGTGCCGCTCGCCGGGGAGCTTGCGATCCGCCGGAGCCGCGCCGACGCGGCGGCCGGGCGGTTGACCGCCGCCTACCGCGACAGCGTGGCCGCCCAACGGCTGCAGCCGTACGCGGCGACGCCGCGCCTGCAGCAGGCGCTCGTGCTCGAGGCCGCCGGCGAGCTCGCGCCCGCGGCTGCCGCGGCACAGGCGGCCACGACGAACGAGCCGACCGACTGGCAGACGTGGATCGCGCTCGCGCGGATCGACGCCCGCCGCGGCGCCACGAGCGCCGCGCTCGCCGCGATGCGCCGGGCGCGCGCGCTCGACCCACGCTCGACGGTCTTCCGGCGACCGTGAGCGATCCCCACGACATCCGTGACGAGCTCGGGCTCGACGCGCCGGAGGACGTCGCCCTCGCCGAGCGCCTGCTCGCCGCCCGCCCGCTGCCCGGCCCGGCCTTCCGCGGACGCCTGCGCCGTCTGCTGGAGGCCCGGTCACGCCCCGTCGATCGACCCGCACGCGTGCGAGCGCTGATCGCCGGCTGCGCGGCCGCGGGCGCGCTGCTGCTGCTCGTGGGGGCGGTCAGCGCGGCGGGCGCCGGACCGCTCGGCGGCTGAGCGCGGGTCACAGCTCTTTAACGAACGATTTTCGGTGAAGTAACAGGCTGGCCTCGGCGCGACCCTAGAGTCCCGTGCCGGTGTCAGCCTTGCTCCCGCTCGAGTCCCCCGACGTGGCGCCCGTCGAGCGTCATGCGCTCGGATCGATCGCGATCGTCCACGACTACCTCAACCAGCCGGGAGGGGCCGAGCGCGTGGTCCTCGCGATGGCCGGGATGTGGCCCGAGGCGCCGATCTACACGTCGCTCTACCGGGTCGACTCGACGTTCCCCGGATTCGGCGCCGCGGACGTGCGGACCTCGCCGCTGGACCTGCTCCCGGTCGACGGCGGGTTCCGCAACCTCTTCCCGCTCTATCCGGCGGCGTTCCGGTCGTTCGGGAAGCTGGAGCACGACATCGTGATCTCGAGCTCGAGCGGGTGGGCTCACGGCGTCCAGACGGCGGCGCGGAGCTTCCACGCCGTGTACTGCCATGCGCCCGCGCGCTGGCTGTACGGCGGCGAGCACCTCGACGGTCGTCGCCGGCACGCGCTGCGGCCGTTCATCGGCGCGCTGCGCAGCTGGGACCGCGGCGCGGCACGCCGCGCGCACCTGTACATCGCCAACAGCCAGGAGGTCCGCAGGCGCATCCGCCGCCACTACGGGGTGGACGCGCCGGTCGTCTACCCGCCGGTGGACGTCGGGCGCTTCCGGCCGCGGGCGCGCGGCGAGCGCCTGCTCGTCGTGTCGCGCCTGCTGCCGTACAAGCGCATCGACGCGATCGTCGACACGGCGACGCGCGCCGGCATCGGCCTCGACGTCGTCGGGACGGGCCCGGCGCTCGAGGACCTCCGCCGCCGTGCCGGACCGACGGTCGCGTTCCACGGCCGCCTCGGCGACGCCGACGTGACGGCGCTGATGGAGGGCTGCCGGGCGCTGTGCCTGCCGGGGAAGGAGGACTTCGGGATCAGCCCGGTCGAGGCGCACGCCGCCGGCAAGCCGGTCGTCGCGCTGGCCGCCGGCGGTGCGCTCGAGACGATCGAGGAGGGCGTGACCGGCGCGTTCTTCACGCGCCACGACCCGGACGACGTGCTCGACGCGATCGACCGCTGCGACCGGATCGCCGCGCACCCCGAGCAGCTCGCCGCGGCGGCGCGCCGCTTCTCCCGCCACGCGTTCGAGGCCGGTCTGCGGCGCGTGCTGCACGCCGGGCTGCGGGCGCACCGCGCACGCCTCGCGTGAGCGCCGAGAACGGACGCGACCGTCGCACCGCGGACGGCGCGCCGCGGACGCTGATGCTCGGGAAGGGCTGGTTCCCCGACCAGCTCGGCGGGCTCGACCGCTACTACCGCGACCTGCTCGAGCGCCTGCCCGAGGCCGCGGGCGTCGTCGTCGGGGCGACGGCGGCGGTGCCCACGCGCGTGGCCGGCGTCTCCGATCACGAGCGACCGCTCGCGCAGCGCCTGCTCGCGTTCTGGCGCGCCGCCCAGCGGGCCGCCGACGGCGCTGACGTGGTCGACGTCCACTTCGCGCTCTACGCGCTCGCTCCGCTGCGACTGGGACGGCTGCGCCGCAAGCCGGTCGTCGTGCACTTCCACGGTCCCTGGGCGGACGAGAACGTCGCCGCCGGCGACCGCTCGGGGCTGCGGCGCGCCGCCCGGCGGATGGTCGAGCGCGCGGCATACGGCCGGGCCGACGAGGCAGTCGTGCTGACCTCCGCGTTCCGCCAGGTGCTCGTCGAGCGCTACGGGCTGCGGCCGTGGAACGTGAACGTGGAGTCGCCCGGGGTCGACCTCCGCCGCTTCGCGCCGGGCTCCGTGGAGGAGGCGCGGCGACGCCTGCGCCTCGCGCCCGACGCGTTCGTCGCCGTGGCCGTCCGGCGGCTCGTGCCGCGCATGGGGCTCGAGCTGCTGCTGGAGGCCTGGGGCGAGGCGCTCGAGCGCCTCCCGCCCGCGAGCACGCTGCTGATCGCCGGCGACGGGCCGCTGCGAGAGACGCTCGCCGCGGCCGTCGCCGAGCGGGGCATCGGCGATTCCGTGCGGCTGCTGGGGCGCGTCGGCGAGCCGCAGCTCGTCGACTGCTACCGGGCGGCGGACGTCGCCGTCGTGCCGACGCTCGAGCACGAGGGGTTCGGGCTGGTGGTGATCGAGGCGGCGGCCTGCGGGACGCCCAGCATCGTCACCGCGGTCGGCGGCCTGCCCGAGGCGATCGCGGCGCTCGACGACTCGCTGATCGTCGCGCCCGGTGACCGCGAGGCGCTGCGCGACCGCCTGCTGCGAGCGCAGGAGCAGCGTCCGAGCCGGTCCGCCACGCGGGCGCACGCGGAGCGCTTCGACTGGTCGGCCGTCGCCGAGCGCCACCGCGCGATCGCGCGCCGAGCCGCCGGGAGATCGGCCGCTCAGGAGCGCCTGAAGGTCGTCTACCTCGACCACGTCGCCCAGCTGTCCGGGGGCGAGATCGCGCTGCTGCGCCTCCTCCCCCACCTCGACGGCGTGCAGCCGCACGTCGTGCTCGCCGAGGACGGCCCGCTCGTCGGGCGCCTCCATCTCGCCGGCGTCTCGACCGAGGTCCTGCCGTTCGGCGACCGGGCGCGGCGCCTGCGCAAGGGCGACGTCCGCGGCGGCGGCGGCGTGTCCCCGCTCGTCGCGGGAGCGACCGCGGCCTACGTCCTGAGGCTGGCGATCCGCCTGCGGCGGCTCGCCCCCGACCTCGTCCACACGAACTCGCTGAAGGCCGGCGTCTACGGCAGCCTCGCCGCGCGACTCGCGGGGATCCCGGTCATCTGGCACGTGCGCGATCGCATCGCCGAGGACTATCTGCCGCGCGCAGCCGTGACGCTGATCCGCCACATGAGCCGCCACCTGGCGACGGCCGTCGTGGCCAACTCGCACTCGACGATGGCGACGCTCGCGGCGCCGAGCAGGCCGGTGGTGATCTACTCGGTGCTGCCGGAGGTCCTGAGCGACGTCCCGCCCCGCGATCGCACCACCGGCGGGCCGCTGACGTTCGGCGTCGTCGGGCGGCTGGCGCCGTGGAAGGGCCAGGACCTGTTCCTGCGCGCGTTCGCGCGCGCCTTCCCGGACGGCGACGAGCGCGCCGTCGTCGTCGGCGGGGCGCTGTTCGGGGAGGACGCGTACGCGCAAGGGCTCGCCGGACTGGCGCAGGAGCTCGGCATCGCCGGGCGGGTCGAGCTGCGCGGGCACCGACCCGACGTGTGGGACGAGCTCTCCCGGCTCGATGCGCTCGTTCACGCCTCGGTCACCCCCGAGCCGTTCGGCCAGGTCATCCTGGAGGGCATGGCGGCTGGCGTCCCGGTGATCGCGGCGCGCGCGGGCGGCCCGGCGGAGATCCTGCGCCACGACGTGACCGGCGTGCTGTACGAGCGCGCGGACGTCGACGGGCTCGCCGACGCGATGCGGCGCATGCGCGACCCGCACCTGCGCGAGCGGCTGAGCACGGCGGCGCGCGAGGGGCTCGGCCCCTACTCGCCGCCCGTCGTCGCCGCCGAGCTGCAGCAGCTCTACGCGGCCGTCGTCGCCCGATCCGGTCGCAGCCGCTGATGCTTTCGGACGCAAGCAGCGGTAGCAGCGGCGTCGTCGTCTACCGCAGGACAGGCGACGCCGACGGCATCGACGCGATCGACGAGTACTCGCGCCGCCTGGTCGGCGCGCTGGGCGTGAACGGCAGCGCGCCGCGCTACGTCGCGGACGGCCTCTCGTCGCTGCTCGCCTCCACCGGCGCGCCGTCCTGGATCCTGCTCCAGTACAACCCGTTCCGCTACGGGCCGCGGGGCTTCGCCCCCGACCTCGTGCGCGACGCGCGCCGTCTGCGCCACCGTTCGCACGCGCGGCTGGCCGTGATGGTCCACGAGGCGTGGGTCGACATGACCGACTGGCGCACGACCCTCATGGGCCTCTGGCAACGCGCGCAGCTGCGCGCGCTCCTGCGCCTCGCCGACGGCGTCATGACCAGCACCCAGGCGCTGGCCCGCGAGCTCGGGCGAGGCGCGGTCCACGTGCCGATCGCGGCCACGATCATGCCCGTGCCGACGTCGCCGGCGGCGGCGCGCGATCGCCTCGGGCTCGGCGACAAGCTGGCCGTCGCGCTGTTCGGCCGCGCCAATCCGAGCCGCGCGCTCGACCATGCGGAGGCGGCGGTCGCCGCGCTCACCGAGGCACGCGGCGCGGACCGGCTGGCGATCCTCAACCTCGGGGCCGACGCGCCGCCGTTCCACGTCCCGCCCGGCGTCGAGGTCCGCACGCCGGGCCGCCTCGGCGCCGACGAGCTCTCGCTGCACCTGTGGGCGAGCGACATGGTGCTGCTGCCGCTGACCGACGGCGTCTCGACGCGGCGCACCACGCTGATGGCCGCGCTCGCCCACGGCCGGCCGGTTATCGGGCTGCGCGGCCGCAACACGGACGCGGTGCTCGCGCAGGCGCAGGGCGCGCTGGCGCTGACCCCGGCGGGCGATCCGGCTGCGTTCGCGCGCGCCGCGGTCGAGCTCACGGCCGACGGGGAGCGGCTGCGGGCGCTCGGCGATGCGGGCCGCCGCTTGTACGAGTCCCACTTCGACTGGCCCGTGGTCGCCCGGCGCGTCGCCTCGGTGCTCGAGACGACCGCCTCGATCCGCCGCGCCCCTCGCGCGCGCGCGCGCGACGTGATCTTCGTCGCCCACGACGTCGGGGGATCCGGTGGAATGGAGCGACAGTCCGAGCAGCTCGTCGGGCGGCTGCTCGAGGCCGGGCGGCCGGTGACCGTGATCGCACGGACGTGCGCGCTCGCAGAGCGCGACGGGCTGCGGTTCCGCCGCGTGCCCGCGCCGCGGCGCCCGGCGACGCTCGCCTACCCGGCCTTCTTCGTTCTCGGTTCGCTGCTGCTCGCGCGGCGACGCGAGGCGCTGCTGCACACGACCGGCGCGATCGTGGCCAACCGCGCGGACGTCTCGACGGTGCACTACTGCCATCGCGCGGCGGCCGCCCAGGTCGAGGGCTCGCGCGCGAGCCGGCCGGATCCGCTCTACCGCGTCAACGCCGCCCTCGCCGGGATCCTCGCCCGCGCCGGCGAGGCGTGGTGCTACCGGCCCGCGCGGACGGGGCTGCTGTGCGCCGTGTCCGGCGGGGTCGGGGCCGAGCTGCGCAACGAGTTCCCGGCCATGCAGGATGTCGTCCGCACCGTCGCCAACGGCGTCGACGCGACCGCCTTCCGGCCGGACGCGAGAGCACGCCGGGAGGTTCGCGCCCAGCTCGGCATCGACGCGCGCACGCCGCTCGCCCTGTTCGTGGGCGGCGACTGGGAGCGCAAGGGGCTTTCCCATGCCGTCGACGCGCTGGAGCTCGCGCCCGGATGGCAGCTCGCCGTCGCCGGCGGCGGCGATCCGGCGCCGCCGGCGGCGCGCGCTCGCAGCGCCGGGACGGAGTCCCGGCTGCGCTTCCTCGGCGTCGTGCGCGACATGTCGCGCCTGTACGCCGCCGCGGACGCGTTCGTGCTGCCGACCGCCTACGAGGCGTTCCCGCTCGTGGCGCTCGAGGCGGCCGCGAGCGGGCTCCCCCTGCTGGTCACGCGCGTCAACGGCGTCGAGGACCTGCTGCAGGACGGATGCAACGGCTGGTTCGTCGCCCGCGACGGGCGGGACGTCGCGCGGCGCCTGAACGAGCTGGGCGCGGACCCGCTGCTGGCACGCCGCATGGGCGCCGCCGGGCGCACGGCCGCGGCCGGCTACTCGTGGGAGGCGATGACGGCAGGGTACCTGGCGGTCTACGCGGAGCTCGACGCTGCGCCGAGCCGATGTTGATGCGCCTGCTCGTCGTCAGCCATCCCGCCGTGCTCGCGGTCAACCAGCTTCCCTACGCCGAGCTGCGCGACCACGGCTGGGACCCGTTCGTCGTGGCGCCGGGCACCTGGCGGCACGAGTACGCGACCGCGACGTTCCCGCCCGAGGTGCTGCCCGAGCTTGCCGGACGGGTGATCGGCCGCCGCGTGCTGCTCCCGGGGCGCGTCCAGCGCCATCTCTACCTGACCCGCATCGCCGAGCTGATCGCGGACGTCCGCCCGTCGGCGGCGTTCGTCGAGGAGGAGCCGACGTCGGTGCCGGGCTTCCAGTGGGGACGCGCGCTGCGACGCGCCGGCGTTCCGTTCGGCCTGCAGGCCGACGAGAACCTCGACCGACCGTGGCCGCTGCCGGCGCGCGCGTTCCGCAGGTGGACGCTCGCGCACGCCGCCTTCGTCGCGGCGCGCTCGCCCACCGCGGCCGCGCTCGTGCGCCGGACCCGCCCCGGCGTGCACGCGCCCGTCATCCCCCACCACGTGCCGGCGTGGCCGGCGCCGGCGGCGTCATCGCACGACGCCTTCGTCGTCGGGTACGCGGGGCGACTCGTCCCGGAGAAGGGCCTCGACGTGCTGATCGACGCCGCGGCCGGCCTCGACGGCGCGGTCGTGCGCCTCGTCGGCAACGGACCCCTGCGCGAGGAGCTGCAGGCGCGAGCTGCACGGCAGGGGGTGACGCTCGAGCTCGACGCGTCGGTGCGGCACGCGGACATGGCGGCCGCGTACGCGCGCTTCGACGTGCTGGTGCTGCCCTCGCGCACCACGCCGACGTGGGCGGAGCAGTTCGGGCGGGTGCTGGTCGAGGCGCTGTGGTGCGGAGTGCCGGTGGTCGGGTCGGACTCCGGCGAGATCCCGTGGGTGATCGACTCGACGGGCGGCGGCCTCGTCGTCCCGGAGGGCGACGTCGCGGCGCTGCGCGCGGCGCTCGCCCGCCTGCGCGAAGCGCCGGAGCTGCGCCGCGAGCTGGCCGCGCGGGGCGGCGAGCGCGCGCGGGAGCAGTTCAGCGTCGAGGCCGTCGCGCGCGGGCTCGACCGCGCGCTGCGGGACGCGATCGGCCAGCCCGCGGACGTCGCGCAGCGCAGCGTCGCCGAGGTCGCGGGCTGATGGCAGCGCCCATCGCGCAGCCCGCCGTCGCCGAGGTCGCGGGCTGATGCCGGCGCCCGAGCCCGCCCGTCGCGCGGCGCGGCGACTCGCGCCGGGGTACATGGCCAACCGTGCGCGGCGCTACGAGCGCGAGCTGCGGCGCAGCGAAGGCGTGACCGACCTCGCGCGACGTCTGCTCGCCGGCGGCGAGGCGGTCGTGCAGGCGGGACCGTTCGCGGGCATGACGTACGCGTCCGGCAGCCTCCCCGACATCGACGCGGCCGTCGCCAAGCTGCTCGGCGTCTACGAGCGGGAGGTCGCGTGGGTGTTCGAGCGCGCCATCGCGCGCCGCGTCTCCACGTTCGTCGACGTCGGATGCGCCGACGGCTACTACGGCGTCGGCATGGCTCACGCCTCGCCGGCGACGACGACGTACGCCTACGACCTGTCGTCCTCGGCGCGCGCGCTGTGCTCCGCGACGGCGGCCGCCTCGGCGGTCGCGGAGCGCGTCCGCATCGCGAAGCGCTTCACGCTGGACGCGCTCGCCTCGCTGCCGACGAGCGGCGCGCTGGTGCTGTGCGACATCGAGGGCGGAGAGGTCGAGCTGCTGGACGCGGACGCGGCGGCCGCGCTGGCGGGCAGCGTCGTCGTCGTCGAGGTGCACGAGGACCAGCGCCAAGGTGCCGGCGATCGCCTGCGCGCGGCGTTCGCGTGCACCCACGACGCCGTCGCGGTTCGGCAGCAGCCGCGAGCGGACGTCCCGGCGGCGCTCGCAGCGTGGTCGCTCGAGGAGCAGGCGCGCGCGCTGCGGGAGTTCCGCGATCCGCGGCTGCACTGGATCGTGTTCGAGCCGACGGCCCGCTGATGGCGAGAGACGAGCCGCGCGCGCCGCTGCGCGCGCTGATCGCGATGCCGATCGCGACGCAGCGCGGCGGGGCGGAGCTGCAGCTTCAGCAGCTCGTCGAGCACCGCCGCGAGGCTGGGCTCGAGCTCACGGTCGCGTTCCTGCGTTCCGGCCCGATGGTCGACTGGTGCCGCGAGCGGGGCGTGCGCGCCGTCGTGGTCGAGGCGGGGCGCGTTCGTCAGGCGCGGAAGCTCGGCCGTGCCGTGCGCGCGCTGGCGGAGACCGCGACCGCGGAGCGCACGCAGGTCGTGATCGGGTGGATGGCGAAGGGACAGCTGTACGGCGGCCTGGCGGCCGTGCTCGCCCGCGTTCCGAGCGCATGGCTCCAGCCGGGGACGCCGTCGGGAGCCGTGCCGATCGACCGCGCCGCCACCGTGCTGCCGGCACGGACCGTGATCACGGTCTCGCGCACGGTCGATCGCGCTCAGCGCAAGCTCCTCCCGCGCCGCCCCACGACGGTCGTCCACCCAGCCGTGGACACCGCGCGCTTCGACGCGAGCCGGATCGGCGAGCGGCGCGCCGTGCGGCGCCGCCTAGGGCTGCCCGAGCACGGCCCGATCGTCGGGTCGGTCGGACGGCTCGATCGCTGGAAGGGATTCCACGTCCTGCTCGACGTGGCGCCGCGACTGCTCGAGGGCCATCCGGACGCGACGCTGCTGCTCGTCGGCGGCGCCCACGAGCTCGACCCGTCATACGCCGACGAGCTGCGCGACCAGGCCGCGCGACTCGGGCACCACGGGCGCGTGCTGCTCGTCGGCCAGCAGCCGAACCCGGAGGACTGGATGCACGCGATGGACGTCTTCGTCCACACCTCGCAGAACGAGCCGTTCGGGATGGTCGTGATCGAGGCGATGGCGCTCGGCAAGCCGGTCGTCGCCGGCGCCGAAGGCGGGCCGACCGAGGTCATCACCCCCGGCGTCGACGGACTGCTGTCCCCGTACGGGGACCGGCAGGCGCTGGCTGCGGCGATCCTCCGCCTGCTCGACGACGACGAGCTGCGCCGCAGCGTCGGGGAGGCCGCCCAGCGGCGCGCTCAGGACTTCACGGTGCAGCAGTTCGCGCGCCACTTCGGCGCGACGATCGCGGACGCGGTCACGCGGGAGCGCTAGCGACCGCAGCCTGCGACGCACGGCGACGAGCCGCGGGGCGGGCGACCAGCCAGTACGAGACGATCCCGCCCGCGGCCCAGAGGTAGGGCCCCGCCGGGATGCTGGCCGTCAGGGCGCTCGGGAAGAAGAGGGCGAGGATGCCGGCCACCGGCGCGATGACTGCTGCCAGCAGCAGGCGGGCCTCGCGGTCCGGCTCATGACGGCAGCGCCGGAGCCCGAGCAGGATCAGGCTGATGGTGAAGCCCGTGAGCACCAGCATGCCCGGGATCCCGGTCTCGATCGTCAGGAACGAGAGCTCGCTCTCGGCGTCGACCGCGCCGGTGAGCTTCGACGCACCGGGAGCGACACCGCTCGCGGGGCCCGCGGTCGCAAGCCCGGCGCCCAGCGGGTACTTGACCAGGTTGCCTGGGATGCGGGCGATGCTCTTGCCGCGCGCGGTGTCGGCCGTCTGCACGAACGTCGACGGACTCAGCCCCTGGTAGCGCAGCGCCGACGATCCGCTGGAGCCGACGATCGCCTGGACCACGAAGAACGACACGACGGCGGCGAGCCCGAGACCGAGCAGGCTGGTGACGCGACCTTGGGACGTCGCAGTCAGCAAGCCGTAGGCCAGCACGACGATCACGCTGCAGACGATCACGCCGCGCCCTTGCGAGGTGATGATGGCGGTGCTCGCGCCGATCGCCAAGACCACGGCGAGCAGCAGATAGCGCATGCGGGTGAAGAGCGACGCGAGGGCCAGGATGCCGCCGAGCGCGAAGGCGCCGAACACGCCTCCGGCGCCGGCGTCGCTGCCCAGGCCGAACGGACGGGTGCGGTTCTGCCCGGACTGCGAGGCGAACGTCCTCCCGGACAGCTGGAAGTTCCCCTGGCCCAGGACCCGCTGGGCATACCCCGGCCCCCACGCGGCCAGCTGCTGGGGCGTCTCGTCGAACTGCACCCAGCCCACGGCGCCGTTCGCCGCGGCGAGCGCCGCCAGCAGGATGACGAACGCCCGCAGCGCCTTCGTCGTGCGCACGAACGCGAAGGTCAGGAAGAACAACGGGACGAACTCCAGGTGCTGCCGGACGCCCGCCAGCGAGTGGACCAGCGACCCGGCCTGGGGGTTCAGCAGCTGGACCAGGACGAGCACGACGAAGGCGAGCGCCCATCCGCTCAGCGGCGGCGTGGGCAACCGCGTCCGGTGCGCGGTCGCGCGCACCAGCAGCCCGACGACGAACGCGTACAGCAGCACGTCGCGGATGAACGTCGCGTACTGCGACCCGGTGGCGAGCTTCACGTAGCCGTCGAGCGCGCCGAGGTAGACCATCAGCAGCGCGAGCGCCGGCGCCGTGCGACGGGTTGTCGCCAGCCACAGCGATCCCGCGACCACGAGCACCGCCGCCGCCCCGCTCAGCGTCCGCTGGCTGGTCACGAACAACGTCAGCGCGGCGGCCACGGCCGCGACCGCCACCGCCGCGACCGCCTGGCCGACCGCATCTCGCCGCGAGGAATGCGGCAGCGCACGGACGATCGCGTGGATCGACATCCACCCGGTCCGTCAGGCCGTCTGCTTCGGCCGCTCGGTCGCGCGTTCCCAGCGACGACGGCGAAGCTTGGGCTCGCCGTCGGACCCGTAGCCGTAGCCATAGCCGTAGCCGTAGGCCCCCGCCTCGAGCCGGGAGAGGTCGTTCGCGACGACGCCCAGCACGTTGAGGTCGGGCACGCGCGCCAGGAACTCCTTCAGGCGCTTCGCGGTGTCGCGCGTCGTGACGCCCAGGCGGCCCACGAACAGCGCCGCGTCCGCGTAGCGCAGCAGCGGCACGGTATCCGTGACCGCAAGCACCGGCGCCGAGTCGATCAGGACCACGTCGTGGTGGTCGCGCAGGTCGTCGAGCACCTGCACGACCCGCTCCGACGCGAGGACCGCGGCCGGGTTGGCGGGCCGTGAGCCACTCAGCACGAGCCCGACCCCTGCGGCGCCCGCCACGTGACCGTTGCGGCCGTTCGCGCCGTTGCGCGCCGTCCCGCCCACGGCGTCGGCCCGGACCAGCTCGTCGAGCGCGGGCATGCCGGCGCCGATCTGCAGCATCACGTCGGCCAGCTCGGCGTCGTGGCGCAGGACCTCGGTCATCCCGGGTCCACCCGCAACCCCGAACAGCGGCGCCAGCGCAGGGTGGCGCAGGTCGAGGTCGACGACCGCGACGCGCCTGCCGGTCTCGCGGAACGCGAGCGCAAGGTTGCGCACCACGGTCGACTTGCCCTCGCCGGGCATCGCGCTCGAGACGACGATCGTTCGCGGCGGCGCGTCGAGCGACGCGAGATCGATGTTCGTGCGCAGGACGCGGAACGGCTCGCGGAAGTCGGCGGCGAGCAGCGGCTCGCCGTCCTGGGTCGGCGCGGGGTCGTCGGCGTGCGGAAGGACCGCGAGCAGCGGACTGCCGTACGCGTCCTCCACCTCGTCGGGACTCTTCAACCGCCGGTCGAACCGCTCGAGGCCGTAGGCGACGCCGATCGCGCCGACGAGGCTGAGGATGAAGGCGAACAGCGCGTCGCGCAACGGCTTGGGGGCCGACGGCCCGGCAGGCGGCAGCGCAGTGTCGATCTGGCGCGCGACCGTGGTCGGCACGTGCGCCGCCAGCTCGAGGCGGTTGATCTGATCCGAGAGGTTGGCGCGTTGGGCCTGCGAAGCCGGGCCGCGGGGCAGCTGCGCGAGCTGGCTCTGGGACAGCTTGAGCGCGTCGGCGACGCGCAAGGTCACGGAGCCGTTGATCAGCGTGACCAGCTGGCGCGCAAAGGCGTTGGCGATCGTGGCGGCCTCCTGCGCGGAGCGGCCCTGGGCCGCGACGTCCACGAAGTCCTCGCCCGGCTTGGAGGTGATCGACACGCGACCGAGCAGCTCCTGCGGCGTCCCGCGGTAGTTGATCCTGCGCGCGACCGCGTCTGCCGTCTCCCGCGAGTAGAGCAGCGACGCCTCGTTCTGGACGTTGCGGTCGGTGCTCTGCGGGCTGGACACCCCTGTCACCGGATCGCCAGGATCCTTGACGAAGACGAGCGTGTCGACCGTGTACACGTTCGGCTTGTGGGCGTAGAGCGCGTAGACGCCGCCGGTGGCGAGCACGACCGCGAGGATGATCAGCCACTTCCGCGCAGCCAGCGGACGGACGTAGTCGGCGATGTGGGGTTGGGTGGTGGTGTGTGTCTCCATACGGGTTCCCGTCGTGAGCGGGCGTGAACGGCGCCGGAAGGTGGGGCGAGGGAATCCGCCGGCCGGTGGCCGACGCGCGTGCCGCATGCAATCAGAACGCCGCGCCCCGGCTGTGACCATCCGGAGAACGTGTCGGGACGTCGATCGGGCGCCTGTGTAGCGTCCAGCCGCATGCGGTCTGTCGAGGTCGCGGCGCTGCGAGCGAGCGCCTGCGTGATGGGTGTGCTGCCAGATCATCTGGGGCAGTTCCGCGTGGCTCAGCGCTGGTGGTGGCGCAGGAGGCCCGGGCACCGGATCCTGCCGCAGCGACTCGCCGACGGCACGCGGCTGGAGCTCGACCTCGGCGACCGGACGCAGGCGCTCACGTACCTGACGCGCCGCTACTGCGACGAGCTCATCGCGCAGATCGTCGGCAGACTGCCCGACGCGGGCCTGCTGTTCGACGTCGGGGCGAACGCCGGGCTCGTCACGTTCCAGGTCGCGCATCGGCGGCCCGACGCCCGGATCGTCGCCTTCGAGCCGAACCCGGCGGCGGTCGCGGCGTGGCTGCGCAACCGGCGACTGAGCCCCAGCCGCTCCGTCACCCTGGAGGCGACGGCCGTCGGCGACCGGCTCGGCAGCGTCAACCTCGACGCTCCGGCGACCGACCTCGGCGCCGGACTCGTCGCGCCGAGCGGCCGCGGCGTCGAGGTGCCGACGACGACGCTCGACGCCTACTGCGCCTCGCGGGGCATCGACCGCATCGACGTCGTCAAGGTCGATGTCGAGGGCTTCGAGCCCGAGGTGCTCCGGGGGGCTCGCGAGCTGCTGGCCGCGGGCGCGATCCGTTCGCTGATCGTCGAGCTCAACGACGGCCACTTCGCGCGCCGCGGCGGCTCACGTCGCGCGATCGTCGAGTGGCTGGGCGATCACCGCATGGTCCCCTGCGGCCCGCTCGACGCGGACGACGTCACGTTCGCGCCGGCCGGGTGACGCGTCGGGTGGCCGGAGCGCCGCCGGGATCGCGCGCGGCGTGCGGCGGGTCCGCCACGCGGCGGCCCGGCCGCGCTGCGCGGCGCCGAACCTCGCCCAGGCCGCGGGCCGGCCGTTGAGCAGATCCCGTGCCAGGACGGCGAGGCCAGGCGCACCCGTGGTCCCGACGGCGAGCCCCCAGGCCGCGAACACCAGCCGCCGCCCCGGCCCGAAGTGGTCGAGGATCTGGAGCGCCTCGTTGTGCGCAGAGCAGCGCACCGCCTCGCGACCGGGGTTTCCGCGCTGGTCGCCGTGCGGCCGGGGCGCCGGATAGTGCAGCACGACGATGCCGGGGTCGTAGACGACGCGCAGGCCCTGCCGCCTCAGCGGGAGGCAGATCGCCAGCTCGGAGTGCTCCTGCGCACCCCGCCCGCGCAGGCGCTCGTCGAATCCGTGGCGCACCACGGCCGACCGCCGGAAGCTCATGTTCGCGCCCTTCAGCACGTCGACGTCGCGAGCCGCCCCGGCCCCGAGATGGTGGTTGCCGAGCATCCGCCCGAACCACTGGATGCGCCCGACCCCGAGCGGCTTCGCGCGCCGGCCGAGGCGTCCGCGCCGCCCCCCGTCGAGGACGCGGCCGTCGACCACTACGACGTCCCGGCCCCCGACCGCCGCGATCCGCTCGTCCGCGTCGAACGCCGTCGCGATCCGTTCGAGCCAGTCCGCCGCCGGCACCGCGTCGTCGTCGACGAACGCGACGATCGCGCCCTGCGCCGCCGCCAGGCCGCAGTTGAGCGCCGCCACCAGGCCGTGCCGCTCGACGCGCGCGCATCGCAGCTCGCGCCAGGCGCCCGCCAGCTGCTCGACCCGGTCGGCGCTCGCGTCGTCGGAGGCGTGGACGACGACCACGACCTCGTCCGGCGACCGGGTCTGCTCGCGCAGCCCGTGCAGGCAGGCGGCGAGCCGGTCGGTGCGCCGGTAGGTGGTGACGACGACGCTCACCGCGCCGCTCATGGCGCGGCCCTCCGCCGGAGGCCCACGCCGGACAGCAAGCCGCGCGCCCAGCGCACGTCGGCGCGCGAGGGCACGAGGAACTCGCTCAGCGGCACCCGCGTGCGCCGCCGGGCCATCGCGAGCTGGAACAGGAAGCTCGCGCCGTAGGCGGCGAGGCTGACGATCGCGGCGCCCACCCCGCCGAGCGGCCCCAGCAGCATCACGAGCCCCGCCACGGTGATGACGAGCGCGATGCCCTCTCCGACGGACGGGATCAGCGGCGCCCCGTCGGCCTGGAGCCCGGAGCTCAAGACGCTCGCGCCCGCGAACGGGACGTTCGCGGCGAGCAGCACGAGCGCCATCGGGACGGCGTCGCGGAACTGCGGTCCGAACAGCAGTGCGAGCAGCGTCGGCGTGATCAGCGCGAGCGCCAGGTTCAAACCGACGGTCGCCGCCACCACGATCCGCACCGCCTGCGGGAGGAGGTGCGTCTCGCCGCCGGCGATCCGCGTCATCAGCGGCGGCGACAGCGCGCCGGTCGCGAGCCCGGACGCGCCCGAGATCGTGGTCGCCACGGCGTAGAGCCCGAGCTCGCGCGGGGCGACGGCGGTGATCATCAGGAGCTGATCGAGCCGCAGGTTGGCGATCTGCGCCAGCCCGCCCACCCACGACTTCACGCCGAAGCTGACGCCGCGGCGCGCGAGCGCGAGGTGGAAGACCGGCCGGCGAGGCCTCACCAACAGCCGGAAGCCCGGCGCCAGCGCGATCAGCGACGCGCCGATCGTCGCCCCCGCGGCCGTCGCGACCGTCAGCTCGCCGAGCGCGTAGAGGGCCACGATCGCCGCGAACGTTCCCCCGAACGGGATCGCGCTCATGACGATCACGACTCTCCAGCGCTCGAGGGCGGCGAGGCTCGAGGACAGCAGGCCCCCGACCAGCACGAGCGGCATCGAGAGGAAGCCGACGATCAGGAACGCCCGGATCGTCTCGCGTCCTCCCGCCAGGGCGTCCGCGACCGGGATCGCGGCGGCGGCGGCCAACAGGCCGATCAGCAGCAGCGGGAGCCCCAGCGAGCCGACGACCTCCTCGACCGGCCGCCCTCGCGGCAGCTCGCGGTACGCGAAGGCCGGGATGCCGAGGCTGAGGACCGCCGGCGCCAATGCCAGCGGCACCACCACCGCCGCGAGGTCGCCGCGCCCGGAAGCGCCGAGCGCCCGCGCCAGGAGCGGCCCGGTGATGAACCCGGAGGCGGCTCCCAGGACGTTCGCCGCCGTCAGGCCGGCGACGATTCCGCTCACGCGCACGCGCGCGCGCTCGGTCTCCGCCGGCGCTCTGGCCTCCTCGACCGTCACGGCTGTCGGGCCTCCTCGCACGGGTCCACCCGCAACCGGCGCCGTCGCCTACCCCGCGAACGAAGGCGCCGCGTGTCGGGGCCCCAGCGACGCGATCAGCTCGATCAGCCGAGCGATCACCGCGCTCGCCGCGAACTCCGCCTCGGCGTTCGCGCGCGCAGCTGTCCGCAGCGCCGCCTCGTCGCCCTCGACCGACCGCAGCAGCGACCGGACCGCCTGCTCGAGGCCGTCCAGGTCTCCGGCTCGATGGATCCGCACGTGGGGGCCGGTCACGACCTCGCCGTTCCCGACCTCGTCGCTCAGCACGACGGGGAGGCCGCACGCGAGCGCCTCGCCGGTGGCGATCGAGCCGGGCTCGTAGTGGCTGGGGACGAGCAGCATCGTGGCCGAGCGCATCAGCGCCGGAAGCTCCTCGCTCGGCACGTGCCCGACGTACTCCGCCACCTCGGGGTGGAGGTCGGCGAGATGCGCGCTGTAGTCCGACCACATCGTCGCCCCCCCGATCACGAGCAGCCGCACCGAGCCCGACAGATCGGCGAGCCGGTGGCTCAACTCGACGATCTGCTCGACGCCCTTGCGCACGGAGATCCGCGAGATGAACAGCAGCGTCCTGGGGTCTGCCTCGCCTGCGCGCCCGTTCGGGCTGAAGCGCTCGAGATCGACCGGCGTGCGCACGACCCGCAGCCGCTCCCGCGGGACGCGATAGTCCTGATGGACGAGCTCGACGAAGCGGTCGCTCAGCCCGACCACCAGGTCGGCATGGGCGAGCTCCTGCGGCTGAAGACGGCTCCGCACCGTGAGCAACGTGCGCATGACCAGGTGAACGCTGCGCCGCTCGGATCTGAGCGCGTACGCCTGCTCCGCTCGGTGCCAGCGCAGCTCCCCCGCGGCGTGCGTGCACGGATGGACGACGATCGGCGGAGCCAGACGGCCCACGCGGCCCAGCAGGAACAGCTCCGTCTGCGAGAGCTGGTAGACGGCGTCGTAGGGGTCGCGCCGGTGCTCGATCAGCAGCCGGACGCTGAGCACCATGCTGCTCAGGCTCCGGACGGCCAGCGAGCTGAACAGCGCCCTCGGCTTCGTGCGGCTGTACCAGCGACCCCATTGCCAGCGGGACCGCCGCATGACGATGCGCAGCCCCGGCATCGGCTCGATCGGCGGCGGCACCGTCGCGTCGGTCGCGAGGTACAGGTCGACCTGCACGTTCTGACGCAGGAGCTCCCGCAGCATGAGCATTCCCATCCCGGGGACCCCGCCGATGTTCCCCACCGGTCCCGTCCAAGCTATCCGCATGCAGTCCCTTCCGACCTACGCTCTGATGAACCGCGACGAGCCCGGCGCGCAGACGGCGGTCGCGCCCGCCCGCGCCGGCACGCTGGCGCGGACCCGGCGGTTGCGCACGACCGCCTTGCGGGCGAACGAATAGGTCCCGTCGGCTCTCGACCGCGTCGTGGCGATCCGCCGCGGGCCACGCCAGAGCGTCACCGTGCGACCCGCCCGGCACGCGCTGCCGCGCGACTGGATGCGACCGCCCAGCCGCGTCCGCGAGAGCCTGCGCAGCACGACGCGCGTCGCAAACCTGGGCTTGACCGCCGGCGTACCGCCGCCAGGCGTGGCCCCAGGGCTCCCGGTCGTCGGTGACGGCGGCGGCGCGGCGGTCGTCGTGGCCGTCCAGCCCACCGTCCCGGTGTCGCAGGCGGCGGTCGCCTGCGTGGCGTGGTTGGAGAAGCGGAAGGTGCCCGAGGCCGACTGCGCTCCGGGGAACGTCCCACGCAGCAGGATCGCGTCGTGCAGCCGGTACTCGAACCAGCCGTCCACGATCGGGGCGCCCTCCCAGATCCCGGCGTCGCCTTCCGCGTTGAACGTGCACGTGCTGCCGGCGACGTCGCTGATGCGGTAGGAGGTCAGGCTCGTGCCATCGGCCGCGACGGTGAAGGTGATGGCGCCGCCGCCGTTCGGGACGCCGGTGTAGGTGGCGCCGGCGATCCCATCTGCCCCTGCCAGGCCGACGGGGGACGCCCACGCCACCACGAGCACGACTGCCCCCGTCAGCCGGACCCGGCGCGCCGCGCGGCGACCGCGGCCCCGCCGTCGCGGCTCGCCGCGCCATCGAGGCTCGCGCGCATTCGCCGCAGCGACCGCGACAGGATCTGCTGGACGTTGGCGAGGCTGAGGCCGGTCAGCTCCGCGATCTCCGCGTTCCTCAGGTCGCCGCCGAAGCGCAGCGCGATCAGCTCTCGCTCCCGCGGGCCCAGCTCCGCGAGCGCACGCTCGAGGCCCGGGTCGAGGCCCAGGCTGTGCCGATCCGGCGGCGCGGCGATCGCCTCCAGGTCGATCGCCTCCACCGAGAGCGGCCTTGCGGCCGGGCGGGCGCGCAGGTGGTCGACGAGCAGGTTCCGCGCGATCGCCAGCAGCCACGTCGCTGCGCTCGCGCGCGATGCGTCGTACGTCCCCCAGGCGCGCAGCGCGCGCTCGAAGGTCCCTTGGGTCAGGTCCTCGGCGTCCGCGCGCGAGCTGAGCCGGTACGCGAAGAAGCCGTACACCCGCCACACGTGCTCGTCGTAGACGCCGGCGAAGTCGCGCAGGGGCATTGACGCCTACCGGGGCACGCACCGTCAGAGCTCGTCGTCCCAGCGAGGTCCGCCGCCGCTGTCCGCCGCCTTGTCCTGCGCCAGGTGCACGGGCGGCTCGTGCCCGGCGGCATCCTTGATCAGCGGCTCGGGCCAGAGCTCGACGGCCTCCATGTAGACGTCGAGCGAGGGCCCGGACAGCGTCTCCTCGCGCAGCAGCGAGTTCGCCAGGTCCTGCAGCACGGCGACGTTGAGCTCGAGCACCTGCTTCGCGGTGTCCTCGGCCTCGTGGACGAGCCGGCGCGTCTCACCGTCGACGAGCTCGAGCGTCGCCGCGGCGACGTTGCCCATGTTGGCGAGGTCGCGCCCGATGAAGACCTGCCCCTGCTTCTCGCCGACGGCCACCGGCCCGACGGCTTGGCTCATCCCGTACACGGCGACCATCGAGTGGGCGATCTTCGTCGCCTGCTCGAGATCGTCCTCGACGCCGGTCGACAACGTGCCGAACACGAAGCTCTCGGCCGCCGCGCCGCCCATGATCGTGATCAGCTGCTTGGTGAGGTCGAGGTGGCTCAGCGTGAGCTGGTCGTTCGTGCTGTAGATCGTGGCGCCGCCGCGTCCACGACCCCGCGAGACGACCGAGAGCTTCTGCATCGCGGTCGCGAACTCGATCGACTCCGCGACGATCGCGTGGCCCGACTCGTGCACGGCGATCCGCCACAGCTCGTCGATGCTGAGCACGTGGCTCTTGCGCTGGGGCCCCATCAGGACGCGGTCGATCGCCTCCTCGAGCTCGACCTGATCGACCTCCGCCTTGCCGGCGCGGACGGCGAGCAGCGACGCCTCGTTGATCACGTTGGCGAGATCGGCGCCCGAGAACCCGGGCGTCTGATGGGCGATCGAGCCGAGGTCGGCCGTCCGCGAGACGGGGGACCTGCTGGCGTGCAGCGCGAGGATCTCCGTTCGCCCGTGCACGTCGGGGAGGTCGACGACCACCTGGCGGTCGAAGCGACCGGGACGCAGCAGCGCGTTGTCGAGGATGTCGGGGCGGTTTGTGGCGGCCATCACGACGACGCCGCTCTCGGCCCCGAAGCCGTCCATCTCGACGAGCATCTGGTTGAGCGTCTGCTCGCGCTCGTCGTGGCCCTGACCCATGCCCGCGCCGCGCTGACGACCGACGGCGTCGAGCTCGTCGATGAAGATGATCGCCGGCGCCGCCTCCCGTGCCTGCCGGAACAGGTCGCGTACGCGCGCGGCGCCGACCCCCACCAGCGACTCGACGAACTCCGAGCCCGAGATCGAGAAGAAGTTGGCCTTCGCCTCGCCGGCGACCGCGCGGGCGAGCAGCGTCTTGCCGGTGCCCGGCGGGCCGACGAGCAGCACGCCCTTGGGCGCGCGCGCACCCAGCTCGGCGTAGCGGGCCGGGTTCTCCAGGTAGTCGCAGAACTCGCGCAGCTCGATCAGCGCCTCGGGGGCGCCCGCGACGTCCTGGAACGTGAACCGCCCGCTCCCGGCCTTCTGCTTGCGGCCGCTCCATTTCGAGAAGGCCGCGATCATGCCGCCGGACTCGCGGGCGAGCAGCGTGAACATCGCGAACAGCGTCGCCAGGATCAGGATCGGCAGCAGGAACTGAACGACGGCCCGCAGCGTCGGCTTGCCCGTCTGGCTGTCGACCGTGGTCGCCACGTGGTTCCGGCGCAGTTGGTCGAGCAGCTGACTCGTGTAGGCGTCGGCATGCGGATACGAGGCCCACAGGCGCTGACCGGTCGCGGTCGTGAGCTCGAGTCGCGCGTCCTGGTCGCGCAGCGTCGCCTGCTGGAGCGCGCCTCTCGTGGCGATCAGCGACGTGGCGTCCGAGAACCGCACTTCCTGCCCCGGAGAGCTGGGACTCAGGATCGACAGGCCGACGAAGAACAGCACGAGCAGCGTCGCAGCCGTCGCGGCGATGCCCGCCAGCAGGGCGTTGCCCGCGACCCAGGCGACGAGGCCCCACATCGCGTCGGCCAGACGTCTCGCCGGGCTCCGGCCTTTCATCGTGTTCGTCGTTCTCGCCATGGCTCCGGATTGGAGATGGTTCAGCGTGTGAGTGACGCGCGCTCAGTGCTCGAGCACCGCGTGTAGGCATGCACCTTCGACGAACGCCGCCGCCTGCGGGTGAACGAGCGGTGAACTTGGAAGCTGCCGGGCGCGTCCGATGGTGAGGGGACGCTCCTAGCGGTCAAACAGTTGAAGCAGGCGCTTTCGCCGGGCGCGCCGCGCGACCTGGGGACGCGGCGGCAATGCGGTGCCGGCCAGCAGCGCGGCGGGCGCGTCGCGCGCGAGCCAGTCCGTCAGCGCCGGCCCGATCCCCGTGTCGCGGAGCTCGCCTGCGATCCGTGCAGGACGGTGCGATCCGTGCCCATCCGATGCCACGACGTGCACGGTCTCGCGTTCCACCAGGCCCAGCGCGAGGTCCCGCACGCTCCGTCCGTAGCGTCCGCTGAGCGCCCCCGCGGTGACCTGCGCCAGCATCCCCTCGGCGACGAGCTCGTCGATCAGGCTCGGCGTGCGCAGGAAGATCGGGCTGCGCTCCGGATGGGCGAGCAGCAGGCGGTGTCCCCGCCGAACGAGCGAGCGGGCGACGCCCGTGAACCCCGGTGCACCGGTGGCGGCAAGGGGACATTCGAGGAGCAGCCACGGGCCGCCGCCCAGCGTCAGGGCACGCAGCTCGGCGTCGCCGAGCTCCACCGCCCGAGTCGGCGCGACCTCGGCGCCTGGGACGATGCGGACGTCGATGCGCGCGGCGTCCAACCGCTGCTGCAGCTCGCGGACCGACGCGCGGATGCGAGCCGAGTCGATGCCCGGGTACGACGACTCGACGTGCGGTGTCGCCGCGATCGTGGTGATGCCGTCGGCTCGGGCGCCCCGCGCGAGGTCGAGGGCCGCCTCGACCGTGGCGGGCCCGTCATCCACCCCCGGCAGGACATGGCAGTGGAGGTCGATCATGCCGGAGGGCCGACTCGCTCACGCCCACCGGTCACAGGCGACCGCGAACGCGCCCGGGACACCCCGGGCGCGTTCGGGCACTGCCATGACGCAGGTGGCGCATCCCTCATCCAGGAGTCGATCACCTGACGACGGTCATCGATGCGTGTGCGAATGCTTCGCGCGAGGGTGCTTCGCATGCGAGTGCTTCACATGCAAGTGCTTCGCACGCGCGTGCTTCCGGCCGTTCTTGTTGCCCCACGAAACCAGGGCGCTGATCGTCGGCCGCACCCCAGGGGCATAGACCGACAGTGACGAGGACGTGCTCGCCTGGCTCCCGATGTGCACGTGAGCACAGCTCTTGACGACGTCGTTCGCGTCGGCGTAGACCGTGTCGTTCTTGCCGGTGCAGTAGACGTGGTCGATGCCTGGGCCACGAGCGTCGATGTAGTTCGTCCCCTTGCCGGGGTAGATCGTGCTCGAGCCCTCGGTCGCGTTGATGAGATCGCCGAGCGGTCCGCCATAGATGACGTTCGTCGACGGGCCGGACTCGATGTAGTTGTAACCCTGTCCGCCGTACATCGTGTTCGGGCCGCCACCGCCGAAGATCGTGTTGTTGCCGCCACCGCCGCGCAGGGTGTCGCCGCCGTCGCCGGGGACCTCTTCGACATCGCAGTACTGGTCATCTCTCGCACCCGGAGGGCAGTGACCGTCGCCCACGAGGACGTTGTTGCCTCTTCCGCCGGTGAGGACGTCCTTGCCCGCGAGGCCCCACAGGCGGTAGTTACCGGGCTGTGCACCCTTGTTAATCGTGTCATTTCCGCTGGTGCCGATGATCACCGTCCAGGTGCTGGCGGCCACCGCAGTAGTCGTCGTGCCTGCGATCACCAGGACCGCAACGAGCAGTGACCTGTTCTTCCAAGCGATGTGGCGCGCTTTGCGCAAGAACATCTGTGATCCTTTCTGGGGTATGAGATGACGGTCATGCACCTGCGTCTGAGCTCGAAGTCGCGCAGCAGAGGTGAGGCGATGCGATGGCTCGTTCGACGATCAGCGCCGCGGCCACCCGCTCATACGCTTCGGTCGCGGATCGCCCGGAACGGCGTCTGCTCCGTCGCTGCGGCCCGCCTATCTGCTTGCCCAGCGGCGACGCCGGAGAGCTCCCGGCCCTCGCATCGAGGCATGCCATTGATCGTTTCCCTCATGTGAAGTGTCGGTTAATACACGAGGCATCCGCCGGCGCCGAAGGCTAAGGGCCAATGTGCAGCCGCTGTGTAAATAAGCTGTGTCATTTGCGGGAATCCTGGGCGTCGAGCGGCGACGGCAGCCGCCACGAGCACCGGTGGCGAGCGGTGGTCACTTCGCAGGCACCGCCCGATCCGCTCTACGGTGCCTGCCGGTTCAAGGCGCTTGGACACCGGGATCGTGCCCGCCTACGCTTGTCGGCGACCGGTGCCGCCGGCCCCGGCCCCGGCTCAGGCGGTGCGGTAGAGCTCTGGGCGCAGATGGCGCCGGTAGTCCAAGCGCTCGTCGCCGTGACCTGATCGGGGCAGGTCCGCTTCGAGCACGCCTGCTTCCTCGCCGAGCCGGCCGATCACCTCGCCCGTGGGAGCGACGACGACGCTGCCGCCGACGAAGCGGAGCCCGGCATCTGCTCCGGAGCGGTTGACGTAGACGTGCGGCAGGCCCGACTCGAGCGCCCGCGCCCGCGCCGCCAGCTCGTGGTCGTCGGCGAACGGCGCCATGTTGGCCGCGATCGTCACCAGCGCGTCGGCGTCGTCGAGCAGCAGCGTGCGAGCCACCTCAGGGAACTCGACGTCGAAGCAGATCATCGGCCCGAGGCGGCATCCGCCGAGCTCGATCGGCTCCAGCCTGTCGCCGGCGACGAAGGCGTCGCGCTCGGCGCCGAAGAGGTGCGTCTTGCGATAGACGCCGGCGATCGCGCCGTCGGCGGCGACGAGCACGGCGCTGTTGGCGACGGCGCCGTCCCAGCGCTCGGCGACCCCGAGCACGACGGCGCTCCCCGCCGCCGCGGCCGCCCCGCGGACCGCGGCCAGCTCGGCGCCGTCGAGGTCGCTGGCGAGCTCGCCGATCGCATCGAGCAGGTAGCCGCTGAGGAACAGCTCGGGGAAGACGACAAGATCGGCGCCGCAGTGCGCGCCGACCGTCTCGCGCACCTTCGCCACGTTGGCGGCGACATCTCCCGGCGCCGAGGTCAGCTGCGCGAGCGCAACCCTCATCCCGGCCCCCCCTCAGGCGACGGCGCGCCCGCCGTCCGCATCGAGAACCTGGCCGCGGTGTCCATGTCGTCGGACGCGGCGACGGTCATGCCCCTGCTCATACGGTGCTGCTCTCCTGATTGCCGACTGGGGTGCAAAAGCCTTTTTGCATGAGCAAGCGTACGTGGCCCCACCCAGGGCTGTCAAGGCCGCCGCGACCGATCCGCGCGGCGAGCTAGGTGTAAGTCCCGAGCAGGTTGTTCAGGCGGGTGATGGGTGCTCGTCGGCCGAGGGCTTGGTGTGGGCGGTGATGGTTGTAGTGCCAGAGCCAGCCGTCAAGGGCTGCGGTGCGTTCTGCGCTTGAGGCGTAGATC
>DASRXW010000030.1:0-38773 GCA_035654055.1 Conexibacter sp.
GCGCCCGCACGCGTGCTGCGCGAGATCGACGCCCGCGCGGCGCCTGTCGCCCCGCCTGCGTGACGGCGGGCCCGACGGACGGCCCCGCTAATTGGCGGGCAGCGGCTGGCCCGCGGCGGGGCACAGGCGGCCCGGGCTGCGCAGCGCCGCGGACAGGCTCCAGGCGGCCTGCACCACGTAGCGACCGGGGCGAGGGACGCGCAGCGTCGTGAAGCCGCGCGCCGAGCGCTCGACGCAGGCGCCGGCGGGCGGTGTCCAGAAGGGCGTCCAGCGCACCCGCACGAGCAGCGCGCCAGCCGCCGCGGCGTCGACCGTGAAGCTGTCGGCGCCGAGCGCTCGCAAGCTGCCGCCGGTGACGAGCGGCTGCGGGTCGCTCACCGCGAACAGCCGCCAATGGGGAGAGCGCCACACCTCGTGCAGGAACGGCGGCGGATGGCGCAGCAGGCGCGCCTCGGCGAGGCCCCAGCGCTCCTTCGGCGCGTCGCTCAGCGCGACGTGCGTGATGCCGAGCCGCTGCAGCCAGCGCTCGTACTGGAGCGGATCGAGCCGCGTGCGGTAGAAGAGCGCGTCGTAGCGCCGGTCGAGCTGCGTCTGCCAGCCGCGCGCGAGCGCCACGTGCGGCGCGATGAAGACCGACTCCCAGCGCGTCGACGTCGGGACGACCTCGACGCGCCCGTGCGGCGTCGCTTCGAGGCGCTGCAGCAGTGGCTGGAAGTACGCGGCCGTCGTCGCTCTCGTCGCATCGGCCTTCACCAGCTCCGTGACGGGCGCCCACGCCTGCCACGCGACGATCCCCGCGCAGGTCACCGCCACGAGCGCGCGCGAGCGTCCCGGCCGCGCGCCGATCAGGAAGATCGGCCCGGCGAGCAGCACGCCGAGCCGCGCGACGTTGCTGCCCATCGGCGACGGCACGACGTACGCGCCTGCCACCGCCGCCGCGTACAGCAGCGCGCCGCGCCGCAGCGCCTGCTTGTCGCGTGCGAGCCCGGTGTGCACGGCGAGCGCGATCAGGACCGCCGACGCGGCGCCGCCGAAGCTGTAGGGCTGCGTGCCACCCTCGGGGAACAGGAAGGCCGTCAGCATCGGCACCACGACGGGCGCGCCGAGCACCGCGAGGCGCCAGCGCGGCGGGATCCAGCCGGCGCCCGCGAGCAGCACGACCGCGAGCAGCAGGCCGCAGACTGGGCTGGCGGCCGCCGTCGCGACCCCGAGCACGACCGCGAGCGCCGGCCGGCGGTGCGACAGCGCCGCCACGCAGCCGAGCGCGAAGGTGACGCCGAGCGAGAAGGTCAAGCGGCCGATGAAGAGGTCGCCGGCGGCGGCGCACGCGAACCACACGACCGCGAGCCGCACGTGCCGGTCGGCATGCCGGCGCGCGAGGTGCGCGAACAGCAGCGAGGAGGCCAGGACGGCCGCGACGCCGACCGTCCGCGGCCCGAGCTCCCACGCCAGCGCCGGGAAGACGAGGCTGTAGCCGAGCACGTGATGGCCGCCGAACCAGCTGTTGTCCCACAGCGCGAAGCCCTCGCGCCCGAACAGCTGCGTGCGGTAGATCTGGGCGGAGAGGTCGGCGGTTCGCGGGTCGATCGCGAGCCACAGCGCGGCGAGCGCACCGGCGCACACGAGCGCGAGCAGCAGCAGCGAACGGCCCGTCGGCGAGGTGGCCGCGCGCGCGAACGGACGCGTCGACCGGAGCGTGGTTTCCGTCATGTGCCGCACAGGATCGCCGGTTTGGCGGACGGGTGTCGCACAGGATCGCCGCTTTGGCGGACGGCGGCTCCACCGCAGCGTGAAGGTGCCCGCGGCGGCCGGGTTGCGCGCCGCGCTCGCGCCTGCTGAGATCGCACCGTCACATGCGCGACGCGACCCCCGAGCGAGGCGCTGGATCGAAGCGGCTGGTGCTCGTCGTGCTCGCCGCCTCGCAGTTCCTGATGGTGCTCGACGCGGCCGTGATGAACGTCTCGATCTCGCAGCTCGTCGCCGACTTCGACACGACGGTGACGACGATCCAGGGCGTCATCACGCTCTACGCGCTCGTGATGGCCGCGCTGTTCATGACCGGCGGCAAGCTCGGCGACATCCTCGGGCGGCGGCGCACGTTCGTGATCGGGCACGTGATCTACGGCGGCGGCTCGCTGCTGACGGCGCTGTCGTGGTCCGTCGCATCGCTGACGATCGGCTGGTCGATCCTCGAGGGGATCGGCGCCGCGATGGTGCTGCCGGCGCTCGCGGCGCTCGTCGCCGGCAACTTCGAGGGCAAGGCGCGCGCCGCCGCCTACGGCGCGCTCGGCGGCGTTGCGGGCGCGGCGATCGCCGTCGGCCCGATCCTCGGCGGCTGGCTCACGACCGAGCTGACGTGGCGGCTCGTGTTCGCCGGCGAGGTCGTGATCGCGCTGGGGATCGTGCTCGCGACGCCGCGGCTCGTGCGCGACGCGCCGCGCGAAGGGCCGGCACCGTCGCTGGACTGGGTCGGCTCGCTGCTGAGCGCGCTCGGGCTGGGCCTGCTCGTCTTCGGCGTCCTCCAAGCGAGCAGATGGGGCTGGCTGGCCCCGCGCGACTCGCCGCTCAAGCCGTTCGGCTTCTCGCTTGCGCCGTTCGTCGTCGCCGCAGGCGGCCTGCTGCTCGCCGCCTTCCACGCGTGGGAGCGACGGCAGGAGGAGGGGAGACACAGTCCGCTCGTGCACTTCGCGCTGCTCGCGCGCCCGGTCCTGCGCAGCGGGCTCGTGACGTTCCTCGGACAGAACATCGTGCTGATGGGCGTCTTCTTCGCGATCCCGCTCTACCTGCAGATCGTGCAGGGCCTCGACGCGCTGCAGACGGGCGTCCGCATGCTGCCGACCTCGGTCGCGCTGCTCGTCACCGCGCTGCTCGGCGCGCGGCTCGCGACGCGCTTCTCGCCGCGCACGCTCGTGCGTGTCGGCTTCCTCTTCCTGCTGGCCGCCGTCGCCTTCCTGCTCGGCACGATCCAGCCGCAGATCGACACGGCCGACTTCAACGTCGCGATGACCGTGCTCGGCGTCGGGATGGGGCTCGTCGTCTCGCAGCTCGGCAACGTCGTGCAGTCGGCGGTCGAGGAGAGCGACCGCAGCGAGGCCGGCGGGCTGCAGTACACCGCCCAGCAGCTCGGCTCGTCGCTCGGCACCGCGCTGATCGGGGCGATCGTGATCACCGGCCTGGCGACCGCGTTCAGCGCGAACGTGAGCAACGACCCGCGCATCTCGCAGGCGGTGCAGAGCCAGGTGTCGGTGCGGCTGGAGGGCGACCTGTCGTTCGTCGACGCGGCGAGCGTCAGACGGGGCGCCGAGGCGGCCGGCGTGTCGCCATCCGAGACGGCCGCGATCGTCGAGGGCTACTCCGACGCGCAGCTGCAGGCGCTCAAGCTCGGTCTGCTCGCCTGCGGGTTCGTCGTGCTCATCTCGCTGCTCGCGACGCGCAACCTGCCGCGACAGCGGCTGGGCGAGCAGGAGGAGACGAGCGGCGACCCCTCGCCGCTGCCGGAGCCGCCGCCCGCGTCGGCGTCTTGAGCCGGTTGCGCAGGACGGCGGGCCGGCTCCCCGGACCCGCCCGCCCTGCCGTGCCCGCGCTCGGGCCTAGGAGCCGAGCCGCGCCCGGAACTCCTGCAGCTCGTCCGGGTCGATCGAGTAGGTGTGGTCCGGCGCCGGGTAGCGGTGCGTGCGCACGTCGTCCGCGAAGGCCCGCACGCCGGCGACCATCTCCTCCTGGATGTCCGCGTAGCGCTTGACGAAGCGCGCGCCGACGCCTTCGCGGATCCCCAGCAGGTCGTGGAACACGAGCACCTGGCCGTCGGTCGCGGCACCCGCGCCGATCCCGATCACGGGAATCTCCATCCGCTCCATCAGATCGTGCGCGACCGCCGCCGGGATCGCCTCGAAGACGATCGCGAAGCAGCCCGCCTCCTGCAGCGCGAGCGCGTCGCACGCGACCTCGTGGGCGCGCGCGCCGGTGCGCCCCTGCGCGCGGTAGCCGCCGAGCTGCGTCGCCGTCTGGGGCGTCAGGCCGACGTGGCCCATCACCGGAATGCCCGCCTGCACGATCGCCCGAGCACGCTCCGCCATCGCGCCGCCCTCGAGCTTGACGGCCTCCGCGCCGCCCTCCTTGACGAACCGCTGGGCGGTCGCGACCGCCTGCTCGCTGGAGGCCTCGTAGGAGCCGAACGGCAGGTCCGCGACGAGCAGCGGCGTGCGCAGCCCGCGGCGCGTGGCGGCGCACAGCATCAGCATCTCGTCGACCGAGACGGGCACGGTCGAGGGGTAGCCGAGCACGGTCATCGCGCCGGAGTCGCCGACGAGCACGAGGTCGACGCCGGCCGCCTCGGCGACCTGGGCGGACGGGTAGTCGTAGGCGGTGACCATCACGATCGGCTCGCCGAGGCGCTTCTTCTCGGCCAGCTCCGGCAGCGAGACGGGGAGCCGCTCGGCCGGCGGGGCGCCGGGGGCGACTGCGGTGGGGACGGGCGATGCGGACATGGCGATGCGTTCCTTTCTTCCGCGACGGTTGGCGCCCTCAGCTGAGGAGGGTCGCCACCTCGCGGTCGACGGTGACGATGCGGTTGTCGCGGTCCACGTGGACCACGGTGGGCTCGTAGTGCTCCATCTCCACGCGGTCGTACTGCGCATAGGAGATGACGATGACGGTGTCGCCGTGGTGCACGAGGCGGGCGGCGGCGCCGTTGACCTTGATCTCGCCGGAGCCGCGCTCCCCGGCGATCGTGTACGTCTCGAAGCGGGCGCCGTTGTCGACGTCGACGACGGCGACCTGCTCGTGCTCCATGATGTCGGCGGCCTCGAGCAGGTCCGGATCGACGGTGATCGAGCCGACGTAGTGGAGATCGGAGGCGGTCACGGTCGCGCGGTGGATCTTCGACTTCAGCATCGTGCGAAGCACGGTTCAGGCTCTCCCGTCGGTTGTCAGGATCGTGTTGTCGATGAGGCGGGCGGGCCCGACGCGTGCTGCGATGACGGCGAGGATCTCCCCACCGACGTCGATGCGATCGACGGGTCGCAAGCTGTCTGAAGCGACGAGCGCGAGGTACTCGGGCTCGACGCCGAAGGGGTCCATCGCCCCGCGGGCCGCGGCGGCGACGGCGCTTGCGTCGCGCTCGCCGGCGGCGACGGCCGCCTCGGCGGCGTCGAGCGCGCGCCGCAGCGCGACGGCGCGCTCGCGGTCGGCGGGCGCGAGGTAGGCGTTGCGGCTCGACATCGCGAGGCCGTCGGGCTCGCGCACCGTCGGGCACACCTCGATCGCGACGGGGATGTCGAGATCGCGCACGACGCGGCGCACCACCAGCGCCTGCTGCGCGTCCTTCTGGCCGAAGAAGGCGACGTCCGGCTGCACCATGTTCAGCAGCTTCGTGACGACCGTCGCGACGCCGTCGAAGTGGCCGGGGCGCTGCGCGCCTTCGAGCGTCTCGGCGAGCGCACCGACGCGCACGGTCGTCTGGAAGCCGTCCGGGTAGACCTCCTCCAGCGGCGGCGCGAACAGCACGTCGACGCCCGCCGCGGCGGCGATCTCGGCGTCGCGCGCCGCGTCGCGCGGGTAGGCGGCGAGGTCCTCCTGCGGTCCGAACTGCGTGGGGTTGACGAACAGTGAGACGACGGCGACGTCGGCGTGGCGGCGGGCGTGCTGCATGAGCGAGACGTGGCCCGCGTGGAAGGCGCCCATCGTGGGGACGAGCCCGATCGTGCGGTCTGCGGAGCGCTCGATCTGCAGGTGCTCGCGCAGCTCGCTCATGAGGCGGATGGTCCTCATGCTCTGGCTCCGGCCGCTTGGCGGGCGGGTCCTGTCGGATCGGGCCCACCCACCCGCGCGCACGCCGGACCTTCGGCCGGCGCACGTGCGTCCTCACCCACCACCGGCTGCGCCGGTGGTGCCGCCGCCCGATCGACGTCCGCCAAGACCCCTGGCGGCGCCATCGCCGGCGAGTCCCCCTCGTGGCCCTCCGTGCCGCTTGGGCTCTGGTGCGCGAGTGAGCGGGTCGCCTGGGCGAGTGCGTCGAAAAGGGGCAGCAGCTCAGGCGTGCGCTGTGCGATCTCTTCGCGCTGGCGCTCGACCGTCTCTCCGTCGCCGCGGGCGATCGGGCCCGTCAGCGCGCGCTCGGGGCCCATCGCGGCCCAGTTGTCGACTGTCGCGCGGACGAGTGGGACGAGCGCCTGGCGGTCGACGCCGGCGCTGGCGGCGAGCTGCTCGGCCGCGGCCTCGAGCGTGATGAGGAAGTTGGAGGCGATCGAGGCGGCGGCGTGGTAGGCGGCGCGGTCCTCGTCGGCGACGGCGATCGGCGTCATGCCGAGCCGGCGCGCGAGCTGGTGCGCGACGCCGCGGGCGCGGGGGGTCGTGCCGGCGACAGCGGCGGAGGCGCCCGCGAGCTGCGCCGGCCCGTCGTCGGGGACGGTCATCAGCGGGTGGAGCGAGAACGCCTCGTGCGGGGCGAGGACGTCGAGCGTCGTCGCGCCCGAGCAGTGGCCGACGAGCGGGCGGCCGTCGGCGCGGCGCGCGATCGCGGCGGCGGCGTTGGCGATCTCGCCGTCGGGAACGCAGAGGAGCACGACGTCGGTGCCGGCACCGTCTGCTCCTCGGCCGAGGGGGCCCTCCACGGCGACGCCGGCCTCGCGCAGGCCCGCGGCGAGCGCGTGGCCGAGTCGGCCTGCACCGACGATCGCGCAGCGCAGGCGCGCAATGGCTGGGAGGGTGGTTTCCCGTTCCAGTTCCCGCATGGGAGATACCGGTCGGCGTCGATGGTGGTGGCGATGAGGTGCTGCGACGGTCCGCCCCCGAAGGTGACGGCTGCTCAGAATGGTAGCCGTCGTCGCGCCCGAATACCATCCACTGGTCGTGAGTGATGCCGCGGAACGCCGGGAGCAGCTGAAGCAGGTCTACCTCGAGGCGAGCGCCTGCACGAGATGTGCGCTCAGCGAGACCCGTACGACGGTCGTCTTCGGCGCCGGAAACGCGGACGCCGACCTGATGTTCGTCGGCGAGGCGCCGGGGGCGAACGAGGACAAGCAGGGGCTCCCGTTCGTCGGCCAAGCCGGCAGACTGCTCGACAAGCTGCTGGCCGAGATCGGGCTCGAGCGCGGCGACGTGTTCATCGCCAACGTGCTCAAGTGCCGCCCGCCGGGCAACCGCGACCCGCGCCCGCAGGAGATCGAGGCCTGCCGCGACTACCTCCACCAGCAGGTCGACCTGATCGAGCCGCGCGTGATCTGCACGCTCGGCAACTTCTCGACGAAGCTGCTGCGCGGCGACCCGACCGGCATCTCGCGCCTGCACGGCCAGCCCGAGGTGCAGGTGCTCGGCCATCGCGCCGTGCGCCTCTACCCGATCTACCATCCGGCCGCCGCGCTTTACACGCCGTCGATGCTCGAGACGCTGCGCGCCGACTTCGCGCGCCTGCCGGAGCTGCTCGCGACCGATCCGCCGCCGCAGCCGGATCCGGCTGCGCTCGAGCCACTGCCCGAGCTCGAGGAGCCGGCGGCCGCGGCGGTCGAAGCTCCGGGGCCGCAGGGCGAGGCGGAAGCGGCACCCGAGCCGAGCCCGGACCAGCTCGACCTCTTCTCGTAGGACCGCTCAGCGCGCCGGCGGCCGCTGCGCGAACGCCAGCGCCAGCGCGACGACGGCGGCGAGCGCCTGAATCGCCAGCACGACCGCGGCGAACCCGTTCGGGTTGGCCGGCGCGACCGTGAGCAGCAGCACCGGCTCGGCGACGGCGATCGCGGCGAGCGGCAGCAGGAAGGCGGTCCGTCGCAGCGCGAGCAGGTACTGGATGGCGAGGTACGTGAGCGCGAGCAGCGTGAACGCGACGCCGAGCGGCAGCAGCGCGTCGACGGCCAGCAGACGGTTCGCCCCGAAGGCGGCGCGCAGCAGCGGTCTGCCGCCGAACGCGAAGATCGCGAGCACCGGCAGCGAGCAGACGAGCACGATCGCCAGCGCGCGCAGCAGCACGGGTCGCGTGTCGTGGCCTTCGGCGTGGCGCCGCGACGTCTCGGGAACGAGGTAGAAGCCGGCGCCCACGGCCACCCACACGAGCACCTTCGCGGCGACTGCGGTGGCGCCGTAGGAGCTCGCGACGTCGGTCGAGAAGCGGTGCTTGCCGGCGATGATGTCGACGTTCTGGAGCAGCGCGACGATCACGAGCCCGGCGATCGGCGTGGTCGCGCCGGCGACGTGGTCGCGCAGGCGACGTGCTGCCACCGCGTCCGGCGCGGGCGCTCCGACCCGGCGTCGCAGTTCGAGGCCGCAGTAGATCGCGATCGCGAGCAGTGACAACGGCGTGCCGAGGAAGGCGCCGGTGACGCCCAGCCCGACCGCAGCCAGCGCCGCGCCGAGCACGAGGCGGGCCACCTGCTCACCGACGAGGCTGATCCCGACCGCGCGGTAGTCACCCGCGCCCTGGAGCCCGCCCCGCAGCAGCGACACGAGCAGCCACAGCACCCCCGCCGGCAGGCCGATCGCCGCCGCCCACTGCTGATGGACGCCGACCGCGTTGGCAATCGGGGCTCGCAGCGCCACCGACACGACGGCCGCGGCGACGGTCAGCAGCAGCAGCGAGCGCGTCCAGCTCCGCAGTGTCGCCGCGAGCGCCGGGCCCTCGCCGAGCTGGCCGAGCACCGCGTCCCGCGCCGTCGCGACCTGCATCGCCTGTCCCGCGACGGACAGGATCAGGTAGTAGGAGACGAGCGCCGCCAGTGACCCGTAGTCGTCCAGGAGCCGCGCGAAGACGACCGTCGTGGCCAGTCCGACGACGTTGTTCGCGATCATCGCGCCGGCGAGGCCGCCGGCTCTGGCGATGTCGGACGAGCGCAGCGCGTCGACGCGCGCGCGCAGCGTCGCGCGCCCGCCGTCCCCCTGCGTTCCGGACGCGTCGGCCATCGTCGCGCGTACGCTACCGTCCGGGCCGATGCGCGAGCAGTCCCCGCCTCTGACCGGCGTCCATCGCACGCGCGGTCCGGCGGAGACTGAGGCGCTTGCGGCGCGGCTCGCGGCGTCGCTCGAGCCCGGCGACGTCGTCCTGATCTCGGGCGAGCTCGGCGCCGGCAAGACGACGTTCGTGCGCGGAGCCTGTCGCGCGCTCGGCGTCACGGGACGCGTCACGAGCCCGACGTTCACGATCGGTCGGCGCTACGAGGGCCGCGTGCCGGTCTCGCATCTCGACCTCTACCGCCTCGGCGACCTCGCAGGGGAGGATCCGGCGCTGCTGGCCGACTACCTCGGTCCCGATCGCATCGCGTTCGTCGAGTGGCCGGAGCTCGCTGAGGGCTTCGTCGGCGCCGACGGCGGGCGGCTCGTCGCACGCGTCCGGCTCGCCCACGCCGGCGGCGACGCGCGCGAGCTGACGATCGCGCCCGCGACGCACTGAGCAGCAGCGCTGTCCGGCGACGTGCGCTGCTAGGAGTAGTCGCAGCGCGTGCGGCCGCTGTGCGCGCCGAACTCGACGCTGAACGTCGCGCGCGCGCTCACGCCGGGGAAGCCGGACACGGGGACGCCGCGCGCGACGCCGATCCCGACGTCGCGGAAGTCGCGGCTGAGCAGGTTGTGGCGATGGCCGGCGCTGTGCATCCAGGCGTTCATCACCCACGCCGGGCTCGCCGCGCCGGCGACGCCCCACGCGATGTTCTCGCCGACGAGCCAGCGAGCCGCTCGCGGCACGTAGCCCGCGGCGCGTGCCCGCCGACCGGGATCCCAGCCGTTCGGCGTCGTGTGCGCGAAATAGCGGCGGTGGACCATGTCGTGGGCGTGACGAGCCGCGACGCGATGCAGGCAGAGGTTGGTGCGCAGGGCGCGGAGGCCGAAGCGGGCACGCGTGCGGTTCATCAGACACAGCAGACGGCGCTCGGTGCGCAGGATGCTCTGGCGCGTGCGCAGCATGCCGCCGGCGGGCGCGCACCCGCGCCCGGCAGCGCGCGCGACGGGGCGCGTGGCGGTGCTCGACGCGGTCGGCGGGGCCTGCGGCGCCGGGAGCGCCGTCGTGTCCGTGAGCGCACCGCTCGCGCCGGCGGCATGTGCCGCAGGCACGGCTGCGAGGAGGCACGCAAACGCCAGCAGGACCGCCGCGATGGGGCCTGCGGCGGAGCGGATGCTTGGGCTGGACGTCGCGCCGGGCAGAGGCTGGCTCGCCGTCATCGGGCGGCACCCTACGCGATCCGCCGGCCGTCGCGTCGCGCCGCGTGCGGGCGTTCCCGCACGTTGCAGGAACCGACGCCGCGGTCATCGGCGCGTCACACTGCCGCCGCGTGCGCCACGATGCGCGGCGTGCAATTGCTCGCGTTCGACACCGCGACGCCCGCCACGACGGTCGCGCTCGCGCTCGCCGACGGACAGGTCCTGGCGCGTCGGCATGAGCCGGCGGCGGGGGAGCGGCCGGGCCACGTGGCCGAGCTGCTGCCGCTCGCGCTCGCGCTGCTCGCGGAGGCGGGCGTCGACTTTCCGCAGCTCGACCGGCTCGCGGTCGGGATCGGGCCGGGGACGTTCACGGGGTTGCGGATCGGCGTCGCGACCGCCCGCGCGCTCGCGCAGGCGCACGACCTCCCACTCGTCGCCGTCTCGACGCTGCGGTCGCTCGCCGCCGGGGCGCCCGCCGACGACGCCCCCGCGACGCTCGCCGTGCTCGACGCGCGCCGCGGCGAGGCGTTCGCCGCCGCCTGGACGCGCGGAGCCGCCGCGCAGGCGGCTCCCGCGCCGCTGCTGGCGGCGGCGGCGCTCACGCCCGAGGCGCTCGCCGACGCCGCCGCGTCACTGCCGCCAGGCACGCTGGCGGTGGGCGACGGGGCGCTAAGGTTCCGGGCGGTACTGGAAGCGGTCGGGGCTGTGGTCCCGGCGGACGGCTCCGCAGCCCATCGCGTCGACGCGTCGGTGCACGCGCGACTGGCGGCGGCGATGGAGCCGGACGCGCGCGACGCGGTTCTCCCGGCCTACCTGCGCCTCCCGGACGCCGAGCTGGCGCTCCGCCGACGGCGCGCCGACGAACCGTGACCCCGGCACGACCGACGACGCTCGAGATCCGCCGCCTCTCCTACTCGGATCTCCCGCAGGTGATCGCCGTCGAGCGGCGCGCCTTCCCGACGCCGTGGTCGCTGGCGATGTTCGTGCTCGAGCTGTCGAAGCCGTCGGGCGTGTGCCTCGCGGCGCTGTGCGACGGCACCGTCGTCGGCCATCTCATCTGCTCGCGCTACGACGCCGTCTGGCACCTGATGAACATCGCGGTCGACCCGGGCCTGCGGCGCAAGGGGATCGCGACGGCGCTGCTGGGTGCGCTGCTGGAGCGGATCGACGACGGCAGCGGCGGCATGCAGTTGACGCTCGAGGTGCGCCCGACGAACGGCCCGGCGATCGCGCTCTACGAGCGCTTCGGCTTCCGCTCGGCCGGCACGCGGCCGCGCTACTACCAGGACAACGGCGAGGACGCGCTCATCATGTGGCGCACGCGCGCGACGCTCGCCGGCCGCCTCGACGACGTCCCGAACGTGGGCAGCGGCGCCGCGTGATCCTCGCGATCGAGACGAGCTGCGACGACACCTGCGCCGCGGTCGTCACCCAGGACGGCGAGATCCGCTCGAACGTGATCTCCTCGCAGGGCGTCCACGACCGCTACGGCGGTGTCGTGCCGGAGGTCGCCGCGCGCCACCACCTGGAGCTGATCGGCGCGGTCGTCGACGACGCGCTCGCGCAGGCCGCGACGACGCTGCCCGAGCTGGACGCGGTGGCCGTCACACAGGGGCCCGGGCTCGTCGGCGCGCTGCTCGTCGGCGTCAGCACGGCGAAGGCGCTCGCGGCGGCGCACCGGCTGCCGCTGATCCCCGTCGACCATCTCCACGGCCACGTCGCGGCGAGCTTCCTCGCGCCCGACCCGTTCGAGCCGCCGTTCCTGATCCTGATCGCCTCCGGCGGCCACACGCTGCTCGCGCACGTGCGCGACCACGGGGGGTGGGCGGAGGATGGCATCCAGGTCCTCGGCGCGACCTGCGACGACGCTGCCGGGGAGGCGTTCGACAAGGGCGCGCGCATGCTCGGCCTCGGCTACCCGGGCGGGCCGGCGTTGCAGAGGCTCGCCGAGGCCGGCGATCCGGCGGCGTTCGCGTTCCCGACGGCGCAGCAGGTCGCGGGACTCGACTTCTCCTTCTCGGGCCTGAAGACGTCGCTGCTCTACAAGCTCAGAGAGCTGGGGGAGATGGAGTCCGCACGTTGCCGTGCCGACCTCGCCGCCTCCTACCAGCACGCGATCGTCGAGACGCTCGCGCGGCGCGTCGAGCGGGCGCTCGACCAGACGGGCATCGAGCGGCTTGCGCTGGGCGGCGGCGTCGCCGCCAACGGCCCGCTGCGCAAGCGCATGCGCGCGCTCGTGCCCGACGTCGACATCCCGCCTATCCAGCTCTGCACCGACAACGCCGCGATGATCGCCTCCGCCGCCCGCCACCTGCCGGCGCTGCCGTTCCCCGACTACGCCGCGCTCGACGCCTACGCGACCGGCGAGCGGGGCCTGTAGCCGGCCATGGCCGAGGTCGTCCTCTACGGCAGGCCCGGGTGCCATCTGTGCGACGACGCGCGCGTCGTGCTCGAGCGCGTGCGGGCGGAGCTGCCGTTTGCGCTCGTGGAGCGGGACATCGAGCAGGACGACGCGCTGCTGCGCGCGTACCTGGAGCGGATTCCGGTCGTGGCGCTCGACGGCGAGGAGCTGTTCGACTTCTTCGTCGACGAGGCGGCCCTGCGACGCCGCCTGTCCGGCTGACCGCGAGGTACAGTGGGGACCCAGATGACGTCCACGATCGAGCATGACGCCGAGAGCGCCCTCGGCAAGGTAGGCGACCGACTGTCGCTCGGCGTCGCGGCCCGCCTCTCGCGCTACCTGCAGGTGCTCACGCAGGCGAAGAAGATGGGCAAGGAGACGATCTCCTCGCAGGAGCTGTCGGACTACACGCACGTCAACTCGACGCAGATCCGCCGCGACCTGTCGGGCTTCGGCAAGTTCGGCAAGCGCGGCGTCGGCTACAACGTCGACTCGCTCGTCTCGCAGATCCGCAAGATCCTGCGCACGTCGGGCCAGCACAACATCGCGCTCTTCGGCGCCGGCCGCCTCGGCCGTGCGATCGCCAGCTCCGACATCTTCGCCGACCACGGCTTCAGGGTCGTCGCGATCTTCGACAACGACCCGGCCAAGGTGGGCGAGCAGGTCGGCACGCAGCAGGTGCGCTCCATGAGCGCGTTGCGGCAGGTCGTGGACGACGAGGACATCGTCGTGGCCGTGCTCGCCGTGCCGACGGCCGCCGCGCAGGCGCTCGCCGTCGACCTGGTCGCCGCCGGGGTGAAGATCATCTTCAACTACTCCGAGGCGCTCTTGCAGGTCCCGCCGGAGGTCACGGTGCACACCTCCAGCCCGGCGGTCGATCTGCTCTACGCGCTGTACTTCTACCTGACCTGAGCCGGTTCCCGGCGACCTCTGGCCTGCCCGCTCCGTGAGCCTCGACTTCTCCACCGCGCACGAGTCCTACGAGGACGCGACCGACGGCACCGTCGGCCTCGAGGAGGAGTTCGCGCTGCTCGACCCGGCGACGCGCGACATGGTCCCGCGCTTCGAGCACCTGCGCGACGCCGCGATCGCGGCGGATCCGGTGCTGGCCGCCTCGCTCGCCGGCGAGCTGATCTCGTCCGAGATCGAGATCCGCTCCGGGCGCGGCGGCGACCTCGGTGCGGCGCTCGTCGCCCAGCGCGACCATCGGCGCCGCCTGTTCGCGCTCGCCGGCGAGCACGGCGTCGCGCTCGGCGCGACCGGCACGCACCCGTGGGCCGACTACCGCACGCAGCGCATCATCGACACCGAGCACTACCGCCGCGTCGAGGAAGGGCTGAAGTACGTGGCGTGGCGCAACAACACCTTCTCGATGCACGTCCACGTCGGCGTGCGCGGGGCGGACCGCGCGGTGCTCGTGTGCGACCGGCTGCGGCCGGTGCTGCCGCTGCTGCTCGCGATCTCGGCCAACTCGCCGTTCGTCGACGGACGCGACTCCGGCCTGCATACCGCGCGCACGCAGACCTTCACGAAGTCGTTCCCGCGCTGCGGCGTGCCGGACGCCTTCGGCAGCTGGCGGGCGTTCCGCGAGTACCTCGACTTCCTCGCGCAGACCGGCTCGATCGTCGAGTACACGCAGGTCTGGTGGTCGATCCGCCCGCACCTGACGTTCGGCACCGTCGAGGTGCGGATCTGCGACGCGCAGGCGACGGCGGCCGAGTCGGAGGCGCTCGCCGCACTGATCGTCGGCGCCGTCCTGCAGGCGGCGCGCGACGTCGACGAGGGCGTGCCGTTCGTCGACCCTGCGCCGCGTCTCGTCGAGGAGAACGTGTGGCGGGCGATCCGCTTCGGGCTCGACGGCAAGCTGATCGACCTCGAGCGCGCCAGGGAGCAGCCCGCGCAGGAGGCGGTCGAGCGGCTGCTCGCGTGGACCGCGCCGGTGCGGGGCGAGCTGGGCATCGAGGTCGCACTGCCCGAGCTCAACGGCGCCCAGCGCCAGCGCCGCCTGATCGAAGCCGGGGCCTCGATCGAGGACGTCTATGCCGCCACCGTCCGTGAAACCCGCGAGACGTACGCCCAGGAGGTGGTCGCATGAGCACCCAGGACCCGTTCGCCGGTCGGCAGCGCGAGCCGACCGAGGAGGAGATGCGTGCCGCGCTCGAGGAGGAGCTCAAGCGCGTCCGCGTCGAGCAGGTCGTGACGGAGGCGACGGTCTCGATCCTCAACGTCGCCGTCCTCCGCGCCGGGCTCGTGCCCGGCAGCGAGAGCGAGCAGGACCTGGAGCAGACCCGCGTCGGGATCGAGGCCGTGCGCGCGCTGCTGCCGTTGGTGGAGCAGTCGCTCGGGGCCGAGCAGGCGAGACCGATCCGGGATGCGCTGTCGCAGCTGCAGATGGCGTATGTGAGAGCGGTGGAGGCCCCCCGTGAGCCCAGCGCCGACGCTTCGGATGCGCCGCCCGCGCCGGAGCGGCAGCCAGGCGAGCAGCCGGCCGAGGGCCCCGGCCCCGCGCAGAGATCCGGGCGGCTGTGGGTGCCGGGGCAATAGGGGCTCGATGACCGTGCAGGTCTGCGGTGGCTATACGACCGCAGAGCTGCGGAGCGCCCGATAGCGCTCGACGCACTCGCCGACGTGCTCGCGGAAGCCGCCGTCGGTCGGGAAGTGGCTGAGGTCCGGCAGCGTCTCGGCAGGTGGCTCGAGGCCTCTGCTGTCGAGCACGCGCTGGTAGAAGGGGTCGGCGGCGCCCGAGACGGCGCTGAGGCCGGTCGCCTCGGAGGCCTCCCACGTCAGCAGCTCCGGGGAGAACGACAGGCCGAGCTGCGCCAGCAGCGGCGGGACCACGGCACCCGGTGCCGATCGCAGGTCGCCGGAGTCCACCACGATGTGCGGGACCCCATTGCGGCGCACGTGCTCGAGCTGACGCGCGAGGTCGTCCCAGCCCGACTCGCGCAGCGGGAAGACCTCGGGACGGCCGGAGCGGCGCAGCACCTTCATGCGCGAGGCGACGGTCAGGCGCGGGTCGCGGATCAGGAAGACGATCGGGCGCGTGGCGATCGCGGCGAGCAACGGGAAGGCGTCGCCGACCTGGAACGTCATCTCCTTGACGACGAGCGTGTCGCCCGCCGGACTGCCCGCGCGCGCCGGGTTCAGCTCGCCGATCGGCGCCGGCGCCTCGAGCAGCTCCGCGGCGCTGTCGAGCGGCGCGTCGCGATACCACGTCGCCTCGAACGGCTCGTGGCTGTACCAGCCGACCGCCTCGTGGTTCCACAGGATCCGCGCGAGCGCGGTCGAGGCGGTGCGCGGCGGCCCGACGATCAGCAGCACCTCGCCGTGGCGTGCGCGCACGCCCTCCAGGCGCCGCCGGACGGCGGCCGCGTCGTCGGCTACGCGAGCGTGAGCCACGTGCCGGCTCCCTGCTCGCGCGCGCTGCGGTAGACCGCGGCGGCGCAGGCGACGTCCTCGATCGCCATCCCCATCGGGTTCAGCAGGATTCGCTCGTCGGGATCGCCGCGCCCCGGTCGCTGGCCGCGCACGATGTCGCCGAGCTCGGCATGCAGGTCCTCGCGCTTCAGTCGCCCGGCGAGCACGAGCTGGTTGATCGTCTTTCTCTCGCGGTTGGCCTGGTCCCAGTCGTCGACCACCAGCTTGTCGACGCCGACGTAGACCTCCGGCTTGACGTCCATGATCGAGATGTTGCTGACGAACGCGCCCGGCATCAGCCAGTCGAGCTCGATGTACGGCTTCGCCGTCACGGTGCAAGGCACGACCAGCTCGCCACGGCAGACCGCCTCCTCCGCCGTCTCGCAGACGGTCACCGTCAGGCCGTCGCGCGCGATCTCCTCCGCGAGCGCTCTCGCGGCCCGGCGATTCTGGTCGAACAGGAACAGGCGCTCGATCGCCGGAAACGACTCCAGCAGCCCGAGCGCGTGCAGCCGGCCGATGAAGCCGCAGCCGACGAGCGCGACGGCCTGGAAGCCGGGCCGCGCGAGGTACTCGGCGGCGAGCACGGTGACGCCGGCCGTGCGCATGCCGCTGATCTCGCCGCCCTCCAGGATCGCGACCGGGAAGTGCGTCTCCGGGTCGTTCAGCACGACGACCGCGCTCGCGCGCGGGATTCCGCGCGCCGTCGGGTTGTCGTGCTTGGAGCCGATCCACTTGATCCCCGCCATCGGGTGCGTCCCGCCGACGTAGCCGGGCATCGCGATGATGCGGTCGGCGATGTGGCCTCTTCTGCGCCAGCGCAGGTAGGGCTTGAGCGGCTGCGCGGTCTTGCCCTCGGCGTGGAGCGCGAGCGCGCTGCGCAGCGCCTCGACGTAGCCGCGGATCGACGAGCCCATCGCGGCGCGCACGTCGCGGCGGTTGAGGTACAGGATGTCTCCGGCTGTCGGCTCGCCCGGGGGCTGCGCGGCCGCCGCCGGCTCGGTCTGCGTCGATGTCATGGCTCCCTCAGGGCGTCGGAGTTAGCGCGACGGGGGCACCGCGGCCCGAGGCCGCGATCGGCTCGACCGCAGCCGGTGCTGGGTCGGGCACCGCCGGGCGGTGCGCCTCGACCCACGCGTCGTCGTAGACGAGGTCCATGTAACGCTCCCCGCGGTCGGGCAGCACCGTGACGACGCGGGCGCTCGGCGGCAGCTCGGCGGCGATCCGCTGGACAGCGGCGATCACCGCGCCGGACGATCCGCCGGCGAGGATCCCCTCGCTGCGCAGCAGCTCGCGGCAGCCGCGCGCGGAGTCGAAGTCGTCGACGTACATCACCTCGTCGATCTCCTCCTCGCACAGCAGCTCCGGCGTGCGGCTGGAGCCGATGCCCGGCAGGCTGCGCGGGCTCGCGGGCGCGCCGAAGATCACCGAGCCCTGCGCGTCGACGGCGACGACGCGGATGCCGGGCCACGCGTCGCGCAGGCGCCGCGCCGCGCCCATCAGCGTGGCCGTCGTGCTGACCGCCGCCACGAGCACGTCGACCGGCTCCTCGGCGAGTGCCTCGACGATCTCGGTCCCGATGCCGTCGTAGTGGCATTGCGTGTTGAGGCCGTTCGCGTACTGGTCGATCCAGTAGGCGCCCGGTATCTCGGCGAGCAACTCCTGCACGCGCTCGAGCCGCGTGTGGAGGTAGCCGCCGTAGAGGTCGGGTCGCCGCACCATCTCGACGCGCGCGCCGAGCTGCTCGAGGATGCGCAGGTTCAGCGGCGCGATTCTCGGGTCGACGACGCACACGAACTCCAGCTCGTAGATGCGCGCCGCCATCGCGAGCGCGATCCCGAAGTTGCCGGAGGACGACTCGACGATCGTGGCGCCGGGCGCGATCGTGCCGTCGCGGAGGCCGCGTTCGATGATGTAGCGGGCGGGACGATCCTTGACCGAGCCGCCTGGATTGAGCAGCTCGAGCTTCGCGTACACCTGCGGGCCGCCGTTGAACAGCCGTCGCAGCCGCACCAGCGGCGTGCCGCCGATGCACTCGATGATCGACGCCGAGACCATGCTCGTCCCCGTCCCCCTTTGCCGATTGCGGTCGCCCATCCCCCGGGGCGACGCGTCGTCACAAGCTTACCTGCCGACCACAACTTGACAAGCCGCGAACGGCGTGCCTATCGTTGCCCTCGAAGAACGCATGCGCCCGTAGCTCAAACGGTCAAAGGAAGCGTTCGGGGGACAATGGCGCCGTTGCGTGCCAGACATCAAGCCGGGGGAGGCTTGTCCACTTTCCGGTGTCTGGTCGCCCTTCGGGGCAGCGCATCTGCCGGCGTCCCAGACCGTCAGCTTCCTGGAGAGTACCGGCCTTTCAAGCCGGTGATACGGGTTCGAGTCCCGTCGGGCGTACTTGGTTCGCAATTTTCGGATCTGTATGTAATTGGGGGAGCGCCGTGCCGTCGGCAGACGATCGTGATCTGAACGACGAGCGCGGCGGCTACGTCGCGGCGCTCGTGGACGAGCGCTGGCAGACCGCCTGGCGCGAGCAGCGCACCTTCGCCACGCCTGGGGAGGACGCCGAGGGTCCGGTTCGCTACGTCTTCCCGTCGTGTCCGTTCACGTCGGGCAACGCGCACCTCGGCCATGCGCGCATCTACTCCGTGTCCGACGCGTTCGTGCGCTTCCGTCGTGCGATGGGCGACCAGATCCTCTTCTCGACCGGCTTCGACGCGTTCGGGCTGCCGTCCGAGCTGGAGGCGATCCGCCGCGGCATCACGCCGGCGGAGTGGGTCGAGCAGTGCTGCGACGACTTCCGCCGCGACTTCTCGGGACTCGGCGTCTCGTTCGACTGGGAGCGCTCCTTCGTCACGTGCGAGGAGCAGCATTACCAGTGGACGCAGTACCTCTTCCTGCTGCTCTACGAGCACGACCTCATCTTCCGCCAGGAGCGCCACGTCGACTGGTGCGACTCGTGCCAGACGGTGCTCGCGCGCACGCAGGCGGAGGACGGCGTCTGCTGGCGCTGCGACAGCCCGACGCGCTTCATCCCGCTCGAGCAGTGGTTCTTCCGCGCGACCCGCTATGCCGCCGAGAACGACCGCAAGCTCGACACGCTGACGGGCTGGGACCCGAACGCGCTCAACGCGCAGCGCTCGCTGCTCGGCCGCGTGGAGGGCGCCGAGGTCGACGCCGTCGCGCCCTCGGGCGCTCACGCCGCCGTGTTCGCGGCCGAGCCGGACGCGCTCGGCGCGGCCGCCTTCGTCGCCGTCTCACCGAACCATCCGCAGCTTGCCGACTGGGTCGGGGAGCTGGGGGAGAGCGAGGCGCTGCGCGACATGAGATCGATGGGCTGGCGCAGCGGCGACCGCGCCGGCACGGTCGACGTGATCGACACCGGCCTGACGGCGAGTGTCGCCGGCATCGCGCGGCCGCTGCCCGTGCTCGTCTCGCCGATCGTCGATGCGCGCCACGGCGCGACAGCCTCGCTCGGCTTCCCGGCCGTCGACCGCACGGACGCGGTGATCGGCGAGAAGGCCGGGATCGCGCCGCCGGCAGAGGATGCGGCGGGCGGCGACGCCGAGGTCGTGACGCGCCCGGCGACGCGCTACGCGATCAGCGACTTCTCCGTCTCGCGACAGCGCAGCTGGGGCGCGCCGATCCCGATCGTGTACTGCCCCGACTGCGGAATCGTGCCGGTGCCGAGAGACCAGCTGCCGGTCGAGCTGCCGAAGCACCTGAGAATCGACGGCAGCGGGCGGCCGCTCGCCGAATGCGTCGAGTTCGTGCAGACGAGCTGCCCGCAGTGCGGCGGCCCGGCGAGACGCGAGACGGACACGCTCGACTGCCACGTCGACGCGTTCTGGACCTGGCTCGCGATCAGCGTCCCGTACGCGGACCGGCCCGAGCGCGTCTTCGACCATCCGCAGACGGCGAGATGGTTGCCGGTGACGAACGTGATCCGCGGCACCGACGGCGCCGGCTTCGTGTTCGACCAGCGCTCCTTCACGAAGATGCTGCGCGACGTCGGCCTGCTGAGGCACATCGAGGACGGCGAGCCGTTCACGAACCAGCGGATGATCGGGCTCGTGCGCTTCGACGGGCGCAAGATGAGCAAGCACCTGCGCAACACGGTCGAGCTGAAGGACATGCTCGAGCAGGTCGGCGCCGACACGCTGCGCGTCGCGATGCTCTACGCCGCCGCGCCGCGGAACGACTTCCACTGGACGGACGAGCCGATCAGATACTGCGCCGACTTCTTGGAGCAGCTGTGGGCGTACGCGGCGCCGCGGCTGCGGCGCTGGCAGCAGCTCGACGCGACGGCCCGCGAGCGGATCGACGGCGGCGACAGACTGCGCCGCAAGCTCACGACGTGGTGCGACATGGCGCGCACGAACACGATGCGGGCGTTCGACGCGCTCGAGATGAAGCACGCCGTCGAGCAGGCGATCGCGCTGTTCGGCAAGCTGCGCGAGTTCGAGCGGCGTGCGCTCGCCGCGCGCGGCGCGGGCGGTGCGCTCGACCCGGCCGACGAGATCGCGCTCGCGATCGCGCTGCGCCAGCTCGTGCAGCTGCTCGCGCCGATGGCGCCGCACCTCGCGGAGGAGCTGTGGGCGCTGAGCGGCGAGCAGCGGCTGCTGGCGACGCTGCCGTGGCCCGAGCCGGTGCCGCGCACGGCCGCCCCGCAGCGGGGCCGGGCCGCCACCGCCGAGGCGCCAGCCGGCGCTTAGCACACCGCGCCCCTGCGGTGGCATCTCGCATCCGCCGGCCGCGATAGACTCGCGCGGTTCTTATGGGGCCCGGAGGTCGGCGACCGCCGATCCGAGGGCCCCGACGCATGCCGGCGCGCGGAGAGCGCGGCGGGATGTTCAACGGAAACCCCCGGAGGATCCAGCCTTGTCCAGCTTCCTGAGTGACCACGGCGTCGTCGTCGCGCTCGTGTGCGCGGCGTGCGCGCTGGTCTACGGTGCGCTGACGGTGCGGTCGCTGCTGGCGCTCTCGCCCGGCAACGAGAAGATGGTCTCGATCTCGGCGGCGGTGCAGGAGGGCGCGCGCGCCTACCTCAACCGCCAGTACACGACGATCGCCGTCGTCGGCGTCGTGCTGTTCGTCGCGCTCATCTTCGTCCAGGACATCTACGTCGCGATCGGCTTCGCGATCGGCGGGCTGTCCTCGGCTGCGGCCGGCTACATCGGCATGAACGTGTCCGTGCGCTCCAACTCGCGCGTCGCCGAGGCCGCGCGCGACGGCGTGCCGAAGGCGCTGAGCGTCGCGTTCCGCGGTGGCGCGGTGACAGGGATGCTCGTCGTCGGCCTCGCGCTCACGGGCGTTGCCGCCTACTACGGGATCCTCACGGCGTGGGTCGGCAAGACGCCGCGCGAGGCGATCGACGCGCTGATCGGCCTCGGCTTCGGCGGCTCGCTGATCTCCGTCTTCGCGCGACTCGGCGGCGGCATCTTCACGAAGGGCGCCGACGTCGGCGCCGATCTCGTCGGCAAGATCGAGGCCGGCATCCCCGAGGACGACCCGCGCAATCCCGCCGTGATCGCCGACAACGTCGGCGACAACGTCGGCGACTGCGCCGGCATGGCGGCCGACCTGTTCGAGACGTATGCGGTGACCGCAGTCGCCGTGATGCTGCTCGGCGTGCTGAAGTTCAGCTTCGGGGACGCGGGCAACGTCGCGCTCTATCCGCTCGTGCTCGGCGGCGTCTCGATCATCGCCTCGATCATCGGCACGTTCTTCGTGCGCTCCGCCAGAGGCAACGTCGAGTGGGCGCTCTACAAGGGCCTGATCGTCTCCGGCCTGCTCGCCGCGGCGGCGTTCTACCCCATCACCAAGTGGCTGATGGACGGGGTCCACTTCAAGGGCACGCTCGCCCCGGGCGCGACGCCCGGCGTGAGCGACTTCTACGTCTGCGCGCTGATCGGCCTCGGCGTCACGGCGCTGCTGTTCGTGATCACCGACTACTACACCTCGACGCGCTTCGGCCCGGTCAAGAAGACCGCGAAGGCGTCCGAGACCGGTCACGCGACGAACATCATCCAGGGTCTTGCCCAGGGTTTTCAGGCGACAGCCGCGCCTGCCCTCGTGATCGCGCTGGGCATCCTGTGGGCGAACGATCTCGCCGGCATCTACGGGATCGGCGTCGCGGTCATGGCGCAGCTGTCGCTGACCGGTCTGATCGTCGCGCTCGACGCGTTCGGCCCGATCACGGACAACGCGGGCGGCATCGCCGAGATGGCGGAGCTGCCCGAGGAGGTCCGCAACGTGACCGACCCGCTCGACGCGGTCGGCAACACGACGAAGGCCGTCACGAAGGGCTACGCGATCGGCTCCGCTGCGCTCGCCGCGCTCGTGCTGTTCACGGCGTTCGAGCAGGAGATCAACACCAAGCTCGTCAGCAAGGGCAAGGACCCGGTCGTCTTCATCCTCGGCGAGCCGGCGGTGCTGATCGGCCTGCTGATCGGCGGCCTGATGGTCTACCTGTTCGCCGCCCTCTCGATGGAGGCCGTCGGCCGCGCCGGTGGCGCCGTCGTCGAGGAGGTGCGCCGCCAGTTCCGCGAGCACCCCGGGATCATGGACGGCACCGAGCAGCCCGAGTACGGCCAGTGCGTCGACATCGTCACGAGATCGGCGCAGCGCGAGATGATCATCCCATCGCTGATCCCGATCGTGCTGACGCTGGTCGTCGGCCTGATCTCGATCAAGGCGCTCGGCGGCATGCTGATCGGCGTCATCGTGGTGGGCCTCTTCATGGCCGTCTCGATGACCTCCGGCGGCGGCGCGTGGGACAACGCCAAGAAGCTGATCGAGGACGGCGCGTTCGGCGGCAAGGGCTCCGTCGCGCACGCCGCGTCGATCACGGGCGACACGGTCGGCGACCCCTACAAGGACACCGCCGGACCGGCGATCAACCCGATGATCAAGGTCGCGAACATCGTCGCGCTCCTGATCATCCCGCTCATCACGTAGATCGGCCGTCACGGCTGAGCAGTCCGCGACGGGCGGTCCCTCGGGGCCGCCCGTCGTGCGTCCGGGACCCGTCTGGGCGGCGACCCAACCTGCTCCTAACATCGCGCCAACAGCCTGAGGTCTCGGACCGGGGACGATCAGGATCATGAGCGAGACGTCTGTCGTCGCGGCCACCCCCGCATCCCGGCCCGCACCCCTCCCCGTCGGCAGCGCCGCACCCTCGCGGCTGCCGGGCCTGTCGATCATCCTGCCGTGCTTCAACGAGGAGGCGAACGTCGCCGATGCGATCCGCTACGCGGCGGCGGTCGCAGCCGAAGCGGCAGCCGACTACGAGGTGATCGTCGTCAACGACGGCTCGACGGACGCCACCGCCGAGCGCGCGGCCGCCTTCGCCGCGACCGACGAGCACGTGCGGCTCGTCGTGCACGCGGTCAACCGCGGCTACGGCGACGCGCTCCGCTCCGGGCTGGCGGCGGCGCGCATGCCGTGGATCTTCCTGACCGACGCCGACCTTCAGTTCGACCTGCGCGAGCTCGAGCGCTTCGTCCCGCTCGCGGGCGATGCCGACCTGCTCGTGGGGCGTCGCGCGCAGCGGCGCGACCCGCTGGGGAGGCGCGTCAACGCGCGCATGTGGAACTGGCTGGTGCGCCGGCTGTTCGCGATCCCGATCCGCGACGTCGACTGCGCCTTCAAGCTCGTGCGCGCGAGTGCGCTCGACGGCGTCGAGCTGCGATCGCACGGTGCGATGATCAGCACCGAGCTGATCGTGAAGCTGCTCGCGCGCGGGGCGCGACTGCAGGAGCGCGACGTGCAGCACCGCCCGCGCATCGCCGGCGAGCAGAGCGGCGCGAACCCGCGCGTCGTGCTGCGCGCACTGCGTGAGCTCGTGTGGCTGCGCGGCGAGCTGCGCGGGCGTCTGCATCCGGCGCCCTGATATGGAAGCGGCCGTCCTCACCGCCGTCGCGCGCGCGCGGCCTGCTGCGCTCGCCGGGCGCATCCGCTCCGGGGCGCCGCTCGCCGCGATCCTCGCGATCGCCGCCGCGCTGCGGCTGTGGTCTTTCGGCGCCGTCTCCGGCAACCCGTTCTACGACGCGGCCGTGCGCAGCATGTCGCAGTCGTGGCACAACCTGTTCGTCGGCGCGTTCGACCCGACCGCGATGAGCGCGGTCGACAAGGCGCCGCTCGACCTGTGGCTGCAGGTCGCGAGCGTCAAGCTGCTCGGCTTCTCGTCCGTCGCGCTGCGACTGCCGGAGGTGATCGCCGGGATCGCCGCCGTGGCGCTCGTCTACGGTCTGGGGCGCCGGCTGTTCGGCCGGCCCGCCGGGCTTGCGGCCGCCGCGGCGCTGGCCGTGCTGCCGGCCTCGGTCATGACGGCCCGCAGCGACACGATGGACGCGATGATGATGGCGCTCATCGTGCTCTCCGCCTGGTGCGTCGCGCGAGCTGCTGCGACGCCGGAGACGCAGCTGCGGTGGCTGCTTGCGGCCGGAGCCGCCCTCGGTCTCGCGTTCAACGTCAAGCTCGCCGAGGCGCTGCTGCCGCTGCCGGCGCTGCTGGTGCTGGCGTGGCTGGGCCTCGGCGGGGGCGTTGCCGCGCGCGTCCGGGCACTGCTGGCCGGCGGCGCGGCGTTCGTCGCGGTCGCGCTCGCATGGCTCGTGGCGATGTCGCTCGCCGCGGGTCCCAAGCCGTTCCCGATCGGCTCGACGAACGGAAGCGCCTGGAACGTCGTCTTCGTGTTCGACGGGATCGGCCGCCTGGGCCTCTCGAAGGCGACGGCTGCGCGCCCCGGCGGCGGTCCGCTGACGCTCCTGGACACGAGCACGGGCGCGCTCGGGACGCTCGTCGGCAGCGCACTGCTCGCCGGCGTGATCGTGGGCGCGCTGGCGCTCGCGGTCGCGCTCGTCAGCGGTCGCGGGCCGGGGCTCGAGCGCACGGCCGACCCCGCGCTGCGCCTGCGGCGCGCCGGCGTCGCATTCGTCGCCGTCTGGCTGCTCGTCGGCATCGCCGTCTTCTCACGCATGGTCGTCGTCTACGCGCGCTACCTCGACGCGATCGCCCCGGCGATCGCGCTCGCAATCGGCGCCGGCGCGGCCGCGCTCGCGACCAGGGCGCCGACCCGCCGTGTCGCCGCGCTCGCGCTCGCGCTCGCGGTCGGCGCCACGGTCGCGCTGGCGGTGCCCGTCGCGAGCCCGCGGCCGGGGGTGTGGCTCGCGGCGGCCGGCGTGACAGTGGTGCTCGCGCTGCTCGCGCTGACCGTCCGTGCGCGGGCGCACGTTCCGGCTCGCGCCTTCCTCGTGCTGGCGCTCGCCGGCTTGCTGACCGTACCTGCTGCGACCGCGGTGCGGATCGCAGCGGGCCACGAGTCCGACAGCGGCGCGCCCGGCTCGATGCCGACGCGCCAGCTCACGCGCCTCAGCACCTACCTGAAAGCGCACCGCGCCGGGGCGCGCTACCAGCTCGCAACGATGGCTGCCGCGAGCGCGGGGGCGGTGATCGCGCGCGACGGTCAGCCGGTGCTCGTGCTGACGACCGCCTACGGGCGCCCGCTCGTGTCGCCGCACCAGCTCGCTGCGTTGGTGCGCGCCGGACAGGTGCGCTACGTGCTCGCCGGCGGCGCCGTGTGCGTGCGCGGCGAGTCGCACGAACGCACCGGCTGCGCGCCCGTCGTCCTTTGGGCGCGCGCGCACGGGCAGGACGTCGGCCGCGACGCCGGCATCCGCGACGGGTTGCTGCTCCGCTTGCGTGCGTGACGCAGTCGGCTAGCGTTCCCGGCGCCATGCGCGCCGTGGAGAAGCTGTCACTGCTGGTCGTCGACGACGAGTCGAGCCTGCGCGAGCAGATCACCCGCGCGTTCACGAGCGAGGGGCATCGGGTGCTCGCCGTCGCCGACGGCCGCAGTGCGATCGACCGCGCCAGCACCCACACGTTCGACTGCGTGCTGCTCGACGTGGCGCTCGGCGACGGGCCCGACGGGATCGAGGTCTGCCGCGAGCTGCGCGCACGCCACAACGTCGTGCCGATCATCATGCTCACGGCCCGCTCCAGCGAGGCCGACGCGGTGCTGGGACTCGAGGCCGGCGCCGACGACTACGTCGTCAAGCCGTTCGGGCTGGCCGAGCTGCGCAGCCGCATCCGCGCGGTCCGTCGGCGCGCGGGGCCGCGGGCGCTCGGGGAGGAGATGCTGCAGGTCGGGGCGCTCGTGCTCGACCGTCCGCGCCGTGAGCTGCGCGTGCGCGGCACGCTGGTCGACCTCACGTTCTCCGAGTTCCAGCTGCTCACGGCGCTGATGGAGCAGCCGGAGCGCGTCTTCAGCCGCGAGGAGCTGTTCGTCGCGATCTGGGGCGAGAGCTCCTACCGCGACCCGCGCGGGATCGACGTGCACGTGCGGCATCTGCGGGAGAAGCTCGAGCAGCGGCCCGCCGAGCCGGTCTTGCTGCAGACGGTGCGCGGAAGCGGCTATCGGCTGCGCGCGGGGTAGGCGCGATGCGTCGTTCCGCGCTCACCGGCCTGCGCGTGCGCCTGCTGCTCGGACTGCTGGCTACGTGGGCGGTGACGCTGGCGGTCGTCGCGCTCGCGCTGCTGCAGCCGCTCGAGCTGCGCCTGCGCGAGGACGCGCTCTCGACGCTCAAGAGCAACGCGCGCGCCGCTCGCGTGGCGCTGCGCGGGCTCGACGCGACGGCCCTGCATCCGCGCACCGCCGAGGCGGAGCAGGTGACGCGGGCGATCGGCCGGCGTGCGAACGCCGAGGCGGTGCTCGTGAGCCGCGACGGCCAGGTCCTCGCCACGACCGACCCCGACGACCGCACACCGGTCGCGATCGGCGCGCGGGCGCTGGCGCGCGGTCGCGTGATCGCACTGATCTCGGACGCGGGGCCGATCCCGGTGGCGCAGGTCGCGGTTCCCGCCGGGACGGAGGGCGGCCCCGTCGCGCTGCTGCTGCGGGAGCGCCTGGACAGCGTCGCGTCCGCGGCGCGCGTGGTGCGGCGGGCGGTGATCGTCGCTGCGCTGATCGGGCTCGTCACTGCATTGCTCGTCGGCACGCTGCTGACGCGACCGCTCGTGCGCCGCCTGCGCGGCCTGCGCGACATGGCGTTGCGGGTCGCGCGGCTCGGCCCGCACGTCGAGGTGGCACCCGACCAACGGCGCGACGAGGTCGCGGACCTGACGCGTGCGTTCGCCACGATGCAGGACCGCCTGCGCGAGCAGGAGCAGGCGCGGCGCGGGTTCGTCTCCACCGCGTCGCACGAGCTGCGGACCCCCGTGACGTCCCTGCGGCTGATGCTCGAGCTGCTGCGCGAGGAGGTCGGGCGCGAGCCTGCGCCGTCGCCCGCGCAGGTGCGCGCGCAGCTGCGCGACGCCGCCGAGCAGGCTGAGCGCCTCGGGCGGCTGACCGACGAGCTGCTCGACCTCAGCCGGCTCGACGCGGGCGTCCCGCTGGCGAGCGAGCTCGTCGACCTGCGGTCCGTCGGCCGGCTCGTCGCGCACGAGCTCGACGCGCGTGCCGGCGAGACCGGCCGCACGCTCGTCGTCGACGAGCCGACGGCCCCGGTGTGGGCGATCGCGGACCCCGGCGCGGTCGCGCAGATCATGCGGATCCTGCTCGACAACGCGCTGCGCTTCGCACCCGAGCGCACGCCGGTGCACGTCGAGGTCGCCAACGGCTCGGGCGCCTGCCTGGTGCGTGTCCGGGACGCGGGCCCGGGCGTCGCGCCCGACGAGCGCGAGGCGATCTTCGAGCGCTTCCGGCGCGGCGCCGCCACGAGCGGCACGACCGGCTTCGGGCTCGGGCTCGCGATCGGGCGGGAGCTGGCGCGGCGCATGGGCGGGGAGCTCGCGCTGGTCGATCACGGCCGGTCCGGGGCGTGCTTCGAGCTGCGACTCGTGCCCGGGCCCCGCGCGCCCGGCTCGTAGAGCTGGCGCGTCGGCGCGCTCGATCGTCCGCTAGCGTCTCGGCGCTTGGTCGCCACGCGCTCACTCCGTGCCAGGCTGCTTCCGCTCGCGCTCGTCGTCGCGAGCGCGAGCACGCTCGCCGCGACCGGGGTCGTGTCCACTGCCAAGCCCGGCCCGTCGCCCTCCTCGGCATGCGGCGCTGCGGCCGCCCAAACGGGCGACGTCGACCTCGCGATCGTCTCGCACGGCGTGCGGCGCACGGCGCGCGTGCACGTTCCGCGCGCCGCGGCGGGGCATACTGCCGCGGTGCTGTTCGCGTTCCATGGGACCGGCCGCAACGGTCGCTTCATGGAGCGCTACTCGGGGCTCGCGGCCGCGCTGGACCACGGCCCCGCGGCGATCGGCGTGTTCCCGGACGCCGACGGCCCGCGCTGGAACGTCGAGGAGCGTCACGAAGGCGCCGACGACGCCGACTTCGCCAGCGACCTGCTCGCCGCCGTCGGCGCGCGCTGGTGCGTCGACCTCAGCCGCGTCACGGCAGTCGGCGTCTCCAACGGCGGCAGCATGGCGGCGCTGCTCGCGTGCACGATGCCGCAGCGCATCGCCGGCGTCGCGATCGTCGCGGGCGGCTTCGCGACGCTTCCGCCGTGCCGCTCGCGGCGCCCGGTCTCGGTCCTCGAGATCCACGGGCGCGACGATGCGGTGGTGCCGTACTGGGGCTCGCCGGCCGACCACCGCCGTGGCGCGGTCGTCCCCTGGCTGACGAGCTGGATCGCACGCGACGGCTGTCAGCGCGCGCGTCCGAGCAGCCGTGCGATCGCGCGGCGCACGGTCCGCTACGACTGGGGCGCGTGTCGCGGCGGGACGGAGGTCGTGCACATCGCGATCGGCGGCGGCGGCCACCAGTGGCCTGGCGCGTCGCCGCCCGACCCCGGCCCGCAGCCGACGATCTCGGCGGCCACCGAGATCTGGGACTTCCTGGCCGCCCTCCGCAGCTCGCCCTAGCGCGCGCGAACGGCCCACGGCCCGTGCCGGCTGCGTCACCATGGGCGCATGCGCGCGCGGACGTGGGTGGTGACGGTGGCGGCCGGCCTCGTGCTGGCCGACGCGTCGATCGTGACGCTGGCGCTGCCGCAGCTGCTGAGAGCGCTCGGCACGACGGTCGAGGGCGTGGCGGCGCTGATCGCGGTCTACACGCTCGCGCTTGCTGCGGCGCTGCTGCCGGCGGAGCGGCTCGTGCGCCGCTGCGGGCCGGAGCGGGTGGCAGCGTGGGGGTTCGCGCTGTTCGCCTTCGCCTCGGCGGCCTGCGCCGCGGCCGGGTCGCTGCCCGTGCTGCTCGTCGCGCGTGCTGTGCAGGCGCTCGGCGGCGCCGCAGGGATCGTGGCCGCGTTCGTCCTGATCGCCGGCGGCACGCGCGCCGGGCGGCGCCACTGGCTCGGCGCGGCCGTGCTTGCGAGCGCCGCGGGTCCGGCAGTGGGCGGCGCGCTCACGCAGGCGTTCGACTGGCGCGCGATCTTCGTGGTGCAGATCCCGATCGCGGCTGCCGCCGCGCTCGCCGCGCTCCGCGATGCGCCCGAGCCGGCGATCACGCCGGTCGTCGAGGACGTGCAGGAGCCGCCCGGGGCGCGTGTGGCCGACGCGACGGCGCTCGCGCTCGTCTCCGCCTCGCTCACCGCGGTGCTGTTCGGGCTCGTGCTGCTGCTGATCGCCGGCTGGGCGGTCGAGCCGCTGGCGGCGGCCGCGACCGTGACGGTGCTGCCGCTGGCCGCGCTCGCGGGTGCGCGCGTGCGCGCCGCGCCGCGTACGCGCGCGCTGGCCGGCTCGCTGCTCGTCGGCGGCGGCGTGCTCGCGCTCGCCTGGCTGCCGAGCGCGTCCGTCGCGTGGACGTTCGCGCCGCAGGCGCTCGCGGGCATCGGCATGGGCATGGCGCTGCCGGCCTTCGCCGGCGAGCTGCTGCCCGAGCGCAGCGCGCGCGAGGCGGCACGGCTGCTGACCGTGCGCCACGTCGGGATCGCGCTCGTGCTGATCGCGCTGGCTCCGCTGCTCGCGCACCGGCTCGCGATCGTCACCGAGCGCACGCAGGAGCAGGGCGTCGCGCTCGTGCTCGACGCGAGGCTCCCGCCACAGGACAAGCTCACGCTCGCTCCCGCGCTGCTCGGCGGCGTCCAGGCCGAACGCCCTCGCGTGGGCCTCCGGCAGGCGCTCGCCGACCATGGCAGCGGCTACGCGGGGACGGAGCGCGTCGCGTACGGGCGCCTCGCCCAGCGCGCCGACGCCGTTCTCGTCAGCGCCGTCGGCGACGCCTTCCGGATCGCGTTCATCCTGGCGGGCGTGCTCGCGCTGCTCGGCGCGGCGGCCCTGCTGGTGGGGAGCGGGGATGGGCCGGCGCTCGGCCGCCCGGCGCCGCTCGCGCTGCTCGTCGCGCTGGTCGCCGGCCTGCCGCTCGCCTACGCCGCCCTGCACGCCGCCGACGCGCCGCAGGCGGTCGTGCTGGCGAACCCGTGCAACCCGCGCAAGCTCCCGAGCACGGGCGGGTTCACGGGCTTCCTCCAGGACCGCGCGCTGCAGGCGCTCGACGCGGCCGCCTGCCGCCTCCGCAGCAGCCGCGAGGAGCTGGTGCTGGCGCTCGCCGACGCGCGGGCCGCGAAGCGCTTCGAGCAGCGTCACGGCGTCGACCCGCGCTCGGTCGGCAGCCTGCTGCAGGGGTTGATCAGCCCCTGATCCGCTGTCCGAACCCGGCTGGCCGCGCCGCCGCGTAGCATCCGCCGGCGAACGCCCTGATGGCCCAACGTCGCCTTCACGGCCTCGAGCGCGTGCTCGGGGTCAACGCCCTCTTCTCGACCGCCTACGGCAACGTCGGCTCCTCGATCTACTACGCGCTCGGTCTCGTCGCGTCGTTCGCGCTCGGGCTGACGCCGGTCGTGTTCGTGATCGCGGGCGTGATCTTCTACCTCACCGCCGCGACCTACTCCGAGGCGACGGCGATGTACCCGGAGGCGGGCGGCTCGTCGAGCTTCGCGCGCCACGCCTTCAACGAGTTCTGGTCCTTCTTCGCCGCCTGGGGCCAGATGCTCAACTACGTCATCACGATCTCGATCTCGGCCTTCTTCGTGCCGCACTACCTCGGCTCGCTGTTCTGGGAGCCGTTGCGACACGGTCCGGGCGACGTGATCGGCGGGATCGTCGTCGTGGCCGTGCTCGCGGTCATCAACGTGTTCGGCGTCAAGGAGGCGGCGCGGCTGAACATCCTGCTCGCCGTCACCGACTTCGCGACGCAGCTGCTGCTCGTCCTGCTCGGGCTCGTGCTCGTCTTCTCGCCGCAGACGCTGGTCGACAACGTGCACCTGGGGCTCGCGCCGAGCTGGAAGGACTTCATCATCGCGATCCCGGTCGCGATGATCGCCTACACCGGCATCGAGACGATCTCGAACATGGCAGAGGAGGCGAGAGACGAGGCGACGACGATCCCGCGCGCGATCAACCGCGTCGTGATCGCGGTGTTCGCGATCTACGCGCTGCTGCCGGCCGTCGCGCTGAGCGCGCTGCCCGTGACGAAGACGGCCGGCGGCGGCTACCAGACGCTGCTCGGCGTCACCGAGGACAAGGGCGGCTTCGCCGGTGACCCGGTGCTCGGGATCGTCAAGAACCTCAACCTCGGCCCGTTGCAGGGCATCGGCGAGCTGTACGTCGGCCTGCTCGCGGCGACGATCCTCTTCATCGCGACGAACGCCGGAATCATCGGCGTCTCGCGGCTCGTCTACTCGATGGGCATCCACCGCCAGGTGCCCGACCGGCTGCGCGAGCTGCACCCGCGGTACCGCACCCCGTGGCTCGGGATCCTCGTCTTCTCCGGCCTCGCCTGTGTCGCGATGCTGCCTGGTCAGGCGACGTTTCTCGGCAACATCTACGCGTTCGGCGCGATGCTGTCGTTCACGATCGCGCACGCCGCCGTCGTGCGCATGCGCGTGAAGCTGCCGGACCAGGAGCGCCCGTATCGCGGGCCTGGGACGCTGCGGATCCGCGGGCGCGAGCTGCCGCTGTTCGCGCTCGTGGGCGGCACCGGCACCGCGATCGCGTGGATCACGGTGACGGCCCTGCACCTCGACGTCGCCGCGGCTGGCAGCGCCTGGCTGATCGCCGGGGTCGGGCTGTACGCGCTCTACCGGCATCGTCAGGGGCTCGACCTCACGACGACGACGCGTGTGGCGGTGCCGAAGCCGGTCGTCGACCACGAGGCCGAGTACGAGTCGGTGCTCGTCGCGTACGACGAGCACGAGTTCGTCCCGGCGGTGCTGTCGACGGCGATCCGCCTCGCCGCGCGCCGCAGCCGCGGCATCCACGTGCTCGTGACGATCACGGTCCCGGCGACGAGCCCGATCAACGCGGCGCTGCCGGAGCAGGAGCTGGCCGCGCAGGAGGTGATCGAGCAGGCGAAGGTGCACGGCGGACGGCGCGTGACCGGGCACTGGCAGAAGGTGCGCACCGGCCAGGCGGGGCGCGCGATCGTCGACGAGGCGCGTGAGATCGGCGCGCGCGCGATCGTGATGCCGCTGCCGGAGCGCACCGGCGGCGGCTCGATCTTCGGCCGCACGCTCGAGACGGTGCTCGCCGAGCGCCCCTGTCGCGTCATCATCGAGTCGGTCAAGGGCCGGCTCGCCACGCCGGTCGAGCCGACCGCGGTGGCCTGACGGCCGGCTCCGAGCCGGCACCCGCTCTACGCTACGCCCAGGTCCCTCGCCCGTCATGCCCGATCCGCGCCAGCTCCACCGCTCGACGACCCGCCTGCTGTCGCTCGCGATGGTCGTGATCGGCGTCCTGCTCGTCGTGCGCACCGTGACGGCGGGCGGCGGCGGGCTCGCGCTCGGGATCGTGCTCGGCGTGCTGTTCGTCGCCGCCGGCGGCGCGCGGCTCTACCTGCAGTCGCGCGGCGGGGGGGAGCGATGACCCCGCGCACGCTGAGTGCCCGCGCGCTGTTCGGACTCGTCTACACGATGTCGATCAGCTCGGTCTACTTCGCGCTCGGGGTGGTCGCACAGCGGGCGCTGGGCCTGACGCCGATCGTGTTCCTCGTGGCCGGCGTGTTCTTCTCGCTCGCCTCGATGACGTACGTGGAGGGCGCAGCGCTGCACCGCGAGCGCGGCGGCTCGTCGGTCTTCGCGCGCTACGCCTTCAACGAGCTGGTGAGCTTCGTAGCCGGCTGGGCGATCCTGCTGGACTACGCGATCCTGCTCGCCGTCACCGCCTTCACGGCGACGAACTACCTCGCGGACTTCTGGGCTCCGCTCGGGGACGGGGCGCTCGAGCCGGTCGTCGCGATCGGCGTGATCGCGTTCGTCGCGCTGGTGAACGTGCGCGGCGTGAGCGCGCGGCAGCTGCGTCGCGGGCTGATCGTCGCGCTCGCCGACATCGCCGTGCAGCTGCTCGTGATCGTGCTGGGGATCGTGCTGCTGCTGCACCCGGGGGCGATCGTCGACACGATCCAGCTCGGCAGCTCGCCGACGTGGAGCGACACGATCTACGCGCTGACGATCGCGACGATCGCCTTCACCGGCCTGGAGGCGGCCGCGAGCCTCGCGGGCGAGACGGAGACGACCCGCACGGGGCTGCATCGGCTCGTCGGGCCCGGAGTCGGCACGATCATGCTCGTCTACGTCGGGATCGCCGTGGTGGGCGTGAGCGCGCTGCCGGTCGGCGGCGGCCCCCACGCGTTCCAGACGCGCGACATCGAGGCGCCGCTGCTGTCGGTCGCCGATGCCTTCGACCCGGCGTGGCTGGCGGCGACGCTGCGCGCCGCCGTCGCCGTGACCGCGGTGATCGGGCTGCTGGCGGCCGCCAACTCGGCGATGCTCGGCATCTCGCGACTCGCCTACGGGCTGGCCACGAACCGCCAGATCCCCAGCGCGCTCGGCCGGCTGCACCCGACGCGCGGAACGCCGTTCGTGCTGATCGGACTCGCCGCCGTCGTCGCGGCGGCGCTGACGATCCCCGCCGACATCGACTTCCTCGTGGGGATCTACGCGTTCGGCGCGCTGCTCGCGTTCACGATCGCGCACCTGTCGATCATCCGCCTTCGCTATCGCGAGCCGGATCGCGAGCGGCCATACGCGGTGCCGTTGTCGATCCGTGTGCGCGGCGGGTCGCTGCCGCTGCCTGCCGTGCTCGGCGCGCTGCTGTCCGGCGCCGGCTGGGTGACCGTGCTCGTGCTGCACGCCGGCGCGCGCTACGTCGGCGTCGGCTGGCTGCTCGGCGGGCTCGTGCTCTACGTCGCCTATCGCCGCAGCGACGGCAAGCCGCTGCTCAGGCGCGTCACGATTCCCGAGCGCGCGCTGCGCGGCGAGCCTCCGCGCGCCGAGTTCGGCTCGCTGCTCGTGCCCATCTTCGGCAAGCCGCTCGACGACGACATCGTCCAGACGGCTGGCCGGCTCGCCGGCGAGGTGCGCGACGACCTCGACGAGGTTGGCGCCACGATCGAGGCGATCTGGGTCTTCGAGGTGCCGATGTCGCTGCCGATCGACGCGCGCCTGCCTGAGCCGCAGGTCAAGCGCGCGCAGGAGGCGCTGCGGCGCGCGAAGGCGGTGGGCGAGGAGTACGAAGGCGTCCACGTCGCGACGGCGATGGTGCGCGCGCGCCGCGCCGGCGAGGCGATCGTGCGCGAGGCGAGACGGCGCGGCGTCGAGGCGATCGTGCTCGCCGCCGAGGAGCCCTCGCGCGTGCGCGGCGGGGCGCTGTTCGGGGGCTCCGGCGGCCCGCTCGACAACTACGTCGGCGACGTCACCAAGTACGTCCTGCGCAAGGCCGCCTGTCGCGTGATCCTGACCGCGCCGGCCGCCGAGATCGACAGCGGGACGAGCGGAGCGGGTGCCGCGGTGGACCGGGCGCGGTCGCCGCAGGCGCCACGGTAACCTCCCGGGCATGTTCATCCTGGTCGTAGGCGCCGGACGCGTCGGCTCCGCCGTCGCCAAGCGCGCGCTCGAGAAGGGGCACGAGGTGTCGGTGCTCGACGAGGACCCGCTCTCGCACGAGCAGCTCGACAAGGACCTCCCGGAGAGCTGGGAGGACGCCGGCGGGCGCTTCACCGTCGGGACCGCGCTCGAGGTCGACGCGCTGGTCGAGGCCGGGATCGAGCAGGCAGACGTCTTCATCGCCTCGACCAACGGCGACAACACGAATCTCGTGATCGCGCAGATCGCGCAGCGGCGCTTCAACGTCCCGCGCATCGTGGTGCGCGTGCTCGACCCTGCGCGCGCCGCCTGGTACGCCGAGCAGGGGCTGCACACGATCTGCCCGACGCAGCACGCGATCGAGCTCGTCGAGCGCGCCGCCATCGGGGACGCCGCATGAGGCACGCCGGGAGGCTCGTCGCGTGTACGTGATCATCGTCGGCGCCGGCAAGGTCGGCTGGAACCTCGCGCGCGAGCTGCTCGCGAAGGACCACGAGGTGACGCTGATCGAGTCCGACCGTCGCCGCTATCTCGTCGTCGAGCAGGAGCTCGAGCACGCGGTCCAGTACGGCGACGCGACCGAGCTGTGGGTGCTCGAGCGCGCGGGGATCCAGCGCTCCGATCTCGTGATCGCCGTCACCGGCGACGACGAGGACAACATGCTGATCTGCCAGGTGGCCAAGGAGAAGTACCTCTGCCAGCGGATCGTCGCGCGCGTGAACAACCCGCGCAACCTCCAGCACTTCAAGCTGCTCGGGATCCGCCCGGCGGTGTCGGCGACCGACCTGATCCTGCGGCTGATCGAGCACGAGGTGCCGCAGTACGGGCTCGTGCAGCTGCTCGCGCTCGAGGGCGAGCGGCTGGAGATCATCGAGCTCGAGGTCGTCGAGGGCGCGCCCGCGGCCGGCCAGCGGGTCGACGACGTCGAGCTGCCCGAAGGCAGCCTGATCATCTCCGTGCTGCGCGGCGGCGCGGGCTTCGTGCCGAAGTCCGACACCGTCATCGAGGCCGGCGACGAGGTGCTGCTGATCCTCGACCCGGGCCTCGAGTCGGCGATCACGCCGCAGTTCACGCGCAACGGGACGAGTCCCGCCGCCTGAGCGCGGGTAGGGACCTTCCACGATGGCCGACCGCTCCGTCTCGCACCTGCTGATCGGCGGCGGGCTCGCGAGTGCGAACTGCGCGCGCTGGCTGCGCGAGTCAGGCGCCGAAGGGGAGATCCTGCTCGTCGGCCGCGAGCCCGAGCCGCCGTACAACCGCCCGCCCTGCTCGAAGGGCTACCTGCAGGGCCACGAGTCGCGCGACGACACGTACTTCCGCCCGGGCGACTGGTGGGAGGAGCAGCGGATCGACTTGCGCACCCGCACGAGCGTGATGAAGCTCGACACGGCCGCGAAGCAGGCGACGCTGTCGAGCAAGGAGGTCGTCGCCTACGACAGCGCGCTCGTCGCGACGGGCGCGAACGTGCGGCGGCTCAACGTCGACGGCGCCGAGCTGGAGGGAATCCATTACCTGCGCGCGCTCGGCAACGCGGACACGATTCGAGCGGACGCGGACGGCAAGCGCGTCGTGCTGATCGGCGGCTCCTACATCGGCTGCGAGGTCGCGGCGTCGCTCGTGGCGGCCGACCACGCGAGCTGCGAGATCGTGATGCAGGAGGCGATCACGCTCGAGCGCGGCTTCGGCGCGCAGGCGGGGCGCTTCTTCCAGGACCGCCTCGAGGAGCACGGCATCGTGGTCCACGGCGAGGACGCGCTGAAGCGCTTCGAGGGCGCCGACGGCCGCGTGACGCACGTCGTCACGCAGCAGGGGAAGCGGCTCGAAGCCGACTGCGTCGTGATCGGCGCCGGCGTGCTGCCCGACACGATGCTCGCGCGCTCGGCCGGCCTGACGCTCGACGACGAGCGCGGCGGCATCCGCTGCGACGCGCAGCTGCGCACGAGCGCTCCGGGCGTGTGGGCGGCCGGCGACGTCGCCTCTTGGGACAGCGCCCCGAACGGCCGCCGCATCCGCGTCGAGCACTGGGACGTCGCGTTCAGCCACGGCAAGACGGTCGCGCTGAACATGCTCGGCCAGCAGGTCGAGCACGACGTCGTGCCCTACTTCTTCTCCGACCTCGCCGACTGGGCCTCGCTCGAGTACGTCGGGCCGGCCGCCTCGTGGGATCGCGAGATCGTGCGCGGGTCGCTCGACGACGGCGCCTTCAGCGTCTGGTACCTGGCGGATGGCCGCGTCGAGGGCGCGCTGTCGGTCGGGCGCTCGGAGGACCTCGCACATGCGCGCCGGCTGATCGTCCGCCGCACCGCACTCGGCGACCGCGCGGACGCGCTCGGCGACCTCGACAGCGAGCTTGCGGCGCTCTAGCGCCGCCGCCGGGCTGGTGTGCCGGTGACGTCGTCGGCCGAGCAGGCGCGCGAGCGGATCGCGGAGATCGCCGTGACGCTGCGCGCGTTCGTGTCGGCCGCAGGCGCGCTGGAGGCGACCCTGCTGCTCGACCAGGGGACGGCGGTCCCGCCGCTCGTCGTCGCGTGCCCGGCGGTCGGGCCGGCGATCCTCGGCGAGGGGGAGGACGTCGTGCAGCTCGACGTCGCCCGGCTCGCCGCGGCGCCGCTGTCGGTACCGCTGCCCGATATCCGCCCGCTGCCGCCGTTCGAGGTCGACGCGGTGCGTGCGGAGATCACCGCGCCGCTCGGCGGCGTCGAGCACCAGGCGCGCGCCGTGCTGGCGCTCGCGGAGGCGTTCCCGGGCCGCAGCGTGCTGGTGGTCGTGTTCGCGACGAGCGACCCGGAGACGCCGCTCCGGCTCGTCGCGCGCGCGGGCGACCCGATGGTGCTCGCGCTCGGCGAGGAGCAGTTCGAGATGGACGCCGGCTGGCCCGGCGGCTAGGGCGCGAGGCTGACGCTGCCGTCCGCGTGCAGCGTCCAGTGGGGGTTGTGCGCGACCTCCCACGGATGGCCGTCGGGGTCGACGAAGATGCCCGAGTAGCCGCCCCAGAAGGTCGCGGCGCCGTGGCGGGGGATGTGCGCGCCGGCCTGCTCCGCCTGCGCGATCACGGCGTCGACCTCCTCGGGCGAGCCGACGTTGTGCGCGAGCGTGACGCCGCCCCAGCCGCCCGAGTCCTGGCCGATCCCGCTGTCCTCCGCGAGCTTCGCGCGGTCCCACAGCGCGACGATCATCCCGCCGGCCTGGAAGAAGACGACGTCGTCGGCCGGTGCGGCGCCGGTCCGCCAGCCGAGCGCCTCGTAGAACGCGCGTGCTCGCGCGAGGTCCGCGACACCGAGCGTCACGAGGCTGAGCCGCTGCTGCATGGGAGAAGAGTAGATCGCGCTGCGGTCGGCTGGGAGCGGCGACCTGCGCGTGACGTCGCGCGCCCCGCGAAACGCCCGTCGCGCGAAGGCTCTATCCTGATCGGCGCATCTTTGCGGGATCGTCTAACGGCAAGACACTCGGTTCTGGTCCGAGGAATTGGGGTTCGAATCCCTGTCCCGCAGTCCGCCGTCGCCCGCTGTGTCGCACACCTGACACGTCGCGCGTCACGCGCTGAGCAGACGCGTCATCTGCGCCGCTGGAAGCTGGAGCGCATCGAACGGCGAGCACCCGGCTCGCCCCGAAGAACCGGAGGGTTCTCATGCGTTCCACGTTCACCGTCCGCCGTCCGTCGGCGTCGCTCGTCGTCGCGCTCGTCGCTCTGTTCGTGGCGCTCGGCGGCACCGGCTATGCAGCCGTGACGCTCAGCGGCAGAGACATCCAGAAGCACAGCATCCCTGCCAACCGCATCGTCCCGAACTCGCTGACCGGCAACCAGATCAACGAGTCGAAGCTCGGCCCGGTGCCGGCCGCGAGGAGAGCGCTCACGGCCGAGACGGCAGCGACCGCGACGACGGCCACGAGCGCTGACAACGCGACGAACGCGCAGCACGCCGTGGACGCTCAGAGAGCGCAGGACGCGCAGCAGCTCCAGGGGCGCGACGCGACGAGATTCCTCGCCGACAGCGTGCGCGTGGTGACGGTGCAGGACACCGTCAGAACCGGCGGATCGGACACCGTC
>DASRXW010000031.1:0-3023 GCA_035654055.1 Conexibacter sp.
GCGGCTACTCTGCTGGGTGTGTCCTCTTCTCTTCGTGTCGCGGTCGTCGGGTCTGGTCCGGCGGGCTTCTACGCCGCCGAGCAGCTCCTGGCCGCCAAGGACGTCGAGGCCATGGTCGACGTGTTCGAGCGTCTCGCGACGCCGTGGGGGCTCGTGCGCGCGGGCGTCGCGCCGGACCATCCGAAGATCAAGGCGGTGTCGCGTCGCTACGAGAAGACCGCCGGCAAGGAGGGCTTTCGCTTCTTCGGCAACGTCGAGATCGGCACGGACATCGCGGTCGAGGACCTCAAGGCCCACTACCACGCCGTCGTCTACGCGTTCGGCGCCTCAGGCGATCGGCGGTTGGGGATTCCCGGCGAGGACCTGCCCGGCAGCCACTCATCGACGGAGTTCGTCGCCTGGTACAACGGCCACCCGGACTTCGCCGACCACGAGTTCGACCTGACCGCCACGACGGCGATCGTCGTCGGCAACGGCAACGTCGCGCTCGACGTCGCACGCATGCTCGCGCTGCCGCGCGAGACGCTCGCGCAGACGGACGTCGCCGACCACGCGCTCGACGCGCTCGCCGGCTCCTCGATCGAGGAGGTCGTCGTGCTCGGCCGTCGTGGCCCCGCCCAGGCGGCGTTCACGACACCGGAGCTGATCGAGCTCTCAGAACTGGCGCAGGCGGACGTGATCGTCGACCCAGGCGACATGCAGCTCGACCCCGCCAGCGCACGCATCGTCGAGCACGCCGACGCGCAGACCAAGCGCAAGATCGAGGTACTGCACGGCTACGCCGCCAGCGAGCCCCACGGCCACGAGCGCCGCATCGTGCTGCGCTTCTTCGCCTCCCCACTGGAGATCATCGGCCACGGGCGCGTCGAGGGCGTCAGGGTCGGACGCACCGAGCTGGTCGAGGACGGCGAGGGCCGCCTGCGCGCCGTCGTCACCGAAACCGAGGAGACAATCCCCTGCCAACTCGTGCTCCGCTCCGTCGGCTACCGCGGCATCCCGATCCCCGGCGTCCCGTTCGACGAACGCTCCGCGACGATCCCCAACGACCACGGCCGCGTGCTCGACGCGACGGCGGGCGCACAACGCCCCGGCGAGTACGCCACCGGCTGGATCAAGCGCGGCCCCAGCGGAATCATCGGCACGAACAAGAAAGACAGCCAGGAAACCATCGACCGCCTGCTCGAAGACCACGCCGCCAGCCGCCTCCCCCAACCCACGCACGACAACCCCGACGCGATCCTCACACTGCTCACCCAGCGCGCCCCCGAGCACACCACCTACACCCACTGGCAGACGATCGACGAAACCGAGAGAAACGCCGGCCAACCCCACGGCCGCCCACGCATCAAACTCGTCCACCACCAACACCTCCTCGACACCGCCCACGGCACCGAACTCACACGCGAGTAAGCCCGACACCCGGGCCTGCAACACCGGCAGCAGGTCAGGATCAGGCATCTGCGCGGCTTCCTCGACGCCGAGGCCGGGCGCGCACGATCGCGGCGCCGCGCTCCTGCTTTCCTGCGCCCGCGCCGCCGCGGCAGCTTCCGCGACCTGTGGCGGGCCAACCTCGACGCGGCCACGGGGGTGGCCGGCCTGCGGCCCGCGGGCAACGAGGTCAGCCCCGGCATCTGGGTCGAGCAGGGAGCGGTCGTCGCCGCGTCGGCGACGCTGCATCCGCCGATCCTCGTCGGACAGGAGGCGAACGTCGCCGAGAACGTGACCATCCAGGTCCCGCGGTGATCGGGCCGGGAACGATGATTGGCGCCGGCGCGTTCGTCGCCGAGACCGTGATGCTCCCCGGATCCGCGGTGCGGCCCGGCGCGGTCGTCGCGCAGGGCCTGCTCGCCGCATCGCACCCCGACGAGGAGCCAGACGAACGATGACCGATGGCGAACAGCAGCTGACCGGCGGCAACGTGTCACAGGGTGTGGCGCGTGGGCGAGACTGTGCGCAAACCCGGCGCGGCGTGGGATGTCGGCGTCCAAGCGCCGCTGCGCCACCTCGAGGCGGCCGGCTTCGAGGGCGCCGCGTGCGCTGGGGCACGACGAGGAGGGCCGCTCTGGACGCGGTCGAGGCGCTGCTGGGGACGGTCCGTCATCGCCGCCAACTCGTCGACGCCCGCAAGAAGCTTCAGCAGCGCCTCCGGATCAGCTCAACGCGCTCCGCCCCGGCCTCTCGGCGCCGGCATCGCAGGGCCGCGCGTTGAAGATCGAGTCGCCGACCGGAGCCACCGACGCTCGATCTCCGTCGCCCACGCCCGATGCAACGCGCCTGTCGCCTCCAGGCCGATCACCGGCGGCCCCGCAACACCGCTTCTGGTGATCAACCGCTCGAGCTGCTCGACACCGTCACGGAGCACCGGCAACGAGACCGGCTCACCGGTCAGCCCACGCTCCCCGGTCGTCAACCACACGCGGTTGAGCGCCTTGCCCGGATCGATCGCGATCACCGACGACGTCGCGGGCACCTTCCTACGCAACAGGTCCAATTCGACTCCCTCATCTTCAAAGACAGAACGAGAAAGACCCTCCCCGGCACCACCGAGAACAGTCGATCCCAAACCCCGTCTTGCGGACCTATCAGCTCGACGCGGCGACGATGGCAAGCCCCCTGTCACGGGACTTTGGCATAGCGGGGGCGGGTTTTGAACAGACATCCGCGACCGCGTATCGGCTGACGGCAACGCGGGAACTGCGTACGAGCGGGCAATTCCCGCCAAGTTAGGGAGCGCGGTCCACGTCTGCGGCGACGGCGTCATGTCGACGGCTCATCAGCCGAGTGCGACGAAGCGCTCCTACGGCGACAGCGCGCCGCGCCAGCGGTAGATCGCCTCGTAGGGGACGAGCCCGAACGGCTCGGAGATCACCGCGCGGTCGAGCCGCAGGCCGTCGCGCAGCAGCGGAGCGTTCGAGCGCAGCTCCGGCGCGACGTCCGTCTGCAGATCCTCCGGCCAGTCGCCGCGCCCGGAGGGCGCGAAGCCGGCCGCCAGCAGCGCCGCGTTGATCGCCTGATGCTCGGGC
>DASRXW010000032.1:0-27016 GCA_035654055.1 Conexibacter sp.
CCCCTGGCATGTCGACCGTGAGCGACTTGAGCTCCTGGTCGTCGTCACCGCGCGTCATCGCGAGCTGGAACGGGCTCGTCGCACCGGCGACCGGGTTCTCCGTCCCGGCGCTGAAGCCGGGAGCGAAGCCCGGGTTGGCGCACGGCCCGCCCTGGCTGTTCCGATCGACCGTGAACGGGCTGTCCGACGTCACGACCTTGCCGCTCCACGAGGTGAGGACGGCGTGCGTGCTGTACGAGCCGCACATGCGCGGCGTCGCAAGCGGCGCGCGCGGCCCGCCCTTGAACTCGAGATGCAGGGTCGAGAACGGCAGCTGCGGCTGGTCGTCGAACGTCGCTGTCAGCTGGCCCGTGACCGGATCGGGCGCCACCTGGCCGGCCAGCTTCACGATCAGCCCGGGGCCTCTGGCCACGAGGTAGATCGCGATCAGCGAGTCGAACGGGTTGTCATGCGGCTTCGCGAGATAGATCGACCCCGTCAGCTGATCTCTCAGCAGCGGTGTCTTGATCGTCAGCGAACCGACCTTCGACGCGTCGGGACAGCTCGCATCGGCCTCCGAGTGCAGCCCGACCTGGTCCGGCGTGCAGGCGTCGAGCCCACCCGCGGACGACGCCGACACGCGCACCCCGGCCGGCAGCGTGACGACGGCCTTTCTCAGGTCGCCCTCCCCGATCGAAACCGGGTCGTCGGTCTGCGGCAGTCTCACGTCGAACGCGAAGCCCGACGGCGAAGACGCCTTCGACGTGTCGGGCGTACCCGCGAGCGTCGGGTCGAACGGCACCTGCGCACAGCCGGTCGGCCCCTGCTGCGCACCCTGGTCGGCCGGGGCCGCCGGGTACGCGGGCGGCAGATGGCTCACGAACGTCTGCGAGACGAACGTGCCCGGGTGGTCCCACGAGTCGACGTGCACCGTCGTCGGCAGCCCCACGCCGGGCGCGGTGCACGACGTCGGGTTGCGCAGGAACGCTGTCTGCGTGGCACCGCTCGCGCACGCGGGGCCGCCCTCCCACGGTGCAGCCGGGGAAAGCGTGGTGGGCGTGCACGCGCGCTCGGCGTCGTGTGCGGGCGAGGCAGGCACGCCCCAGAACGTGACCGTCGTACCGGCGACCCCGAGCCCCTCGGGGATGTTGTGCGCCTCGATCGACAGCCCGTAGTCCGAGCCGCTGCGCAGGTGCGCGTCGAGTGTGACGACGTTCCCGGCGACGTTGAAGCCGAAGCGTGCCGGCACGTTCGGCGGCGGCACCATGTTGTAGACGGCGATCGGTCCGAGCACGTTGCGGACGCTGAGACCGTTGAGGCGCACCAGCGTCGTGCCGACCTGCGACGTCGAGGGGCAGCGTGGCCCACCGGTCTGCGGCGAAAGCAGCGACGGCGTGCACTGCTCGCTGTTCGTCGCATTCCCGACGAATCCGGGCGGCAAGTCCACGACCACGTCCCTCACCGGCTCGATCGGCCAGAGCGGTCCGACGAACGGGTTCGGGTCGGTCGACGTGTTGAAGTCGAGCGACACCGACGCTGCGTCGGGATGTCCGCCGGCCTGGGTGAACGCCCCGCCGACGGCGTCGCTGACCTGACCGTCCAACGCGTCGATGCCGAAGCCCGGCAGATCGCTCGCGATCTTCGTGGGCTCCACGGTCGACGCCGTGGCAGCACCGCCACCGCCGACCTGGAGCGTCGTCGTGACGGTGCTGCCAACCGGCGCACCGTTCACGGTGGCGTCCACCGTCAGGGTCCCGTAGTTGAGCCCGAACGCGTTCGCCGCCGTGTCCACGACGTCGGAGCTGTCGGTGCAGGAGATCGTCGTCGAGGTCGTCGCGGAGCAATCCCAGCCGAACATCGCACCACCGGTGGGCGTGACGCTGACGATGTCGACGCCGGGAGGCGCCGAGCCGGTGAGCGTGATCGGCGTACCCGTGCCGTCGGCAGCCGCGTCACCGATGTTCGTGACCTGCACGAGGATCGGCAGATCGCCGCCCGGAGCGCCAGTGGTGTTGCCGCTGGCGTCGATGCGCCATACGGGCGCGGCGAGCGCGATCGTGCTCCAGCCCGCCAGGACGAAGGCGGCCGTGGCAATGGCCAGTCCCACGCGGCGCGAGCCGCGTGCGCTGGAAAGGAGCGTCGTGATGATCGAGCGCATCATCACGCCCCCTTTCCATGACGCGCAGCGTGTCTCGCCGTGTGCCGCTGCTTCTTCTTGACGCACTTGACCTTGCCTTTCACGCGCTTCTTCACAAAGCCCCGCTTGCAGCGCGTCGGCTTCTTGGCGTGCTTCAGCTTCTCCGTCAGGTCACCCACGCCGTGGAAGGCGGGGGTGCCGAGCGTGCCGCCGCTGGGCGCCCCCACGGGCGGTGCCTGGCAGGCGTCACCCACGCAAGGCGCCAAACTCGGCTTGGGATCCGGGAACCCGCCGTTCACGCGCACGTCGTAGAGGTCGTAGTTGCCGTCAGTGTCCCAGCCCGTCAGCTGCTGGCGCGTGAGGATGAAGGCGTTCTTGCCATCCGCACTCGCATCCATGAAGAACGAGTTCGACGGATCCGTCCCGCTCGAGAGCAGGTGCACCTGATGCGTCAGCGTGTCGTACTCGTACGCGTCGACCTTGCCGTTCGCGTCCTCGGGCACGAGCGCCTCGGCGGTGTTGAAGAACACCCAGCGGCCGTCGTCGGAGATCGGGTGACTGAGGTACGACGTCGTGTCGCTCGCGCCGACGGCCCCGCGGAGCGTGATGTCCGCATCCGTCGTTGCGGGCGCGGCCGGGTTGCACGACGCGCACGAGAGCTGGTCGGCCACGCCATCGTAGACGTAGACCTCCTGGCATCCGCCGCTGCCGCACCCGGTCTGGTCGTAGCCGGTGAGTCCCGAGCCGCTATGCGAGACGAACAGCAGGTGATGACCATCCGGCGTCACGCGCGAGCGGAGCCGGGAGGTGATTTGGATCCATGATGCGAAGCCGAGCCCGCCGGGCAGGTCGACAACTCTGTCCTCGCTGGTCAGGGCAAGGTCGCCGACATACGCGATCGCGCCGTCGTGCCATGCATAGATGCCCGTGCCTCTCGGAGCCGGTCTTCCGGCGACGAGCTGCCCGGCGCTGGTGAAGTACGCCCAATGACCGTCGGTGCTCGTCCCGATCACGCCCTCAGCGCTGTGTCCGTCCCCGGGCTGGCCGACCGAGACGACCGACAGGTGCCCACCCGCGGTCACCGTCGTGACCGACGCGGTCGCTCTCGGGCTCGTAAGCCCGCTCGCGTCGACCGTGATGGGTCTCATCGAGACGTCCGCAAGCGACCCGCCGAATCTGATGTCGTATGGAGCGGTGCCCGCAGCGTCGCCGGGCCCGCCGGTGACGGTCACGCTGCCGCCCGCGCCCCCGACCGAGGACAGACCGTTCACTGCGGACTCGACCGTCGCGCCGGTCGCGTTGAAGGCGAGCGGCGCGGTCGTCTGTCCGCCGTATGTCAACGTGAAGGTGCCGCTGGTCGCCGCGACCGTGAGGCGCTCCAGCTCGGTTGCCGGCTGCTCGTCCCACATGTACACGTCGGAGGAGGTGTTCGTGTCGTTCGACACGAGCTGATCGCTGGTCGTGAAGAAGACGCGAATCGGGACGCGTGCTCCCACGGCATCCACGCCCGTCGACGCCGCCCAGTACGTCGCAGGCGACGAACCAGGCGTGCCATCGCTGAAGGTGTTGAGCTGCACCGTCGTGTCGTCCGCGGTGCTCGGAGTGCTGTGATCGTCGCGCATGTAGAGCGCGCCGGAGGTCGCCCCGTTGCTGGCGCCAACGGTGAAGATGACGCGAGAGCCATCTCTCGAGATCGTGCCCGAGGTGTAGCGTGGCGCGCCGACGCTGCCGGCCCCCGCTCCGGCAATCGAGCGCGGCGCGACGGAGCCGTTGGGAAGGATTCCGACGAGTCGCACCGCACCATGGTCCGACTCGTACAGCTTCGCTGTTGTGCCGACTGGAGCGTCGCTCGTCAGCCGAAAGCGCGACTCGAAGATGACCTTCTCGAAGTCGGCGGACGCGCCAGCCAAACGCGGCAGGTTTCCCCCCAGGGGAGGGCTGATCGGAAGCGGCGTGCTGGTCAGGTCGCAGCGCGGACAGGAGCTCGCGAGTTCATAGGTTCCCTGCCCGGCTGCGTCCAGGTCGTGGCGCACGTAGAGGTTCTCGACGTTCGCAACAGACGGCGCATCGGTGAGTGGAGACCACGCCCGGAAGACGCCGCTGGAGAGATCGCCGGAGAACTGGCCCTCCCACAAGGGATCGTTGGCCTGGAAGCCCGCGAACAGCGTCATGGCGCGCTGTCTCGGCGTGATGCTGTGCGTCGCCCACCCGTTGTTGCCGGGATCGGCGCTCGTTGCACGGCTGCTCATGTACTCGGTGGCGATCCCCGTCCCGATCACGTCGCCGAAACCGCCCAACGAAGAGAACGTCACGCGATCCCCCGACACGGACGCGCGTGTCCGCGCCGAGTCGTCCATCACGTCCGCGCCCGACTTGTTCGGAGGCGATACCAGCTCGTACGCCCGCCCGTCCGGCAGAGCTGCCGCAGCAGCCGCAACGCTCGATGCGCAAGCGACTCCTGCGACGACAACGGCCAGGCACGTCACAAGCTCTGCGGCCCGTGTTCTGAATCTCAGCACCACATCTCTCCTCGTTGCGGTTCGCGGCCACTGTAAACGCTCTTGGCTCTGGAGGCAACCTCCAGCTAAACCGCAATGGCGACGCTCATCCACGGCCCCCAGGCTTCCGGCCCCTTGACACTCCGCCTTTCGGTCCCCTAAGCTAGCGACCGTCAGCCACGGAGCGCTCGGCAATTCGAGTCGTCGCGGTAGACGTGGAGCCGCTACAGCGCGGCCACAGCGTCGGTGAGTGCGCCGTGCAGAACACAGTGGGGGCCACGTGCGTGCCTCAGCTTCATGCACGCCATCGCGAGCACCCACGTTACGCATCAAGGGGGGATGCCAACGCCGTATATCGCCGGCGGATCATCGTGCTGGCCGCATCAGCGGATCACACCATCACGACAACCGCCAGCCCATTGGCCGAACCGCCGCGCAACGGCTCCACGTGTCGCTGCCGCTCGGCCTCCCGTTCCCTGGCCCGCATCCATTCGGTCCGCGGGCTGCACACGCCATTATGAGGAATAGCACTATGCGTAATCGCACCAAGCTCGTGCTCACGGCGCTCAGCGCTGCCGTCATGCTCGCGGCGCTCGTCGGCACGGCGTCCGCCAACCGGCTCTCCGTCAGCGAATCGACGCTCAGAGCCGTTTGGCCCGAAGAATCGAAGCTGAACTTCTCCAACACCGCCGGCGGGCTCGAAATCTCCTGCTCCGTCACCCTCGAAGGCAGCTTCCACTCAAGAAGCATCGTCAAGACCAGAGGCTCGCTAATCGGCTACATCACAAGAGCCATAGTTGGTCCGGTTGCCAACTGCGTCAAGAACAACGTCACGAACGTTCAGGTCCTAACCGCTTCGCTTCCGTGGCACGTGCGGTACGACTCGTTCACCGGCACCCTACCCGCGATAACGGGCGTGCGTCTCCAGCTCGTCGGCGCGGCGTTCCTACTCACCGCCTTCGGCGCGAGCTGCCTATACAGATCGACACCCGAACAACCTGCCTTCGGCATAGCGAACCGCGAAGCTGGCGGCACGATCACTGGACTCCAGGCCGAAAACGGCTCTGAAATACCACTCGCCTCGGGCGGGATACTCTGCCCCGCCAGCGGCACCTTCAACGGCACCGCAACTAGAGTCACCAAGCTAGGCGAAACCGCAACAATAAGACTCACCCTAATATAGGCCTTAAGCCTAAGGGTCTTAAGCCAGAAGTCACTGCATGATCGTGGGACCGCCTAAAGGCGGTCCCACGTCGTTCCACTAGCCAAAGGCAGGGATCTATGCTCACGTCCTCCAGGCTTACGGGCGTAGCGCTCGCAATCCTGACAATGCTCGTCGCGGTACAGAGTGCCAGCGCAAATCACCTCTCGATAAGTCAGGAAACCCTGAGAGTCGTCTGGCCCGAAGAATCCAAAATCAACTTCTCCAACACGGCCGGTGGCATTGAAATATCCTGTGCGCTCACGCTCGAAGGCAGCTTCCACTCAAAGACCATCGTCAAGACCAGCGGCTCTCTAATGGGCTACGTCACAAGAGCCATATTCGGACCCGTTAGCAACTGCCTCAAGACCAACGTGACCAACATTACAACCCTAACCGCATCGCTCCCATGGCACATCCGGTACGACTCCTTCACCGGAACCCTACCTGCGATAGGCGGGCTGCGCCTCCAGGTCGCAGGCTTCGCCTTCCTACTCACAGCCTTCGGCGCGAGCTGCCTATACAGATCTACAGCAGCAAACCCGTTCTTCGGCGTAGCAAGCCGCGAATCGGGTGGTGTGATCACCGGCCTCCAGGCCGAAGAAGGCACCTCAATGCCACTCTTCTCGGGCGGGATACTCTGCCCCGCCTCCGTTACATTCAGCGGCACCGCGACGAGAGTCACCAAGCTAGGCGAAACCGCGGCCATCAGACTCACACTAATATAGCCAGGGCCTGCCCGGCGCTGGGAACCAGCGTAGCTACGGGTCCTGAGGAGCTCCTCGTAGTAGCCCCGTCCCTGAAGGACGGGTTATGGACGCGGTCGCGACTTCAGCCGCCCGCCTTCCACCCCGTGTAAGGCGGCACGAGTCTCCGTGCCGCTCGCATCGTCACGAAAGGACGTATCCGCAATGAACCTCCGCCCCAAAGCCACATACATCGGCGTCGCTGCGGGCATCGTCTTCTTGATGGCCGCCCACGTCGCCGGCGCGAGCAGACTCAGTGCCAGCGCTCGACTTGTCAGAGCCGTCTGGCCCGAAGAATCCAAGCTCAGCTTCTCCAACACCGCCGGCGGCATAGAAATCGCCTGTGCTGTGACAATGGAAGGCAGCTTCCACGCGAGCACCATAGCCAAGACAACAGGGTCGCTAGTCGGCTACATCACGAGAGCCATACAAGCGCCCATCGAAACGTGTCTGAAGAACAACGTCACGAATGTTGTTGTCCTAACCGCATCGCTGCCGTGGCATGTGCGCTACGACTCCTTTACGGGCACGCTACCGAGCATAACTGGCATCCGCTTTCAGACAGTCGGCGTTGCTATACTAGTCACTAGCTTCGGAGCCAGTTGTCTATACAGATCAACCGCCGCAAGCCCGGCATTTGGGATAGCGAACCGCGAAGCAGGTGGGGGGATCAGCGGCCTCCAGGCCGACAGCGCCTCCGAAATACCGCTCGCTTCAGGCGGCTTCCTCTGTCCAGCCAGTGCGACACATAGCGGGACGGCCACGAGAGTGACGGTCCTAAGCGAAACGTCAAGCATCAGAGTCTCGCTAATATAGACATCAGCTCGGCCGCACGCAGCGTGGAGTGGTTGGTCGCCAACTCCCGCTGCGGATGCGGATCTGACGTACTGTTGTCCCGGGCGCGCCCCGCTTCGACCCGGTCAGCAGCATCGCCGCGACCGCCTCCACGTCCGGCTCCCCGCCACCGGTGCGGCCAGCAACTCAAAGTCCCACGTCCAGGGCGGGCAGCAGGTACCAGGATCGTGCGCACCAGTACTCGACGCAAGCTCACCAAACGTCAGACTTCAGTTCGTTGGCCTCAAAGTGCTAATCATAACATTCGGAGCGGAATGTCTATATCAGTCGTTGGGGGAAGCGCCGGCGTTCTTCAACATGAGACGCGAAGCCAACAGCGCCGTGACCTCACTCGTCGCCGAAGAAGCGCAATCCATCCCACGCCTCAGCGGCAGAACCTGTCCCGAACTCGCCGCGTTCAATGGCATCGCGACCCGGGTGACGAGACTAGGCACCACGGGTGCGATACACATAACCCTAGTATAGGGTCGCTCGCACGGCCGATCGGCCGTCACAGCGCGTGATGTCACCCTGGGGCTGTCTCCAGCGAGGCAGCCCCAGGCCCGTTCAGGGCATCGCCGCCCGCGATCGCCTGCGCTGCACGACCAACCACCCCACGCCGCTTGCCGCCATCAGCAGCGCGAGCAGCGTTCCCACCACGCCCACCCGCAGCCCCGGCACCGCATACCGCCACACCACCACGTGGCGCCCCGGGTCCACGACCACGCCACGCATCACGTCGTCGACGCGCACCGCGTGCCCGGGCTTCCCGTCCACCCGCACGCTCCAGCCCTCGGCCCAGCTGTCGTTCAGGACCACCAGGCCGCGCCGGTCGAGCGAGGCGTGCAGGGTGACCTGGGCGTTGGAGTCGTCGGAGACCGACACCGCGCCGCCCGCCCCGGCAAGGCCCGAGCCGGCGGCGCCCTCGACCACCGCGTCCGTCCGCGGATCGAACCCCGCTTCCACCACCGCTGCCCGCGCCGCGTCCTCCCCCGGCACCGCACGCACGTGCGGCGCCACCAGCGCGCGCGGCGCCGCCCGCGCGTTCGCGAACACGCGCGCGTCCTGTCCGTCGTACGCCACGCTCAACGCCCGCACCGGCGCACCACCGCCCGACGCGAGTTGCACGCCCGGATCCGCCACGACGTACCGCGCCCCCAGCACGCTTGCGATCTGCAGCGCCTCCGGACTCAGTGATTCCATCGAGAACGAGGTCCAGTCGAACTGTTCGGCTTCCGCCAGTCTCCACAGCCGGAAGTACCGCTGCGACGGCTGCGGCGGGTCGTAGCCGCGGATGTCGTGCAGGCCGTACGTCAACGACCAGTCGTTCACCAGCGCGCCGCCTATCCCCAAGATGCGGCCGTCGTCGCGATGCTGCTGAAGGAACGCGATCGCCGGCGTCCGCGGCGGGATCGACTTCGACGCCGGCGCCATCGGCTGGTAGCCGCCCGCGAAATGGAGCATGTCGAGCCCGGCCAGCAGCACCACGCCGAGCGCAAACCAGGTCCGGCGCTCCGGCCATCGCCGCGCCGCCAGCAACGCGACCGCCACCCCCACGGCGAACAGCAGGAACCAGACGGCGCTCGTCAGCGCGAGGACCGCGTCCGAGCGGAAGTCCCTCCCGGTCACGAAATGCTCGAGCGTGCGGCTCAGCGCGCTCGCGCTCGGCCCCGCGACCACGAGCGCCGCCACGCCGAGCGCGAGCGCGCCCACGCCCACGCCCAGCCGCCAGCGGTCGCCCGCCGGCCGCTCGAGCAGCGCCTGCAGCCCGAACGCCGCCAGCACCGCCAGCCCCATCGCCCACACGAAGTGCAGCCGCTGGTTCTGCACGAGATCGAACGCCGGCAGGTGCGTCACGAGCTGGTAGAGGCCGGGGAAGTGCAGCGGGATCGCGAGCCCGAGCGCGGCCAGCACGACGAACGGGCCCTTCGCCCGCCAGCGCCCGCGCGCGGCGAGCGCCACCAACGCCATCAGCAGCCCCACGGCGCCGGCATAGAGCGTGCGCTCGTTGTAGTTGACGGCGACGAAGACGTTCGGCGCGAGCTCGGTGACCGGCCTTCCCTTCCCTTCGAAGCTGCTCGGCCGCCCCCACCAGTCCGGGAACAGGACCGTGCGGATCGTCGTGAACGGCATCTGCGTGCCCGGCAGCGTCCCCGTCCCGTGGCTGCGCGCGACCGTGCCGATCGTGCCACGAGTCGACAGCGCCTCCGGCACGAGCATGAACGCCATCAGCAGCGCTCCCATGGCGAGCCCGCCGAACGCGAGGCCAAGCGGCCGCAGGCGCGCGCCGAGCGGCGTCTCTCGGGGCAGGAACGCCGCGCGCAGCACCGCGTACGTCGCCCCCGCCGCCATCAGGTGGACCTGCATCCCCGGATGCCCGCCGCCGAGCCCGATCGCGGTCGCCGCCGCCAGCCCGAGCAGCGAGCCGATCCGCCCGCCCTGGTAGATCCGCTCGACGAGCCACAGCATCCACGGCAACAGCGCGGCCACCGCCGGCAGCGTCTCGTGCGTCAGCCACACGATGTCGATCGCGCTGAAGCTGAAGCAGACGCCCGCGAGCAGCCCCGGCAGGAAGCCGAGTCTCAGCTGCCGCACGAGCAGGTAGGACCCGAAGCCGGCCGCCCACAGCTTGAGCGCTGCTCCGAGGCCGATCCCGTAGTTCAGCGGCAGGATCCACAACGGCAGGCTGAAGAGCGAGAAGAGGCCCGTCTGCGAATTCGAGTAGAGCGGGATGCCGCCGAAGATGTACGGGTTCCATGACGGGAACGTCCCTTCGTGGAGCATCTGGCGGATCAGGAAGCGCCACGGGTAGTCGGCCGTCGGCACGTCGGACAGGAGCGGGTTGGAGTAGCTCGCGATGTCGTGCGGGGCGTACGGCCGCCAGGGCGAGAAGCCATAGAGGTGCGCTATCGGCGACAGCAGCTCGCCGCCGACCACCGCCGGCCACAGGTAGACGAGCACGAACAGGCCGAGCAGCAGGCCCGCCGCGAGGCTCGGATGGCAGAAGAGATACCGCGACGGCGCGCTCGAGCGCAGGTTCTGCGCGAGCGCGCCGCCGCGGGCGCCGCGACCTCCCCCAGGCGCTTGGCTCCCCCTCGGCCGCGCCGGCCGCGTCGCTTGGCTCCCCCGGGCCATGCCGGCGATACTCCCACAACTCGCGGGGTCGATGTGCGGCTTAACCGACGATAGATCGGATCACTGTGCGCTACACCGGTCTTCGGAATCCCGTAGATCGATCATCGGATCGTAAAATCGATCGATCTACAGCGGCGCTGGTTGACAGCACGCCATATAATTGCTGGGGATCGTTCGCGACCAGGCTTCGTGGGGGAGCGGCGGGCGATCGCCAGCAATGGTCTGCCAGGCGTCGCGGAGCGGCGTCCGGCAGGTCGCTGCTCGCAACCACTCCAGCAGACCGACTCGCCATGCGCTCAGCGTTCGCTCAAGCACTGCTCGACCTCGCCGCCACGGACGAGCGGATCGTGCTGCTCACCGGCGACCTCGGCTTCGCGGTCCTCGAACCGTTCGCCGAGCGCTACCCCGACCGCTTCTGGAACGCCGGCGTCGCCGAGCAGAATATGGTCGGGCTCGCGACCGGCCTCGCGGAGGCCGGCTACACGCCCTACGTCTACTCGATCGCCACGTTCGCCTCGATGCGCGGCTACGAGTTCGTGCGCAACGGACCGATCCTGCACGCGCTGCCGGTGCGCGTCGTCGGCGTCGGCGGCGGCATGGACTACGGCCACAACGGCGTCACGCACTACGCGCTCGAGGACGCGGGGATCATGCGCGTGCAGCCCGGCATCGCCGTCGTCGCCCCCGCCGACCCGGAGCAGACGCGCGCCGCGCTGCCTGAGCTGCAGGCGCTGCCCGGCCCCGTCTACCTGCGCCTCGGCAAGGAGTCCCAGCCCGTCCCCGGCCTCGACGGCCGCTTCGCGCTCGGCCGCGCCGAGCGGATCGGCGAGGGCCGCGACGTCGCGCTGGTCGCCCTCGGCGGCATGGGCGCGACCGCGGTCGAGGCCGCCGAGCAGCTCGCCGCGCACGGGCTCGACGCCTCCGTCCACGTCGTCTCGAGCCTCAACCCCGCGCCGACGGACGACCTCGTCGAGGCGCTCGCCGAGGTCCCGCTCGCGCTCAGCATCGAGGCCCACTACGTCAACGGCGCGCTCGGCTCGCTCGTCGCCGAGACGATCGCCGAGCACGCGCTGCCGTGCCGGCTCGTGCGCGCCGGCCTGCGCGCGATGCCGATCGGCGCTACCGGCAGCCGCCCGTACCTCTACGACCTCCACGGCCTCGCGCCCGACCAGCTCGCCGCGACGGTCCTGCGCGCGCTGGACGGCGCGGCCGCCTCGTCACCCGCACCCGTCTCGACCGGAGCCTCGAACCCGCGATGACCGCTGCCAACACCGACATCGACCACACGCCGGCCCCGCCCTACGCCTCGCTGATCCTGCCGATCCACAACCAGGCCGATCACATCAGCCGCGTCGTGACCGGCTTCCTCGCCGACTTCGCGAAGCTCGACCGCACCTGCGAGCTCGTGCTCGTGCCGAACGGCTGCCATGACGCCTCGACGGAGATCTGCGCAGAGCTCGCCGCGCAGCATCCGGACACGGTCCAGCTCGTCGGGCCGATCAAGCGCGGCGGCTGGGGACGCGCGATCAACGCCGGGCTCGAGGCGGCGCGCGGCGAGGTCGTCGGCTACACGAACTCCGCGCGCACGACGCCCGAGACGGCGACGCTGATGCTCGCCTACGCGATCGCCTACCCGGACGCCGTCCTGAAGGCGAGCCGGCGCATCCGCGAGAGCGCGCTGCGACGCGCCGGCTCGGTCCTCTACAACTTCGAGTGCCGGCGCCTGTTCGACCTCGCCACGTGGGACATCGACGGCACGCCGAAGTTCTTCCCGCGCCGCTACCACCACCTGATGCAGCTCAGCAGCGACGCCGAGCTGTACGACCTCGAGTGGATGCGCGCCTGCCGCTACGCCGGCTATCCGGTCGTCGAGATCCCGATCTACCCGACCGAGCGCTTCGGAGGCAGATCGACGACGAGCTACAAGTCGGCGGTCCGCATGCTCGTGGGCGCCTACCGCATGCGCGGCTCCTTCCACAGCGCGCCGCCCGGCGGCGTGCTGCCGGCACCGGCCGACGCCGGCACGGCCGAGGAGCTGCGCCCGACGGGTCGACTGGGCCGGGTCGCCGGCTGACGCCGATGACCGCGGTCGGTCGCACGCGCGCCCTCCACGGCGAGAACGGCGGCCGCGCCGCAGCCGGTCCGCAGACGGCACGCGCGTTGAGTGCGGCGGAGATCGCCTGGCTCGCCGCGCTGCCGGTTGCCGCGATCACGGTGCTGCTGATCGCGACGCTCGGCCCGCTCGTCGGGGACGTGCTGCTGCCGGGCTCCTCGGTCCACTTCTTCGACGCCGCGTTGCGGGAACTGTGGCCCGAGCCGCACGAGCAGGGGCGCTTCCTCGTCGCGCTCACCGGACCCGTGCTGCTCGCCGGTGCGACCGCGCTGCTGGCGCGGCGGCGGCCGCACCTCCGAGCAGCGGTCGTCGAGCCGCTCGTGTGGGCAGCGCAGACCGCCGTGGTGGCGTTCGCGATCACCTGCCTCGCGATCCAGCGGGGGCTCGTGTTCGCATATCCGAACTACCAGCCGATAACGAAGTCGTACTTCACCGACGCCACGCTGACGGTGAGCGTGCTCGGCGCGATCGCGATCCTCGCCGCGGTGCGCAGCCCCCGCGTACGCGCGCTGGCCGCGCGCTGCGCTCGCGAGACGACGCCGCGGCGCGTCGGCTGGACGCTCGCCGCCGCGCTGCTGATCGCGATCTGGCTGCTGCACGTGGTCAACACCGAACACACGGTGGCCAACGAGAGCCAGCCCGCCGCCTACCACCTGCAGTTCACGCTCGACGAAACGTTCGCGGTGCTCGACGGCCGCTCGCCGCTCGTGAACTTCGCGGCGCAGTACGGCTCGCTGTGGCCCTACCCGGTCGCGGGGATCATGTCGCTGCTCGGCACGTCGGTCGGGATCTTCACCGGCCTGATGGCCCTCGTCAGCGGGATCGCGCTGCTTGCGATGTACGACGTGCTGCGCCGCGTCACACGCAGCTCGCTGACCGCCCTCCTCCTGTTCGCGCCGTTTCTCGCGACGAGCTTCTTCCTGCTGCGCGGCCCGCTGGAGAACCGCTACACGCTCGCGACGATCTTCGCCGACTACCCGCTGCGCTTCGCCGGACCATGGCTGCTCGCATGGCTCACGGCGCGCCACCTCGACGGCGAGCGTGACGGGCAGGATTCACGTCCATGGCCGCTGTTCGTCGCGGCGGGGCTCGTCGTCATGAACAACGTCGACCACGGCGTGCCGGCGCTCGCCGCCGTGCTCGCCGCACTGCTGTGGGCCGACCCACCGCGCACGTGGACCCGCGCACGGAGCCTCGCGCTGCAGGCGACCGCCGGGCTGGTCGCCGCGTTCGCGCTCGTCTCGGCGCTCACGCTCGTGCGCGCCGGCGCGTTGCCGGACCCGGCGCTGCTGGTGCGCTACGCAAAGCTGTTCGCACTCGCCGGTTACGCGATGCTGCCAATGCCGGTGCTCGGCATGCACACGATCATCTACGTGACGTTCGCAGCGGCGCTCACCGTCGCGACGGTGCGCGCGCTCAACCGTGAGGGCCGGCAGGATCGCACGCTCATCGGCGCGCTCGCCTTCATCGCGGTCTTCGGGCTCGCGAGCGGCAGCTACTACGTCGGCCGATCGCATCCCGAGGTGCTCGTGACCTCGTTCGCGGCCTGGTCCTTCGCACTCGCGCTGCTGACGGTCGTCGCGGTGCGGCGACTCGCCGCCCGCCCCTCGCGCTGGCCCGAGCCGGCGGTGGCCGGCTGCCTCGTCGCGTTCTGCGTCACCGCCTGCTCGCTCGCGCAGACGCCGACGCCGTGGTCGCAGGTCAAGCGGCTGCGCGACACGAGCCCGGTGAGCTTCCACTCTCCGAGCGGCGAGGACTTCGTCGCCGCGCACGTGCACCGCGGCGAGCGCGTCGCGATCCTCCAGATGCTCGGTCACCGGATCGGCACGAACCTCGGCGTGGTGGACGTCGCCCCGTACACCGGCCAGGCTTCGATGCCGGCCTACGAGCAGCTCGTCGACACGATACGAATCCTGCGCGCCGAAGGCGGGAAGAAGGTCTTCATCATGATCGGCGGCGCCGAACTGCCGGACGTGCGCCCGGCGCTCCAGGCGGCCGGCTTCGGGCCCACCGCCCAGGACCACGAAGGCGACCAGCTGTGGGTCTACGGGGCGCATGCCGGCGGCCTCGGCGAAGCGCCGTAGCGCCGCCGGAGCGCTGCGCGCGACCCTCGGCTAGGAGCGCCTGAGCACGGTGAGCAGCGACAGCCCGGCCGGCAGCGTGCGGCGGCCGTGGTCCAGCCACCGCGCCTCGAGCTTCATCGGCAGCTCGAGCACGGGCGACAGCCACGGCGGCGTGAGCTCCACGTCCGAGCTGTGTCGGCCGTGGTCGGTCTCGTTCGTGACGTCGCCGCCGTGGCCGTTGGACAGCGCGTCGCGATGGCGCAGCCGCTGCAGCAGCCGGACCGTGGCGGCCGGCGGCAGCAGCAGCGAGTTGAAGTACGTCATCCGCTCGATCGTCCAGCCGGTTTCGGCCGCGAGCGCGCGCATCATGCGGCGGTCGTAGCGGCGGTGGTGGTTGTTGAAGACGTCGTGGCTCGACCACAGCGCCCGATACGCCGGCACGGTCATCAGGAAGAGCCCGCCCGCCTTCGTGACGCGCCCCAGCTCGCGCAGCGCGACGCGGTCGTCGACGGTGTGCTCGACCATGTCGAGCGAGATCACGAGGTCGAACGTCTCGTCCTCCCACGGCAGTTCCTCGACCGGCCCCTGGACGACGTCCGCGTGCCCGCGGCTGCGAGCGATCTCGACCGAGTCGGGGTTGAGGTCGAGGCCCGTGACGTGACCGTAGTCGTGGAGCTCGTCGAGCAGGCGGCCCGAGCCGCAACCTGCGTCGAGGACGCGCATCGTCGGCCCCGTCGGCAGTTGCGCGAGCTCGTCGCACACGATCCGGCGTCGACCCCGGTACCACCAGTGGTGGTCCTCCTGGTCGAGCATCGCTTGCACCTCAACGCGGTCCATGTCTGTCTCAATCTCCCATAGTAGGCATCGTCGTGACGTCTGCTCCTACACCGGCTCCCGCGCGACCAACGTCGGCCGCGCCCGCGGCGGCCCCGCCGGACGCGGCGTGCCGCCCGCTCGCACGACCGCGGCGGACAGCGCCTTCTCCCACAGGCCGACGTTCGCGGAGATCGCCTGCGTGCGCCCCCACTTGCGCGCGTGCTTGGCGAGCTTGCGCCGCTCGCGCGGCTTCTCGACCATCCGGCCCAGCTCCTCGGCCCAACGGTCGTCCGGCACGAGCCGGCCGCCCTCCTTCTCACCGAGCGCGGCGTACGGGCCGACGGGCGAGGCGAGCCACGGTCTGCCGAGCGCCGCGTATTCCTTCACCTTGATGCTCGAGCGCGCGCGGTTGAAGGGAATGTCGGCGATCGGCGCGAGGCCGACGTCGTACTCGGCCAACTTAGGCGGCAGATCGAAGAAGTCGACGCGGTCGACGTGGCGGTAGCGCTCGTGGCGCAACCCGATCCGCACGCCGATCGTCTCCACCACGAGTTGCCGGTGCGCGTCGAGCGCGCGGCCGACCTCCTCGGCCAGCGGCAGCCGTTCGGTGTCGAGGTGGTGCTCGTTTCCGGCCAGCCAGCCGGCGACGACGCGATCGCCGTTGGACGGCGCGCTCGCCTCGAGCGTCGCGTCGGGCACGTAGTTCTCGATCGTCTGCACGTGCATGGCACCGTACTCGCGGAAGCGATCGGCGATCGGGCTGCTCGCCGCGATCGCGAGATCGGCCTGCTGCACGAGTCTGCGTATCTGGCGCAGCGCGCGATCGCCGGCGAAGCCGCCGTAGTCGCGGTGGGCGGCATTGTCTCTCGGCACGGCGCGCATGTCGTCGTCGTTGTCGTAGACGACCGCGAGCCCGCGCCGCTTCGCATGGCGGACGATCTCCAGCACCTCGTCTTCATGAGCACGGTACACGTGCAGCAGATCGCACTTCGCGACGAGATCGCCGCGAATCCCCGCCTTCGGACGCCACACCTGCACGATGTCGTGGCCGCGCTGATGCAGCGCGACCATCGGCCCTATGCCGCGATACCAGCCCCCCGGCGCCTCCGGGTTGGCGATGAACGCTATGCGCACCCGATCGTCTCCCTTCCCCCTTGCGACGATGCGCTCGACTTCGGTCCGAGCCTACCATCCGCTGGTACAGTCGGCTCCATAGTCACAAAGGGGGAGCGATGGAGGGGGACCGGCTCGCATACGAGATCCGCCGCGCAGTCGTCGACGAGTCGATGCGCGCCGGAGTCGGCCACATCGGCTCGGCGCTTTCGATCGCCGACCTGCTCGCGGCGCTGTACGGCGGCGTGCTGCGGATCGGCGACGCGGCGGAAGCGGAGCGCGACCGCTTCGTGCTGTCGAAGGGGCACGCGGCGCTCGCGCTGTACGCGGCGCTCGCCGCCACCGGGCGGATCGACCGCGCGCTGCTGCAGACCTACTGCGGCGAGGGCTCGATGCTCGGCGCACACCCGGAGCACGTGCTGCCGGGCGTCGACTTCTCGACCGGCTCGCTCGGGCAGGGCCTCTCGATCGCCGCCGGCGCCGCGCTCGCGGCGCAGCGCCAGCGCTCCCCGCGGCGCGTCTTCGCACTGCTGAGCGACGCCGAGACGAACGAGGGCTCGATATGGGAGGCCGCGATGTTCGCCGCCCACCACCGGCTGTCGAAGCTCGTCGCGCTGATCGACGTCAACGGCCAGCAGGCGCTCGGCTACACGTGCGACGTGCTGGATCCCGGCCCGCCCGCGCGCGAGCGCTGGGCCGCGTTCGGGTGGGACGTGCACGAAGTCGACGGCCACGACGCCGACGGGATCGCGGCGCTGATCGGCGAGCTCGACATGAGCTCGTCCCCGCCCGCCCGACCGCACGTGCTGCTCGCGCAGACCGTCTTCGGGCGCGGCGTCTCGTTCATGGAGAGCAAGATCGCCTGGCACTACCTGCCGCTCGAAGCGGAGACGCACCGGCAGGCCGTCGCGGAGCTGGAGGCGGGCGCCGGCGGGCCGGCCGCGAACGGCCGCTCGAACGGCGCGGTGGAGACGGCGACGGCCGAGCGGCCCGCACGATGACGGCGACGCGCTCGCTCGTCACCGGCGCGGCCGGCTTCATCGGCGCGGCGCTGGCACGACGGCTGATCGCGCGCGGCGACGCGGTGACGTTGCTGTCCGGTCCCGGCTCGGACCCGTGGCGGCTCGAGCAGCTGCGCGACGTGGCGGAGGTCGTCGAACTCGACCTGCGCGACGCCGACACGGTCGCGCGCGCCGTGCACGCGGCGCAGCCCGAGCTCGTCTTCCACCTCGCCGCGCACGGCGCGTACTCGTGGCAGCGTTCGCTGCCGCGCATGATCGAGACGAACGTCGCCGGGACGGCGCACGTCGCGGAGGCGGCGCTCGACGCGGGCGCGCGCGCGATCGTCAACGCCGGCTCCTCGTCCGAGTACGGCTTGAAGGACCACGCCCCGCCCGAGCACGAGCTGCCCGAGCCCAACAGCGCCTACGCCGTCACGAAGGCGTCGGCGACGCTGCTCGGCGGCTGGCTCGCGCGCCAGCGCGGCGCGGCGATCACGACGCTGCGGCTCTACTCCGCCTACGGCCCGTGGGAGGAGCCGAGACGGCTGATGCCGGCGCTCGTGGCAGCCGGGCTCGAACGCCGCCTTCCGCCGCTGGCCGACCCGGCGATCGCGCGCGACTTCGTCTACGTCGAAGACGTGGTCGACGCCTTCCTGCTCGCCGCCGCGCACGCCCAGCCGGGCGCCGGCGCCGTCTACAACGTCGGCGGCGGCCGCCAGACGTCGCTGCGCGAGCTGGCCGAGATCGCGCGCCGCACGTTCGCGATCGAGGAGGAGCCGGCGTGGGCGGCGTTCCCCGCGCGCGAGTGGGACACCGACGTGTGGGTCGCCGACGCGCGCCGCGCCGCGGACGAGCTCGGCTGGCGCGCCCGCACGCCGCTCGAAGCGGGCCTCGCGAGGTTCGCGCAGTGGATGGACGAGCAGCCGCCGCCCGTCGCCGAGCGCTACCGCACCGCCGTCGGAGCGACCTGATCTCGGCACCACACCGCAATCCCACACATCGTGTGTTGAACCACCGCATGAGCGGGACTAGCGTGCTGCGGCGTGAGCTTGACACCGTTGCCGTGGCTGCAAGTCCAGGTCGAGCTCCAGGGGAGCGCCGAGCTCGAGTGCGACCCCCGCCCCGGGCGCATCCTGGTCGTCGGCCCCGGCCACACGTTCCTCCAGCTGGCCGAGACGATCGACGACGCCTTCGCGCGCTGGGACCTCGCCCACCTGCACGAGTTCGAGCTGCCCGACGGCCGCTGCGTCGGCCTGCCGGACGCCGGCCCGCCGCTCGGCGACGCGCCCCGCTGGCTCGACCACCGCGCGATCGAGGTGCTCGACGTCGTCGGCCCGGGCGACCGCTTCGCCTACACGTTCGACCTCACCGAGAGCTGGCGCCACGACTGTCAGGTGCTCGAGGAGACGGTCGACCCGCTCAGCGTCTTCGGCGAGCGCCCCACCCGCCCCGCGATCACCTACGGCTGGGGCTGGATCCCCGACCAGTACGGGCGCGCGACGCTGGACGAAGAGTGAATTTCGGAGCAACGGGGAGCCGGGTGCGAAGCAAGAACGTGACTCGCCTTCTGGAGCTTCCGATGGCACCTACGGGACGGAGCGCTCGCCGCCGAGCGGCCGAGGCGATCGACGCGGGAGCGGAATAGCCCAACGAGGGCCGGGCCCTATCGCGCCAGACGCTGCGAAGTACTGAGGCACAACGCACCGCAGAGAGGTATTTTGGGCGGCTCTGATCGGCAAGCTGCTTCTGCACCAATGCGAGCGCCTGTGTTCTGAGTGCTCGGGGCCGGAGCGCACGGAAGGTGGTCCCCCCGCATGCCCAGCGCCAATGTCCGTCGCAGCAGGGTCGTCGCGCTGCTGTTTGCGCTCGTAATGGCGCTCGCTGCCGCCAGCGGGGCGGTCGCCAAGCCTGGCGCTCCGCACCACCATTCGACGAAGCACCGCCACTCGAAGCCGCATCACCCCCGGAGCCACAGGCACCGGCCGCATGCGCAGGCGTACTTCGGTCGGTTGAGGAACGGCAGCCTTCGGATGGTCACTATCCCGCTCGGCGGGCGTGGAGGCGGAGACGACCCCGGCGACGACTACCCGGCGGCGCTGAAGAACCGCCCGATGGACTCGGTGTTCGACCAGTGGCGCGAGTACAACCGCGAGTGCACGTCATTCGTGGCGTGGGCGCTCGCGTCCCGTAACGGCTTCAACATGCCGTTCTTCGCTAACGCGCGGGACTGGGGCGCGATGGCACGTGCTCGGGGCTACGCCGTCAACGGGACGCCGGCTCCCGGCTCCGTCGCCTGGTCCACTGCAGGAACGTTCGGCCACGTCGCGTACGTCCAGAGCGTGAGCGGCGGCAGCGTCTACATCGAGGAGTACAACCACAACCTCCGCGGGACCTTCTCCGCGCGGACGGTGCCCGCCTCGACCTTCACCGGCTACATCCACTTCGCGGATCGCCCGACACCACCCGCGCCTGCTCCCGCTCCGCCTGCTTCCCCCGCACCGCCGCCTCCGACGCCATCCAATCCCGCGCCGTCGCCCCCGCCACCCGCCCCGGTCACGTACTCGGAGGTGGAGACGCCGCATCATCCGGTCAACACGTTCACGAATCCGTACAACGCTTCGGGCATGGGGCCTGCGATCGCGGCCGGGGCAACCGTGCAGGTCTCGTGCCGGGTGTACGCGCCGCAGATCGCGTCCGCAAACCCGGATGGCTGGTGGTACCGCATCGCGAGCGGCCCTTGGTACAACCAGTACTACTCGCCGGCGAACACGTTTCTCGACGGGGATCCGCCGTACGGCCCCTACAGCCACAACACCGACTTCTCGGTTCCGGTGTGCTGATGCGTGGTTCGGTCCCTCCGAGAGGAGTGGATCCACGGCTGGCCAGCGAGCGCCGGCCTCGCGCGACTGGATGGCGACGCGTCGTCATCTGCGAAGGTCAGCTCGAGCTGCACCGCCTCCTTGCTCGCCAACGGGATCGCCGCGGGCACGAGCAGGAAGGTGCCGCTTGCGCTTCTGAAGGGCGTGCTGCTGAGCTCCGCGTGCCGGGGCGCTGCGTCCTCGCCGGGCGGGACCGGATCGGGGCCGCTTCCGTCGCCGGGCAGCCCGCAACCGCCAACCGTGAATCCTCAGCCCCCGGCGGTCAACCCGCAAGCTCCGCCGGGCGCGGCGCACCCCGTCTTCACGGCCATGAACACGAGCGAGACCCCGCCAGATGGCGTCTGGTTCCGCAACGGCCCTCACGTCGCCGACACCGATCGCGTGACCGGCCACGGCGTCTACGCGAACGAGCACGTGCGCCTCGACTGCTACGGAGCCGGCGACCCCGTAGGCCCGTACAACGACTCGCTCTGGTACTACGTCGAGAACGTCACGCGTCCGACCAATGCAGGAGTCCCGAACGACGGCTGGCTCAACGCCCACTACATCAACGATGGTCTCGTGGCGAACCGGGTCGATGCCGGCGTCGTTCCCTGCTGAGGCTGGACGCATGGCATTCAGGGTCCCGCGAAGCGGGCCGAGAACTGGGCCTGCACCTGGCGCTGTAGCGCAAGCCCAATCGGGGCCGGTACGGGGCTTGGAGGGACGAAGCTCGAACTCTACGATCACACCTGGCGGCGCATTCGCCAGCTCCACGAGCAGCGCTTCGGCCGCTTCTAGTTGCTCGATGTCGCAGGCGGCGTGCAGGGCCTGTCGGCCGCCGTCTTCGGCGGTCAACTATGGTCGGAGGTCTTCCGTTTCGCAGGGAGGCTCGTCGAGCCGGAGGATCTCCGGATCGCCGGTCAGCAGGACGAGTCCATGGGCGGCGGCGGTCATGACCGCGAAGCAATCCCCGAGCGCGATCGACGCGCGCGCCTTGAGCCGCGCGGCTTCGATCATCCGGGCGGTGCCGGGAAGGTCGAGCGAGAGCGCCGCTCGCAGGGATGACAGCGTGTCGTCGGCGGCAAGCCGTCCGTGATCGCGCTCGACCCGGTAGTAGACCTCGACGAGATTCACCCAGCTCGTGACGGGACGCGTCGCGATCAGCTCCTCGACGCGCGAGAGCGCGGGCTCCTCGCCGTCGAGCCAGGCGAGGATCGCCCAGGAGTCGAGGCAGACGTTCACCGCGGCTCGCGCGCCCGCTCCTCAAGCAGGCGTGCTGCCATGCCGCTACGGCCGAACCGTCCGCCAAGTCGCGCTGGCTGCCGACGCACGACGAGCGTGATCCGGTCGTCGTCCAACTCGAAGTCCACCTCGTCGCCGGGATGCACGCGAGCGCGCTCGCGGACCGCCTTCGGGATGACGACCTGTCCCTTCGCTCCGATCCGGCCAGTCATACTCGGCGAGTATAACGCCTCTGGCGATCGGAGTGCCAGACTGGCGCCTCAGTCTTCGGGGTCGGGATACTGCGGCGGCGCCTCGCCAAGGCGCTTGAGGACCCGCGGGTACTCGTCGTCATCCGCGGCGTCGATCGCCTTGACCGTCAGGCGCACCCGCCACTCGTCGCCGAAATCGAACACGTAGGCGATCCTCTGACCGATGGCGAGACCGAGGGAACCGATCGCCACGGCGGCCGTGCGCACCGGATCGCCGAGATCGTCGAGGCCCTCGGGTCGCGTGTACTCGGAATCGCGGTCGCCCCAGTAGCGTCCGTCAAGCCAGAACGAGTAGAGGTGGTCGTCGTCCCAGCCGAACGCCCCTCGGACCACGTCGTGCAGCGCGGTCAGCTCCTGATCCGCACGAACGGCCACATGCGCGCTCACCCGCGGTACGTCCTCCAGCTTGGCGTGGAACGTCAGCGTATCCATCGCTCACGAGCGATGATGACAAGCCAGCCGGCGGCCGCGAGGGAGGCAGCGCAGGCCCTACGGAGGGGGAGGGATTCGAACCCTCGATGGACGGAACCGCCCATAACGGTTTTCGAGACCGCCGCATTCAACCGCTCTGCCACCCCTCCAGGTGGTGGGGGAAGGGTAGCGTCCGCGCCTGGAGCGCGGCGCGCCGCGGCGGCTAGCGCCGCCCCGCGAAGAAGCTCGACAGCAGCGCGCCGCACTCCTCCGCGAGCAGGCCGCCGGAGACGTCCGGCCGGTGGTTGAGTCTCGGCTGCGCCAGCACGTCGAGCACGCTCCCGGCCGCCCCCGCCTTCGGGTCCCACGCGCCGAACACCACCCGCGGCACGCGCGCCAGCACGATCGCGCCGGCGCACATCGCGCACGGCTCGAGCGTCACGTACAGGACGGAGTCGAGCACGCGCCAGCGTCCGAGCCGGTCGGCAGCCTCGCGCAGTGCGAGCACCTCCGCGTGGGCGGTCGGGTCCTGGCGCTCCTCGCGTTCGTTGCGGCCGGTCGCGAGCACCTCGCCCTCGTGCACGACCACCGCGCCGATCGGCACGTCGTCGTGCTCCATCGCGCGTTCGGCCTCGCGCAGGGCGAGGCGCATGAAGTACTCGTCGCGGGGGAAGAAGTGGCTGGTCACGGGGTCGGACGGCGTCCAATGCGCCGGATCGGGGCTTGCGAAGAAACTTTCCGCAGCCGATGATGTCTTAAGGTTGACGCGGCAGGATGGCTGCAGCGTTCCATTCCCCGCCGTCGATGCCCTCCCTTCCCCGTCTCCACCGTCGCGCCGCACGGCGCTCTGCCGTCGCGGCCCTGCTGCTCGCGCTCGGCGGCGGAAGCGCTGGAGCCGCTGCCGCTGCGAGCGATCCGCCCGCCTACGCTCCCGGCGAGGTCGTCGTCGGATACCAACCGGACGTCGGCGGCGCGGCAGCGCAGGCGGCCGTCGCCGCGTCGGTGGGCGCGTTCGTCGGCGGTGCGACCGCACCGTACACGCGCGTGCTGCACGTCCAACCCGGCCACGTCCGGGCGACCGTGGCGAAGCTCCGCCACACCCCGGGCGTCGCGTTCGCCGCCCCCAACCCGATCGCCCACGCGACGGGCGTCCACGCCGCGCAGGCGGCCCCGCTCCCGGACGATCCCGGCATCAGCGGCTTCCCGGGCGGGCTCGCAGCGCTGCAGTGGAACTTCTTCGGCGCTTTCGGCGTCAACGCGCTCGAGGCGTGGTCCAACGTCGCGGCCCGCGCACCCGGCGGCCGCGGCGTGCGAATCGCCGTGCTCGACACCGGCGTCGCGTACCGCGACCTCGGCCGCTTCCGCCGCTCGCCCGACTTCGCCGGCACGAAGTTCGTCGCCCCCTACGACTTCGTCGACAACACGCCGAACCCGGTCGACCGCAACGGCCACGGCACGCACGTCGCCGGCACGATCGCCGAGGCGACGAACAACCACCTCGGCGTCAGCGGGCTCGCCTGGGGCGCGACGATCATGCCGGTGCGCGTGCTCGACTCGCGCGGCTACGGCGACGCGACGACGATCGCGAAGGGCATCCGCTATGCCGTCCGTCACGGCGCGCGGGTCATCAACATGAGCCTCGAGTTCTCCACGAGCGTGCGCCAGTCGGAGATCCCCGACATCACCGCCGCGCTGCGCTACGCCACCGCGCGCGGCGTCGTCGTCGTCGGCAGCTCCGGAAACGAGGGCGAGGCCCGCATCGCCTATCCGGCGCGCACGAGCAACGTCATCTCCGTCGGCGCCACGACCGACGACGGCTGCCTCGCCGACTTCTCGAACGACGGCTCCGGGCTCGACCTCGTGGCTCCGGGCGGCGGCGACGACGCCAACCTGTCGAACGACCCGAACTGCCATCCCGGCCATCACGGCGGCGACATCTACCAGATGACCTACACCAACTCGGTCACGAGATTCGGCCTGCCGTCCGGCTACGACGGCACCTCGATGGCCGCGCCGCACGTCTCTGCCGCCGCCGCGCTCGTGATCGCCAGCCGCGTGCTCGGCGCGACGCCGACGCCGAGCCAGGTCGAGTGCCGCCTGAAGGCGACCGCCAAGCCGCTCGGCATCCCGGGGCCGAACCGCGTCTACGGCTACGGCCTGGTCGACGCCGGCGCCGCGACGTCAGCTGCGCGTCAGGCGCCGCTGTGCCTCAGCGCCGCAGCGCGCACGCGCTGAGCCCCCGCGAGCCGCGCGACGGTTCCCGCTTGCCCGCGGGACCTCAGCCCAGGCATGCTGGGCAGATGCGGATCGCATACGTCGCCGACCCGAGAAGCGGCAACGGCTTCTACCGTGGCATAGGACCGATGATGGCGCTCGAGCGGGTCCGGGGACATCAGGTGCGCGCGGTGCCCATCAACGAAGGCAGTCCGCCGCTCGCCGCGGTGCGCGACGTCGACGTGCTGCACATCCACCGCTACGGAGAAGAAGGAGCGGTCGGCCTCGCCCGCGAGGCGAAGGCGCATGGCGCGGCCGTCGTGTGGGACAACGACGACGACATCGGGTCGGTGCCGAAGGGCACGCCGGGCTACCGCAGGCACGGCGGCATGATGTGGGAGAAGCGACTTGCCGGCATGCGGAAGATCTTCCAGATCGCCGACCTCGTGACGGCGCCGAGCCGCGGGCTCGTCGAGCGGCTGCGCGAGTACGGCGCGCCGCACGCCGAAGTCGTCGAGAACCAGGTTCCCGATGACTTCGTCCAGCGCTCCCGCCCCCCGCGCGAGGGCGTCACGATCGGCTGGATAGCGGGCCTGGAGCACCAGCTCGACGTCGAGCGGATGCCCATCCGCGAAGCGCTCCAGCAGCTGCTCGACGAGCGTCCGGAGGTGCGCGTCGTGTCGTTCGGCCTCGGCCTCGGGCTGCGCAGCGAGCGCTACCGCCACGTCGACGTCGTGCCGCTGCTCGAGCTCACGAGAGCGGCCGCCGCGTTCGACGTCGGGATCGCTCCGCTCACGGACCACCCGATGAACCGCGCCCGCTCGAACGTGAAGCTGAAGGAGTACGCCGCCGCCGGCGCCGCCTGGCTCGCGTCGCCCATAGGCCCGTACGTGGGGATGGGCGAGAAGCAGGGCGGGAGGCTCGTGTCCGACGACGAGTGGCATGCCGCGCTCGCGCGCCTCGTGGACAAGCCGCGCGAGCGCGCGAAGCTCGCCAAGCGCGCGACGAAGTGGGTCGCCGGCGAGACGCTCTCGAAGAACGCACGCACGTGGGAGGCGCGCTTCGAGGAGGCGATCGCGCGGGCGGGCGCGGCGCCGGCCGTGGCCTGAGGCGACCGCCTCAGGTGGTGCGGATGATCAGCACCGAGCAGGGCGCGTGGTGCGAGACCTTGTTCGGCACCGAGCCGAGCAGGAAGCGCTTCGCGCCGGTCATGCCCTTGTTGCCGACGATGATGAGGTCGCTGCCCTGCTCTTCGGCGACGTCGAGGATCGCATCGGCCGGATCGCCCTGGCGGGCGAACGTGCGCACCTCGGCGACGCCGGACGCACGCGCATCCTCGGCGGCCTGCGCGAGCGTCGCGTCCACGTCCTCGCGCGGGTTGATCGACCATTGCAGGTCCCGCGGCGCCTCGGTCGCCTCGTCCTTCAGGCGCTGGTTCGAGACCGGTTCGTAGGCGCTCACGACGTCGAGCGTCGCACCCGCGATCCGGGCCAGCTCGACGGCCTGACGGACCGCCTCCTGGGCGGTTTCCGAGCCATCGGTTCCGACGACGATCGAGCTGAACACGCGACTGCTCCCTTTGTCGCTGACGAGTGCGCGCGGATCATAGCCACGGCGGTCGGCGGCCCGTGCCGGTCGGGTGCGGGCCTACAGCAGCTTGACGACCGCGATCACCATGCCCGCGACGACGCACAGCACGATCAGCGCCTGCGTCCAGATCCAGAACGGGGACACGGCGACGGAGGCTAGCGATCTGCGGCCGCGAGCCAAGCGTCGGCAAGCGCGCACCAGCCGTCCTGGATGCGCGCGAGCGTCCACTCCCGCTCGTGGCGGAGGTGGACGTGGAGGCGGGCGTCGAAGGCCATCACGAGCGTCGAGACGGCGTAGTCGACGTCGATCGACGGGACCGCCTGGCGCAGCAGGACGGCGAGGTGGGTGCGGTAGGCCGCGTCGGGACCCCTGAGCGTCGCGCTCTCGGCGTTGGCGGTCGTCAGCAGCAGCTCCGCCTCGCCCTCGTCGAGCAGCGCGATCCGCGCACGGCCGAACGCGTGCAGGCGCTCGGCTGTCGGGACGCCCGGGCCGAGCGGCGGCGCGCCGCGCAGGAGCTGTTCCTGGAACGCGCGGTGGCGCTCGCCGAGCAGCGCGAACGTCAGCCCCGCGCGGTCGCCGAAGCGGCGGTACATCGTCCCCATCCCGACGCCCGCCGCGCGCGCGACGTCCTGCATCGAGACGCACGCCGCGCCGCGCTCGGCGAACAGCTCCGTCGCGGCCTCCAGGATGCGTCTGCGGTTGGAGGCGGCGTCGGCGCGCTCGGTCTGCTCAGTCGGCAGCGCGATCAGCGGGAGCTCCTCCATCAGATCGCTGACTCCACGAGCTTCGTGGATGCGAGGGGTGCGATGGG
>DASRXW010000033.1:0-88569 GCA_035654055.1 Conexibacter sp.
TGGGAACGGCTCAGAGGTGGGCGGGTGGGAACGGCTCAGAGGTGGGCGGGTGGGAACGGCTCAGAGGTGGGCGGGTGGGAACGGCTCAGGGGCCGAACAGCGCGACCGTCGCCGTGAAGGCGTGCAGGAAGCTCGCACCGCCGACCGGGCCGATCTCGCCGGCCGCGAAGAAGCCTGCCGACGGCGCGCCGCGCAGCTCGTCCGAGAGCGCACCGGCGTCGTGGTCGTCGATGCCGAACATCGCGCGACCGCGGCCGTTGCACGAGAACGCGAGTGCGCCGGCAGGCGCACCGCCGAGCGCTGACACGCGCAGGCGCAGCTGCTCCTGCAGGTCGCGGTCGGCCGAGGCGGCGTCGCGCGCGTGCAGCCGCAGCACCTGGCCGGCCTGCACCGGCGCCGCGACCGCGAGCGTGCCGCCGACCGGGTCGGCGCCCATCAGCTGGCGCACGAGGAAGTCGCCGTGCCCGTACTCGGGGCGGCCGCCGTCGACGACGAGCCCAACGAGCAGGCCGCCCGCGATCAGCGTGCGCTCGCGCGGGTCGAGCTCCTCGATCACCGCACGTATGCGGTCGAGCGCGGGGCGCCCGGCGAGCTCACTGATGACGTTGCCCTCGGCCTCGGTGATCGTCAGCTCGGGCCCCACCGGCGTCGCGCCCTGTGAGACGCACGGCAGCACGTCGAGGTCGTCGAGGCGCACGCCGACGGCGCCGCCGTCCGCCACCTCGTCGTTGTGGAACAGGACGCTCGTCTCATCGGGCCGGCGCGCGCTCGCGAGGCCGCCGACGACCGGCACGCCCGGCGCGCGCGCTGCGAGGTCTTGCAGCAACGGGTCGGTCGGGAACGAGTAGGGGTCGGGCAGCAGGATCGCTCCGCGCGCGCCGGCGAGATCCTCCATGCCGATGACGGTCACGGTGTCCTCGTGAACCGAGGCCATCGCGTGGAACGTGCATGCGCTGCCGCCGTCGAGCGCCGCCGCCCACACGGCGACCGCCGTGCCGTCCTCGTGCTCGGCGCCGCACGCGAGCACGCCGCCCGCGCCGCAGCCGACGAGCGCGGCCGGGCGCAGCGCCTCGTGGACGCCCTCGAGCGTCGCCTCCGGTTCCGCCATGTGCCCGCCCGCGGCGAACATCACGACGAGATCGGCGTGGGCGCCGTCGAGCCCGGCGCCGGCAGCCTGGGCAGCCTCGATCGCACCGACGCGCGGATCGTCGTGCGTCGAGATGCCGGTGCCGATGCGGACGCCCATTCATCCCACCTTACTCCGGCATCACAAGCGTCTCGGCGGGTCCAGAGGGTTCGCGGGCATACTCCGGCGCGTGCGCGCGCAGGTCATCGCGATCTTCGGTCCGACGGGAATCGGCAAGACCGCCGTCGCCGTCGCGCTCGCGGGGCGTCTGCGTGCTGCGGGGGAGGATCCCGTCGCGATCTCGGCCGACGCCTTGCAGGTCTACGCCGGCCTCGAGCTGGTGACGGGGGTCGCCGACGCGGCGGAGCAGGCGGCGCTCGAGCACCGGCTGCTGTCGTTCCTGCCGGTCGACGCGACCTTCAGCGCCGGGCAGTACGCAGCGCTCGCGCACGCCGAGATCGACGCCGCGCTTGCCGCCGGGCGGCGGCCGCTCGTCGTCGGCGGCACCGGGCTCTACCTGCGCGCCGCGCTGACCGAGCTGCAGCTGCGCCCGCCGCCGCCGGAAGGCGTGCGCGAGCGCTGGGAGCGCGAGCTGGAGCTGCGAGGCGCGCCCGCACTGCACGCCGAGTTGGCCCGCCGCGCACCGTGGGCGGTGGAGTCGATCGACCCGAACGACCGCCAGCGGATCGTGCGCGCGCACGAGCTGCTCGACGCCGGCGAGCTGGAGCCGCCCGAGGGACCGTCGCAGCTGTGGACCGAGGAGGTCCGCCATCCGACGCTGCTGGCCGGGCTGACGATGGAGCGCGATGCCCTCTACGCGCGGATCGACGCGCGCGTGGACGCGATGATCGCGGCCGGCGCGCGCGAGCAGGTGCAGCGCGCCCACGCGGCCGGCGCGTCGGAGACGGCGCGCAAGGCGCTCGGCTTCGAGGAGCTGCTGACCGGCGACGTGGAGGCGATGAAGCGCCGCACGCGCAACTACGCGCGCCGCCAGCTCACGTGGATGCGCAAGCTCGCCGGCGTGCGCACGATCGACACCACGGGACGGACGGCGGAGGCGGTCGCCGAGGAGATCGCCTCCGGGTAGCGTCGCCCTAAGGCAATCGCTTGCGATTGCCGCAGGGCGAAAGCGCCTTGCGAAGGCAATCGCTCGCGATTGCCGCAGGGCGAAACCCGCCGCCGGAGGCAACCGCTCGCGATTGCCTCCCAGCAAGCCGTTACGCGACGATCTTCGCCTTCATGCGCTCGAACTCGTCCTGCGAGATCGCGCCTCTCTCGCGCAGGTCGTTGAGCTTGTGCAGCTCGTCCGCCGGCGACGACGCCGCCACCGAGCGGATGTACTGGTCGGCTGCCTCCCGCGCGTGCTTCTGCTCGGCGATCGCGCGGTCGCGCATCCCGCCGCCGCGTGCGATCAGGTAGATCAGCACGGTGATGACCGGCAGGAAGACGAGGAAGAAGACCCATACGGCCTTCCACCATCCGGACAGCTCGTGATCGCGGAAGAGGTCGATCAGCACCGTGATGAGGATCCAGATCCAGATCACGATGAAGAAGATCGACAGGACCGTCAGGAGCGCGTCGCCAAGCCCGTAGTCGGCGAAGACGGGGGTCATGCAGCCCTCCTCTGTGGGGGATGAGGGAATTACCCTGAGCAAACGTACGCCATCATCGGCGGGCGCGGGAAATTCCTGAGCCGATAGGCTGCGGCGCCGCCGCCGGGCCCGCGGCGATCGACCCATATCCGGAGGCATCAGGTGAAGTTCGAGAAGTGGCAGGCACTCGGCAACGACTACATCGTCGTCGAGCAGCGCGAGCTGCCGTTCGCACTCACGCCCGCGCGCGTGCGGGCGATCTGCGCGGGCCACTTCGGCGTCTTCTCCGACGGGATCCTGCTGCTGTCCGAGCCGAGCGGGCCGGGCTTCGTCGCGCACCTCACGATCTTCAACCCGGACGGCTCGGAGGCCGAGCTGTCGGGCAACGGTGCGCGTGAGGCGATCCTCTACCTGCGCCGCAACGGCTGGACCGACAGCGACGTCTTCTCGATCGCGACGGCCGCCGGCGAGATCCGCCCGACGATCACGGGGCCGACGACGTGCCGGGTCGACATGGGCCGCGCGAAGCTGACCTCGAAGGACTACCCGGGCGGACCCGACGACGGCCGCGGCGACGTCGGAACGCCGGGACGCATCTGGACCTTCCAACACGTCTCGATCGGCAACCCGCAGTGCTCGATCCGCGTCGACTCGCTCGCGGAGCTGGAGGGCCTCGAGCTGCCGGCGATCGGGCCGGCGATCGAGGGCAACGAGCTGTTCCCGAACCGCACGAACGTCTCCTGGTACGCCGAGCTGGCGCCCGACCGCATCCGCGCGCGGATCTTCGAGCGCGGCGTCGGCGAGACGTTGTCGTCCGGCACCGGCGCGACCGGCGCCGCGGTCGCGCACGTGCTGCGCGGGGGCGGCGGCGAGGACGGTGTCGTGACCGTCGTCCTCGACGGCGGCGAGCTCGAGGTCGAGGTCGCCGAGGACCTGCACGTGAACCTGACCGGCTGGGCGGTCCCGGTGTTCGCCGGAGTGCTCGCCGACGACTTCCTGAAGGAGCTCCATGCGACCGAGTAGGCGCCTCGATCAGATCCCGCCGTACATGTTCGCCCAGCTCGAGCGCAAGATCGCCGAGAAGAAGGCAGCGGGGATCGACGTGATCTCGCTCGGCATCGGCGATCCCGACACGCCGACGTACGCGCCGATCGTGTCGGCGATGCAGGCCGCGGTGGCCGACCCGAGCACCCACCAGTACCCGTCGAACCGTGGGCGCTCGGAGTTCCGCTCCGCTGTGGCGGCCTTCTACGCGCGCCGCTTCGGGGTCGAGCTGGACCCGGAGACCGAGGCGATGCCGGCGATCGGCGCGAAGGAGTGCATCTTCAACCTCAGCCTCGCGTTCCTCGACCCGGACGACGTCGCGCTGGCGTCGGACCCGGGCTACCCGGTCTACACGGGCGGGCCGACGCTGGTGGGCGCTTCCTCGGTGCTGATGCCGCTGGTTCCGGAGCTGGGCTTCGCGCCCGACCTCGACGCGATACCCGCCGAGGACGCCGCGCGGGCCAAGCTGATGTTCCTCAACTACCCGAACAACCCGACGGGCGCCGTGGTGCCGGACGGGCTGTTCGAGCGCGTCGTCGAGTTCGCGCGCGAGCACGACGTGCTGGTCGTGCACGACAACGCCTACAGCGAGACGACGTACGACGGCTACGTGGCGCCGTCGTTCCTCGCGACCCCGGGCGCGAAGGAGATCGGCGTCGAGGTCTTCTCGCTGTCGAAGGGCTACAACATGACCGGCTGGCGCTGCGCCTTCATCGCCGGCAACGCGGACGCGATCGCGCAGTACTGGCGGCTCAAGTCGAACGTCGACTCGGGGCTGTACGACGCCGTGCAGCTCGCAGGCGTCGCGGCGCTGGCGCCGGAGGTCGACGCCGAGGTCGCGCAGATGAACGCGGTCTACAAGCGCCGCCGCGACCTGGTCTGCGACGCGCTGCGCGCCGCCGGCGTCGACGTGACGGTGCCGAAGGGCACGATCTACGTGTGGGCGCCGGTGCCGGCCGGCTACGAGAGCGCCGCCGCGTACTGCGAGCACGTGCTGGAGGAAGCCGCCGTCGTGATCTCGCCGGGCGGCGCCTATGGCGCCTCCGGTGAGGGCTTCTTCCGCATCTCGCTCACGACGCCCGACGACCGGCTGGCCGAGGCCGTCGAGCGAATTCGCCGGCTCGGCTGAGCTGGGGCTCGGCTCCGACGATCTAGACTCAGACGCGTGACGACGGTGAGAGGCCGCAACGGTCGTGCGACGCCGACGCCCGGGCGCAACGAAGCGCCCGTCGGGCGCGCGCGTCAGCGTGCGCTGGCGATCGGGGTGCTGGAGAGCGGGGAGGACCTGTCGGAGCTCGAGGAGCTGCTGCGCACCGCAGGCGTCGCGACGGTCGGGCAGATGGTCCAGCATCGCGAGCAGGCGCACCCGAACACGTACTTCGGGCCGGGCAAGCTGGAGGAGCTGAGAGTGGCGATCAAGGCCACGGACGCCAACGTGGTCGCCTGCGACGACGAGCTGTCGCCGCGCCAGGGACGCAACCTCGAGGAGGCGCTCGGCACGCCGGTGGTCGACCGCACGGCGATCATCCTCGACATCTTCGCCGGGCACGCGCACTCGGCCGAGGGCAAGCTGCAGGTCGAGCTGGCGCAGCTCGAGTACAACCTCGCCCGCATGCGCGGCTTGTGGACCCACTTGGAGCGGCTCGGCGCGGGCGCGGGCGCGCCCGGCGGGGGCCCGGGCATCGGCACGCGCGGACCGGGCGAGACGCAGATCGAGACGGACCGGCGCCTCGCCCGCGACCGCATCACCGCGCTCAGACGACGTCTCGCTCGCGTGAAGTCGTCGCGCGAGACGATGCGCGCAGAGCGGACCCGCGCTCAGCTTCCCACCGTGGCGCTCGTCGGCTACACGAACGCGGGGAAGTCGACGCTCCTCAACGCGCTCACCGGCGCCGAGGTCGGCGTGCGCGATCGTCTCTTCCACACGCTCGACCCGACGACGCGGGGCTGGCGGATCGGCGGACGCGACTTCCTGCTGACCGACACGGTCGGCTTCATCCGCAAGCTGCCGCACCAGCTCGTCGACGCGTTCGGCGCGACGCTGGAGGAGACGCGCCTCGCCGACCTGCTGCTGCACGTCGTCGACGCCTCGGCGCCCGAGGACGAGCTGAACGAGATGATGAGAGCCGTGCACGACGTGCTGGAGGAGCTGGGAGCCGGCGACCGGCCCCGACTGCTCGTGCTCAACAAGGCCGACGCGCTCGACGCCGACGGCCGCGAGGACGTGCTCCTGCGCCATCGCGACGGAATGCTCGTCTCCGCGCTCAGGGGCGAGGGGCTCGACGAGCTGGGGGAGCGGATCGAGGCGGAGTTCGCGCGTTCGTTGCGCGACGTCGAGCTGCTGCTGCCCTACCGCGACGGCGACCGGCTTGCGGAGCTCCACGAAGTCGCCGGCGACCTGCTGCGCGAGGACACGCCGGAGGGCGTCCGCGTGAGCGCACGGCTGCCGGCGACCCTGGCGGCGCGCTTCGAGCGGTACGCGGTCAGCGGGAACGGCCGACCGGCGTGAGCGCGCCGACCGACGCCACCACGAGCGAGAGCAGCAGCGAGGAGGAGCACGCGCACGCTCCCCTCGCGGTCAAGCGCCTCCGTTCCGACGCCGTCCTCCCACGCCGCGCATACGCCGGCGACGCCGGACTCGACCTGCACGCCGTCGAAGCGGTCACGCTCGCCCCTGGCGCGCGAGCCTCGGTGGGGACCGGCATCGCGGTCGCGATCCCGGAGGGCCAGGGCGGGCTCGTGCTCCCGCGCTCGGGGCTGGCGGCACGCAGCGGGATCGCACTCGTGAACGCGCCCGGCCTGATCGACGCCGGCTACCGCGGCGAGATCCGCGTGCTGCTGCTCAACACCGACCGCGAGGCTCCGTGCGAGATCGCCGTCGGCGATCGCATCGCGCAGCTCGTGCTCGTGCGCCTCGAGCTGCCGGCGACGTTCGAGGTCGACGAGCTGCCCGCCGGCGAACGCGGCGACGGCGGCTTCGGCTCCAGCGGCAGCTGACGCCGGCGCGCGAGCCGGCGGGTGCACGGAGCGCTGCGGCGCCAGCTTCACTGAACGCTCTCGACTTCTTCACCGCCTCGTCACCAGCGTGCTCGACGGCCGCGGCTAGCGTTGACGGTGCCGCTCGGTCGCCGGGGGACGACCGAGAAGTGCGGTGTCGGGGGACGCCGCGCGGAGGGGACGCCGGGGCCGATGTGGTCAGGCGCATCGGCCCCGGTGCGTCGCCCAGTCGTTACGTGAGCCCGTTCGCCTGCAGGTACTTCCGCGCCACGTCCGCTGGATTCTGCTTGTCGATCGCGACCGCGGCGTTCATCTGCTGCATCGCTCTCGTCGTGAGCTTCCGACTGACCGCGTCGAGCGTGCGCGCAAATGCCGGCCCCTCGGCTCTGAGCACCTTCGTGGACACGATCGGCGTGACGTTCTGGAAGCCGAAGACGTTCTTCGGATCGGTGAGCACGACGTATCTCCCGCTCTGCAGCTGGCCGTCGGTGGTGAAGACGTCGGCGGTGTCGATCTTGCCGTTGTCGAGCGCCTGGTACTGCAGCCCGATCGTCAACGGCGCGAAGTCGACGCCTCTGATGCCGTAGACGCGGGCGAGACCGACAAGGCCCGTCTGACGCTGACGGAACTCGGGCGGCGCGCCGAGCTTGAGGCCTCTGATCGCCGCGAGGTCGGCGACGCTCGACAAGTTGTGCGCTCTCGCGTAGTCGGGCTTCACGGCGAGCGCGTCGACGTCGGTGAACGGCGTCAGCGGCAGCAGCGTGTAGCCGTGTCTGCGCGCGTACGCCTGGCCGGCTGTGAACGCCGTCTGGACGTTCGGGTAGGCCTTCGTGTCGCCGGCGACGGCCGTGTTGAAGATCCCGACGTACTCGGGGTAGAGGTCGATCTGGCCGCTGCGCAGCGCCTTGTCGGCGATCTCGGTCGAGCCGATGTTCTGCTTCAGCGCAACCGTGTAGCCCTGCGCCTCGAGCGCCTGCTTGTAGAGCTGGCCGAGCACGAACTGCTCGGTGAAGTTCTTCGTGCCGAGCGTGACGGGCGGCTTGCCCTTGCCCGGCTGGGTTGTGGCGGCCTGCGTGCCGGCGGTGGTGCTGCCGCCGCCGTTGCCGCCGCCGCAGGCGGCGAGCCCCGTCGTCAGCGCGAGCGCCACGACAAGCGCGAGGATGGTGCGCAACGTACCCTGCTTCACGTCGATGCCGTCCTTTCTGAATCGAGATCCCCCAGTACCGACAGCGGCGCGCTGCGCTCCTCCGATCGCAGCGCGCGCGGTGTGACAGCTCGCTGCAAGCCCGCGAACAGCAGCTCCGCGAGCAGCGCGAGGACGGCGACGCAGATCGCGGCGCCGAGCACGCCGGGCAGGCGATACGTCGCCTGGTCGACGATGATGTCGCCGAGGCTGTGCGCCCCCGCGACGGCCGCCAGCGTCGCCGTCGCGATCACGTACACGACGGCGGTGCGAATGCCGGCGAAGATCAGCGGGAGCGCGAGCGGCAGCTCGACCTTCCACAGCACCTCGCGCGGCTTCATGCCCATCCCTCTCGCGGCCTCGACCGCGTCGGCGTCGACGCCGTCGACCGCCACGTAGGCGTTCGTCAGCATCAGCGGGAAGGCGAGCACGACGAGCGCGACCATCACGTTCACGAAGCCGATCCCGAGCACCGCGACGCCGATCGAGATCAGCGCCAGCGACGGCAGCGCGCGGCCGACGTTCGAGACGTTGATCGCCGCGAACGAGCCGCGGTGCAGGTGGCCGAGCGTGACGCCGAGCGGGATCGCGAGCACGAGCGCTATCCCGACCGCTGCCCCGCTGAGCGCGAGGTGGTCGAGCGTCAGGCTCCACAGCAGCCCGACGTCGTCGCCGATGAAGCGGAAGGCGTCGAGGAAGTCGTTCATCGTCAGCGGCTCCTCGCGACGCGGGTCCACGGCGTCAGCGCGCGCTGCAACAGCACGAGCAGGCCGTCGGCGGCGAGCGCCAGCGCGACGCACAGCGCGCCGGCGGCGATCAGCTCGGTCTTGAACGTCTGCTGCAGCCCGGCGTAGATCGGCGCGCCGAGCCCCTCGTTGACGACGAACACGGCGACCGTCGCGAGGCTGATGACCGTCACGGTCGCGATTCGCAGCCCAGCGACGATCGCCGGCAGCGCGAGCGGCAGCTCGACGCTCCACAGCACCTGGCGCTGCGTCAGCCCCATCCCGCGCGCGGCGTCGCGCACCTCCTCCGGCACGCCGGCGAGCCCGGCGAGCGTGTTGCGAAAGAGGATCAGCAGCGTGTAGGAGACGAGCGCCACCTCGGCCGTCGTGCGCGACAGGCCGGTGAACGGGACGAGCAGCTGGAACAGCGCGAGACTCGGGATCGTGTAGAGCAGGCCGGTGACGAGCACGACCGGCGTCGTGAGCCGGCCGCGGCGGTGCGCGGCGAGCGCGAGCAGGAAGGCGAGCACGAAGCCGATGCCGACCGCGATCCCGGTCAGCGCGAGGTGCTGCAAGAGCGCCGGGCGCAGCGTGTCGCCCCAGTGGTCGCCGACCCAGCCCCAGCAGAAGGCGCCGTTGTCGCGCACGCACGAGCTGCCGCGCCCGAAGTCGGGGATCACCGGAGCGCCGGCGGCGAGCGGGAGGGGAGCGGTCATCGCGCGACGGGCCGGCGGTCGAGGGCGGCGCTGATCAGCTCGAGCGTCACGCGGCCGATCGCTCGGCCGTCGCCGTCGACGACGGTCAGCGGGCGGTTGCCGTCGGCGAGCATCAGCGACGCCGCGTCGCGCAGCGAGGTCGCTGCGTCCACTGTCCGGGCGGCGTGGTCCCCGTTGGGCGGCAGCAGCTCGACGTCGGCGAGACGGCTCAGCGCAAGCCGCTTGAGGCCGCGGTCGACGCCGACGAACTGCGCGACGAACTCGTCGGCCGGTGCGGCGAGCAGCTCGTCCGGCGGCGCGTACTGCGCCAGCACGCCGCCCTCGCGCAGGATCGCGATGCGGTCACCGAGCTTGATCGCCTCGTCGATGTCGTGCGTGACGAAGACGATCGTCTTGCGCACGCGCGCCTGGAGCTGCAGCAGCTCGTCCTGCAACCGCCCACGGGCGATCGGGTCGATCGCGCCGAACGGCTCGTCCATCAGCAGCAGCGGCGGGTCGGCGGCCAGCGCACGCGCGACGCCGACGCGCTGGCGCTGCCCGCCGGACAGCTGCGCCGGATAGCGCTCGGCCAGCTCCGCCGGCAGCGAGACGAGCTCCAGCAGCTCGGCGACGCGCGCGGCGACGCGATCCTTCTCCCAGTGGAGCAGGCGCGGAACGGTCGCGACGTTGTCGGCGATCGTCAGATGCGGGAAGAGGCCGATCTGCTGGATCACGTAGCCGATCTCGCGCCGCAGCTCGGCCGGCTTGCGCTCCATCACGCTCGCGCCGTCGAGCAGGATCTCGCCGCTCGTGAGATCGATCATGCGGTTCACGAGCCGCATCGCGGTCGTCTTGCCGCAGCCCGACGGCCCGACGAGCACGCACACCTCGCCGGCGGGGATCGCGAGCGACAGGTCCTCGATCGCAGGCCGAGCCGCGCCCGGGTACTGCTTGCGCACGTTGCGCAGCTCCAACGGCGCCGCGCGCGGGTAGGCGTGCGACCCCTCGGTCTGGGCGGTGTTCTCGCTGTTCACGCGGGGCGGGGCAGGCGGGACCGGTAAGAGGGGGACCTTCGATCCTAGCCTGCCTCCGAATGACCAGAGCCAATCCCGGCGTGGCGCGGTCAGACGCCGGCAGCACGACGCGCCTCGGCGTGCGCGGCCGCTTCGAGCGCGTCGTCGAGCGGCGGCAGAGGCTCGTCGCGGCCCAGCGCGCGGGCGATCAGCCAGTCGGCCAGCCACACGTTCTTCGGCAGCAGCGGGCCGTGCAGGTAGGTCCCGATCACGTTGCCGCGGCGCACGCCTTCGAGCCGGTCCTCGCCGTTGTTGCCATGGCCGCGCAGCACGCGCCCGAGCGGCTGGGCGCCAGGACCGAGCTGCGTGCGCCCGCCGTGGTTCTCGAACCCGGCCAGGACGCGCCGCGCGTCGCCGGCGTCGCCGAGGTCGACCTCGATCGCGACGTTGCCGATCAGCCGCGGGCCGTCGCTGCGCACGGTGCGCAGGTCGACGAGCCCGACGCCCGGCAGCGTCTCGTCCTGCAGCTCGTAGGAGTGGCCCAGCAACTGGTAGCCGCCGCAGACGGCGAGCATGGCAGCGCCGCGCTCGGCCGCGGCATGCAGGCCCTCGCGCTTGACCTCCGCGAGGTCGAGCGCACACAGGCGCTGATCGCGGTCCTGCCCGCCGCCGATGTAGAAGAGGTCCGCGGCCTCCGGGTCGAGCGGAGCCCCGAGATCGCTCGCCGACAGCTCGAAGCCGATCCCGCGCCACTCGCAGCGGCGCTGCAGCAGCAGCAGGTTGCCGCGGTCGGCGTAGATGTTCATCAGCTCCGGATAGAGCGCGCAGACGCGCAACACGTCAGGCATCGGCGGCCTCGCCGGACTGGGGCGGCGGTGCAGCAAGCAGCACGACCTCGCTGCCGACGTGCTCGTCGGTCATCTCGACGAAGCGCCGGCCGGCGGGACGCAGGCCGACGGCGACGCCCTCCGCCTCGAGCGTGTCGCCGTCGAGCCGATCGAGGCGGATCGTGTCACCCTCGGCGGTGCGCTCGCCCTGCGGCGAGACGGTCTGGCGGATGCGCTCGATCGTCGTGCCGTCCGCCTCCGGCCGCACCGCGACCGGCTGGCTGGCGTAGACCCAGCCGTCGCGCTCCAGCACGTCCGGCGGCGGCGGCTCCGTGTGCTCGGCGTCAAAGCCTTCCATCGCATCGGCCAGCGCGCACGCGAGCAGGCCGCCGGGGCGCAGGCAGGTGCCGGCGCTGCGCAACAGCCCGGCACGGCCGTCGGGGCCGCCGAGCAGCTGGATCGTCTGCATCGGTGCGAGCGCGAGCGCGACCCGGCGCTCGAGCGTGAACTCGCGCGCGTCGGCGCAGACCGTCTCGACCGTCAGCCCGGCCTCGACCGCGCGCTCGTCGAGCGCCGCCAGCAGCAGCGGATCGACGTCGAGCGCGACGACCGCATGGCCCGCGCGCGCGAGGTCGAGGCTGACGCGGCCGCTGCCGGCGCCGAGGTCGAGGATCGGCCCGGGGGGGGAGGCGGCAATCGCTTCCCGCGCCAGCTCGCGCCACAGCGGCAGGTCCTCCGCGTAGCGGCCGCACTCGAGGTCGTGCCACAGCACGTGGAGTTGCGGCTGCGTGGCGCTCATCGCCAGTACTCCGGCGCGACGCCGCGACGCGCGAGCAGATCCCGCAGCGCGAGCAGCGCGGTGTAGGTGGGGAGCGCGTAGAGCGGCCCGTCGCCCTTCGAACGCGCCGCGTCGAGCGCCGGCGCCAGCTCGGGCACGACGTCGAGCCGCTGCGACTCGACGCCCGCATACTTGAGGCGCACGGCCAGCTCGGCGGCGCGCGTGCCGGCGCAGGTGATCCGCCGCACGCGACCGGCGAGCAGCTCGAAGTCGGCGTCCCACACCCACGACACGTCGCGGCCGTCGGCGACGTTGTCGTTCAGCACCGCGAGCAGGTCGAGCGGGCCGTCCTCGAGCGCGAGCGTGCGCAGCACCTCGTTCGCGCCCGCCGGGTTCTTGATCAGCAGGATCGACAGCATGCGCCCGTCGAGCTCGATCGTCTCCGCGCGGCCGAACGCCGCCGCGACTGCGCCGAGCCCGTCGACGACGTCGGCGAACGCGACGCCGAGCGCGTGGCAGAGCGCGGCCGCGCCGAGCGCGTTGTAGACGTTGTAGAGGCCCGGGAGGGGGAGCGCGACCGTCGCGGATCGCGGTGCCGCACCGCTGCCGGCGATCCGCAGCGTGAAGGAGGCGTCGCGCGTGCCGTTCAGCCGCACCCGCTCGGCGACGACGTCCGGCTGCGGCCGATGCTGCCCGCACCGCGGACAGCGGTAGCGGCCCAGGTGCCCGAGGTAGATCGCCTCGTACACGTAGGCGTGGCCGCATCTGCGGCAGTGCTTCGAGTCGGCCGCGTGCTGCATCTGCGGCAGCGCCATCGCGTCGTCCTCGACGCCGAACGTCGTCACGTTCGCGCGCTCCCGTCCGAGGTCGGCGACGAGCGGGTCGTCGGCATTCAGCACGAGCTGGGTGGAGGCCGGCAGCGCCGCGACGACGCTGGCCCAGCGCTCGGCGATCGTCTCCAGCTCGCCGTAGCGGTCGAGCTGGTCGCGGAACAGGTTGCTCAGCAGGACCGCACGCGGGTGCAGCTCCTCGACCATCTGCGGGAGCCACAGCTCGTCGATCTCGAACAGGCCCAGCTCGCCGTCGATCCCGCCGCCGCGCGCCGCGTCGAGCAGCGTCGAGGCGATCCCGCCGGCCATGTTCGCGCCGGCGTGGTTGTGCACGAGCCGCGTCCCGCGTCGCTCGAGGATCGCCGCGACCATCGCGGCGGTCGTCGTCTTGCCGTTCGTCGCGGATATCGCGACCGAGCCCTGCGGCAGCCGTCCGGCGAGCGCGCGGATCGCCTGCGGGTCGAGCCGCATCAGCACCTTGCCGGGCAAGCTCGTGCCGCCGCCGCGCCCGGCGGCGCGCGCGAGGCCGCCGACCGCGCGCGCGACCGTGAGCTTCGGTCGCAGCGCGCTCACGGGACGATCACCCGCACGGCGGCGGGCAAGGTGCGGACCGTCGCCGGCAGCTCGGCGAGCGGGTCGCCGTCGGCGTAGAGCGTGAAGGGGCGGTCGGCGGCGATCCGCAGCTCGCGCGCGCGGCGCACGTCGACCTCGTCGTTCTCGACGTGCCTGCCACCGAAGACCTTCGTCAGGCCGTGCACGTAGCGGCGCCTCGGCACGTCGGCGACCGTCACGACGTCGAACATCCCGTCGTCGAGTGACGCGTCCGGCGCGAGCACCATCCCGCCGCCGAACTGGCGTCCGTTCGCGGCGGCGACGCTGTAGCCGACGTGCACGAGCGGTACGCCGTCGAGCTCCAGCTCGAAGCGCGCCGGACGCCACGCGGCGAGCGCGCGCAAGGCGCCGTAGAGGTACGCCGCGTCGCCGGGGATGCGCGTCGCGTTCGCGATCCGGTTCGCGTCGGAGTCGAAGCCGCAGCTCGCGATCCCGACGAATGCCCGCTCGCCGCAGACGCCGAGATCGATCGCCAGCTCGCGCCCGTTCGCGATCACCGCCGCCGCGCCCGCCGCGTCGCGCGGGATCCCGAGCGTGCGCGCGAAGTCGTTGCCGCGCCCGCCGGGGACGATCGCCAGCAGACCGTCGCCGGACGCCGCGCGCAGCCCGTCCGCGACCGCGCCGACGAGCCCGTCGCCGCCGAGCGCCGCCGCGACCTCGCCCGCTGCGCCGGCGGCGTGGGCGAGCGCACGCGCATGCTCGATGTCGCGCGTGTGCTCGAGCCGCACGCGCAGCCCCGCGTCGCGCAAGGCCCGCTCGGCGGCCGGGAGCGCGCGCACCGCCCGGCCGCCGCCGGCTGCCGGGTTGACGATGAGGACCACGTCGCGCTCCATCCCGGGAACGCTACTGATGCCTCGCTCCGGAGCGTCCGGCGTACGCGCGGCGCGCTGCCGGCGCACCAGGCTCCGGCAAGACGGACCGGCCCGGTCGTTATGCTTCGCCGCCGTGCCCAAGCCGATCTCACCGCTGCTCCTGCTCGGCGCGTTCGCGCTCGTCCTCCTGACGGGCTGCGGCAGCGCCGGCAACGCTAGCAGCACGCAGGCGCAGAAGAGCACGACGGCGAGCAGCGGCCCCTGCCAGACGGTCGCCCTGCCGGCGCCGAAGGGCGTGCAGCATCTGAGAGCGCCGACGCTGCAACTCGATCCGAGCAAGACGTGGACCGCGAGATTCACGACCAACTGCGGCTCGTTCGCGATCCAGTTCGACGTCGCACGGGCGCCGAAGACGGCCGCCTCGTTCGTCTCGCTGGCGCGCAAGGGCTTCTACAACGACCTCATCTTCCATCGCATCGCCCAGGGCTTCGTGATCCAGGGCGGCGATCCGCTCGGGAGCGGCATGGGCGGTCCCGGCTACTCGATCGTCGAGCAACCGCCGAAGGGCCTGAAGTACACCCACGGGGTCGTCGCGATGGCGAAGACCGCGACGGAGCCGGACGGCACCTCGGGCAGCCAGTTCTTCATCGTCACCGCCCAGGACGCGGGCCTGCCGCCGCAGTACGCGCTCGTCGGGAGAGTGGTCCAGGGCCTCGACGTCGTCGACGCGATCGGCGCGCTGCCGCTGCAGCAGAACGCCACCGACGGCCCGCCGGTCGACCCGGTCGTCATCCAGTCGGTCGACGTCACCTCGCGCTGAGCCGCCCCATCGCCGCGCGCCAGCCTGCTAGAACAGCTCGCCCTGCTGCGGCTCCGGCGCGGCCGGGGCGAGGCACTCCGGCCCGTCGTAGCGAGCGTCGTTGACGGCCTTCGAGACCGCGCGCGCATGCGTCTCCGCATCCGGCAGCGCGTGCAGCATCGCGTGCAGCCGCGGTGGCGGCGTGCCGGGGTCGAGCCATTCCGCCTCGTCGGCCGGGTCGAGGATCACCGGCATGCGCGGGTGGATGTGCGCGACGACCGGGTTCGCCGCTGTCGTGAGGATGGTGCAGGTGCGCAGCAGCTCGCCCCGCGGGTCGCGCCAGGCAGTGCGCAGGCCCGCGAAGGCGAACGGACCGCCGTCGCCGCGTGTGATGTGGAACGGCTGGCGACGACCGCCTCCGGCGGCGGTGTCCCCTTCGCGCTGCCACTCGTAGAAGCCGTCGGCGAGGATCAGGCAGCGCCCGCGCTCGAAAGGCCCGCGATAGGCCGGCTTGTCAGCGACCGTCTCGGCGCGCGCGTTGATCATCTTGAAGCCGGCCGACGGGCTCTCGGCCCACGGCGGCACGAGCCCCCACCGCAGCAGCGCCCCCGTCGGACCGCCCGCGCGCATCACGACGGCGAGCACGTCGTCGCCCGGGGCGACGTTGAAGCGCTCGCGGATCTCGACCGCCTCGCCGAGCGGGAAGCGCTGGCGCAGCTCGCCGGGGGTCGTCGACGCGAGCGTGTAGCGGCCGCACATGGCGGAGCTGCTCCCGCTCGCGTCAGCGGCGGCCGGCCGCCGCGGCGGCTCTCGCGCGCGCCTGCCGGCGCCGCCCGAGCAGCGCCATCACGCCGAGCACGGCGGCGACGATCACCACGCCGAGCAGGATGCCGCCGCCGAGCGAGACGCCGCCGAACGGCAGCGAGACGAGCTCCGCCAGGCCGAGCCCGATCGCGAGCAGGCCGATCACGAGCCCGAGGATCAGCGCGTAGCCGCGCAGGCGCAGCGCGATGCTCGACCCCGGCGGCGGGGCGACGAGCCCCATGAAGCGCAGCAGCAGCAGCTGACGGTCGCTCGGCGGGGCCTGACCGAGCCGTGTGACGGCGTCCTTGAGGTCACCGGCGCGGCGCTCTGCGAGCGCGGTCGACGCGTCGGCCATGCGCCGCAGCTGCATCCGCTCCTGCGGGCGCGCGGCGGCGATCGCGCGCTGGTAGTAGGCGCGTGTCGCTCTGCCGTCGTAGCGTTCGGCGGCGCGCGCTCCGAGGATCGCGTAGGCCGCGGACTTGAAGCGCGTCTCCGCCTCGAGCTCCTCGTCGCTGCGGGATTCGAGCTGCTCCATCGCCGCCAGGCCTCCGCCTTGGACCTGACGCATCGTGCGGGGCTTCTGCTGCTTCGCCATGGGCGGACAGTCTAGATGGTTGATTCCGCGAGATCGTGGAATCAACCATCTAGAGCGCGCCGACGCGCTACGGGGCGCTGGCGCCGCCCGACGGCGCGCCCGGCGTGGACTGCCGCGTGCCCGTGGCCGACGGCGCGTCGCGCCCGGGCGCACGACCGGGCGGGATCACGTAGATCCGCTGGTTCTGGTAGTAGTTGCCGCCGCTGTCGGCACTCGCCGGCGGGCTGCGGTAGACGTCGACGTGGTGGCCGACGATCGCGCCGCCGGTGTCCTCGGCACGGAACCAGCCGTGGCCTGCGGTGTTGCGGTACGCGGCGATGTAGACGCGCGAGCCGAGCGGGATCGTCTGCGGGTCGACGGCGACGCTCTCGTAGTAGCGCAGCGGCAGCGACGGCCCGGCGGCGAAGCTCACGCCGGGGAGCGGCACGTAGCGCTTGCCGGTGCCGTTCGACCAGCCGCCGCCGTCGAGCGGGAAGGTCAGCCGGTGGCTTCTCGTGAGCCAGTAGGCGCCGGCGCGCCACACGGGCGAGCCGCCCTTCCAGCCGTTGCGACCGGCGGTGCTGGGCTTGCCGCGGTCGGTCACCCAGCCGCCTCTGCCCAGCGCGTCGATGTGGTACTGACGGCCGTCGAGCCCGAGCCCGTCGCCCTCCATCGAGACGCCGGTGGCAGAGTAGAGCCAATCGATGCGGTGCTTGCCGGACAGGCCGGGCGCAGCCACCTTCTGACCGACGAACCACGCCTCCGGAACGGGGTAGTACTCGGTCACGGTCACGCCGGCGAGCCAGCGCGCTCGCTTGATCGGCTTCGCGCTCGCCGTCGCGGGCAGGGCGCCGGCCAGGACGGCACAGGTGATGACTGTGAGGGTGCGGACGCGCGTCACTGGAAGGAGCATCGGTCGCCGGAACACGAACTTGAGCGCTGGGGTGCGCCGTCCGGGCACGCTACTGTGCGCGCATGCGGATCCGTGCTGCCGTGCTCGAGCAGTTCGGCGCGCCGCTCGTCGTGCAGGAGGTCGAGCTGGCCGAGCCGACAGCGGGCGAGGTGCTCGTGCGGCTCGTCGCCTGCGGCGTCTGCCATACCGACCTCTACACCGCCAGCGGCGCCGACCCCTCCGGCTACGCGCCGTGCGTCCTCGGTCACGAGGGCGCCGGCGTCGTGGAGCGCGTGGGGGAGGACGTGACGCTCGTCGCGCCCGGTGACCACGTCGTCACGCTCTTCTCGCCGCAGTGCGGGGAGTGCGTCCACTGCCGCAGCCCGCGCACGAACCTCTGCCTCGCGATCCGCGAGCAGCAGGACAAGGGCTACCTGCCCGACGGCACGACGCGCCTCGCGCGCGACGGCGAGCCGCTGCGTCACTTCATGGGCACCTCGACGTTCGCGGAGTACACGGTGATGCCGCAGATCGCGCTCGCGAAGATCGACCCCGAGGCGCCGCTCGAGGGCGCAGCGCTGTTCGCCTGCGGCCTCTCGACGGGGCTCGGGGCCGCGCTGAAGACGGCCCGGGTCGAGGCAGGCTCCACCTGCGTCGTGTTCGGCGCGGGGATGGTGGGCCTCGGCGCCGTGGCCGGCTGCCGGCTCGCCGGTGCCGAGCGGATCGTCTGCGTCGACCTGTCGGAGGATCGCCTCACGCTCGCGCGCGGCCAGGGCGCGACCGACGTGATGGTCGGTGGCGCGGATGTCGTCGAGCGGATCGTCGAGACGACCGGCGGCTTCGGCGCGGACTACACGTTCGAGGCGACGGGCAACGTGCGCGTGATGAGACAGGCGGTCGAGGCAGCGCGCATGGGCTGGGGGCTCTGCACGGTCGCCGGCGTCGCCGGCAGGGGGGAGACGCTCGACGTGATCCCGCGCTGGCTGATCCAGGGCCGGCGCATCGCCGGCTCGTCGTTCGGCGGCCTCAAGGGGCGCGACGACGTGCCCGCGCTGATCGACCGCTGGATGGCCGGAGAGCTCGACGTCGCGCCGTTCCTGTCGCACCGCATCCCGCTCGACGAGGTGAACGACGCGTTCGCGCTGATGGAGGCCCAGGACGGCATCCGCAGCGTGATCGAGTTCACCTGACGATTTCGGCAGGGCGTGTTCGGCGGGTTTCGCCCTGCCGGCGACCGCAAGCGGATCGCCTTCGGGATCGATGTTTCGCCCTGCCGGCGACCGCAAGCGGATCGCCTTCGGGCGACGTCACAGGCGCACGAAATCTCCCGGAACGCTCGTCGAAGCGGACATCAGCCTGTCAACTGGCTGAGAAACCTCTCAGGCGCTTGAACGCAGACGCGCCACGTCCGATGGCGGTTCTCGGTCGTACCCGTCGAACCACGAGAGGACCCCGATGACCATCGACTGCGCACCGCGGTGACGCCGGAGACGCACCAGCCGGATCCCGAGCGCATCCTGCGACACGCGGAGACGACGGTCCGGAGCGCGCTCGACCGCGCCCGCCACGGTGGGCACTCGCTCGCGGTCCTGCTCATCGACGCCGACGACGCCAGTCGGATCGACGAGGCCTACGGCCATGCTGCCGGCGAGCGGGCGCTTGCCGAGCTCGAGCGGCGGCTGAGCGACGCGGCGCCCGGCTGCCTCACGGTTCGCCTCACGCGCGAGCGGATCGTCGTGCTGGCGGACGCCGTCGGCGATCGCCCGGGCGCGCTCGAGCTCGCACAGGCACTCGCCACGACGGTCCGTGCGCCCGTGACCGTGAACGGCGTCGGCGTACGACTCGACGCGACCGTCGGAGTCGCGCTCGCGCTCGACGGGTCCGACACCGCGGCGGGCCTGCTGCGCGACGCCGACGCCGCCGCCCGCCGCGCGCGCGAGGCCGGCGAGGGGCCGTGGCGCCTCGCCGATCCCGCCTCGCACGAGCGCGCACTGCGCCGCCTGCGGCTCGAGGACGAGCTCGCCGCCGCCCTCGCGCACGGCGAGCTCCGGCTCTACTTCCAGCCGATCGTCTCGCTGCGGCGCGGCACGCTCGTCGGCGTCGAGGCGCTCGTGCGCTGGCGCCATCCGACGCGCGGCCTGATCGGCCCGGCGCAATTCCTGCCGGTCGCCGAGGAGAGCGGCCTGATCCTCGAGATCGGCGACTGGGTGCTGGCGGCCGTCTGTCAGCACGTCGGGATCTGGAGCACGAGCCGTCCCGAGCGCGTGCTCCCGCCCGTCTCGCTGAACGTGTCGGGTCGCGAGCTGCGCGAGGCTGCCTTCGCGAGCCGCTTCACGAGCGCGCTGCTGTCGGCCCACGTCCCGCCGGAGACGATCGCACTGGAGATCGCCGAGCCCGGGGTGCTCGACGAGTACGCCGGGACCGAGGAGGCGCTCGGCGCGCTCAGACGACTCGGCATCCGCATCGTGCTCGACCGCTTCGGCGGCGCCCGCTCGTCGCTCGCCCACCTGGCACAGCTCCCGATCGACGGGCTCAAGCTCGATCGCAGCCTGCTGGGCCCGCTCGCGGCGCCGGCCAGCGCGACGCCGATCGCCGAGGCCGTCGTCGGGCTCGCGCATTCGCTCGGGCTCTCGATCACCGTCCCCGGGATCGAGACCGAGCAGCAGCTCGCGGTCGTGCGCGCGCTCCAGGTCGACGGAGCGCAAGGCCATCTGATCGCGCGCCCGGCGCCGGCGACCTCGCTCGCCGACCTCCAGGACCTGGAGCTCGACCTCGCCGCGCGCGGCCGGCGCACGAGCGCGACTGCGACCCACGAGGCGCCCGACGAGCTGCTGACGCTCAGCACCGTGGCAGAGGCGCTCGCCGTCTCGCCGAGCACGGTGCGGCGACTCGCCGACCAAGGCGTGCTGGCCCCGACCCGCACCGAGGGTGGCCACCGCCGCTTCCGTCGCAGCGACGTGCAACGGCTCGCACGCGAGCGGCGGCGCGCGCCGAGCCTGCGCCCCTGGGAGCTGCCGACGCGGTCGCTCACAGCCGCGGCGGAGCTGCTCGGGCACGATGGGAGGGCGCTCGTCGAGCGCGTCGCGCGCGCGCTGTACGACCCGCAGCGGCCGGGCTGGTTCGCAGCCCCGCAAGGGCTTGCGCGCTCCCGCAGCTGGCTCGACGCGCTCGCCGCGGCGCTTGCCGCCGGAGCGCCGCGCGAGGCGCTCACGGCGACCGCCGCCTACGCTGACGCGGCGACGCTCGGCGGTGCCTCGGCGGCCGAGGTCGTGCGCTTCCTCGGCCAGTTCGGGACCGTCGCCTCGCACGAGCTGGTGCGCGCTCGCACCGCCACAGAGGAGGCCCGCGCGCTCCAGCGCATCATGAGCGCTGCGGTCGAGACGTTTCTGGAGCGGCGTCTTCCCTGACCCCGTGGGGCGCGCCGTAGTCGGCGAGCAGCTCGAGGAACGGCACCGCGTCGAACGCCTCCGGCCCGAGCACGCCGGTGCCCCTCCAGCTTCCGTTCGCGAGCAGCTCAAGCGCGACGACGGGGTTGAGCGCCGTCTGCCACACGACCGCCTGCGCGCCGTACTCGCGCATCGTCGTCGCGTTGTCGGCCACGTGGTAGAGGTAGGTGCGCCGCGGTCTGCCGTCGAGCCCGGTACCGGTGACGTACGTGCCCGCGCAGGTGCGCCCCGTCATCCGCTCACCGAGCGTCGCCGGGTCGGGCAGCACGGCCGCCACGACATCGCGCGGGGCGACCTCGACGTCGTGCACGCGCACCGGCTCGGTGCGGTCGAGCCCGAGCTTGTCGAGCGTCTTCAGCACGTCGATGAACTCCTGCCCGAGCCCGTACTTGAACGTGACCCGCTCGCAGGAGACCCAGCGCGGGATCAGCACGACCTCCTCGTGCTCGACGTTGACGCACTCGATCTCGCCGATGCCCAGGGGGAAGGTGAACAGCTCCGGCTCGGAGAAGGGCTCGGTCGTGTACCAGCCGCGCTCGCGCTCCCACACGAGCGGCGGGTTGAGGCACTCCTCGATCGTCGTCCAGATCGAGAAGGTCGGGGCGAAGTCGTAGCCCTCGACGCGCAGGTCGGCGCCGTCGCGCACGCCGACGTCGTCGACCCGCGAGAACAGATGGTCGGCGGCGTAACGAGCGAACACGTCCGACAGGCCGGGCTCGACGCCGATCCCGACGAGCGCCAGCTGCCCGGCACGCTCCCACGCCTCCGCCTCGGCGAGCTGCAGCTCGCCGAGCATCACGCCCGGCTGGTGATACGGGTCCGTCGGGTGCGGCTGCGAGAGCGTCATCGCCATGTCGAGGTACGTCGTGCGCGCGGCGTGGCAGGCGGCGAAGATCGGCTCGTCGAGGCGCGGGTCGCAAGCGTTCAGGACCGCGTCCGCGCTCGCTTCGCGGATCAGCGCGACAAGCGCCGCCTCGTCGGAGGCGTCGACCTGCGCTGCGGAGAAGCGGTCCGGCTCGCCGAGCCGCTCGACTGCGTTGCGAGCCCGGCCAATCGCGATGTCGGCAACCGTCATGTGGTCGAAGAAGGCCCGCCGCTGCGCGATCGCCGGGACGGCGGCCCCGACACCGCCTGCGCCGACGACGAGGATCCGCATGGAGCGAGCCTACCCGCGGCGGGCGGCTGCCCACACCCGCGCATGGTGCTTGCGCTGCCCACGGCAGGCTGAGATGCTCGGATGCATGCGGATCGCGTCGCTCGCGCCCGAGCAAACCCTGGAGACGATCTACCGCTCGCTCGTGCCGATGCAGGCGCTGGCGCACCGCGGGCACAGCGTGCACGTCGAGGAGCGCAACGAGATACGCGACCCCGCGGCGCTGCTCGACTTCGACGCCGTGCACGTCACGCGCATATGCCATCCGCTGATGGTGCGGCTCTCGCAGCGGCTCCAGCAGCGCGGCGTCGCGATCGTGTGGGACAACGACGACCCGCGCGTGGCGCTGCTGCGCGAAGCCGCGAGAGCCCCGGGCCAGGACGGGATGGCCGCGCAGCGCTTCTTCACCTCGATGCGCTCGATGGCGAGGGCCGCCGACGCCGTCACGACGCCGAGCGAGGCGCTTGCGCGGCTCCACGCCACCGACAGCCGTCGCGAGGTGCAGATCCTCCCGAACCAGCTGCCGCCGACGTTCAGACGCCCCGAGCGCGTGATGCCGCATTCGGGCGTCCACATCGGCTGGCATGCGATGCCGAACCACGTGTCGAGCTTCGACGCGCTCGGCATGCGCGAGACGCTCGAACACCTGCTGGCGCGCCACGCGCATCTGTCGATCACGGCGATCGGGCTCGACTTGGAGCTCAAGAGTCGCCGCTACACGCACATGGTGGGCGTGCCGTACGGCGCATTGCCGCAGCAGATCGCCCACTTCGACATCGGCTTGGCGCCGATCGCCGACACCGCCGTCAACGACGCGCGCTCGGACGTCAAGCTGAAGGAGTACGCGGCCGCCGGCGTGCCCTGGCTCGCCTCGCCGATAGGCCCGTACGCCGGCTTCGGCGAGCAGCAGGGCGGCCGCCTCGTCGCCGACGGCGACTGGTTCGCGGCGATCGAGTCGCTGATGAACGACGCCGACGCGCGGCGCGTCCTGTCGCAGCGCGGGATGCGGTGGGCAGGCGGCGAGACGATCGAAGCGCACGTCGACGTCTGGGAGCGGATGTTCGAGGACGCGATCGCCACGGCGCGCGCGCCGCACGCAGTCGGCTGAGCGAGGCGATCCGTCAGCGGGCGAGCAGCGCGGCGCCGATCGCGCCGCCGAGATCCCCGAGCGCGGCCAGCCGCACCGCGGGCGGGCGCTCGTCGACGAACAGGTGCGGCTGCATCGCCGCGACGATGCGCTCGACGTACGGCTGACCGAAGCGCACGCCGAGCCCGCCGCCGATCACGACCGCCTCGCAGTCGAGCAGGTTGACGGCCGAGGCGATCCCGGCTCCGAGCGCGGCGACGGCTTCGTCGACGAGCTCCGTCGCGAGCGCGTCGCCGTGCTCCAGCGCGCGCGCCCAGATGCCGCTCGTGAGGCGTGTGCGGCCGTGGTGCTCCATCAGCTTGAAGAGGTCGGTCTTGTGGCCCTCGGCGTGCCTCTCGCGGGCGCGGGCCTCCATCGCCGCGCGACCCGCATAGGCCTCGAGGCAGCCGCGGCGCCCGCACGGGCAGCGCCGCCCGTCGCGCTTGACGACCATGTGGCCGACCTCGCCCGCGGCGCCGCGGCCGAGCCACGGTCTGCCGTCGAGCACGATCCCCCCGCCGACCCCCGTGCCCCAGAAGACGCCGAGCAGCGAGCGGCAGCCGCGACCGGCCCCGAGCGCGACCTCCGCATCGGTCGCGACCTGCACGTCGTTGCCGAGCGAGACGGGCGTGCCGAGCTGCTCACCGAGCGCGGTGGCGAGCGGGAAGCGGCCTTCCCAGCCGGGCAGGTTGCGCGCGCCGGTCACGGTCCCGGCGTCGGCGTCGATCGCGCCCGGCGAGCCGACGCCGACGCCGACGAGCGCCGCCGGCTCGATCCCCGCCGCCGCGCTCGCCTCGCGCAGCGCCGCGGCCATCGCGGCGGCGACGTCGGCGGGCCCCCCGCTCGTCGGCGTGGGGTGGCGCGCCTGGCCGAGGACGGCGCTGTCGCCGTCGACGACGACCGTCTGGATCTTCGTGCCGCCGAGGTCGATCCCGCCGCGCGCGTTCGCCATGCGCGGAGCCTAGACGATCCCTACGATCGATCTTCAAGGAAGCGCCAATTGCACGAGCAGGGACTTTGGTTAAGCGACAGTCGGCCATCGCGAACGTGAGATGATCGATCGGCCATGAGGATCGCATCGCTCGTGCCCGAGGGGATAGTCAACGCGATCTACCGCTCGCTGATCCCGATGCAGGCGCTCGCGCACCGCGGCCACGCCGTGCACGTCGAAGAGCGCAATGAGGTGCGCGACGCCGCGCCGCTGCTCGAGTACGACGTGGTGCACTTCGTGCGCTTCTGCCATCCGCCGATGGAGCGCCTCGCCCGCCACCTGCACGCCTCCGGCGTGCCGATCGTGTGGGACAACGACGACGACCTGCTGTCGGCCGCGAAGGGCAATCCGAACTACCGCGAGCGCCGCGGGCTCGTGGGCCGTGACATCGCGCGCGCGATGACGACGATGATGACGCTCGCGGACGTCGTGACGACGCCGAGCGCGGCGCTCGCCGAGACGTATCGCCACACGAGCGGCTGCGACGCTCGCGTGCTCGAGAACTACCTGCCGCCCACGTTCGCGCCCCGCGGGCTGTCCGGGAACGGCGGACAGGTGACGATCGGCTGGATCGCCGGCGGCGAGCACCAGCGCGACGTCGAGCGGTTGCGCCTGCGGGAGATCTTCGAGCGACTGCTCGCGCAGCACCCGCACGTCGTCGTGGGCAGCATCGGCGTCAACCTCGGGCTGCGCAGCGAGCGCTACCAGCACGTCGTGAGCGTGCCGTACGGGAACCTGCCGGAGACGATCGCCCGCTTCGACATCGCGATCGCGCCGCTCGCCGACACCGCCTTCAACCGCGCGCGCTCGAACGTGAAGCTGAAGGAGTACGCCGCGATCGGCGTGCCGTGGCTCGCCTCGCCGATAGGCCCGTACGCCGGGATGGGAGAGGAGCAGGGTGGCCGTCTCGTGCCGGACGACGGTTGGGACGACGCGCTCACGGCGCTCGTGACCGACCGCGGCGGGCGCATGCGCCTCGGCCGCCAAGGTCTCGCATGGGCACGCGAGCAGACGATCGAACGCCACGTCGACGGCTGGGAGCAGGCGCTCGAGGACGCCGTCGCGCACGCACGCTCCGGCGCGCACAGTGCCGGCTGAGCCGACAGCGGCGCCGTCAGCCGCGCGAGGCGAGCCGCTGCTGCGACCACTCCTCGACGATCCGCCGCTGCACGTCGGTCAGCGGCGGATTCTCGCCCCGCTCGAGTGCGGTCGCCGCCTGCACGAGCGTGAGTCCGGTGCCGGTCAGCACGCTGCCGACCAGCGGGGGCACGTCCGCGCCGCAGACGCCGCTCGGGCAGTTCGGATCGGTCATCTGTCGAGGGTAGCCGCCGTACGCGGGAAGCGGCGGGCACGCCCGCCGCGCGGCGTGCTTGAGTGTGCGCCTGACGACCGACGCGGGAGCGAGCAGATGCACGGCGAGACGCACGAGATGGCGACGGCGCCCGCATCGCCTACGGCCGCTCGCCCTCGGCGCGCCTCTCGGCGCCCGTGAACGTGTTCGTCGCGCAGGCCGACGGCTCCGGCACGCACGCGATCACCCACGACGGCCGCAGCTTGTACCCGCAGTGGGGTCCGACGCAGATCGCCTTCTAGCGCCTGCGCCGCATGGATGCGCCGATCTACCAGCTGCGCGTCATGTCGCCGGACGGCAGCGGCGTCCGGCAGCTGACGCACATGCGAATCCCGAGACTGCTGTCGGGCCTGACGGCGACCGCCTGGTCGGCCGACGGAAGCCGTCTGCTGGCCGAGTACGGCGGCGAGGACACGAGCGAGGCGTGGACGGTCGACGTGCGCAGCGGCCGCGCGCGCGACCTGACGGGCAGAGTCGACGGCGTGATCGGCAGCGACCTGTCGGCGGACCGCCGCACGGTGCTCGTGCAGCGCGGCTCCTTCGACGACCCGCAGCACCAGGCGGTCGCGACGATCCCGTTCGGCGGCGGCCACGCGACCGTGCTCGTGCCACGGCAGCGAGCCGAGCTGGGGCGGCTGAGCCCGGCGGATCCGCTCGGTTCTCCCCCCACCGGTATACATAAGATCGATTATCGAGCGTTCGATCGGATCGGACGCGGGATCGCCCGCTGCGAGCCCCATCGTCTGCTTCAGGCCGCGCCGCTGACGCCGCCGCCGTCGCCCCCGGGCGGCGTCGGCGGGAGCGGTGGACCGGAGCGGCGCCGGGCGCGTTCGGCCGCGGCGAGCCGGCGGGCGGTGCGGCGCGCCTCCTGGCGCACGCGCTCGCGCAGCTCCGGCTCGGCAGCGGAGGCGCGCTCCGCACGCTTGCGCGCGAGCTCGTCGAGCTCCTCGGGCGTTGGCTCCTGCGTGGACATCCGCTCTCTCGTCATCGGCAGCGACCCGCAGCCGCTTGAGCGCTGGGCGCCGGCCACTCGGGGACGGTTGGGATGCTAGCCCGTGGTGCGGGCGGCGTCGATGCGCGCAGACAGCGTGCCGACTGAACGCTGTCGGCGGCCGCGCTGCGGGTCGCAGGTTGTCCATCCCGCTCTGCGGGCAGCATCACCCCATGACGATCGGCTCCAGCCTCTTCCTGATCGCGGTCGGCGCGATCCTCAAGTTCGCCGTCACCGCCCATGTCGCGGGCGTCGACCTGCAGGTCGTCGGCGTGATCCTGATGGTCGTCGGCGGGGTCGGGCTCGTGCTCGGCCTCGGCCTCGCGATGAGCGCGCGCAGCAATGCACGTCAGCCTCCCCCGCCGCCGGACGCGCCGTAGCCCTGCGGCCCGTCGACGCTCCGCTCAGTGCACGAGCGTCTTCAGCACGATCAGCAGGAGGCCGAGCAGACCGTCGACCGCGCCCGACAGCAGCGCCGCGGGCCAGCTCTCGAACGTGCGGAGCCCGACGGCGATCCCCCAGCCGACGAGCTGCGCGACGCTGATCGACAGCGCCACCGTCACGCCCGTGTCGAGCGACCACACGCCGACGTCGGCGAGCGCGAGCGCCGCGAGCGGCCCCGTCGCGGCCTGCACCATCGGCCAGTGCCACGACGCGGCCGCGCGCAGGCGCCGCCACGTGTACGGGCGCGGGTCGTGCATGCGGTCGGAGATCGCCTCCGCCCACACGTGCGCGAGCCAGAAGACGAGCATCGTGCCGCCGAGCGAGACGGTCATCGCAGCGGCGTCGACGTCGCCGACGTCGAGCGAGGCGACGACGCCCGCCGAGAGGATCGAGCCGTACACGGCCGCAGCGAAGTTGCCGTTGCGCGCGCTGCGCCAGCCCGGGATCTGCGTCTGCGCGCCCTGCTCCATCCCATGCAGTATCCCGCGCCCGCCAGTCGGCTGGCCGGCCTTCACAACGCGCCGGCCCGCGGGCCGGCGGTGGCCCTCCCCGCCGGCCGGATGCCTGCGTGCGCCGCCAGGCTACGCCAAGGTGAACTGGCCGACGAGCTGGTCGAGCTCCTCGGCGGTCTTCGCGAGCTCCTGGGCGGAGGCGGCGACCTGCTGGGTGGCGGCGGAGGTCTGCTGCGTGGAGGCGGAGACCTGCTCGCTGGAGGCCGACGACTGCTCGGCGACCGCGGCGACCTGCGCCATCGACTCCTGCATGCGCGCGGCGCGGGCGGCGATCTGCTCGATCGCCAGCGCGATCCGCTCGATCCGCTCGTGCATGTCGTCGACCGAGCCGCCGATCCGCTCGAACGAGGCGCGTGCCTGCTCGACCGTCGCGGCGCCGTCCTCGGTCTGGCGCGCGCCCGTCTCGACGATCGCGACCACGCGGCCGGTCTCGCGCTGGATCTCGTCCACGAGCCCTGCGATCGAGCCGGCGGCGCGCTGCGACTCCTCCGCCAGCTTGCGCACCTCCTCGGCGACGACCGCGAAGCCGCGGCCCTGCTCGCCCGCGCGCGCGGCCTCGATCGCCGCGTTCAACGCCAGCAGGTTCGTCTGCTCGGCGATGCCGGTGATCGTGCCGACGATCCCGCCGATCCGCTCGGACTTCTCCCCCAGCTCGCGGATCGCGCCGGTCGCCTCGCTCGAGACGGCGCGCGCGGCGCGCATCGCATCGGTCGCACGCGTCACCGTCGCGGCGCCCTCCTCGGCGACCGCGCGCGCCTGCTGCGCTGCGCTGGCCGTCTCCTGCGCGTCGCCGGCGCTCTGCTGCGTGGCGGCGGCGACCTCGACGGTCAGCTCGCGCGCCTCCTTGACCGAGCGCACCTGGCGATCGGCGCCCTGCGCGACCTCCCCCACCGTCGTCGCGATCTCGCCGATCGCGCGACCCGTCTCCTCCGACGTCGTCGCCATCTGCTGCGAGGCGGCAGCGACGCTCGCGGAGCTGTGGGCGATCTCGCCGAGGATCGCGGCGACGCGGGCGCGCATGCGGTTGTAGGCGTCGAGCGAGGTCAGCGTCGTGTCGTGGATCGCGTTGACCGCGAGCGAGACCTCGCCGATCTCGTCGCTGGAGATGCGTTGGATCGGCCGCGTCGAGGTCCGCACCTCGACGGTCATGTCGCCGTTGGCGACCGCTTCGAGCCCGTCGGCGAGGCCACGCACGTCGTCGTCTCGCAGGTGCTGGAGCCGCGAGAGCACGCGCCGCACGCGCATCCGCAGCGCGAGCGTGATCCAGATCGCGACGCCGATCGCGAGCAGCGCGCCGGCGATCGTCGCGAGGACGATCAGCAGCCGCGTCGAGCTGACGGTCGCGTGGAAGCTGTCGTTCGCGCGGGCGATCCGCGCCGCGCGGTCGTCCAGCATCGCCGGCAGGGTTCTCATCGCGCGGTCGTGGTCGCGCGTGAGCGAGCCGATCGCGTGCAGCGCGACGATCGAGATCCCGAGCAGGAAGCACACGACCCCGCCGAACGCGAGGCCCAGCTTGCGCCCGACGCTCCAGCGCATTCCCAGAAAGCCCTTCACCCTGACGTCCTCCATGATTCGCCCGGCGCGTTCGGCGCGCCGGAGCCCGAGCCGGGTCTCCTGTCCGGGTCAGTCGGCAGCGCGCGGCGGAAGTTGAGCCAGGCGGGCGCGGCGGCTGGCCACTCCGCGTTGCACGAGCTGGCGCGCCATGTTCAGCAGCAGCAACGCGAAGCCGATCCGCAGGACCCGCTCCGGGAGGGCGTTCGCGAGCGCCACGCCGGCGAGGACGCCCACGACCGACAGCGCGCCGATCACGCCCGCGTCGCCGATCCGCAGGTTGCCGTAGGCGCGCTGGCGCCAGCTGCCGACGATCGCGACCGGGACGATCGCGAGCAGCGAGGTCGCCTCGGCCTCCACCTGGTGGAGCCCCAGCAGGATCGTCAGCGCCGGCACGAACAGGATCCCGCCGCCGATCCCCAGCAGGCCGGACGCGATTCCGGCGAGCACGCCGATCAGGGCCGCGAGGATCACGCGAGCACCAGGCGGATCGCGGCGACGACGAGCAGGCCTGCGAATGCGAGCGAGATCGCATCGGCCGGGATGCGCTGCTGCAGCCAGGTGCCGATCACGACCCCGCCGACCGCCGGGATGCCGACGAGCATCCCGGCGGCGACGTCGACGTTGCCGTAGAGCCCCTGCGTGACCGTCGCGAAGGCGGCGATCACGACGATCGCGCCGAGCGACGTGGCCGCCGCGGCCCGCTCCGGGTAGGCGAGCCACAGCAGCAGCAGCGGCACGATCACGGAGCCGCCGCCGACGCCGAACAGCCCGCTGAAGAGCCCGCCGGCGGTGCCGATCGCGGCGAGCTTCAGCGTGCGGGGGTCGAGTGCGGCGCCCATGGGCGCCGCACGTTAGTTGCTAGCGCGCGACCGTGGCGGAGCCGGCCCAAGCGGTGCCGGTGGCCGGGTCGGTCCAGACGACGCGCCACTGGCGCCCTGCCTTCGTCGTCGCTTTGCGCTGCCAGTATCCGCTGCCGGGGTAGCTCTGCGCGGCGAGCTTCGTCCAGCCGCGGCCGCGGTCCTTGAACTGGATCTCGACGCTGCCGGCGCGCCCGTGGGCCGGGCGCACGAGGCCCCACAGCGCGACGCGCCCGCCGCTGCCCTTCGTCACGACGAGCGGGAGCCGGAAGCCGTACCAGGCCGGCTTCACCTTGTCGCCCTTGTAGAGGAACAGGCCGGACTCGAATCCGCCGTAGCCGCCGTTGATCGAGCTGTCGTCGCGCAGCAGGTACTGCGAGAACGACACCACGCGCGCGTTCGCCCACGCCATCTGCTCGCCGATCGAGCGGAAGTCCGACTGCGTGGGCAGCGGCACGCCGGAGATGCGGTCGGGAAAGCTCTGGACCCCGAACTCGCTCGCGTAGATCGGCAGGTGGCTCGGCAGCGCGCCAGCGGACGCGGCGCGGTCGAGCGCCTTCACGAGTCGCGGCAGCACGCCGATCGTGACGTCGTCAGCGTTCGGCGGGACGAAGTGCGGCCCGTTCGCCGTCGTGTACGGGTGCATCGCGAAGCCCTGCGTCGAGACCTTCCCGCACGAGCGCGCCTTGTGGTAGCCGTCGTCGAGGCACAGCATCGCGCGCAGGAACTTCAACGGCGCGATCGTGCCGTTGTCGCGCAAGGAGTTGCCGCGCGGCGCAAGCTCGCCGACGAGGATCGGCGCCGTCACGCGCGCGGCGCGCAGGCCGGCGTACGCCTGCAGGTAGAGCTGGCGGTAGATCGCCGGGCTGGCGAGCGTCCGCCCGCGCGGGTGGGCGGGGTCATATACCGGCTTCAGCAGCTTGCCGAGGTTCGGCTCGTTCCAGATTGACCACCACGACACCTTCGCGCCGTAGCGGCGCCCGGCGGCGGTCGCGAACTTGCCGAAGGCGCTCGCGCTCGGGCGCGTGAGGTAGTCCTTCTTGGCGGCCGTCGCCCACTTCGGCGCCGGACCGGTGAGCGTCAGGTAGACCTGCAGGCCGCGCGCACGGGCGCCGTCGATCGCGGCGTCGTAGCGCGCCCAGTTGCCCGCCGGGTACGCGTTCGGATCGGTCTGGTTGAAGGACGGCGCCCGCTTCGCAGTCGCGTGGGGCGCGACGAGGCTCCACGACATCTGGATGCGGATCGCCGTCGCGCCGAGGCCCTTGATCTGGTCGAGTGCGGCGTCGGGCGAGCCCCTGAACAGCAGCTCGGACGGGGCCTCGACGGTCGTGAACTGGCGGCTGTCGGCGCTCGCCGCGACCGACGGCACGAGCAGGGCGAGGCAGGTCACGACGACGAGCAAGATCCGTTGGCGCACGAAAGCGTCCTCCTTCGACTGACTGGGATCGTCGCGCGGAGCGCGACGCGACCGGGCGGAGCCCACGGCAGGATGTCGGGGGTTGGCAGGCAGGCTCTGCCGGTCCTAACGCATTGCGCGCCGCAAGGTAGCGCAGGTATCCGACGCCTTGGAGCCTTCTAAGGTGTCGTCTACTCCCGCGGCCCGGCCGCGGGAGGCGGGACGGGCGTCTCAGGCCGCGCCTCGAACGTCACCTCGACGCGCTCGCCCTCGCGCCGCTCCTCCACGCGCGCGGCCGCCCGCAGCGCCTGCACGTCGGCCGCGGTGACGGGCTCGAGCAGGCTGCGCGGCCACAGCCGGCGCGCCCGCACGACGTTCGCCTCGGCCGCGTAGAGCACCATCTGCGCCCCGAGATAGAGCCACGACATCACGCCGATCACGATCGCGAAGAAGCCGTAGGTCGCGTTCGCGCGGCGCACGACGCGGTCGACGTAGATGCCGCCGAGCGTCTGCAGCACCGCCCAGCCGACGGCCGCGATCGCGATCCCGAGCCACAGCTGGCGCGTCGGCACGTCGGTCGACGTGAAGAGGCGGAATACGGCCCAGAACAGCGCGAGGTCGAGCAGCGCGGAGGCGGCGAAGCCGGCGACCTTGAGGGCCGTGCCGCCGAGCCCGCCGACGAGCACTCCGACGGCGGTCGTGATCGCCACGTTCAGCGCGCCGAGCACGAGCAGGATCAGCAGCCCGCGCAGGCGCGCCGTGAGGAAGTTGCGCCGCAGCCGGTGCGGCACGTCCCACACCTGGTCCATCGCGCGCTGGCCGGCGAGCGTGATCCCGAGCCCAGCCCAGATCGCGCCCACAAGCCCGATCACGAGCGCGACCGTGCTGCCGCCGAGCGCGTCGACGCGCAGGTCGCCGCCGATCACCGGGAACTGGCCGAGCGCCGAGTCGACGATGTCGTGGTAGAGCTCGCGGTCGTCGCGCAGCAGATAGCCGAGCACCGTGACGAACACCAGCAGCAGCGGGAACAGCGAGAAGAAGCCGTAGTACGCCATCAGCGCCGCCAGGTTGCCGGCCTGGTCGTCGGAGAACTTCTTGACCACCCCGAGTGGGAAGCCGAGCACGCTGCGGCGGCGCTGCAAGCGGTCGAGCGCACGCACGGGCGTCAACAGGTCCACTGCGCAGTTGTACCCGCTCACGCGGACCCTGTGGTCCTCTCTGACCACCCCGCTCGCGCATCGCATCCGCGCACGGTAAATTCCAACGGGCGTCTGGCGTGTGTGCACGACAGATATTTGCCAATAATTGAACGGGCACGATAGCTCGTTGCCTTTGCAGTCAGGTGCGCTGTAGACCACACCGCGCCGTCACTGGACACTGCCGGGCACGATGAAGCCCGACACGCATTCACCCGACCACGCGCGCCTCGGACGCGCCGTGCGCGAGCTACGCGCCCGCCGCGGGCTCTCGCAAGAGGAGCTGGGATTCCGCGCGGGCCTGCACCGCAACTACATCGGCGCGATCGAGCGCGGCGAGATCAACCCGACGTTCCGCGTGCTGCTGAAGCTGGAGCGCGGCCTCCAGCTGCCGCTCTCGGAGATCATCCAGCTGTGGGAGCGTCGCGCGACCGACGCCGTCTCCCCACGGCTGCGGCGGCCGCCCGCCCTGCCGGCGCCGCGTCGCCGCACACCCCCGGGGTGAGCGGCGCCCGCGCGTTTCCTCCGCCGACCGACGGGTATGCCGCGTATAGGAGGCCGCCCAGACCGGGAGCGGCCGCAAGCCAACGCTGGAGGCGAATGCGATGACCGTCCGCTCGAGTTCGCAGGGCATCCTCTCGGATGACAACGCGGAGAAGCGCCAGGAGATCATCGACCTGCTCAAGAAGGCGTACTGGATGGAGCTCGAGACGGTGATGAGCTATCTCGCCAACTCGATCAACCCGGACGGCGTGCGCGCGCAGGAGATCGTGGAATCGCTTGCCGAGGACATCCAAGAGGAGCTCGGGCATGCGCAGCGCTTCGCGGAGCGCATCAAGGAGCTGTACGGCGTCGTGCCGGGCTCGCTCGACTTCGCGGCCGAGCAGTCCTACCTCCAGCCGCCCGCGCACCAGACCGACATCGTGCACGTGATCCGCGGCGTGATCGAGGCCGAGACGGGCGCGATCGAGCACTACAACCGCATCATCGAGATCACCGACGGCGTCGATTGGGTCACGCAGGACATGACGATCACGATCCTCCACGACGAGGAGGGCCATCGCCGCCTGTTCGAGGGCTACCTGCGCGAGTACGAGGCCGAGGGGCTCGCTTGAGCCACGCCGTGCAGGGCCGGCGCGTGCGTCCGGTCCGCCCTCGCCGGCGCGTCGCGCCGGCGAGGGCGCGCCCCATCGCGTGTCGGCAAGCCGCTATCGTGACTTGCGCGCGATGAAGCTCCTCGAGCTCAACACCGAGACGGAGGGCACCACGGTGCGTCTCGCCCTGAACGGCGAGCTCGACATCGCCGGAGCCGCCCGCGTCGAGCAGGAGCTCGAGCGGATCGAGCGAGAGCCGCCCGCGACGATCGTGCTCGACCTGCGCGCGCTCGCGTTCATGGACTCGACCGGCCTGCGCGTGATCATCGCCGCGGACGGGCGCGCGCGCGAGCAGGCGCGCCGGCTCGTGATCGTGCGCGGCTCCGACACGGTGCAGCGCATCATCGAGATGACGCGGCTCGACGAGCGCCTCGAGATCGTCGACGATCTCGCCGCCGTCGAAGCGAGCTGAGCTGGGTTTCGCCCTCCGGCGACCGCAAGCGGATCGCCTTCGGGCGACGTCACTTCAGCTCGCTGCTGCGCTCGTGATCGGCCTCGGCGTCGTCGTGCGTCGCGCCCTCCTGCTCGACAGGAGCGCTGTCGTGGAGGATCGCGTGCGCTGACTGCTGGTCGCCATGCGTGGCGTGCTCGACGAGCGCTTCCTCGGCCAGCTCGAAGCCCTCGGCCTCGCCCCCGCCGCCCTCGATCACCGCCCGCTGCGCGGGCTCGAGGTCCTCGTCGCCGGCGACGCCACCGATCTGCGCCGCCTCTGCGGCGGCTGCGTCGACCTCCTCCTGCTCGTGGCGCGGGTCCGGGCTCATCGGCCGTCCTCCTCGTTCGGGTGCATCTCATTCGGGTACCCGTCGACGTGCCAGACCACGCCTCGGCGCAGCCCTGCGGCGCAGCCCCGGACGCTGTCACCGTTTGACGTCACATCGCTCGTTTCACCGTACGCCACCGTTCCCTTGAACGCTAAAAGTGTGCTTACCGGTGACTCATTCATGTTTCGTGCAGGTTCGGGCCGTTTTTATTCATGTTTCGGCTTGGCAGAACGACCATCGCTCGTTTACGGTGACAGCGATGAGCGGCAACGCGACAACCTATGCATGGAAAGACGCCGGCACGGACGCCCTCACGTGCGCCGAGGCGGCCGCCCTGCTCGGCGTCCCGCCCGCAGCGCTCGAGCACTGGGCGCAGCGGCTCGAGTTCCCGCACGCCGAGGCCGGCGGCGACGCCTGCGCAGGTGTGCGCTTCCGACGCGCCGAGATCGAAGCGCTGCGCGACGCGCTCGTCAACAGCCACTCGGTCGAAGGCGCGGTGCGCACGGCTCGCGACAGAGCGGGAGACTGAACGGCTGCCTCAGGGCTCCGTGCAAAGCGGCAACGCACGGAGCCCTGAGAGAGTCGCTCGGACGAGCGCAGCGGTGCAGGTCGATCGGGTGCGGCGGCGGCCCTGCCGCACGGGCGCCGACTCAGCAGAGCGGCCGCGTTCTCTCGCCCTTCGCCGGCGCGTGCTCGCGCGAGGTCGTGGACCCGTTGGCCAGCGCGCGCCGCATGTCGTCGAGCAGCAGGTCGACCATGTCGCGGCTGAAGCTCTCCTTCACGACCATCCGCAGCACCTCGACGTGCTCGGCGTTCGGCGGCAGCGAGTAGGCGGGGACGATCCAGCCGCGCTCGCGCAGGCGGTCGGAGAGCGCGTAGACGTCGTGCTGCTCGGGATCCTTCGCGCGCACGACGACGACGGGGAAGCTCTCGCGGTCGTGCAGCGCCTCGAACGCGCCCGTCGCGAGCAGCCCGTCGCTGAGCGCCTGCGCGTTGTCGACCATCGCCTGCGCGATCCGCGCGTACCCTTCCCGCCCGAAGCGCAGGAAGTTGTAGTACTGGAGGATCACGCTGTTGCTCGGCCGCGAGAAGTTGAGGCTGTAGTTCGGCATGTCGCCGCCGAGGTAGTTGATGTGGAAGACGAGCTCGTCCGGCAGGTCCGATCTGTCGCGGAAGACGACCGTCCCCATGCCCGGGTAGACGAGCCCGAACTTGTGGTTGGAGACGTTGATCGAACGGACGCTCGGCAGGCGGAAGTCCCACGCGAGATCGGGGCGCGTGAAGGGCGCGAGGAAGCCGCCGCTCGCCGCGTCGATGTGCAGCGGCACGTGCCAGCCGCGCTCCACTCTCAGTCGCTGCAGCAGTCCGTCGATCGCGGCCAGCTCGTCGATCTGGCCGGTGAAGGTCGTGCCGAGCAGGCCGCCGACGGCGATCGTGCAGTCGTCGACGTGCGCCTCCACGTCGGCGGCGGTGAGGGTGAAGCTGTCGGGCTGCATCGGCACGACGCGCGCCTCGACGTCGAAGTAGCGCGTGAACTTCTCCCAGCAGGTGTGCACGTCGGCGCCGATCACGAGGTTCGGGCGGTCGATCGAGAGGCCCGCCGCTCTGCGCCGGTCGCGCCACGACTGCCGGTGCGCGAGCATCGCGAGCATGATCGCCTCGGACGAGCCGATCGTCGCCGTGCCGATGGGCGTCTCGTCGTGCGGCGCGTGGAACAGCCGCCCGATCATCGTCACGACGCGCTCGTGGATCGCCTCCGTCTGCGGGTACTCGTCCTGGTCGATCATGTTCTTGCCGAGCGTCTCGGTCGCGAGCTTCTCCGCCTGCGGCTCCATCCACGGCGTGACGAAGGAGGCGAGGTTGAGCGCCGGGTTGCCGTCGAGGTTCAGCTCGTCGTGCACCAGGCAGTAGGCCGCATCGGCGCTCAGCCCCTGCGCCGGGATCGCGAACTTCGGCACCGGCCGGTCGACCCACCGCCCCGCATACGCAGCCGCGTGGACGTCCTCGGCCCCGGTCCTGACCTTGTGCATGCGCTGTCCTTTGGTCGGCGTCGGTGGGGGTTGTCTCCCCAACCGGCACCGTTCGCTACCACGACAGGCTGTCCTGCACGGCGCGACGGGCGCTTCACCCGTGCGGTGGCGCTAGGCCAGCCGCGTCCGGATGCTCTCCTCCTGCTGGCGCTCGACGTCGGCGACGGTAAGCGCGGGATCGCGCAGGTGGGCGTGGGCGACCTCCGCCGGCGACGGCTGGTCCGCGGGCGCCGGCCAGCTCGCCGGGTCCCACAGCCTGGAGCGGACGAATGCCTTCGGGCAGTGGGCGTAGACCTCGTCGGCGGCGACGACGATCGCGGTGCGCGGGGGCTTGCCGACGGGCGTGATGCGGCCGAGGACCGCAGGGCTCGCCGTGATGCGCGCGGCGCCGTTCACGCGCAGCGTCTGGTCGCGGCCGGGGATCAGGAACAGCAGCGCGGCATGGCCGGTCGCGACGACGTTCTGCAGCGTGTCGAGGCGGTTGTTGCCGGTCGCGTCCGGAATCGCGAGGTGGTCGTCGTCGAGCGCCGTGACGAAGCCCGGCTGCCCGCCGCGCGGGGTCACGTCGCAGCGCCCGTCGGCGTCGTGGCTCGCGACGAGCACGAGCGGCGTCACCGCGATCAGCCGGCGCGCCAGCTCGTCGAGGCGGTCGAGCTGCTTGCGCACGGCGCGTTCCAGCGGCTGCGCATACAGCTCGCGCAGCTGCGCCTCGCTCGTGATCGCCTCTGCGAACGGGTCCTCGGCCATCCAGCGATGATGGCAGCGCCGAGTCAGGGTCGGCGCCGCTCGCGCAGCCAGGCGATCACGCCGGCGGCGTTGCGATCGGGCGGGAAGACGGGATAGAAGGCCTTCGCGATCGCTGCGTCCTCGACGACGAGCGTGATGCGCTTGCAGAGGCGCATGCCGCCGGCCTCGAAGGTCGGCAGCCCCAGTGCCTCCGCGAGCTCCAGCGCCGGGTCGCTCAGCAGCGCGAACGGCAGGTGCTCACGCGCCGCGAACGCCGCCTGCTCGGCAGTCGGCTGAGCGCTCAGCCCGAGCACGTCCGCCCCGAGCGTGCGCAGCTCGGCATGGTGGTCGCGAAACGCGCAGCTCTGCGGCGTGCAGCCGCGCGCCCCCGGGATCGCATCCCACCCGTCCGGCGACGGCTCGCCGGGCGTGCCGGTGCGCGGGTAGACGTAGAGCACGAGCGTTCTCGCCTTCGCAGCGGCCGCTGCCACGTCGACGCTCCCACCGCGCGTCGATGCCAGTGCGATCGCCGGCAGGCACATCCCCGGCAGATGATCCGCCGCCCCGTCGTCCACCGGCACGGGCAGGTCGGGCGGGAGCGCGTGGTACCGCGAACGAGCCATCGCAACAGGACAGCAGATCGCCAGCCGCTCCGACGTGCCTCACGCTCGACGGCCCTCCAGCCGCCCTGCTGCAGGGCGCTACGCGGTTTCCGCGACCAGCTCTTCGATCACGCGGGAGAGCTGGCCACCCTGCCAGGCGAGCGGGGACCTGCCCTCGGGCTCCGTGATGAGACGGGCGCCGGGGATCGCGGCGGCGTAGGCCTCACCGATGGCGAGCGGGTGACCAGGGTCGGCATCGTCACGGCTCGCGACGACGACCGCGGGGACCGACAGAGCGCCCAGCTCGTCGAGCGACGCGAACGGGCGCGAGCGCGGCGTCGCCTGGAGCGCGTCCGCGAGCGCGTCGAGGTCGGCGTGCTGGGCCATCCGCTGCCGCAGCACCGTGCGCACGGTGTTGCGCCACGCCTCCGGCACCTCGTCCTCGACGCGGTACGCCTCGACGAAGCCCTCGATCCCGCCCGACCGCAGTCCCTCCGCGAGCGCGTCCCAGCGCGCGAGGCCGGGCGGCGCGTCGGGGTCGAACGCCGGCGTCACGACGACAACGCCCGCGACGCGCGCCGGCGCGTCGAGCGCCGCGCGCAGCAGCGTGTGCGCACCCATCGAGGCGCCGGCCAGCACCGCGCGCTCGAGCCCGCAGGAGTCCATCGCCGCGAGCAGGTCCAGCGCCAGCTCGTCGTAGCCATACGCGTCCGGCGTCGGCGCGGGGCTCGACTGCCCGTGGGCGCGCGCATCGTACGAGATGACCCGGTGGCCGCCGCGCTCGAGCGCCTTCGAGCCCATCACGACGTAGCGGCGGGTCGCCGTGAGGCCGTGCAGCAGCACGATCGGGATCCCATCTCCCGCCTCCTCGACGACCAGCCGCACGCCGTCCCGCTCCACGATCCGCTCGCTCATCTCGACCCGGGGTGATAGCGGATCGGGCGCGCGCGGCGTCGGGCGGTCACCGCGCGGCGCGGCGTACTACCCTCAGCGGCACGATGGTCTTCGACGTCACAGAGCAGGACTTCGAGGTGCAGGTCATCGACCGCTCGCGCACGCTGCCCGTGGTCGTCGACTTCTGGGCCGAGTGGTGCGGGCCGTGCCGCCAGCTGACGCCCGTGCTGGAGCAGGCGGTCGCCGCGCGCGAGGGCAAGATCGCGCTCGCGAAGCTCGACACGGACGCGAATCAGACGCTCGCGCGCACCTTCGGGATCCAGGGGATCCCGGCCGTCAAGGCCTTCAAGGACGGTCGCATCGTCTCGGAGTTCACCGGCGCGCAGCCGCGCGCGCAGGTCGAGCGCTTCCTCGACGCGCTGCTCCCTTCAGAGGCCGACGCGCTCGTCGCGGCCGGCGACGAGGCGGCGCTGCGCAAGGCGGTGGAGCTGGAGCCGAACCGTGCCGACGCGCTCGTCCCGCTCGCCCGCATGCTGCACGTGCGCGGCGAGGACGACGACGCGCTCGCGCTGCTCGAGCGTGCTCCCGGCGACTTCGGCGGCGCCGGCCTCGCTGCGCGCATCGCGCTCCTGCAAGCCGGCACGCCCGACCTCGGCGACGCGTTCGCCGCGCTCGACGCCGGCGACCACGAGCGCGCGCTCGAGCTGCTGATCGCCGCGCTGCCGAGCGCCGACGGCGCGAAGGACGAGATCCGCAAGGTCGTCGTCGGCGTGCTCGACGAGCTTGGCGTCGAGCACCCGCTCGCGCGTGACGCGCGCCGGCGCCTCGCGGCGGCGCTCTACTGACGCGTCAGCCGGCGCGACAGCGGCGGAAGCCGCCCTCGACGTTCAGGATCTCGCCGGCGACCCGGCGCGCTGCACCGACGTCCTGCGGTTCAGGCCGCGAAGCCCGGCAGCGCGAGCTGGTGGTCCGGCGGTGCAGCCGGGATTGCGCCAGCCGCGCCGTCCTCGTCCGCGAACGACGCCATCCGCACGCCGAGCAGGCGCACCGGCCGCGGCGGCGCGTAGGCGCGCAGCAAGGCCAACGCGAGCCCCGTGACGACCTCCACGTCGCAGGTCGGCGCATCGATCGTGCGCGCTCGCGTGACGTTCGTCCAGTCGTCGAGGCGCACCTTGATGCCGATCGTCCGCCCGCGCTTGCCGCGCGCCGCGAGCCCCTCGCACAGCTCGCGGGCGAGCCGCCGCAGCACCGCCTCAAGCTCCTCCGGCGACGCGATGTCGGCGTCGAACGTGACCTCGTTCGAGCGCGACTTCAGCACGCGCTCGGTCGCGACCGGGGAGTCGTCGTGGAACCAGGCGCGTGCGCGCAGCTCGCGGCCGTGGCGCGCGCCGAAGCGGGCCGCCAGCTCCGCCTCCCCCATCCGCTGGAGCGCGCCGATCGTCGCTATCCCGTGCTCGCGCAGCCGCTCGGCCGTCTTCGGGCCGATCCCCGGCAGGCGGCTCGGCGAGTCGCCGGCGAAGCGCTCCGCCGCCTCCTCGCGGCCCATCGCGACGAACCCGCGGGGCTTGCCGACGTCGCTGCAGATCTTCGCGATCAGGCGGTTCGGCCCGACGCCGACCGACAGCGAGATGCCCGTCTGCTCCAGCACCGCCGACACCAGCTCGCGCAGCACGCGCAGCGGCTTCTCGACCCCGGTGAGTTCGGCGTATGCCTCGTCGAGGCCAAGGTGCTGGAGCGGCCCGAGGCGCGCGCCGACGATCTCCCAGACAGCGCGCGAGCTCGCGCGATAGGCCTCGAAGTCCGGCGGCAGCACGATCGCGTGCGGGCATAGCCGCAACGCGCGGCGCGCCGGCATCGCCGAGCCGACGCCGAATCTGCGCGCCTCGTAGGAGGCGGTCGTGACGACCGCGCGCGGCCCCGAGCCGGCGACGATCACCGCCTTGCCGCGCAGCTCGGGGCGCCGCAGCAGCTCGACCGACGCGTAGAACGCGTCGCAGTCGAGGTGCGCGATCACGCGCTTGGGCGTGGACACGGCGGTCGGCGGCGGCGGACCCTCGGGCATCTGAAGCTCCGAGAGTACGCCGCCGGCCGGCCGGATGATGCGAACAGGCGTTCGTGTGCGCCTAGTACGTGCTCCACACGACGCCGACGCCGTCGAACCCGAGCCGGCGCGCCGTCGCGCCCGTCAGGTCCCATTCGCGCCCGCCGACGTACGGGCCGCGGTCGATCACGGGGACCGTGACCTCGCGCCCGCCGTAGCGCAGCGTCACCTTCGTACCGCACGGCAGCGTCTTGTGGGCGACGCCGAGCGTGCCGTAGCCGAGCGTGCCTCCGCACGCGAGCGCGCCGCCGTACAGGTCGTACCACGACGCGAGGCTCGCGCGGAACGCCTGCAGCGTGCCGGCGCCGGCGCGCGTCCCGGCGTTGTCGCGGTCGCCCGCGAAGCGCACGCGCAGCCGCTGCGTGCCGGGGCCGCCGGCGACCAGACGCGCGTCGAAGTGGCCGCCCGCGCGCGTGCGCGTGCGGGCGACGACGCGCCAGCGGCCGTGCGCGCCCGCCTCCACGACGATCCGGCGACCGCGCTCGCGCGGCAGCAGCGTGCCGCGCACGTGGACGGCCGCGCCCGCGCTCACGTCGCGGCCACGGTCGCTCACGACGAGCCGTCCGGCGACGACGACGCGACGCGACGCGCTCGCCTGCGGCGCCGCCGCTGCGACGACGCCGTGCACGTCGAAACCTGGCGCGCCAACCCCAGCTCTCGCCGGGGCGGCATTCGCGAGCGTGACGATCCGCAGCGCGCCCGAGCGCTGCAGCTGCACCGCGAAGCGATAGCGACCGTCTGCTTCCACGGTCGTCGTCGCCAGCGGACGCCAACGCCCGCCGCGCGGCGCGTACTGGAGCGCGATCCGGCGGCCGGCGTCCGACGCCGCGAAGCGTCCGCTCACGTCGGCGCGCTGACCGAGCCGCAGGGTGGGGTCCCGTACCGCCGGGGCGCGCAGGACGTTGGACGACGCAGGCGGGGTCTGGCCGATGGCCAGCGTCGGTACCGTGACGGGCAGGAGAGTTCCAAGTGCGAGCGCACCGATCGCCGCATGCCGCGGCGCGATGCGACCCGCTGGTTGCAAGCGCAACAGGTCGTGCCTCCTTCGGTTCGACCGCGCCTACGGGGTTAGCTGTCGGGCTCGCGCCACCCGTCTCGATTACGCCCGTCTCACGGTGAGACGTGGCGCGACGGTGTCGCTACGGCGGCAGCAGCCGCCGATTCGCCCCAGCCGAGCGGTCGCACGCACGCTCGGCAAGTGGGTCCCCCGCTCGTCGCAGCACCGGGCTGCGACGACTCGGCAAGTCGATGACCCAGGCAGAGTACAGGTCCCCGAGGAGCAGCTGTGTGCCCGATCTCACACTTGGACGGCCTGGCACAATGGCTGCGTGGCCAATCGCGACCGTCTGACGGGGCTCGACAGCTCCTTCCTGCACCTCGAGCACGACTCGGCAACGCACATGCACGTCGCCTCCTGCATGGTGTTCGACGGCCCGCCGCCGACGCACGACGAGCTGGTCGAGCACGTCGAGGCGCGCCTGCACCTCGTGCCGCGCTACCGCCAGCGGCTCGCGTTCGTGCCCTTCGACCAGGGCCGCCCGGTGTGGGTGGACGACCCGCACTTCAACACGCGGTACCACGTGCAGCAGCACGCGCTGCCCAGACCGGGCAGCGACGAGCAGCTCAAGCACCTCGCGGGCCGCGCCTTCTCGCAGCAGCTCGACCGCAACAAGCCGCTGTGGGAGCTGTGGCTCGTCGAGGGGCTCGAAGGCGGCCGCTTCGGGATCCTCGGCAAGACGCACCATGCGCTCGTCGACGGCATCTCCGGCGTCGACATCACGACCGTGCTGTTCGACGTGACGGCCGAGCCCGCGCCGACGCCGGGGCCCGAGCATCCGTGGGTCCCTCGCCCGCTCCCCAGCTCGGCGCAGCTGCTGGCCGACGCGCTGCTCGAGCGCGCGACCGTGCCGGCCGAGATCGCGCGCGGCGTTCGCTCCATCGTGCGCAGGCCGCGACGCGTCGTCAAGGAGCTGCTCGGCGACCTCACGGCGGTCGGATCGTTCACGCTCCCGGGCGCGCGCAGCGCGCCGCCGAGCCCGCTCAACGTGCCGATCGGGCCGCACCGCCGCTTCACGTGGGCCGAGGAGGACCTCGAGCGCATCAAGGGGATCAAGAACGCGCTCGGCGGGACCGTCAACGACGTCGTGCTGGCGACCGTCGCCGGCGGCCTCGGACGCTACCTGCGCGCGCACGGGCACCCGACGATCGACCTCCAGCTGCGCGCGATGATCCCGGTGTCGGTGCGCAGCGACGAGGCGCGCGGCGCGCTCGGCAACCAGGTCGCCGCCGTGTGGGCGAGCCTGCCCGTCGGCGAGACGGACCCGGTCGAGCGGCTTGCGCTCGTGCGCGGCGAGATGGAGGGGCTGAAGGAGTCCCACCAGGCGGTCGGGGCGCGCCTGCTGACCGAGCTGACCGGTTTCGCGCCGCCGACCGTGATGGCGCAGGCGTCGCGGCTGCAGGCGCGCCAGCGCTACTTCAATCTCGTCGTGACGAACGTGCCGGGCCCGCAGTTCCCGCTGTACGTGCTCGGTCGTCGCATGCGCGCGATCTACCCGATGGTCCCGCTGGCGCAGAACCTCGCGCTGGGGATCGCGATCATGAGCTACGACGGGCGGCTCGCGTTCGGCCTCAACGCCGACTACGACGCGCTGCCCGACCTCGAGCTGCTCGCAGCCCAGCTCGCCGAAGCGCTCGACGAGCTGGCCGTCGCGGCCGGGCTCCCGCCGCGCCGGGGTGGGCGGACTCGGGCCTCGCGGCGCCGCACGGCGAGCCGCGTCGACAACGGCCGGGCGACGGCGGAGACGGGCGCTCGCTGACGTCGCGCGTCGGCGACCGCTTTCGGTTGCCGAACCCGCGAAGCGCCGGGCGTGCTGCGGGACGCGTGCATTAGCCTCCGTCGGCCGCGCGTGGCATCGTCCACGCGACGCGTCTGCCATGTCGTCCGCCAGACCATCCCCCACCCCCTCGCACCGTCGCCTGCGCCAGCTCGGCGTGGGGCTGATCACGCTCGTCGTCGCGCTCGGCGGCGTCGTGCTGCTGCTGCTGTTCCTCCAGGCGCGCGACCACTCGCAGCTGCGCGACGAGACGTCCGCGACGCGCGGTCCCGGGACGCTCTACCCGGACCAGGGCCACGCCCACCTGCGGGCCGGTGAGCGGCCGCCGCAGCCCTACGCCTCCGACCCGCCGACGAGCGGCGCGCACGTCCCAGCGGCGATCCGCAGCGACGGCACGGGCACGCGCCTGAGCGACGACCAGATCCTCCACGCGCTCGAGCTCGGCAACGTCGTGCTGCTGTACGGGACGCGCACGCCGCCGGCCGCCCTGCGCGCGCTCGCGCAGCAGCTCACGGGCTCGTTCGACCCGGCGCTCGCGGCGAACGGCGCCGCCGTCGTGCTCGGCTTCCGCCCTGGGGCGCAAGGCGTGATCGCACTCGCCTGGCGGCACATGCTGCGCACGCCGAGCGCGGCAGACCCCGCGATCGCGGAGTTCGCCGACTACTGGCTCGGCCGCGGCGCGCCATGAGCGCCGCGAGCGGCACGCTGCGCCTCGCGCTCAGCCAGATGAACGCGGTGGTGGGCGACATCGCCGGCAACGAGGCCGCGATCCTCGACGCGATCGCGCGCGCCCGTGGCGAGGGCGCCCAGCTCGTGCTGTTCCCCGAGCTGGCGCTGACCGGCTACCCGCCCGAGGACCTGCTGCTGAAGGAGCACTTCCTGCGCGACGCGCGCGCGGCGCTCGGGCGCATCGCCGCGGCGACGGAGGGGATCGTCGCGCTCGTCGGCTTCCCCGAGCGCGAGGACGACGTCTACAACGCGCTCGCGGTGCTCGCCGACGGCGCCCTGCAGGCGATCTACCGCAAGGTCCACCTGCCGAACTACGGCGTCTTCGACGAGCAGCGCTACTTCCAGAGCGGCACCGGCGGCGCGCTGATCGAGGTCGGCGGCGCGAAGGTCGGGCTGACGATCTGCGAGGACATCTGGGAGCCCGGCCCGCCGGCCTCCGCCGAGGCGCGCGCCGGCGCGACGCTGATCGTGAACGTCTCCGCCTCGCCGTACCACGCCGGCAAGGGGCGTGAGCGCGAGCGGATGCTCGCCCAGCGCGCGCGCGACAACCTCTGCGCGATCGCCTTCTGCGCGCTCGTCGGGGGGCAGGACGAGCTCGTCTTCGACGGCCACTCGCTCGTGCTCGACCACCACGGCGAGGTGATCGCGCGCGCCGGCCAGTTCACCGAGGAGCTGCTGATCGCGACGATCGACCTCGAGGCGGCGCAGACGCAGCGCCTGCGCGACGCGCGCCAGCGCGCGCCGGCGCGCGAGGCGCGCCAGACGGTGGGGACGCTCGCACGGCTCGCGCTGCCACAGCCGGCCGAGGGCGCTGCCGCGGGTGCCGCGGACCACGTCGGCGGCAGCGTCGCGCCGCTGCTCGAGCCAGCCGCCGAGGTCTATGCGGCGCTGGTCACCGGGCTGCGCGACTACGTCGGCAAGAACGGCTTCAGACGCGTCGTGCTCGGCCTCTCGGGCGGGATCGACTCCGCGCTGGTCGCGTGCATCGCGGCCGACGCGCTCGGGCCGGACGGCGTCGCCGTCGCGGTGATGCCGTCGCCGTACTCGTCCGACGAGACGCAGTCGGACGCGCGCACGCTCGCCGCACACCTCGGCGTGGAGCAGCTCGAGCTTCCGATCGAGCCCGCGATGCGCGCCTACGACGCCGCCCTCGCCGGCGTCTTCGCCGGCACGGAGCCGGGGCTGGCCGAGGAGAACATCCAGGCCCGCATCCGCGGAAATCTGGTGATGGCGCTGTCGAACAAGTTCGGCTGGCTCGTGCTCGCGACCGGCAACAAGTCGGAGATGTCGGTCGGCTACTCGACGCTCTACGGCGACCTCGCCGGCGGCCTCGCCGTGATCAAGGACTGCCCGAAGACCGTCGTCTACGAGCTCGCGCGACACGTGAACGCGGTCGACCCGGGACGGATCCCGCGGTCGATCGTCGATCGCGCGCCGAGCGCCGAGCTGCGACCCGACCAGCGCGACGAGGACTCGCTGCCGCCCTACGCGGTGCTCGACCCGATCCTCGACGCGTACGTCGAGGACGACCTCGGACGCGAGCAGCTGCTGCTGCGCGGCTTCGACGCCGCCGACGTCGATCGCGTGATCGCGCTCGTCGACCGCGCCGAGTACAAGCGCCGCCAGGCGCCGCCCGGCATCAAGGTCACCAGCCGCGCGTTCGGCCGCGACCGCCGCGTGCCGATCACGAACCGCTACGGCGGCTGAAGCGCGGCGGCCGGCGGCTGTCGCGGCGCCGGAGAATCGTTCACCCGGCACCTCGCTGTCGCTATATAATCCGGCTCAATGGGGGCCACGTCCGTCTCACGACGGCGTGCGAGACGTCGTGCGGCGCAGGCGCGCACGCACGCGTCGTCACAGCGCCGTGCGATCGCGCCCGCGGATGCGGCGTGGATCGCCGTCGTCCCCGTCGCGCTGCTGACGCTCGTCGCGATCGTCGTCGTCGCGCCCGCGCTCGGCGGCGTCCTCTTCCCGCGCACGACGTACAGCTTCTGGCCGAGCATCGCGCAGGACGTCTCGCCCGAACCGACCGAGAACACCGCATTCCTGCTCGCACTCGCGGGAGTCCTCGCGCTGTCGGCGTCGGTGCTCGCAGGCGTGCGGCGGCCGCCGTCGCTCGCGCCCGCGATACAGCGGCGGCTCGTCGCGGGCGGCCAGGCCTCCGTATGCGTCTTCCTCGCGGTCGCCGTCATCGCGCAGCGCCGCGACATCTACGACGCGCGCTACACGCTCGGACCGTCGATCCACGTCGTCTACTTCACGTGGACGAGCTTGGCCGTCGCGCTGCTGCTGGCGGCGGCGGTCCCGCTCGCCCTGCGCTCGCAGGCGCTCCGCCCCCGCGTCGTGGCCGGGCTGCGCGAGACGCCCCTGCGCCGCATCGCGGCGATGGCGCTCGCCGTGCTGTTCGTCGGGGTGTGGCTGCTGACCGCGATCAACGTCGACAGCTCCGTCGGCAACGTCAACAGAGCGGTCTACGACATGCTGCCGTGGTCGATGGACGAGACGTGGGCGATCCTCGACGGCCGCACGCCGCTCGTCGACTTCCACGCGCAGTACGCGCAGCTGTGGCCCTATCTCGTGGCCGCGACGATGGCCGTCGTCGGCACCGGCCTGGGCGTCTACACGACCGTGATGGCGACGATCGCGGGCGCGTCGCTCGTCGCCGTGTTCGCGGTCCTGCGGCGCGTCACCCGAAGCTCGGTCGGCGCGCTCGCGCTGTTCCTGCCGTTCGTCGCGACCGGCTTCTTCGTCGAGCACGGTCCGCTCGGGAATCGCTACGGCCCGTCGAACCTCTTCACGATCTTCCCGGTGCGCTACGCCGGGCCCTACCTGCTCGCGTGGCTGCTGTCACGGCGCCTCGACGGCCGCTGGCCGCGCCGCACGACCGTGCTGTTCCTGTGCGCCGGCCTCGTGCTGCTCAACAACCCGGAGTTCGGCAGCGCGGCGCTCGGCGCGACGCTCGCCGCCTGCGTCTGGACGCAGCCGCCGCGCACGCTGCGAGCGGCTGGCCGCCTGCTCGCGAGCGTCGCCGGCGGGCTGCTCGGGGCGCTCGCCGTCGTCGTGCTCGTGACGCTCGTACGCACGGGCTCGGCACCCCATCTCGGGCTGCTGGTCGAGTTCGCGAAGCTCTACGGCGTCTCCGGCTGGGCGATGCTGCCGATGCCGGCGCTCGGCTTCCACCTCGTGTTGTTCGTGACGTTCGCCGCCGCCCTGACGCTCGCCACGGTGCGCGCCGTGTCGCGTGAGGAGGACGTCGTGCTGACGGGCATGCTCGCGTGGAGCGGCATCTTCGGGCTCGGAATCGGCGCCTACTTCGTGGGGCGCTCGCACCCGGACGTGCTGATCGACATCTTCTCCGCCTGGGCGTTCGCGCTCGCGCTGCTCGGCGTCGTCGCCGTAAGGGCGATGGCGGCGCGCCCGTCGCGCCGTCCGCGCGCGGTCGAGCTCGCGGTGCTCGTCGGCCTCGGCCTCGCCGCGTGCTCGATCGCGCAGACGCCGACGCCGTGGTCGCAGCTTCGACGGCTCGCCGACGACACGCCGACGCCTGCGTTCCACCGCAGCACCGCCAGCCGCTTCATCGCGACGCGCACGAGCGGCGGGGAGCAGGTCGCGATCCTCAACCCGGCCGGCCATCGCATCGCCTACGACCTCGGCCTCACCAACGTCTCTCCGTACGCCAGCACCGAGTCGATCGTGACCCCTCGCCAGCTCGCCGACACGGTCGGCGCCCTGCGCGCGGCCCACGGGACGAAGGTCTTCGTGTGGCTCGGCGACACGGGCAACGAAGTGCTCCAGGCGCTCGCGGCCCGCGGGTTCGCCGTGGCGCGCTTCGACCGGCCGAGCCTGACGGCGGAGCTCGTCGACCGCACGGGAGGCTGAGCCGATGGCGAGCGCAGCGGCCTCGGCGCGCGCCGCTCGCCGCGCACCTGCCCGCGCACGCACGGGCGCGCGCGGGCTCGAGCCGGGGGAGCTGGCGTGGATCGCGGCGCTGCCGTGCGCCCTTCTGACGCTCGCAGCGATCGTCCTGCTGGGACCGGTGCTCGGGCAGCTCTTCCTGATGCCTCACCCCCACGAGCTGTGGCCGACGGTCGAAGCGATTCCGCAGCCGGAGGAGCACGGACGCTTCCTCGTCGGCCTGATCGGCCCGCCGTTGCTCGCCGCCGCGGTGCTCGCGCACGCGCACGCCCGCGCGCCGAGGCGCCCCGCGCTGCGGCCGACGACGATCCGCGCGCTCGTCCTCGCCGGCCAGCTCGTGCTGATCGCCTTCGTGGTGATCTGCTTCGCCGCGCAGAACAACGTCGTCTTCAGCGCCGACTTCATCTTCTGGCCGCACCGCATGTACTTCAAGTGGCCGACGCTGGTCGTCGCACTCACGCTGCCGGCCGTCGTCCTCGTCGTGTTGCGCGGACGTGAGCTGACGACCGCCTTCTTGCGCGCCGTGCGTGAGACGCGCGCACGCCGGATCGTCTGCTTCGCCGCCGCGGCGCTCTACACGGCGATCTGGCTGACGACGTCGATCGACCTCGACAGCTCGATCGGCAACACGATCGGAGCCGTCGCCGGCCACATCCTATGGACGATGGCCGAGCCGTTCGCGGTCCTCGACGGCCGCACGCCGCTCGTCGACTACCACGCGCAGTACGGGCAGCTGTGGGCCTATCTGGCGGCCGCGCCGATGGGCCTGCTCGGCGCCACGATCGGTTCGTACACGCTTGCGATGGCGACGGGCACGGGCCTCGCGATGCTCGCCGTCTACGGAATCTTCCGGCGCCTCGTCGGCAGCTCGCTCGTCGCGTTCGCGCTCTACGTGCCGTTCCTCGCAACGGCCTTCTTCATGATCGTCGGGCCGCCGAGCGATCGCTACGGGCCGGAGAACATCTTCATCCTGTGGCCGATCCGCTACGGCGGCCCGGTGCTGCTCGCCTGGCTCGCCGCGCGGCAGCTCGACGGCGCCGCGCCGCGGCGCGCGTGGATCGTCTTCGCAGTCGCCGGCCTCGTCGTCGTCAACAACCCCGACTTCGGCCTCGCCGCGGCGCTGGCGACGTTCGTCGCGTTCGCGGCCGTCGCGCGGCGCGGCCGGCGGGCGCTCGGCCGGCTCGCCGCAGAGAGCGTCGCGGGAGCGGCCGGCGGGATCGCGCTGTTCTCGCTCTTCACGCTCGTGCGCTCCGGCTCGCTGCCGCACTTCGGCCTGCTGCTCGAGTTCTCGCGGCTGTACGGGATCGACGGCTGGGAGCAGCTGCCGATGCCGGAGCTCGGCCTGCACCTCGTCGTGTTCCTCACGTTCGCGGTCACGCTCGTGGTGGCCGCCGTGCGCGTCGCGCGCGGAAGCGACGACGGGCCGCTGCTGACGGGGATGCTCGCGTGGATCGGTGTCTTCGGCCTGATCGCGAGCGTCTACTACGCCGGTCGCGCCCACCCGATGGCGCTGTTCGACTTCTTCGCGCCGTGGGCCTTCGCGGTCGTCCTGCTGCTGCTCGTCGTCGTGCCCGCGCTCGCCGCGCGCGCGTGGCGGCGCCCGACGCTGCCGGAGATCGCCGTGCTCGTCGCCTTCGGGCTCGTCGTCTGCTCGCTGCCGCAGACGCCGACGCCGTGGTCCCAGCTCGCCCGCATCCGCGACCGCACCGCGCTGCCCGTCTTCGAGCAGCTCCCCGCCGTGCAGCTCGTCGCCGCCACGACGCGCCCCGGCGAGAAGGTCGGGATCCTCACGACGCTCGGCCACCGCGTCGCATACGACGCCAAGGTGGTCAACGTCTCGCCCTACTCGAGCATCGAGTCGATCGTGACCGCCGGGCAGCTCGAGCGCACGGTCGCCGCGCTGCGTCGCGAAGGCGCGAGCAAGCTCTACCTGCCGCTCGCGCTCACGCGTCCCGAAGCGCTGGCCGAGCTGCAGGCCGACGGGTACGTCGCTCAGCGCTACGACACGACGCGGAAGTTCCTGCTGATGCTCGACGACTCCGCCGCCGAACGCGGCTAGAGGACGGCGCTCAGTCCCTGCGTGCGGGCCGCACGGCGATCGTCATGCGCGTCGTCGCGCACAGGCGCCCCTCGTCGTCGGTGATCTCGACGTCCCACAGCCACGTCGTGCGGCCTCTGTGGAGCGGGCGCGCCTCGGCGTGGATCGTGCCGGCGAGGATCGGGCGCAGGAAGCTCGTGCTGTTCGACAGGCCCATCGCATGCATGCCCTGCTCGTGGACGCCGACGAACGTGCCGATCGAGGCGAGCGTCTCGGCGATCGAGGCGTACACGCCGCCGTGCACGAGCCCGAACGGCTGCAGCAGCTCCGGCCGCACCGGGACCGTCGCCGTGAGCGCGCCGCCGTCGCCCTGCGCGAGCTGCTCCATGCCGATCAGCGCGGCGAAGCCCTGGTCGGGCACGGGAGGCGACGCGGGGTCCACGGCGCGGAACGATAGCCCGCTGCCGCCGGTCCCCGCGCTGCCGGGAAGCGGCCCAGCCGGGCACCGCCGTCCACTACGCTTGATCGCAGTGAGCGGGCTCGAGACGCTTCCCCCCGACCAGCGCGCCGTCCTGCAGCTGATCCTCGTGCAGGGTCGCGGCTATCGCGACCTTGCCGCGATGCTGAAGCTCGACGCGGCTGCCGTGCGCGAGCGCGCGCGCGCGGGCGCCGACGCGCTCGGCCTTCCGGATGCCGGCGACGTCGACGCGCAGACCCGCGCGCAGGTCGTCGACTACCTGCTCGGCCAGCAGGACGACGGCGAGCGGATCGTCACGTTCGCCACGCTCGGGGAGTCCCCGGCCGCCTGCCGCTGGGCGCATGCGCTGCGCGAGCGGCTCGCGAGCGTCGCGCACGACGAGCTGCCGGAAGTGCCGTCGCCTTCCGGCGCCCGCTCGACGAACGGCAGCAGCGCGCCATCCGGCGCGCCCGCCCTCGCCGCCGCCACTCCGGTGGCCGCGGCGCCCGCGTCGCCACAGCCGACGGTCGCGACTCCGGCGCCCGCCGCTGCGATCGCGCCGACCGCAGCCGCACCTGCACCGAGCGCCACCCCGGCCGCTCCGCCGCCACCCGCCGCGCCCGGCGGCGGGAGCGGCGCGTCCGGGCCGACCGGCCCCCGTCCCTCGCTCCTCGGCGGCGCGATCCTGATCGTCGGCGCCGCCGCGCTCGCGATCGTGCTGGCGATCGTGTTGATCGGCGGCAACGACAACTCCCACCCCCCCACCTCCACGAGCGGCGCCCGAACCCCGACGCAGTCGAGCACGAGCGCGCAGACCTCCACCACCGGGTCGAGAGCGCCGACGGCGAGACTCGTCGGGCAGGCGAACCTCACCCCGACGCCGGCGGGCGGGAGCGCGCTCGGGGTCGGGCTCGTGGAGCGGGCGACGAACGGCAGACGCGCGATCGCGATCGAGGCGACGAGACTGCCTGCGAACGGCGCACGGGACATCTACGCGGTGTGGCTCCAGGGCTCGGCCGGCGCGAAGTTCCTCGGCTTCGTGCCCAGACAGGTCGGAGCGAACGGCACCTTCACCGTCACCGCCCCCTTCCCGACGAACGCGGCGGGCTACTCGACCGTCCTCATCACGCGCGAGGGCACCACCGCGGTGCCGACGACGCCGGGCACCACGATCCTCAGCGGCACGCTCAGACTCACGGGCTGACGTCTCCACCGGGCCCGTCGGCGCCGACGACGACCCGATCCAGGCCCGCGAGCGCGTCGGCGAGCTGTCTTCGAGCCGCGCGGCGGAACAGGAACGGCACGAGCCGCGACCAGCCGTGCAGGCGCTGCTCCAGGGAGATCGACACGCGTGTCCCGCCGTCGTCCGGCGTCAACTCGACGGACGTCACAGCCTCCGCCAGCAGCCGCTCGAACGGCGTCCCTTCCAGCTCCTGCTCCCAGCGCACGACGCGCGGGGCGTCCGTGTGCACCAGGCGGAAGTCCGCGCGCACGCCTCTGCCGCGCTCGGTGCCGAGCACCTGCGTGAAGCGCCCGTCGTCGACCGCCTCCATCCGCATGACGCGCGGCCACCAGCGCGTCTGATGCCACGGGTCCGCGACTACCGACCAGACGGCCTCTGGCGAGGCCGCGAGCGTGCGGCTGACGCGCGTCGTCGGCATGGGTGGGCGGGATCCGCTTCTACGATCTCAGCCGGCGATGTTGCGCAGGTCGCGTATCAGCAAGAGGTGCTTGAGGTAGGTCGCGACGGCGGCGAGGTTCTCGAGCGTCTCGACCGCCTCTCTGCGCCGCTCCGGATTGCGCGACCTCAACGCCGGCGCGAGGATCTGCTGCAGCAGCGCGGCCTCGCGATCGGCGGAGGTGCGGAAGACGCGCAGGTTGCGCCCGGCGACGCCGTAGCGCGCGAGCTCGGCGACGGCGCGCACGATCTCGCGATCCGTTTCGTCGTAGTAGCGCACGCCCGCGCGCTGCTCGCCTCTGACGACGCCGAACTCCTCCAGCTCGTGCACGAGTCTGACCGCGGCGCCCGTCTCCTCGACGACGTCTTCGAGCGAGTAGACGGCGCCCGGGCCCTTGACCGCGACCGCGGTGCGGCGCAGGTGGCGGATGTCCGGTCTCTGTGAGGTGACCTCGGTGCGCCCGCCCCCCATCTCGCCGTCGGTGCGCCCGCCGGCCAGCTCCTGACGGATCACGCGCAGCGGCAGGAACTCGTCGCGCTGGAGGCGCAGGATCGTGCGCAGGCGCTGGACGTCGTTCTGCGTGTAGACGCGGTAGCCGCCCTGGGTGCGCCGCGGCGTGAGCAGCTTCTGATCCTCGAGATAGCGGATCTTCGAGATCGAGATGTCCGGGAACTCCTGCTTGATCGCCTTGCAGACGGCGCCGATCGTGAGCGACTTCTGGCGGACGCGCGGGGGCGGAGCGGCATCCGTCACGGCGTCGGCGCCGGACGCGCCCTCGCCCGGCGCACCCGCGTCGGCCGCACCGGCGGACGCCTGGAGCTCGGTGTCGGACGCGTGCGGGGTCGTCATCGTCAACGGGCCAGGTAGGCGAGCTTGTACTTGCCGATCTGCAGCTCGTCGCCGTCTTGCAGCCGGTGCGACTCGATCCGCGTGCGGTTCACGTAGGTGCCGTTCAGCGAGCCGCAGTCGTCGAGGTACCAGTCGTCGGCGCGGTGCACGAGCAGCGCGTGGTCGCGCGAGACGGTCACGTCGTCGAGGAACACGTCGCTGTCGGGTCGGCGGCCGATCGTCAGCCGCTCGCCGTCGATCGCGAAGCTCTCGCCCGCACGCCCCCCGCCGGAGCGGATCACGAGCGCGGCGCCGCGCGCGACGACCTGTTCGAGCTGGACGGGCTCGATCTCGCCGGTCTCGCCGATGCGGTACGTCGCCGTCGTCTCGTGTCCCGTCCCCTCCGAGACGGCGAGGAACGCACCGCACTTCTGGCAGTAGTTGGCTCCGACGGCGTTCGCGAAGCCGCATTCGGGGCAGTGGAGCGCCACGGATCCCTCCGGTCGGCGGTGTCGCGTCTACTCCTCGCCGGGGCTCGGCATGCGGCCCGCGAGAATGTTGGTGAGCTTCTCGACGTCGGCGCCGGAGAACACGTCCTCGCCGCCCTCGTGCTTCTTGCGCAGGCGATTTACCAGCTCGGCGCGCAGGATGTCGATCTTGCCGTGGAGGATGCGGCGCTTGTAGGAGATCTCGAGCTCCTCCTCGGTCAGCTGCTGAATCAGGTCCTTCAGCTCCTGATCGGTCAGGGAGCCGAGGTCCGGGAAGGTGTCCATCGTCACGCGTGGTCTCCGATCCTCACTGGCGGGACCGGCGAGTATAGCCGTGCAACCTCATAACCTCAACTTCAGCTTGAGGGTCGTACGGCGCGGACGCCGTCGCGCACGTAGAGCGCGGTCGCGACGAGCGCGAGCGCGAGGCCGGCGTACAGCAGCAGCTCGCCAAGCGTCTGCAGCCCGGTGAGCGGGAAGAACAGCCCGCCCATCACCGGTGCGACCGCGAGCCGGCCGGGCCAGTTGATGCGCAGCTCCACGCCGTGCTTCAGCCCGTAGCGGCCGAGCACGAGCATCAGCAGCTCACGCGCGACGAGCAGCGCGAGCGCCCAGTGCGGCAGCAGCCCGAAGTGCCAGTTCACGACGACGCCGCAGATCACGAGCAGGCGGTCGGTGACCGGGTCCATCAGCGCGCCGAGGCGGCTGTACTGGCGCGTGACGCGCGCAGCCATCCCGTCCGCGTAGTCGCCCCAGCCGATGACGGCGAACAGCACCGCTGCGAGCGCGTCGACGCCGTCGTCGCTCGACAGCGCGACGGCGAGGAAGACCGGGATCAGCGCAAGCCGCGCGAAGCCGATCGCGTTCGGCAGCGTCCAGGGGTTGAGCGGCGCGCCTGCGAGCGTCGCGGCCGGCGGCGGCCCGGAGCGGTCGAGCCCGAGCAGTCGGCGGGCCGTGAGCGGCCGCGAGGCGGGCTCCCCGCCCGCCTCCGGCCCCGGCTTCCGCCCGCGGCCTCCTACGGGAGCGTCCGCCACAGCTCGAGCACCGCCTCCGCAGCGCCCTCGAGGGCGACGCTGCGCGTCTCGCGTCCGCGGCGCACCTGCAGCTCCAGCTCGCCGCCCGCCAGCGTGCGCTTGCCGACCGTGATCCGCAGCGGGCAGCCGAGCAGCTCCGCGTCGGCGAACTTCTGGCCGGGCCCGAGGTCGCGCTCGTCGTACAGCACGTCGGCGCCGAGCGTCCGCAGCTCGTCGTAGAGCCGGTCGGCGTACGCCTGCTCCTCGCTGCCCGCTCTGCCGAGGCCGACGAGCTCGACGTCGAACGGCGCGAGCGCGCGCGGCCAGGCGATCCCGGCCTCGTCGGCCTGCTGCTCGGCGGCCGCCGCAGCGATCCGCGCCGGCCCGATCCCGTACGAGCCCATCACGATCGGCTTGCTCGTGCCCGACTCGTCGAGGAACGTCGCGCCGAGCGGCTCGGAGTAGCGCGTCCCGAGCTTGAAGATGTTCGCGACCTCGATCGCCGCCTCGATGCGGATCGTGTGGCCGCCGACCGTGTCGCCCGCCTCGACGGTGCGCACGTCGGCGCGCTCGAAGGCGAAGTCTCGGCCCGGCTCGACGCCGCGCAGATGGAAGTCGGGCCGATTGGCGCCGGCCACGTAGCCGCCGTCGGTCACGGCCGCGTCGAGCAGCACGGGCGCGTTCGCGCCGACCGGGCCGATGAAGCCGGCAGGGCCGATCTTCTGCGCGAACTCGTCGGGCTGCGCGGCACGGCAGTCGGCGCCGAGCGCGTTACGCAGCTTGACCTCGTTGACGCGGTGGTCGCCGCGCACGACGACGAGCACGAGCCCGCGCCCTTCGGCGATCACGGGATAGGCCTTCAGCAGCGTGCCGGCGTGCACGCCGAGGTTGCCGGCTACCTCCTCGACGGTCGTGAGGCCGGGCGTGTGCACCTCCTCGGGCGTGGACAGCGGCGCGGGCGGCGCGACGGACGGCGCCTCGGCGCTCGCGACCTCGACGTTCGCGGCGTAGCCCGGCGCGAGCGCGACCGCGTCCTCGCCCGCCACGCACGGCGCCATGTACTCGTGCGCGCCCGAGCCGCCCATCATCCCGACGTCCGACTCGACGCGGTACCACTCCAGCCCGGTGCGGTCGAAGATGCGGTCATAGGCGCCGATGTGCTTGTCGTAGCTGGCGGCGAGGCCGTCTGCGTCGCGGTCGAACGAGTAGGAGTCCTTCATCGTGAACTCGCGCGTGCGCAGCACGCCGGCGCGCGGGCGCGGCTCGTCGCGCTCCTTCGTCTGCAGGTGGTAGAGGATCAGCGGCAGGTCGCGATAGGAGCGCACGAGCTGGGCGACGTGCGTCGTGACGATCTCCTCGTGCGTCATCGCGAGCACCATGTCGGCGCCCTTGCGGTCCTGCAGCTTGAACAGCTCGTCGATCTCGTAGCGGCCGGTGCGCTTCCACGGCTCGGCCGGGTTGAGGATCGGCATCAGCAGCTCCTGCGCGCCGATCGCGTCCATCTCCTCGCGCAGGATCGCCTCGACGCGCCGGTGGATCCGCCAGCCGGCCGGCATCCACGTCCACAGGCCGGCACCGAGCTGGCGCAGCAGCCCGGCGCGCACCATCAACTTGTGCGAGATCGCCTCCGCATCGGCGGGGGCCTGCTTCTCGGTCGGCAGCAGATAGGTGGAGAGGCGCGTCACTGCGCGCGAAGTATGTCGATTTCGCGCTCAGCCCACTGCGAGCCGTGGTCACTAGCGGAACAGCGAGGTGTTCTGCAACAGCACGTCGTAGACCGGGCGCGGCCTCCCGTGCGCGTCGAGCACGGCCGAGTCCCAGCGGTTCCTCGGCGCAGACGCGAACCACTGGTAGAGGTAGACGCGGTCGATCTTGCGGCGGTAGAGGTTCGCCTGCTTGAAGATCGCCTGCATCGCCCGCTTCTGGCGCGCGAGGTCCGGACGGAACGACTGGCGCGCGTTCTGCGGCTGGAAGCGGAACAGGCCGGCCGTCTCGGTCAGCCAGATCTTGCCCGGCAGGACTCTCACAGCTCTGCGCATCGAGCTGTACCTGTCCGTCACGAAGCGGTTCGTGTCGGTGTAGTTGTGCAGCCCCCACAGCTGCGGCGTCGCGACGTGGTGCGCTCTGAAGGCTCTCAGCACCGCCAGCGAGTAGCTCGCCATGTTGGGCAGGTCCTGGATGTCGGCGCCGAGCACCGTGCAGCCCGCGCAGTTCGCGCGCACGATCTGGTAATAGGTGACGACCGCGTCGGGGGAGCCCGCCGTCGGCTGCGTCAGGTTGTTGACCTCGTTCCACGGCTGATAGATCCGCACCCACGGGTAGCGGCGGTGGAACGCGACGAACGCCCGCTTGTAGCTCGCCGAGCCGACCGGCTTGCAGCCCTTCGCGCGCCCGATGTTCGGGCATCTCATGCTCGCCGGCGGGTTGAACGCAACGACGACCTCCATGCCCGCGTCGTGTGCCGCGCTCATCCACGCGTCGAGCCTGCGGCGATCTTTGAAGATCGAGTCGTACGGCGTGATGTAGCGCGTCCGCGCGGGTGCCAGCTGCTCGAAGTACTTGTTGGTGAAGAGCGCCGGATCCTGGTCCGCGACCCCGACGACGTATGCGCCGCTGGTCGCCGGCGCGAGCAGCGCGGCGCACACGAGCGCAAGCAGGAGCAGGGGCAGCAAGCGGCGGAGCTTCACGTCGGGGATTCCTTTCTCGGCGAGACGCCCGTCCCCTGCCGGGGTCGCAGGGAGGCGCGGAACGAGCCGGACTGTAGCGGTGCGACGGCCGCGGAGTGTCATCCGCGTGAAACCCGCGCGCGTGCGGCAAGTTGCGGCGCCGTCAGCCGCTGCCGGCGAGCAGCAGCGCCGCGACGCCCTCCGGGTCGTCGCTCATCGGCACGTGCCCGCAGCCGGGCAGCGGCACGTGCCGCGCGCGTGGCAACGCGGCGCGCGCACGTTCGGCCTGCCGGGGGATCAACAGCCGGTCGCGCGTTCCCCACCCGATCGTGACGGGCACCCGCAGCTCGTCGCCGTCGTGGAAGACGTAGCTGCGCGTCTGCGGCAGCGTCGCGTCCCAGCCCGGCGCGCTCCCGAGTCCGGCGATGTCCAGCGCCGCCTCGGCGGGGTCCTTGCGGGCCGGGTCGCCGTAGAACGTCCCCAGCGCCACCGCGCGACCCGCGCGCGAGCGCACGACGCGCTGAAGCCGATCGCCGAAGCGGCTGGCGAAGAAGCGCGACGAGCACAGCATCGCCGTGCCGTAGCGCACCTCTGCAGGGCTCCAGAAGCCGACCGGCGACAGCGCCGTCGCCGACGCCACGACCCCCATCCGCGCCAGCTCCAGCGAGATCCCACCGCCGAGCGAGTTGCCGGCCACGTGCGGCCGCTCGATTCCCAGCTCGCCCCACCAGCCGGCGACCGCCCGCGCAAGCGCCGCGACGGTCGGCGTCTCCGCCGGCACCGGCGAGTCCCCGAATCCCGGCAGGTCGACGCACACGACGTCCCGCTCAACCGCAAGTCGTTCCACCACCGGCTTCCACACGCCCCGCCGCGAGCCGATGCCATGGACGAGGACGAGCGGCGGGCCGGAGCCCGAACGGTCGTAGGCAATGTGCGTCACGACCGCAGAGCCTAGGGTCTCCCATCTGGCGGCGCGACAGGACCCGACGTCACACCGAAAAGAGGATCAACGAATAAGATCGATGCTCATGGGGGAGCAGGACGCCGCCACCGTCGTGGCGGACACGACGTCGCGCGACGTCGTCGCGCTCGACGACGGCAAGACCGCGGCATGGATCGTCGCGCTGCCGCTCGCGCTGCTCGCAGTGCCGCTCATCGCGCTGCTCGCCAAGCCCGTCGGAACGCTGCTCGATCCGCAGGTGAAGACCACCGAGCTGCTGCCGTGGGCGCTGCGGTACTTCCGGCCGAAGCCCGGGGAGCAGGGCCTGTACCTGCTCTCACTCGCCGTGCCGGTCGTCCTCTCGGTCGCGGTCCTCGCCGCGACAGGGCGGATCGTGACGGCACCCCCGCGTGTGGCGAGGGTGCTCCCCCTGCTCGCGAAGATGGCGCTCGGCCTCGTCCTCGTCGCCTGTGTCGTGGCGCAATACCACCTGCATTACGAATGGACCCAGGGGCCCCCGAGCTATCGCTTCTTCGCACCGGCCACGCTGATCGCCGGAGCGCTCGTCGCCGCGGCGATCGTGGCTGCAACGCGCAGCAGCGCCGTTCGGCGACAGATCGCGGTGCCGGCGCGCGACTCCAGGGCGCTGCGAATCGGCGCGCTCATGCTCGCTGCCTCGATCACCGCGGTCTGGATGCTCCACGCGATCCAGACCGACAGCTCCGTCGCGTGGGCCTCCGGCGCCGTCGTGGCCCACCTCCCGTACACCTCGGACGAGACGTTCGCCGTGATCAACGGCCTCAGCCCCTTCGTCGACTCCAGCCCGCTCTACGCGACGCTGTGGCCGTACGTCGCCGCGCCTCCGCTCGTGGCCTTCGGCAAGACGCTGCTCGTCTTCACCATCACCATGAGCACGATCACCGCGCTCGCGCTGCTCGCCGCGTTCGGGATCCTGCGCCGCGCGACGGGCAGCTCCGTGAGCGCGCTCCTGCTCTATCTGCCGTTCCTCGCGACGAGCCTGTTCATCTTCGCCGGCCATCCGGCGAACAGTCTCACGCCGGCGAACTCGCTCGCCGACTTCCCCCTGCGGTACGCGGGCCCGCTGCTGCTCGCCTGGCTGACCGCTCGGGAGCTGGACCAGCCGCGGCAGCGTGCGCTCTGGCCCCTCTTCACGGCGGCAGGCCTCGTCCTGCTCAACAACGTCGGTGTCGGCCTCCCGGCGCTCGGCGCGACGCTCGTGGCGGTCGCGGCGAGCGGCCCCTGGACGCGTCGATCCTCGCTCGCGCTCGCGCGCGGCGCGGCGTCCGGCCTGCTGCTCGCGATCGCGGCGGTCACGCTCGTGACGCTGGCACACGCCGGCGAGCTGCCCCGCTTCGGGCAGCTCTCGGAGTTCTCGCGCCTCTACCTCGCCGGCTACGGGGCAACGCCGCTGCACAGCGTGCTCGGCCTGCACCTCGCCATCTACCTGACATATGTCGCCGCGATCGCGACCGCGGCCGTGCGCGTCCGCGGCCGCGCGGCGGGTCGCGTGCTGACCGGCATGCTCCTCTGGAACGGGATCTTCGGTCTCGGAGCCCTCAGCTACTTCGTCGCCGAGAGCGGCCCGCTGTGGCTGTTGGCCAGCTTCTCGACCTGGGCGCTCACGGTCATGCTGCTGACCGTCCTCGTCGTGCGAAGGCTCGCGAGCCGCGCCGCGCCCTGGCCCGACCTCGCCGATCTCGCCGTGCTGCTCGGCGCCGGCGTGATGGTCTGCTCGCTGGCGCAGTTCCCCACGCCGTGGTCGCAGATCGAGCGGCTGACGGCTGACCACCGTGGCACGCAACCGGTTGCGGCGGAAGTGGAGCCGTTCGTCCCGGATCCCAAGGCGAGATCGTTCGTCGCATCGCTCGCAGACGGCCGGCGGTTCTATCTGAAGCGGGGCGCACCCGTCGCGCTGCTGTTCGAAAACAGCCATCGCGTCGCAGACGCGTATGGCGTCGTGAACGTCTCTCCCTATGCGAACACCTACGAGATCATCGCGCGGGCGTCGCTGCGCAGGGTGGTCGACACCCTGCGGCGCGCCGGGGGGAACACCGTCGTGACGCCGTTGATCCAGGAGCCGGCGTCCGACGTGAACGCGACGTTGATCAGCCTCGGCTTCGGCATCCTGACCGCGAAAGGCATAGTGAAGGTCACGGCCGGCGTGAACGCAACGACCACGACCGTGCGCGGCCAGACGCTCGTCAAGTGGGTCGACCGGCGGAACCTCCACCCGCGTGCGCTGCGGAACGGCCGCGGAACGCTCGTCGCCCGCATGCCGCTGCGGGCGGGCTGATCGTCAGCCCACCTTCGTGCCCGCCGTCGCGCCGGATCAGGTGCGCGTGAAGCGCCGACCGGCGGTCGGCGAGGCGGCCTCGTCGAGCCGCGTCCGCTCGGCCACCGTCTCCGACAGCGCGCCGGACATCTCGTCCGCGCCCTCGGCCTGCTTCGCCTTCTCCAAGGCGGCGAGGCGCTCGGGGGTCATCTCCCCCGCGTTCTCGTCCTCGATCGCCTGCAGCCACGCAGCCCCCTCGGCCGCCGAGCGCGCGTCGACGTCGATTCGCTTGGCGCCGGACCCCACGTATCTGTCGATCTCCTCGAACAGCGTGTCGACGAGCTGCTCCGTCGGTACCTTGCGCAGCGCTCTGCCGCGGCTGAAGATCAGTCCCTCGTTCTTCGCGCCGGTGATGCCGAAGTCGGCGTGGGAGGCCTCGCCGATGCCGTTGACCGCGCAGCCGAGCACGGCGACCTCGATCGGCTCCTCGTAGGCCTCCAGCCGCTTCTCGATGTCGGCGACGACGGTGTCCATGTCGAACTGGAGGCGGCCGCACGTCGGGCACGCGATCAGCACGGGGCCGCGCTCGCGCAGCTGCAGCGCCTTGAGGATCTCCCAGGCGACCTTCACCTCCTCCTCCGCGTGGAAGGTGGACAAGGAGATGCGGACCGTATCGCCGACACCATCAGCGAGGAGTGAGCCGATTCCCACAGCGCTCTTGAGCGACCCGGACCACTTCGTGCCCGCCTCGGTGATCCCGAGGTGCAGCGGGTAGGGGATCCGCTCCGACAGCAGGCGGTTGGAGGCGATCGTGTTGGGCACGTTCGTCGACTTGATCGAGACCTTGAAGTCCTCGAACTGCAAGCGCTCCATCAGCTCGACGAACTCGACGGCCGCCGTCACCAGCGCCTCGACGCCGTTCTCGCGCTCGAGCGCGTGGAGGTGCTTCGGCAGCGAGCCGGAGTTGACGCCGATCCGCAGCGGCGTGCCGAGCGCCTTCGCCTTCGCCGCGACCTCGGCGACCTTGTCCGGACCGCCGATGTTGCCGGGGTTCAGGCGCACGCAGTGCGCGCCTGCGTCGAGCGCCTTCAGTGCCAGCGTGTGGTTGAAGTGGATGTCGGCGATGACTGGGATCGGCGACTCGCGCACGATCGTCTTCAGCGCCTCGACGTCCTGCTCGCGCGGCACCGCGCAGCGCACGATGTCCGCCCCGGCCTCCGCGACGCGGTGGATCTGCGCCATCGTCGCGGCCAGATCAGCCGTCTCGGTCTTCGTCATCGTCTGCACGGCGACGGGCGCGCCGCCGCCGACCGGCACGGAGCCGACGTGGATCTGCCGCTGCGAGGCCATGTCCGCAGTGTACGAGGCTCAGCCGACGTAGAGCGCCTCGATCTGCGCCGCGTACTTCTCGCCGATCGGGCGGCGCTTGAGCTTCATCGTCGGCGTCAGCTCGTCGCCGCCGGCCAGCCAGTCGCCCTCGACGAGCGCGAAGCGCTTGATCCCCTCCACGCGCGCGAGCTTCGCGTTGGCCGCGTCGACGCCGGCCTGCACGGCGGCGCGCACGCGCTCGTCGCGCGCGAGCGACGGCAGGTCGCGCGGCTCGATCCCCTCGCGCTCGGCCCACATCGGCGCGTAGTCGGCGTCGAGCACGATCAGCGCGGTGTTATAGGGGCGGGCGTCGCCGATCGCGCAGGCCTGCCCGATCAGCGGGCTCGCGGCCTTCAGCGTCGCCTCGATGTTCGCCGGCGACATGTTCTTGCCGCCAGCGCTGATGATCAGCTCCTTCTTGCGGTCGACCAAGGTGACGTAGCCGTCGTCGTCGATCGTCGCGACGTCGCCAGTCGCGAGCCAGCCGTCGGCGCCGAGCGCCTCGGCCGTCTGCTGGGGGCGATTGCGGTAGCCGCGCATCACGCACGCGCCGCGCACGAGCAGCTCGCCGTCGGATGCCAGTCTCAGCTCGACGCCCGGCGTCGCCTGGCCGACGGTGCCGATCCGCACCGCACCAGCGCGGTTGCAGGTGCCGGCCCCGCACGTCTCCGACATCCCCCACAGCTCCGCCAGCTCGATGCCTATGGCGTGGAAGAACTCGATCACCTCGGGTGGCGTCGGCGCCGCACCGACGTTGACGGTCAGCACCTCGTCGAGCCCGAGCATCGTGCGCAGCCCCGAGAACAGCTCCGCGTCGGCCCGCTCGACCGCCGCCGCCAGCTCGTCCGGGACCGGCTCGCCGCGCTGGCGCAGTCGCACCGCCTGACGCGAGGCGTCGAGCGCGGACTCGACCTTCGCGCGCGCCGCCTCCGGCTGCGCGCCGAGCATCGTCTCGAGCCCCGCCTTCAGCTTCTCCCAGATGCGCGGGACGGCGAAGAACCACGTCGGGTGGACCTGCGGCAGCACCTCGATGATGCGGCGCGGGTCGGGGCACGTCGCGATCGTGCAGGCGTAGACGACGGGGATGTAGTGGTGCGCGGCGCGCTCGGCGATGTGCGCCGCCGGCAGCCACGAGACGACCTTCGCGCCGAGCGGCAGCTCGATCATCGCCTGCACCGCGCGCACGGCGCCGAAGACGTTGACGTGGCTCAGCTCGACGCCCTTCGGCGGCCCGGTCGTGCCCGACGTGTAGATCAGCGTCGCGACGTCGTCGCCGGACACCGCGGCGAGCGCGGCGTCGAGGTCGACGTCCGATTCGCTCCCGGCCGCCTCGACGTCGGAGAGCGCGATGGTCCCCTCGGGCGCTGCGCCGTCGACGACCACCACGTGCTCCAGCTCGGGCAGCTCCCGCCGCGCGTCGAGCAACGCGGGCAGGTGCACCTGCTCCACGATCGCCACACGCGCGCCCGCGTCGCCGACGACGTAGGCGATCTGCTCGACGGAGAACGTCTGGTAGATCGAGAAGGGCGCCGCGCCGAGCGTCACCGCCGCGAGGTCGGCGACGTGGAACTCCGGCCGGTTGCCCATCATCAGCGCGACGGTGTCGCCGTGGCCGACGCCGAGCCCGGCGAGGCCGCAGGCGAGCGCGTCGACTCGCTCGCGCACGTCGGCCCACGTCAGCGAGACGGCGTCGTCGAGCGTGCGCACGGCGACGACGTGCGGATGGGCGGCGGCGGTGCGCCGCAGCGCCTCGCCGAGCGTCGCGGCGTCGACCGCCGCCGGCGTGCCCCGCGCGACCGTGCTGCCTTCCATCTGCGTCTCCTCCGTCGTCGTTCGGCTGGCCAGCCAGTCCGACGATACCGCAGGGACGGAAGGCCGCTCAGCGCACGTTGAAGCCGCCGTCCTGCAGGCGGCCGATGTCGTTCGTGAGGCCGATCACGAACAGCATGATCACGAGCGCGAAGCCGATCACGCTCGCGCGCTCCATGATCGCGAACGGGATCGCCCGCCCGCGCACCTTCTCGGCGAGCGCCCAGAAGATGTGGCCGCCGTCGAGCGGCAGGAACGGGAACAGGTTGATGATCGCGAGCGACAGCGAGATCAGCGCGAGGATCTCCAGCGCGCGCTCGGTGCTGAACCCGAACGACTGGCGCGTCACCTCGTAGGCGCCGACGAAGCTGCCGACCTGCTTGCGCTCTCTCGCCTGGAAGATGTGCGAGAAGACCGACAGCGTGCGCTTCGTGACGTCCCACATGCCGCTCACGCTCGCACCGGCGGCCGCGACCGGCCCCAGGTCGCGCGTGCCGGTCATGTACGTGAAGCCGAGCCGCGTGCGCTCGATGCCGCTCGTCGCGTCGTAGCGCGGGCGGATGTCGAACGCGAGGCGCTCACCGCCTCTGGCGGCGGTGCCCCCGCCGCGCACCACGACGATGTGCGCAGCCGTCGTCGCGGTGCAGCCGGCGACCGCTCTGCCGGCGCATCTGTGGCTCGCGACCTGTCTCGCCATCGCCGTTGCGTCGCCGTGCACGCCATCGACGGAGACGAGCCGATCGCCGGGCTGGAGGTAGCGCGAGGCCGGCTGCTCGAGTCTGATCGAGCTGACGCGCTGGGTCGAGATCGTCTCACCGTTGGCGAGGAACAGGCCCCACAGGATCACGAACGCGAGCAGCAGGTTCACCGCCGGCCCGGCGGCGATCACCACGACGCGCTTCCACACCGGCTGGCGGTGGTAGCTGCGCGGCACGACGTCCGGCGGGAGCTCCTCCCGCGGGCTCATGCCGCTGATTCTCACGTAGCCGCCGAGCGGGATCGGCCCGATCCCGTACTCCGTCTCGCCGCGTCTGAACGACACGAGCGGTCTGCCGAAGAACAGCATGAAGCGCTCGACGCGCATCCCGACCGCCTTCGCGGCCGCGAAGTGCCCCGCCTCGTGGAGGATGATCAGCAGCGCGAAGCCGGCGAACGCGAGGAACCAGCTCATCGTGCCGCCGCCCGCTGCTCGACCAGGTCGATTGCCGCGGCGCGCCCGTCGCGATCGGCCCCGTAGAGCGTCTGGAAGGCGTGGATGCGGCCGGACGGGACGGCTTCGAGCGCGTGCGCGATCACGTCCGCGATCTCGTGGAAGCGCAAGCGGCCGTCGAGGAACGCGTGCACCGCGACCTCGTTGGCGGCGTTGAGGATGCATGGCGCGGTGCCGCCCGCCTCCCCCGCATCGCGCGCGAGCCGCAGGCACGGGAACGTGTCGAGGTCGGGCGCCTCGAACGTGAGCGAGCCGAGCGCCGCGAGGTCGAGCGGCGCGACCGGCAGCTCGACGCGCTGCGCGTGGTGGAGCGCATAGGCGATCGGCACGCGCATGTCGGGATAGCCGAGGTGCGCGAGTGTCGCACCGTCGCACAGCTGGACCAGGCTGTGCACGATCGACTGCGGGTGCACGACGACGTCGATCTGCTCGTACGGCGTGCCGAACAGGTGGTGCGCCTCGATCAGCTCCAGGCCCTTGTTCATCAGGGTCGCGGAGTCCACCGTGATCTTTCCGCCCATCGACCACGTCGGGTGCGCGAGCGCCTGCTCGACGGTGACCTCGCGCAGCTCAGCCGCGTCGCGGCCGCGAAACGGGCCGCCGGAGGCCGTGAGGACGAGCTTGTCGACCGTCCCTGCCTGCTCGCCGGCGAGCAGCTGGTGGATCGCCGAGTGCTCCGAATCCACGGGGATGATCTGCGCGCCGGTCGCCTCCGACAGCTGCGTGACCAGCTCGCCACCCACCACGAGCGACTCCTTGTTGGCGAGCGCAAGGTCGATCCCCTCGCCGAGCGCGGCGACGGTCGGCCCGAGGCCGGCGGAGCCGACGAGCGCGTTCAGGACGAGATCGGCCTGCGACTCGACGACAAGCCGCACGAGTCCCTCGGCGCCGGCGAGCACCTCGCCGTCCGTCCACGCCTCCGCCGCGCGAGCGGCGGCGTGCTCGTCCGCGAGCGCGATCCGCCCCACGCCCAGCTCGCGCGCCTGCGCGACGAGCGCGTCCGCGGACGACTCGGCCGACAGGCCGACGACCTCGAGCTCGCCGTCGGAACGCGCGACGACGTCGAGCGCCTGCGTGCCGATCGAGCCCGTCGAGCCGAGGATGAGAAGGCGGCGGGGCATCAGGGGCCCTCCATTCTAGGTGGCGGGCTTTGCGGGGGTTAAGGCCGGACACGCAGGTGTCGCCCTCCTGTCGCCGCAAGCGGGCGACCTGCGGGCGACGCTACGCCAGCGCGTACCAGACGTAGTAGCCGACGACCGCGGCGAACAGGGCGGCGTCGACGCGGTCGAGCGCGCCACCGTGGGCGCCGAATGCCCTGCCCGTGTCCTTGATGCCGATGTCGCGCTTGACGAACGACTCGAACAGGTCTCCGATCGGCGCGGCGATCGCGACGCCGACGCCGAGCAGCAACGCATCGGTCGTCGACAGCCAGTCCTGGTAGAGGCCGGCGACGACCACCGCGGCGACCGCGGTGAGCATCCCGATCACGAGCCCCTCGACGGTCTTGTTCGGCGAGATGCGCGGTGCCAGCGGGCGGCGGCCGAACGCTCGCCCGCCGAGGTAGGCGCCGGTGTCGCCGATGAACGTGCCGACGAGCACGTCGATGACGATCCCGTCGCCGTGGGGCAGCCCGCGCAGCAGCACGGCGTGCGCGAGCGCGAAGCCGATCCAGTAGATCCCGAACAGCGTCGTCGCCATCGCGAGCGAGGCGTGCTCGCGACTCGGGCCCCAGGCCGTCAGGGCGAACAGCACCGGCACCGCCGCCACGGCGGCGAGCAGGATGTGGAACTGGGTGCCGTAGAGCGCCGCTGCGAGCAGGCCGGCAAGCGCGAGGAAGCCGGCGAGCCGGACCGGTCTGACCGGTCTCAGCAGCTCGTACAGCTCGTGCAGGCAAAGACAGCCGACCGCGAACAGCGCGAGCGCCCAGACGGCGCCGCCGACCGCGTTGACGACGATCACCGCGATCGCGGCGGGGATCGCCACGACGATCCGCGCGCCGAGGTCCGAGCCGCTGTTGCGACGGGCGAGCCGGCGCGAGCGCTGCCGGCTCGGCGGCGGGCGCCGTCGCGCGCGCGGGCGCGGTCGGTCGCCGCCGCTCGCGCTCACGCGACCCGCCCGCCGAACCGCCGCCGGCGTCTCGCGAACTCGGCCAGCGCCGCCTCGAGCGCGGCGCGGTCGAAGTCGGGCCACAGCTCTTCGCGGGAGACGAACTCCGAGTACGCGGTCTGCCACAGCAGGTAGTTCGACAGCCGCTGCTCGCCGCTCGTGCGGATCACCAGCTCCGGGTCGTGCATCTCCGGCGCGTAGAGGAGCTTGCGGAACTCCTCCTCCGTCGTGCCGGTGAAGGCGCGCGCCGCGTCGACGATCTCCGCACGACCGCCGTAGTTGAAGGGGATGAAGAAGGTGATGCGGTCGTTGCCGGCGGTGAGCTGCTCGGCCCATTCCATGCGCCGCACGATCTCGTCCGGCACCGGGGACGTGCGGCGGCCGACGAAGCGCAGGCGCACGCCCTCCTCGTGCAGCTCGGGCGTCTCGCGGTCGATGTACTCCGCGAACATCTTCACGAGCGCCTTCACCTCCTCGAGCGAGCGCGACCAGTTCTCGGTCGAGAAGGCGTAGATCGTCAGCTCCTCGACCCCGAGGTCGACCGCGTCGCGCAGCCGCGCCTTCACGTTCTCCGCGCCGGCGCGGTGGCCGTCGGTCACCGACAGCCCGCGCTGCTCGGCCCAGCGGCCGTTCCCGTCCGTGATGATGGCGACGTAGCGCGCGCGGGCGGGCGGGGTCGGGTCCTCTACGTCGGAGTCGGAGGGCGCCACCGTGCCCTCAGACCTCGAGGATCTCTTCCTCTTTGTGCTTCAGCAGCCCGTCGAGCTCGGCGACCTTCTCGTCGGTCAGCTTCTGCACCCCGCCCTCGGCGCGATGCTCGTCGTCAGAGCCCGCCTCGCCGGCGTCGCGCAGCTCGCGCAGGTCGTGCATCACGTCGCGGCGGATGTTGCGGATCGCGATGCGTCCCTCCTCCGCGATCGCGCGCACGACCTTGACGAGCTGCTTGCGCCGCTCCTCCGTCAGCTCGGGGATCGCGAGGCGGATCAGGTTGCCGTCGTTGTTCGGCGTGAGGCCGACGTCGGATTCGAGGATCGCCTTCTCGATCGCTTTGATCGAGCTCTTGTCGTAGGGCTGGATCGACAGCAGGCGCGCTTCCGGCGCGCCGATCGTCGCGAGCTGTCTGAGCGGCGTCGCCGCGCCGTAGTACTCGACCACGATGCGATCGAGCAGGGCTGGCGTCGCGCGGCCGGTGCGCACGGAGCCGAACTCGTGACGGGTCGACTCGACCGACTTCGTCATGCGCTCGCGCGCGTCCTGCAGCAGCTCTTCGATCATGTCCTCACCAAGGTTCCGACGCGGTCCCCGCACACTATCCGGTCGATGTTTCGCTCGTCGCCCATGTTGAAGACGACGATCGGCAGCCTGTTCTCCATGCAGAGCGTGAGCGCGGTCGTGTCCATCACGCGCAGGCGCCGCTCGACCGCCTCCATGTGCGTGATCTCGGGGATGAACTCGGCGCTCGGGTCGGTCGCCGGGTCGGCGGTGAAGACGCCCTCGACCCCGTTCTTCGCCATCAGGATGACCTCGGCGTGCATCTCCGTGGCGCGCAGCGCCGCGGCCGTGTCCGTCGTGAAGAACGGGTTCCCGGTGCCGGCCGCGAAGATCACGACGCGCCCCTTCTCGAGGTGGCGCATCGCGCGGCGGCGGATGTACGGCTCGGCGACCTCGGAGATCGCGATCGCGGACAGGACGCGCGTCGGCGCGCCCTCCTTCTCGAGCGCGTCCTGCAGCGGCAGCGCGTTGAGCAGCGTCGCGAGCATGCCCATGTAGTCGCCCGTCGCGCGGTCCATCCCAGCCGCCTGCGCCGCGACGCCGCGGAAGATGTTGCCGGCGCCGACGACGACGGAGACCTCGACGCCGCGCTGGCGCACGCGAGCGATCTGGCGCGCGACCGCCTGGATCCGGTCGGGGTCGGCGCCGTACTCCTGGCTGCCGAGCAGCGCCTCGCCCGAGAGCTTGACGAGCACGCGCCGGAAGGCCGGCGCGCCGTCGCCCGCCGGTGCTCCGGCGGGCGCGGGCGTGGCGGCGGGTGGCTGGGGGCGGGAGGCGGGAATGAGTTCCGGATCAGTCGCCGACGGCGAACCGCGTGAAGCGGCGGATCACGATGTTCTCGCCGGTCTTCGAGGCGAGCGCGGCGCGCAGCTCCTCGATCGTCCGGCCTTCGTACTTCTCGCCGTTGACGTGCGGCTGCTTGAGCAGGACGACCTCCTTGAGCCAGGAGTCGATCTTGCCTCTGACGATGTTCGGGCGGATGTTCTCAGGCTTGTCGGCGAACTGCTCCTCGGCGATCCGCTTCTCGCGCTCGAGCTCCTCGGCCGGCACGCCGCCCTCGTCGACCGCCACCGGGGCGGCGGCGGCGATGTGCAGCGCAAGGTCCCGCGCAAAGGAGACGAAGTCCTCGTTGCGCGCGACGAAGTCCGTCTCGCAATCGATCTCGACGAGCACGCCGATCTTGCCGTTCGAATGGATGTAGGACTGGACGGTGCCCTCGCTGGCCTCGCGCTCGCCGCGCTTCTCGGCCTTCGCTGCCCCCTTCACGCGCAGCGCCTCGATCGCCTTCTCGATGTCGCCGTCCGCCTCGACGAGGGCCTTCTTGCACTCCATCATCCCTGCGCCGGTGCGCTCGCGCAGGGCCTTCACGTCTTGGGCGGTGATGCTCATGCGGTGGGCTCCCCCCCGGAGCCGGCGTCGGTCGTGGTGGTGTCGGCCGGCGCGCTCGTGGCGGCCTCGGGCTCGGCGGCAGGCGCCGCGGGTGCCTCGTCGGCGGCGGGCGCAGACGGCGCCGGCGCCTCGTCGGCGGCGGGCGCAGACGGCGCGGGTGCCTCATCAGCGGCAGGTGCCGCGGGTGCCTCGCTCGCGGGCGCGGCCGAAGCCGGCTCCGCGGGCGCAGCCGGCTCGGCGGGCGCAGCCGGTGCCGCGGGCGCAGCCGGTGCCGCAGGCGCGGCCGGTGCCGCAGGCGCAGCCGGTGCCTGAGGCGCAGCCTGTTGCTGCGCCGGCGCGGCGGCGGCCGCGGCCTGCGCTGCCTGTGCCGCGGCGGCCTGCTCGGCGGCCCGCTTGGCGTCCTCGGCCTCTCTACGCGCCTGCTCCTCGGCGTCGCGCTTGGCCTGCTCCTCCGCCTCGCGCTTGGCCTGCTCCTCGGCCTCGCGCGCCGCGCGCGCCTCGGCCTCGATGCGGGCCTTCTCCTCGGCCTCCTTGCGCGCCCGCTCCTCCTCCTCGCGGAAGACTCGGTTGCCCTCGCCGATCACCTGGCCGAGCGCGCCCGCGATCACCGCGCAGGAGCGAATCGCGTCGTCGTTGCCGGGGATCACGTAGTCGATCCCGTCCGGATCGCAGTTCGTGTCGACGAGCCCGATGATCGGGATCCGCAGCCGCTGCGCTTCGCGCACGGCGATCGCCTCGACTCTGAGGTCGACGACGAACATCGCGTCGGGGATGCGACCCATGTTCTTGACGCCGCCGAGGTTCGCCTGCAGCTTCGCGAGGTCGGCCTGGGCCGCCATCCGCTCGCGCGTCGGCAGCAGCGCGAGCTGGCCCTCGGCCTCGTAGCGCTCGAGGTCGTGCAAGCGCTTGATGCGCCCCGAGATCGTGCCGAAGTTCGTCAGCAGCCCGCCGAGCCAGCGGTGGTTGACGTACGGCTGTCCGGCCGCCTCGGCCGACTCCTTGACCGCGTCGCGCGCCTGCTTCTTCGTGCCGACGAACAGGACGGTGCCGCCGCGATGGGCGAGCGCGGAGGCGAACTCGCGTGCCTCCTGCAGCAGCGCGTCGGTCTGCAGCAGGTCGATGATGTAGATGCCGGCCCGCTCGCCGAAGATGAAGCGACGCATCTTCGGGTTCCAGCGGCGCGTCTGGTGGCCGAAGTGAACGCCGGCCTCCAACAGCTCCTTGATGCCAACTTGAGCCACGAGTGTGCTCCCTTTGAATGGTGGTGCGGATTCCCGGCCGGAGGCGTCGCGATCCCGGCATGGAAGCGCCGGGCAGGGCCGCGAGCCCGGATCGTCCGGGGTAGACGTCTGGTTGCGCGCGATTCTAGACGGTTCCGGCGCTCGCCCCGGCCTCCAGCCGTGCCAGGACGGCGGCGAGGTCGGGTGGCAGCGGCGAGGCGACGTCGACCGCCTCCCCGGTGACCGGGTGCGCGAAGGCGAGCCGCGCGGCGTGCAGGAATTGGCGCTCGAGGCCGAGTCGGCGTGGGGTGCCGTACTCGGGATCGCCCGCGACCGGGTGGCCGATCGCCTGCAGGTGGACGCGGATCTGGTGCGTGCGTCCCGTCTCGAGCGTCACGCGCAACAGCGCGAAGCCGGCGAAGGCGCGCTCGAGCGCGAAGTGCGTGCGCGCCTCGCGCGGGACGTCGGTGTCGGTCGACATGCGCGTGCGCACGCGCCGGTCACGCCCGATCGGCGCGTCGACGGTGCCGCTGCGCGCCGGCGGGCAGCCCTCCACGAGCGCGAGGTACTCGCGCCGCAGCTCGCGTCTGCGGATCGCCTCCTGCAGCGCGCGGTGGACCGCGTCGGCCTTCGCGACGACGAGCAGCCCGGACGTGTCGCGATCCAGCCGGTGGACGATCCCGGCGCGCGCCGGGTCCTCGCCGCCCGCGACGCGACCCGCGAGCGCCTCCGCCAGCGTCGCGCCGCGATGCCCGCGTGCCGGATGCACGACGACGCCGGCCGGCTTGTCGACGACGAGCAGGTGCTCGTCCTCCCAGGCAACCGCAAACGGGACGTCCGTCGTCGTGACCGGCGCCGCAGCCCCGGTCGGCCCGGGCGCGACCTCGACCCGCTCGCCGGCGGTCACGCGGTGGCGCTTCGGGCGCAGCTCGCCGTCCACCGTCACCAGCCCGGCGTCGATCAACCGCTGCGCCTGCGCGCGCGACCCGATCCCGCCCTCCCCGGCGAGCAACTGGTCGAGCCGTTCGCCCTCCGCGGCTGCGGGGACGTCAATCCGCAGCAGAGCGGCCACCCAGCTCCAGCACGAACACGAGCGCCACCACGCCGCTCGTGATGCAGACGTCGGCGACGTTGAAGGCCGGCCAGTGCGGGACGTGGATGAAGTCGGTCACGTAGCCCTGGTGGATGCGGTCGATCAGGTTGCCGAGCGCGCCGCCGAGCACGAGACCGGTCGGCAACCACAGCAGAGGCCGCTCGGCGTGCCGCCCGAAGTAGACGAGCAGCAGCGCAAGCGCGCCGAGCGTCACGATCAGCACCGGTGCGCCGCCGCCGCCGAGGAAGCCGAACGCGACCCCTGGGTTGTGCACGTTCACGAGCGACAGCGGGCCGAGCACCTCGCGCTGCTCACCGGACACGACCGAGGAGCGCACCAGCGCCTTCGTCCCCTGGTCGACGAGCAGCACGAGCACGACGACGAGGCCGGCGAGCACCCAGCGCGCGCCTCGGGTCTGCGTCGGCACGGCGGTCGTCTCCACGGCCTCCATCAGCCCTGGATCAGCGAGACGACGACCCGCCACACGACGATCAGCACGATCGTCGCGACCATCGGACTGAGGTCGAGCGGCCCGAACATCGGCAGGAAGCGACGGAAGATCCGCAGGTAGGGCTCGACGACGCTGCGCAGGAACTCGACGATCGCGTTCCACCAGCGCGAGTACGGCGGCCGGATCCCGACCGAGTACATGATGCTGATGACGACGTAGGCGAAGATGCAGATCAGGTAGACGGTGAAGAGCGCGTCGACGTAGCGGGCGATGTCACTTCGCACGGTCCACAGGATGACCGCAGCCGCCGTGCTCACCGTCTCCCCCCGTGCACGGCCGCGTCGGCCGCTGCGTGGAAGGCGTCGCGCAGGCCGCCAGCCTCGAGCGCAGCCAGGCCCCGCGCGGTGACGCCGCCCGGCGAGGTGACCGCGCGGCGCACGGCGAGCGTGTCGAAGTCGCGCGCCGCGAGCAGCGCGGCGCAACCCTCGGTCGTCGCGGTCGCCAGCTCGGACGCGAGCTGCGGCGGCATGCCGAGCCGCACGGCCGCGTCGACCTGCGCCTCGACGAACAGCGACACGTACGCCGGGCCGACGCCCATCACCGCGGTCGCGACGTCCATCAGCCTCTCCGGCACGGCCACGACCGTCGCGATCCGCTCCAGCAGCACGACGAGCGCGTCGTCCTGATCCCCCTCCGCCGCGACGCAGATGACCCCTCTGCCGATCTCGACGGCGACGTTGGGCATCAAGCGGACGACGCCCTGGGCGCCCGGATACGCCGAGCGCAGGGCATCGAGGGTGACGCCCGCGAGGATCGAGACGATCGTGGCCTGCCCCGCGCTGCCTGCGACCTCGGCTGCGACGGCTGCGAGCTGATCGGGCTTGTGGCACAGGACGACGACGTCGGCGGCCTTCGCCAGCTCGGCGTTCGAGCCGGCCACCTCGCCCCCCAGCTCCGCGACGAGCGCCTCGGCCTTCCTGGGGATCACGTCCGCGCACAGCACGGGGTCGCCCCAGCCGCGCGCGAGCGCGGAGGCCATGTTGCCTGCTCCGATCAGTCCGACGCGCATGGGACCGGAAGCCTACCTCGACCGACTCGGGCGGCTGAGCCCGGGCGCGGTCAGCTCTGGTTGAAGAAGCCTTTCTCGATCAGCCTCGCGCGCTCCTCGGCTGATACCTCGACGTTGCGCGGCGTGAGCAGGAAGACCTTGTCGGCGATCCGCTGCATGCCGCCGTCGAGCGCGTAGGTGAGGCCGGACGAGAAGTCGATCAGGCGCTTCGACAGGTCGGTGTCGGAGCCCTGGAGGTTCAGGATGACGGGGATCGAGTCCTTGAACTTGTCGGCCACGTCCTGCGCGTCGTTGAACGACTTCGGCACGACGAGGTGGACGCGCACGTCGCGGCCGTTGTTGGTGCGGCGGCCGGGCGGGCCTGATTCCCCCACCGGTCGCAGGACGCTCGTGCGCCGGTCGGCGGGCGCGTCGTCGGGGAAGATGTCGTCGAACTCGTCGCGCCGGCGGCGGCTGGAGGACAGGCGGCGCACGTTCGGGCGCTCGCGGTAGCGGTCCTCGAGCTCGGCCTCCGGCTCGTGGTAGGCAGGCTCGCGCTCCTCTTCGTACTCGTCCTCGACGGCGAGGCCGAAGTAGACGAGCGTGCGGTGCCAGGTGTCGCGGAATGCCATGACGTCGAAGGATTCGCGCAGGGCCGAAAGATCCCTGCAAGCGACATTATGCGCCCTGACGGTCGGAGCAGCCCTCGCGACCGCCGCCGACTGGCGCGTCGGCGCTCGCTCAACGGTAGAGCGTCGAGCCGAGGCGCACGATCGTCGCCCCCTCCTCGACGGCCACCTCGTAGTCCTGCGAGGTGCCCATCGACAGACGACGGAGCCCGTGCACGGCAGCCAGCTCGCGCAGTGCGGCGAAGTGCGGGCGGTTCTGCTCGGGGCGTGCGACCGCGGGCGGCATCGTCATCAGCCCCGCGACCGGCACGGGGACGCGGGCGAGGAAGGCGCCCAGCTCGCCCGGCGCGATCCCGCCCTTCGACGCCTCGCCCGCGACGTTCACCTCCACGAGCACGCCGAAGTCGTCGCGCTGCGGGGCGTGCTTCGCGAGCTGCGCGAGCGCCGAATCGCTCGCGAGCGAGTGGATCAACCGCACGTGCGGCGCGATCTCGCGCACCTTGCGGCTCTGGAGATGGCCGATGAAGTCCCACGTGAACGCGGCTCGCCCCTCCCACGCCGTGGCCTTCGCCACCAGCTCCTGCGCGCGATTCTCGCCCACGAGCGTGAGCCCAGCCTGCGCCAGGGCTCCCAGCTCGTCGAGCGGGACGTACTTGACGGCCGCGAGCAGCTCGACGTCGCCCGGGTCGCGCCCGCCGCGACGGGCCGCCTGCGCGATCCGCTCCCGGGCCTCCGCGACGTTCTGCGCGATGCGCCCGGGATCGAGACCGGTGATCAGCTCCGCCACGCGACCCCCGCCTGTCGGCCGGTGATGCCGGCGTCGCGGCGGTGGGAGAAGAACAGGCCCGGGTCGGTGCACAGCGTGCAGAGGCCGGCGTCGTGGACCGTTGCGACACCGGCCGCTTCGAGGCGCGTGCGGGCGATCGCCTTCAGGTCGATCGTCCGCTTGACCGGCTCGCGCCCGAACGCCGCGTGCACCTCGGGCCCGACCTCATAGCAGCAGCCGCCGGCACCCGGGCCGATCGCGGCCTGCAGCGGGCCGTCGTCGCCAAGCTCGCGCAGCGCCCGCACGCCCTCCTCGAGGACCCCGTCCGCCAGGCCGCGCCATCCGGCGTGGAGCATCGTGACGGCATGGTTGCCGATCAGCGCGACAGGGAGGCAGTCGGCGGTGAGGACGAGCAGGGCGAGACCGCGCTGGGTGGTGGCCTGGCCGTCGGAGTCGACCGGCGCGCTGGCCGTGGCCGGCCGCTCCGCGATCCGCTCGACGCGAGCGCCATGCACCTGACGGCCTTGGACGACGGCATCGAGCGGGACGCCGATGGCGGCGGCGACGCGCTCACGGTTGCGGCGCACGGCGACCGGGTCGTCGTCGGTCCAACGCCCAAGGTTCAGACTGGCGTACGCGCCCTCCGACACCCCACCCCGCCTGGTCGTGAACAGCGCCCGCCCACCCGGCAGCGCGATCCCGATGTGGTCGCCGACGGTCGCGAACGGGGCGGGAAGCTGCACGCGGCGGATGGTAGTCGGGCGATCACTGTCCGTCTGTACATCGCATGGATGTACAGACGGACAGTGATCTAAGGCGCCGCCGCGAGCGCGATGGCGAGCTGGGTGGCGCGGTCGGGGGCGTCGCCGTCGAGGCGGGCGCGCAGCGCGGCCGCGAGCCCCCGACCGACCGCCTCGCCCTGTGGGACGCCGGCCGCCAAAAGGTCGTCGCCGTCGATCGCGAGCGTGACGTGGCGGAGATCGTCGATCCAGGCGCGGGCGACAGGCTCCGCCCGCTGCCCGCCGGCCGGCGCGAGAGGCTCGGCGCCCAGGGCACCGGCCAACGCGACGGCCTCGACCGCCACGCCCCGCACCACAGCGGCGATCTCCGACGGGCGCACCGCCGCCGCAAGCCGCCGCTCGATGCCCTGCGCGTCGGCACAGGCGACCACGACGTCCCGCTCCCGTCCCGGGAAGCCGAGTGCGTCCGACCAGGCCTTCACCGACGCCGCGGCCACCAACCGACAGGCGCTCCCCAGCAGCAGCAGATCCCGCCGCCCGTCGGGAGGAAGCAGCGTCAGCGCCCGCTCCGCCACCGCCGCGTCGAAGCCAAGCGCGATTCCCAAGGGCGCCCCCTCCCACGCCGCGACCCACGCGAGCGCGCGAGCCGCCGACGGCTCGCGCAGCAGCAGGCGCAGCTCGCCCCCCACGCGCGTCGGCGTCGCCGTCGCCAACGCGCCGGTCGCCACCGCCGCGCGCGCCAGCGCCTCCGTCCCAGGCTCCACGCCGAACCTCAGCCGCGTCGCATAGCGCACGAGCCGCAGCAGCCGCGTCGGATCGTCGAGGAAGCTCGCGTCGTGCAGCACCCGCAGCACGCGCCCATCGAGGTCCTCGAACGCATGCGGGGCGGCGGCGACGCGTCCGTCGAGCGACGCGGCGATCGCGTTCACCGTGAAGTCGCGCCGCAGCAGGTCCTCCTCCAGCGTCCCCGGACGCACGTCCGGCAGCGCCCCGGGCCGCGCGTATGTCTCGGCACGAGCGCTCGCCAGGTCGTAGACGTGCCCGCCGCCGATCACGGTCGCGGTGCCGAAGCGGTCGTGCACGGTCAGCTCGCCGTCGAGCGCCGCCGCGAGCTTCTGGGCCGCCTCCACCGCATCCCCTTCCACGACGAGATCGAGATCCTCCGGGACACCGCCGAGGAGCGCGTCGCGCACCGCGCCGCCGACGATCCAGGCATGCGGGACCACCGCGCCGACGGGCGCCGCGTAGGGCAGCGAGCAGAGGCGCTGCACGAGGTCGGGGAACGAGGCCATCGGGGCGATCATCTACCATCCGCGACCGATGTCGAGCCCCCCGCCACGTCGTCGCCGACGCGGACTGCTCGTCGTGATCGCCGCGCTCGCTCTGCTCGCAGGCGGTGCGGCCGCGTTCGTGGTGCTCCACAAGCCCGGCGACGTCTCGCATCCGAACGTCGAGTTCACGACCACCGACCCGACGACACGAGCGGCTGTGCCGCCGAGACCGCAGGCGGTCGACCACTTCCTGTGGCCCACGTACGGCTTCTCGAGCGACCGCACGCGCAACTTCGGCGACGCACCGAGCTACCTCAGACCGCACTTCAGACGCGGCTGGACCTACTACAGCGGCGTGCTGCTCGAGTTCCCGCCGACGATCGACGGCGGCTCGCTCTACGTGCTCGACGACGACGGCATGCTGCGCGCGATCGCGAAGACGAGCGGACACGTCCGCTGGCAGCAGCGGGTCGGCCGGCTCGCCGCCGCCTCACCCGCCGTCGGCGACGGCCGCGTCTACGCCGTCGTGCTGCGCGGGATCGCCGGCGACACCGGCCGCATCGCCGCCTACCGCGCGAGCGACGGGCGCCAGGTGTGGTCGAAGGCGCTGCCGAGCCGTGCCGAGTCCTCCCCGCTGCTGCGCCACGGCACCCTCTACTTCGGCAGCGAGGACGGGACCGTCTACGCGCTGAGCGCGCGCGACGGTCACACCGTGTGGACGTACAGCGCGAGCGGCGCCGTCAAGGGCGGCCCGGCCTTCTCGAACGGCAACCTCTACTTCGGCGACTACGCCGGAAAGGTGCACGCCGTGCGCGCGCGTGACGGCAAGGAGGTCTGGTCGGTCGGGACGAACGGCACCCGCTTCGGCTTCGGCTCCGGCAGCTTCTACTCGACCGCCGCCGTCGCGTTCGGGCGCGTCTACCTCGGCAACACCGACGGGCGCGTCTACTCGTTCGCCGCCGGCAGCGGCCAGCTCGCGTGGGCGACGAGCACGGGCGCGTACGTCTATGCCTCCCCTGCCGTCGCCGACACGCCCGGACTCGGCCCGACCGTCTACATCGGCTCGTACGACGGCAACTTCTACGCGTTCGAGGCGCGCTCCGGCGCGACGCGCTGGAGCTACCCGGCGGGCGCGAAGATCTCCGGCTCGGCGACGATCGTGGCGAACGTCGTCTACTTCTCGAACCTCGGGGCGAAGAACACCATCGGGCTCAACGCGCGGACCGGCCGCAAGGCCTTCGGCTTCCCCGACGGCGCCTTCAATCCGGTCGTCGCCGACCGCCGCGCGATCTACCTCGCCGGCTACACGAACCTCTACGAGCTGCTGCCCCAGCGCGCCACGCCGAGCTGGCAGAGAGCACAAGCGGCCGCGGTGCGCGCCGTGAGCGTCGAGACGACGCCCCAGGCCGCCAGATCACGACGAGCCCGCTGAAGCGAGACTGATCAGGACTCCGGCGCGGCGGCGCGCACGGGGATGCCCGCGCGGGCGAGGTGCGCCTTGACCTCGGCGACGGTGTGGTGGCCGTAGTGGAAGATCGACGCGCACAGGACGGCGTCGGCGCCTGCCTTCAGCGCGTCGACCAAGTCGTCGAGCTGCCCGGCGCCGCCGGACGCGATCACCGGGACGTCGACGGCCTCGGACACCGCGTGCGTCAGCTCGAGGTCGTAGCCGGCGTTCGTGCCATCGCGGTCCATGCTCGTCAGCAGGATCTCGCCGGCCCCGCGCTCGACGCCCTCGCGCACCCACTCCACGACGTCGCGCCCGGTCGGCGTGCGCCCGCCGGCGACGAAGACCTCCCAGCCAAGCTGCGTCGGGGACGTCGCTGGCAAGGACGGGGCACCGCCGGCGGAGCCGGTGGTCCGCGTGGCCTGCTCCGCAGGCGAGCGGCCGAGGACGCCGCCAGCGGCGTCCCCACGCCGCTTCGCGTCGATCGCGAGCACGACGCATTGAGAGCCGAACTGCTCGGCCAGCTCGTCGATCAGCTCTGGTCGCGCGACGGCGGCCGAGTTGACGGAGACCTTGTCGGAGCCGGCGTCGAGCACCGCCTGCGCATCCTCGACGCTGCGGATCCCGCCGCCGATCGTAAACGGGATGAAGACCTCGTCGGCCGTGTGGCGCGCCAGCTCGACGACCGTGTCGCGCTTGTCGTGCGTCGCCGTGATGTCGAGGAACACCAGCTCGTCGGCGCCGGCCGCGTCGTAGCGCTGCGCCAGCTCGATCGGGTCGCCGGCGTCGCGCAGGTCGACGAACCCGGTGCCCTTGACGACGCGCCCGCCGTCGACGTCGAGGCACGGGATGACGCGCTTCGTGTGCATCGTCAGCCGGACGCCGGCTCGGCGGCCTTGCGCGCGCCGTCGTCGCCGTTCTTGCGGCTGCGGGGCTCGGGCAGCAGTGCCGTCCGCGCCTCGGCGACGCCGAAGCGCCGCTCGTACAGCGCCTTGCCGACGATCACCCCGGTCAGGTTGATCTGCCGCAGGGCGGCGAGCGCCCTGAGGTCGTCGAGCGTGCCGATCCCGCCGGAGTAGATGAACGTGCCGCGCACCGCCTCGGCGACGCGGCGCACCTCGTCGAGGTCCGGGCCGGTCAGCATCCCGTCTCGCTCGATGCTCGAGTAGACGAGTCGCTTCACGCCGCGCCGCTGGAGGTGCTCGATGACACCGGACGCCTCCATCTCGGTCTGGTGCGTCCAGCCGGCGCTCGCGACACGCCCGCCGCGCACGTCGACCGAGACGACCACGCGGTCGCGGTGCTTCGCGACCGCATCGTCGAGGAAGTCGACGTCGGTGTAGGCGGCCGTGCCGAGAATCACGCGTTCCGCGCCGGCCGCCAGCGCCGCCTCGATCGACTCGAGCGAGCGCAGCCCACCGCCGAACTGCACCGGCACGCCCAGCTCGCCGGCGATCCGCTCGAGCTGCGCGAGGTTCGCTGGCATGCCGTCGCGCGCGCCGTCGAGGTCGACGACGTGCAGCCAGCGGGCGCCGCCGTCGACCCATGCGCGGGCCGCGCTCAGCGGATCGGCGTCGTACACCGTCTCGGCCGCGAAGTCGCCCTGCGCGAGCCGCACCGCCTTCCCGTCACGGATGTCGATCGCCGGGTAGAGGATCATGCCGCTGGGAGGGCGGGTCGAATTCGTTCGCAGGCGGCGCTGAAGCTCGCCAGCAGGCGCAGCCCGGCGCTCGAGGACTTCTCGGGGTGGAACTGGACGCCGAAGACGTTCTCGCGCGCGACGGCGGTCACGAACCGCTCGCCGTACTCGGCCGTGCCGAGCACGTCGTCGGGATCGGCCGGCTCGGGCACCAGCGAGTGGACGTGGTAGAAGGCCGTCTCGGCGGACAGTCCGGCGTTCAGCCGCGAGGCGCGCTCGAAGCGCACGACGTTCCAACCGATGTGCGGCACGCGCAGGTCGCCGGCGGCCAGCGGCCGCACGTTGCCGCGCAGCAGCCCGAGGCCCTCGGCCGGCTCGACCTCGACCGATCGCTCGAACAGCAGTTGCATGCCAAGGCAGATGCCGAGCAGCGGCATGCCCGCCTCGGCGCGCTCGACGATCACCTCGTCGAGCCCCAGCTCGCGCAGGCTGTGCATCGCGCGCGGGAAGGCGCCGACGCCGGGCACGACGACGCCGTCCGCGCCGCGGATCGCGTCGTGGTCGCGCGTCAGCAGCGGCCGCGCGCCGACGTGCGCGAACGCCTTCTCGACCGAGCGGCGGTTGCCCATCCCGTAGTCGACGATCGCGATGACCGGCGAGACCGGGCCGACCGCGGCGGCCCTCTCCGCCGTCTCGCTTCGCTCCGCTCCGCGCGCCGGCGACGTCACACCAACGTCCCTTTGGTGCTCGGCACGCCGCTCTCCGTCGGATCGATCGCGACGGCGGCGCGCAGCGCGCGCGCGAAGGCCTTGAAGAGCGCCTCGATCATGTGGTGGACGTTGGTGCCCGCCTCGACGGCCAGGTGCAGCGTCAGCTTCGCGTTGCTCGCGACCGCGCGGAAGAGCTCCTCCGCCAGCTCGTGGTCGAAGTTGCCGATCGCCCCGGCCGGCAGCTGTGCCTCGAAGGCGAGGAAGGCGCGGCCCGAGACGTCGATCGCGCAGGTCGCGCGCGCCTCGTCCATCGGGATCGTGGCGCTTCCATAACGGGAGATGCCGGCGCGGTCGCCGAGCGCCGCGTCGAGCGCCTGCCCGAGGCAGATGCCGACGTCCTCGACCGTGTGGTGGGCGCCCGTCTGGAGGTCGCCGGTGGCGGTCACGTCGAGGTCGAGCCGGCCGTGGCGCGCGAGCAGGTCGAGCATGTGGTCGAGGAAGCCGACGCCGGTGGTGCGCGCGCCGTCACCCGACCCGTCCAGGGCAAGCGTCAGGCGCACGTCGGTCTCGCCGGTCGTGCGGTGGATCTCGGCGCTGCGGCTCATCTCGCTCCATTCTCCCGGATGCGGGCCTGGATTGACTCCGCGTGGGCCGCGAAGCCCTCGGCGCGCGCGAGCGCGGCGCCGTGCGGGGCCAGCGCAGCGGCCGCCGCGGCGTCGATCCGCACCTCCGCCATGCGACGGCGGAACGTGCGCGTCGACAGCCCGGAGGCGAAGCGTGCGGCGCCGTCGGTCGGCAGCACGTGGTTCGAGCCCGCCACGTAGTCGCCGAACGCGGTCGCCGCACCGGCGCCCACGAACAGGCAGCCGGCGCGCGTCACCCGCGGCGCGAGCGCCTCGGCGTCGGCGCCGATCAGCTCCAGGTGCTCGGGCGCGAACGCCTCGGCGAACGCGAGCGCGGCGTCGAGGTCCGCCGCCTGCACGAGCACGCACGGCGCCGGCTCGGGCGCATCGCCCAGCGCAGCGGCAAGCGCGTCGAGCAGGGCGCCGTCGGGCGAGACGGCGACCACGAGGCTGTCCGCCCCGTGCTCGCCCTGCGCACGCAGGTCGAGTGCCGCGAGCCGCGCGTCGGCGCCCACCCCGCCCAGCACGACGAGCAGGTCGCTCGGGCCCGCGAACCCGTCGATCCCGACGACGCCGGACAGCTGGCGCTTGGCCTCCTGCACCCACAGGCTCCCCGGGCCGACGATCACGTCGACCGGCCGCACCGTCTCGGTCCCGTACGCCAGCGTCGCGATCCCGTGCGCCCCGCCCACGCGGTAGACCTCGCCCGCGCCCGCAAGCGCGCAGGCGGCGAGGATCAGCGGGCTGCTCGACGGCGTGCAGACGACGACCTCCTCGACGCCGGCCGCGCGCGCGGTCACGACGCCCATCACGACGGTGCTCGGGTACGGCGCGCGTCCGCCGGGAACGTACACGGCCGCGCGCGCGACCGGCAGCTCGCGCAACGTCACGTGCTGACCTTGCGCCAGCGTCGTCTCGCGCTCGCCGTCGATCCCGGCCTCTGCGACCGCGCGCACGTTCGCGACCGCCAGCTCCAGCGCCGCCCGCACGGCCGGATCGATCGCCGCGAGCGCGGTCTCGAGCTCCTCCGTGGACACGCGCAGCGGCCCCGGCTCTGCGCCGCCGGCGTCGAGCTCGCGACGGAAGTGCTCGAGCGCTTCGTCGCCGCCCGCGCGCACGCGGGCGATGATCTCCGCGACGTTGGCGGACACGTCGGACCCGCGCGGCACCAGCCTGCGCAGCTCGTCCACCAGCGCGGCCGGATCCCCGTTCAGCGTGCGGCGCTCAAGCCGCACGCACGCGCTCCAGCAGCTCGTCGATCGCGGCCGCCTTCAGCTTGTGCGCGACGGGGTTGGCGATCAGGCGCGCGGTGCAGACGACGATCTCCTCGCGTACGACGAGGCCGTTCTCCCGCAGTGTCGTGCCGGTCGCCGTCAGGTCGACGATGCCGTCGACGAGGCCCGTCAGCGGCGCGAGCTCGACCGAGCCCTTGACCTCGACCATCTCCGCCTGGCGACCGGTCGCAGCGAAGTGGCGCGCGGCGATCTTCGGGTACTTCGTCGCGATCCGCATCATGCCGAGGCGGCGTCGCGCCTCCTCCATCGGATCGTCGCCGGCGACGGAGGCGAGCACCATCGTGCAACGCCCGTAGCCGAGGTCGAGCAGCTCGTACACCTCGCGCTCGGGCTGCTCCATCAGCACGTCCTTGCCCGTCATGCCGACGTCGGCCGCCCCGGCCGCCACATAAGTCGGGACGTCCGAAGGCCGCATCGTCACGATCCCGACGTCGCGGAACAGCAGCTTGCGGTCGTTGGAGCGCACCTCGCGCGTATCGATCCCGATCGCATCGAGCAGGTCGAGCGTCTCCTTGAAGAGCGCGCCGCGCGGCACCGCGATCGTCAGCCCGCCGTTCGCGCTCACGAGCTCTGCCCTCGGTCGCGCTCGCCGCGCTCCTCGCCGGCGAGCGCGATGTGCAGCCGCTCGACGTTCAGCGCGAAGCCGACCGCCGGCAGCGGCCGGCCGAAGCGGCCGAGCAGCTCGTCGTAGCGCCCGCCGCCGCCGATCGGCACGCCGAGCGCCGGATCGAAGACCTGGAACACGGCGCCGGTGTAGTAGCCGAGGTTGCGCACGAGCCCGAGGTCGAAGATCAACCGCTCGGCGACGCGCGGCTCGAGCAGCGCGTGCACGCCGCGCAGCCCCTCTGCCGCCTCGCTCGCGTGCCCGTCGAGGTCGGCGAGCACCTCCGGCCCGCCGCGCAGCTGCGGGACGCGCACGAGCAGGTCCGTCGCCTCGGCGCCGAGCCCGAGCGCCGCGACCTCGCGCTCCAGGCCGACGAAATCGCGTGACACGAGCTCGTGCAGCATGCGTTCCCGCTGCGCACCGGCCACGGCGTAGCCGTCGAGCAGCGCCTGGTAGAGCGCGACGTCGCCGAAGCCGATGCGGTACCCCTCGAGGCCGACCGCGTCGAGCATGTCGCACAGCACCGTCAGCGCCTCGGCGGTCCCATCAGGAGCTGGCGCGCCGACGAGCTCGATGCCCGCCTGCAGGAACTCGCGCGGCTGCCCGCGCTGTGGGCGAACGCCGCGGTAGGCGTGCGCGAGATAGCAGAGGCGCAGCGGCGGCTCGGCGGTCGCGAAGCGCGTCGCCACCAGCCGCGCGATCGGCACGGTCATGTCGGAGCGCAGCACGAGCACGCGCCCCTGCTCGTCGAACAGCCGGTACGCGGGCGGCGCGCCGCGCACGTCACCGCGCGCGAGCGTCTCCTCGTACTCGAGCGCCGGGGTCGCCACCTCGCCGTAGCCCGCCCGCTGGAAGACCTCGAGCGCGGTCGTCGTGATCGCGCGCAGCTCGCGCATCTCGTCGGGCAGCACGTCGCGGGTCCCGCTCGGGATCGGGTGGATCGTCGGGGCGCCCGCGGGCGCCGTGCCAATGGGGTCCGTGGCGGTCACGGATCAGATGGTTGAGTCCACGAGATTCGTGGATGCGAGGGGTGCGATGGGCGGATGCTGGGCGACGCGCGGTGTCGAAGGCGATGCCGGTGGCATCGGCAAGACGCCGCGTGGCGCCCAGCGCCGCCCAGCGTCACCCTCGCGCCGCGAGATCGTGGAATCAACCATCTAGTGGGCGTGGACGCGCTGGCCGTCCTCGACGCGCTCGATGCGCGCCCCGAGCGCGCGCAGGCGCTCGTCGATCCGCTCGTAGCCGCGGTCGATCTGACGGACGTTGCCGATCTCGGTCGTGCCGTCGGCGGCCAGCGCCGCGATCAGCATCGCCATGCCGGCGCGGATGTCCGGCGACTCGAGTCGTTCCCCGCGCAGCCGGCGTGGGCCGACGACGAGCGCGCGATGGGGGTCGCAGATCGTGATCGCGGCGCCCATCAGCTGCAGCTTGTCGGTGAAGAAGAGCCGATTCTCGAACATCTTCTCGTGGATGATGACCGACCCCTCCGACTGGGTCGCCAGCGCGAGCGCGATCGACGTCAGATCGGCGGGGAAGGCAGGCCACGGCCCGTCCTCGACCTTCGGCTGGTAGCCGCCGGCGTCGTTGTGGATCACGAGCTTCTGGCCGCCGGGCACGAACAGGTCCTCCCCGCGCAGCTCGCTCTCGAGGCCGAGGCGCGCGAACACCAGACGGATCATCCGCAGGTCCTGCGCGTTCACGTCCTTGATCGTCAGCTCGCCGCCGGTGACGCCGGCGAGCGCCATGAACGAGCCGATCTCGATGTGGTCCGGCGCGACGGTGTGGTCGCAGCCGTGGAGGCGCTCGACCCCGTGGACGGTCATCACGTTCGAGCCGATCCCGTCGATGTCGGCGCCCATCTTCACGAGCATGCGCGCGAGATCCTGCACGTGCGGCTCGGAGGCGGCGTTGCGGATGACGGTGTCGCCGGACGTCAGCGCAGCCGCCATCAGCGCGTTCTCGGTCGCCATCACGGACGGCTCGTCCATCAGGAAGTCGCACGGCGTGAGTCCGCGCGGCGCGGTCAGCAGGATGTCGCGGCTGTGCTCCACGGTCGCGCCGAGCGCCTTGAAGGCGTCGAGGTGCGGATCGAGCCGGCGGCGGCCGATCACATCGCCGCCGGGCGGCGGCATCAGCGCCCGACCATGGCGCGCGAGCAGGGGCCCAGCGAGGAGGAAGGAGGCGCGGATGCGCTCGGACAGCGCGCGGTCGACGTCGGTCGTGGACATACCGTCGGCGCGGATCGCGACCTCGTTCTCGCTGATCCAGTCGGCGCGCGCGCCGAGGTCGGCGAGCAGCGCGAGCATCGCCTCCACGTCGGCGATCCGCGGCACGTTGCGGACGACGACCTCGTCGTCGGTCAGCAGCGCCGATGCGAGGATCGGCAGCGCGCCGTTCTTGTTGCCGGCGGGGACGATCGTGCCGGACAACGGCACGCCGCCTTGGATGACGAACTTCTCCATACGCGAGGGATCGGGTGATTCGGGGACGCCCGCAACGGGGTCGGACGATGCTCCCGGACGCCGAGTTAGGGTAACAGCCATGCCGAGGAGGTTTTCGCGCGGACCGCGAACCCTCCTGCTTCGCGGACTGGCCGACGGGCTCACGCCGGCCGTGCCCATAGGGTGACGGCGTGCCGTTCGGTCGCTATGGGCTGCTGCTGCGCCGACCTGGAATCCCGCGCCTCGTCGTGAGCGTGCTGATCGGGCGCACCCCGATCGGCATCTTCTCGCTCGCGATCGTGCTGCTCGTACGCCAGGAGACGCACTCCTTCGCGCAGGCCGGCGCGGCCAGCGCGGCCTGGGCGCTCGGCGCGGGACTCGTCGCTCCGCTGCAAGGGAGGCTCGTCGACCGCTTCGGCCAGCCGGCGGTCTTGATCCCCTCGACGCTGCTGAACGCCACTGCGGTCGCCGCCGTCGTCGTCGGCGCGCGGGCCGGCGCCTCGACGTGGCTGCTCGCGGTGTTCGCGTGGCTCGGCGGCGCCGCGCTGCCGCCGCTTGGCGCATGCATGCGCTCGATCTGGGCGGACACGTTCGCCGACGACGCAAGCGCGCGCAACACGGCCTACACGTTCGAGAGCATGATCGCCGAACTCTTCTACATCGTCGGACCGGCGATCACCACGCTGCTGATCGCCGTCAGCTCGCCGAGCGTAGCGTTGCTGACGGCGATCGGCCTGAGCGCTGCCGGCACCGTGGGATTCGCCACCGCGGCGCTCGCGCGGGGATGGCGCAGCGAGCACACCTCGCGACCGCGCGGCGGTGCGCTCGCAGCCCCGGGGATGCGCACGCTGATGCTCGCGATCGTGCCGACCGGGATCGCGTTCGGCACGCTGGAGGTCGCGATGCCGGCCTTCGCCGTCGAGCAGGGACACGCGGCCGGGCTGGCCGGGATCTTCCTGTCGGCAATGGCGGTCGGGAGCCTGCTCGGCGGGCTGTGGTACGGCGCGCGCCACTGGAGCGGGCCGATAGTCGCGCGCTTCATCGGGCTGCAGGTGCTCTTCACGCTCGGGCTCCTCCCACTGCTGCTGGCCGACTCGATCGGCTCGATGGCCGTCCTGATGGTGATCGCCGGGCTCGCGCTCGCGCCGTCCGCGGCCGCCGGTTACCTCATCGTCGACCACATCGCCCCCGCGGGAACCGTGACCGAGGCCACGACCTGGGTGATGACCGCGAACGTGGCCGGCGGTGCGATCGGCGCCGCGATCGGTGGGGTGGTCGTGCAGGACGTCGGCGTCAGAACGGCGCTCGTGATCGCGTGCGCCGGCCCACTGATCGGCACGCTCTTCACGCTCGCGCGCCGGCGCACGCTCGAGGGCACGCCGACCGCCTCCGCACGCGTCTCGGTCTGACGCGAGACCACCCGGCCCTGGGCCGCTCGTGCTTGCCCCGGCCCTGCAAAGACGTCTCACGAGTGAGCGTCCGCGCCCGCGGAGGCCAGCCTCAACGCCAGCGGCCCCCGGCCTTTGCCCACGCGAGCAGATGGTCCGGCCCGCAGAACGCGTCGCCGATACGGTGCTCGCCGCGGTGGCGCACGAGCAGCACGCGCGTGTCGTCGACCGCGACACCGCACTGCGCGCACCGCCCGAGCTCGCGGTCGGACGTCGGGCGCTGTCTCAGCACGCCGGCGTCCCAGTGCGGCCCCTGCATCGCCCACGGGACGACGTGCTCGAGCCGGCAGAACACCGCGTAGCGTTCGCCCGCCTCCTCGGCGGCGCGAAAGCCCTCCTCCGAGCCCACCTCGACCCCACACCAGCTGCAGCGCTCAAGCGACACGCCGGGAGCCTAGCTCGTCCTCCGCACCACCGGCGAGCGGCCCCATTCCTCCCCGCGCTCCCACTACGTCTGCAAGATCCGTTGCAGCCGACCACGCACTGTTGCCCGCTGCAGCAGGAAATTTCGCGCTTCAGGGCCTGGTGGGGACCTCCATAGGCTGGACCATCCGAACACCCGGCTACCTTACCGAACACATGTTCCCCTTCCGCCCCTCCACCGCCGTCACCGCGCTGCTCGATGCCGCCGAGGCGATGCTCGCGCCCGAGCCCACTGCCGGCGCGCCCGAAACCCTCCAGCAAGGGCGCTCGGGTTGCGCCGGAACGCACGCCAACCGGCCGCATCCGCACCGGCGCCCACTCGTGCGCAACACCAGCCGGCGGCCCGGTCCTCCAGCCGCGGTCCAGCTCTGTCTCTCGCCCGTCGCTCGCGCGGGCGCGCAGCCGACACACGCCGGCAGCACCGCGGCGGACGTCGCAGCAACCGGCCGCTGACGGACCTAGCGCCGATCCGGCCCTGCCCCGTGCTGCGCCCACACGTCGGGCCAGCACCACGCGCCAGCGCGACCCAAAACCACGACGAGCCCCGAACGCCGGTGGCGTTCGGGGCTCGTCCTACCAAAAAAACCGGCGGCGTCCTACTCTCCCAGGCCCTTGCGGGCCAAGTACCATCGGCGCTGAGAGGCTTAACTGCTCTGTTCGGAATGGGAAGAGGTGTTTCCCTCTCGCCAAAGCCACCGGAAACCGGTCGAAACCACGCCTCTCCGCGGGCCTTCAAAACTGCACAGCGCCATTGAGACGGGTATCAAATATCCGTCAAGCCCTCGACCAATTAGTACCAGTCTCCTGCAGGTGTTGCCACCCTTCCAGATCTGGCCTATCAACCTGGTGGTCTACCAGGGGTCTTACTCCCTCAAGGGGATGGGAGAGCTCATCTCGAGGCCGGCTTCCCGCTTAGATGCCTTCAGCGGTTATCCGATCCGCACGTAGCTAACCTGCGATGCCCTTGGCAGGACAACAGATACACCAGAGGTGCGTTCATCCCGGTCCTCTCGTACTAGGGACAAATCCTCTCAACTCTCCAACGCCCACGGCAGATAGGGACCGAACTGTCTCACGACGTTCTGAACCCAGCTCGCGT
>DASRXW010000034.1:0-42578 GCA_035654055.1 Conexibacter sp.
AGGCGGCCGCGTGGAACAGGAGACGCTGCACTTCGACCCCGCCAGTGAGCGCATCACCTCACTGCGCAGCAAGGAGGAGGCGCACGACTACCGCTACTTCCCCGAGCCCGACCTCGTGCCGATCGTCGTCGACGACGCGATGGTCGCGGCCGCCCGCGCCGAGCTGCCGGAGCTGCCCGCGCAGCGCGCCGAGCGCTACGAGCACGAGCTGGGCCTGAGCGCCGACAGCGCCCGCCAGCTGGCCTTCCGCGCCGACCTCGCGGCGTACTACGAGCAGGCCTTGGCCGCGGATGGCGAGCACGCGCAGACGCTCGCCAACTGGGTCACCGGCGAGCTCGTCGCGCGCATCGGCGACGCCGACCCCGCGGCCTCGAAGGTCGAGCCGGCCGCGCTCGCACGGCTCGTTGCGCTGATGCGCGGCAGACAGGTCACGCCCGGCGCCGCCAAGCAGGTGCTCGACACGCTCGTCGCGCGCGGCGGCGACCCGCAGGCGATCGTCGAGGCCGAGGGGCTCGGCGCGCTCGGCGGCGGCGACGAGCTGGCGGACGTCGTCCAGCGCGCGCTCGCGTCCGACCCCGACGCGGTCGCGAAGCTGAAGGACGGCAACATGAAGGCGATCGGCCCGATCGTCGGCTTCGTCATGCGCGAGACGAAGGGCCGCGCCGACGGCGGCGAGGTCACGCGCCTCGTGCGCGAGCAGCTCGGGCTGTAGACGCCGGCCGGGGCGGGGGCAGCAGCTCGCTCGCACCCTGACGTGCGGTTGCAGCTTGCGCGCGGGGGCCAAACCGGTCTAGTTTGTGGAGTCACCGGTTCAGGGGGAAGCCGTGAGGAACAAGGTCGTGGTGGCGCTGCTGGCGCTGCTGGTGGTCGGGATGGGACTGAGCGCATGCGGCGGCACGCAGAACGTCGCCGGCGTGACGACGCCGACGGCGCCGTCGACGCCGAGCGGGAAGCAGCCGCCCACGGATCCACGCAAGAGCTGTGATTCCCAGGGGATCAACAAGACGCAGTTGCGCACGGGCGCGTGCACCCAGGGCGGCGTGCAGTACGTCGTCGGCAACTACGGCGCGGCCGTCAGACTCAAGACGCTCGGGGTCGCGATCCGCGCTGCGTCCGTGGCTCCGCAGCTGAGCAGGAACGGCAAGGCGGTGACGCCGCGGTTCGACGCCTTCGTACGTTTCACGCTCCAGGTCCAGAACCGCGACAAGGTGCCGCATCGCTTCGCGTTCGGCCAGACGATGCTCGGCGTCGGAGGCGACAACTACCTCGAGCGCACGGACATCGAGCGGCGCGTGGTCGGCGAATCGCTCGGGCTGACGAACGGCGGCATGATCGGCCCCGGCGAATCGCTCAGCGGCGACGTCATTTTCGACATCACCGAAGCGGATTACCAGGTGCTCAACAGAAAGGGCCGCTTCTTCATATGGGACTTCGGCGGGCGTGCCGCGATGACCGTCCCGAGGACCAGCGTCCAGATCGGGCAAATTCGGCTCTACGCTGCCGAACGGGGCTGACGGGGCTGGACGCCGCGGGTACGCTGGGACGAGCCCCCACCGATCGCTCAGGAGGCCCGAGATGTCTCGACTCATCCGGATGGACGGCAGCGGCCACACGACGCTCGCCGAGTGGACGGCGGACGATCCGGCGTCGGTCGAGGCGGCCGTGGCCGCCTTCGCCGCCGAGCTCGATCAGGGCGCGATCGCGATGGTCACGCGCGGACCGGGCCACGCCGAGCACGTGCGTCAGCTGCCGCTCGACGAGCAGCTCGTGATCATGCGCCGCCCGATCGCGGGGGGATAGGGCACCCCCGATGAGCGCGGACGCCGCCGGCGCAGGTGGCCGCGTCCTGCCGGAGCTGGCGGGCGTCTACTGGCGCCCGCGCATGACGGCCGAGCGCCTGCGTCGACGCGACCGGCTGTGGACGATGACGACGCTCGCCCACGTCGTGCCGTTCGTCGTCGTCGCGGTCGTGATGGTGCTGCTGTCGCCGCTCGCGCTGCCCGTCTCGCTCGCCGCGCTCGCGCACGCCTGGCTGATCCCGGAGCTTTACGCGCGCCGTGGCGCGACCGTCACGCGCTCGCTGCGTCCGGCCGCCGACGGCCCGGAGCGGGTCGCGCTCGGCCTGCTCGGCGACCTCGTCGACCACGACGCGCGCGAGCTGCACGCGCGCAGCGGGCTCGTGCCCGAGCGCGGGCTGCTCGGCACATGGCTCGTGGGGGAGGCCGGCGCTCTGCTCGTCAGCGGCCGCCGCGTGTCCTGCTGGTGCGTGAGAGCGACCGACCCCGCGCTGCCCTCCGGCGATCGCGTCGCGCATCTGGTGCTCGCGCTGCGCACCGACGAGGAGGGCTTTGCGACGGTCGCCAACCTCGCCTTCAGCGGCGCGCGCTGGCGCGTGCGGCGACGGCTTCCGCGGCGCCAGCAATCTGCGCTCGACGCCGTCCGGTGAGCGGTACCCTGTCGCCATGAGCTCCTTCCAGGACGCCCCGGCGCCCGACAAGCCCTCGCTCCTCAAGCGCGCCCTCGCGGTGATCGTGCTGGTCGCCGTCGTCGCGCTCATCGCGAAGATCCTGATCGGCTTCGTGCTCGCGATCTTCTGGATCGTCGTCGGCGTCGCGGCCGTGATCGCCGTGCTGTGGGCACTCAACCAGCTGCTCTGAGCAGCGGACCCGTCGACCGCCCCTGCCGCCATGGCCTACGTCGTCATCGCGATCTGCTTCGGCCTCGCCGGCGGCCTGATCGGGCGCACCAAGGGCAGCTCGTTCTTCATCTGGTTCCTGATCTCGGCGATCGTGCCGGTGATCGGGCTCGCGACGGCGCTGATGTACCGCTGGGACCGCAACGAGCTGCGGCGCGAGTGCCCGGGCTGCGGAAAGATCGTGAAGCTCCACGACGCGATCTGCACCCGCTGCGGGACCGAGCTCGAGTTCCCCGACGTGGCGATCGCGTCGGAGGCCGACGTCGCCGACCGCCGCGCCGCGCATGCCGGAAATTCGCGGCAGTAGCGGCGAATTCCGCTGGTAGACTGGCCTCGCGACGCAGGAAGCAGTCGCGGGCGCGGCATTCCGTCGCGCTTCTTGCACATTCTCGAGCTTCGTGGAAAGGAGGCGAGCGCAAAATGCGTGCAGTCGACGCTTTGATGGAGTGCCTGAAGGCGGAGGGTGTCGAGGTCGTATTCGGGCTTCCCGGCGGCGCCAACCTCCCGACCTACGACGCGTTCTACGACGCCGGCATCCGCCACATCCTGGTGCGCCACGAGGCCGGCGGCGGGCACGCCGCCGAGGGCTACGCGAAGGCGACGGGCAGGGTCGGCGTCGCGTTCGGCACGAGCGGCCCCGGCGCGACGAACCTGGTCACCGCGATCTGCGACGCGATGATGGACTCGGTGCCGGTGGTCTTCATCACCGGTCAGGTGCGCACGGAGCTGATCGGGACCGACGGCTTCCAGGAGGCGGACATCCTCGGGATGACGCTCCCGATCGTGAAGCACAGCTTCATGATCCAGCATCCGCTGGAGATCCCGCGCACGATCCACGAGGCGTTCCACATCGCGCGCACCGGCCGGCCCGGCCCGGTGCTCGTCGACATCCCGCAGGACCTCTCGCGGGCCGACATCCCGTACGAGCCGGTCAGCGACGTCCACCTGCCCGGCTACCAGCCGACGACGGAGGGCAACCAGAAGCAGATCAGGCTCGCGGCGAAGGCGCTCGCGAACGCGCGCCGGCCGGTCATCTACGCCGGCGGCGGCGTCGTCAACGCCAACGCGGCGACGGAGCTGCGCGAGCTCGCACTGAGCGATCGCTTCCCCGTCACCTGCACGCTGATGGGGCTCGGCGCGTTCCCGGCGCCACACGAGCAGTGGCTCGGGATGCTCGGCATGCACGGCACGCGCGCGGCGAACTACGCGATGGACGAGGCCGACCTGATCGTCGGGATCGGGGTCCGCTTCGACGACCGCGTGACCGGCAAGCTGTCGGAGTTCGCGCCGCGCGCGAAGTTCATCCACATCGACGTCGACCCGGCCGAGATCTCGAAGAACGTGCCGGCGCACATCCCGATCGTCGGCGACGCGAAGAACGTCGTCGCGCGGCTCGTGACCGAGTACCGCGCGCTCGGCGCGGACCGCGGCCGCCTCGAGGACTGGTGGCAGCGGATCGAGGGCTGGCGCGCGCAGCACCCGCTCAGATACGAGGACACGAAGGACGCCGAGATCCGTCCGCAGCGGGCGATCCAGGCCATCTTCGAGGCGACGGGCGGCGAGGCGATCGTCACGAGCGACGTCGGCCAGCACCAGATGTGGACCGCGCAGTACTACGACTTCCCCGAGCCGCGTCGCTGGATCAACTCCGGCGGCCTCGGCACGATGGGCTTCGGCCTGCCGGCGGCGATGGGCGCGGCTGTCGGCTGCCCGGACAAGAGGGTCGTCTGCATCGCCGGCGACGGCTCGGTGCAGATGAACGCCCAGGAGCTCGCGACCTGCGCCCAGAACAAGATCCCGATCAAGGTCGTGATCGTCAACAACGGCTACCTCGGCATGGTCCGCCAGTGGCAGGAGCTGTTCTGGGACAAGCGCTACTCGCAGGTCGACATGGGCAGCTTCCCGGACTTCGTCAAGCTCGCCGAGGCGTACGGCGCGCACGGGGTGCGGCTGACGGACAAGGCGACGCTCGTCGACGATCTCAAGGCTGCGCTCGCGGTCGAGGGGCCGGTCGTGGTGGACGTGCGCGTCACCGCCGAGGAGAACGTGTACCCGATGATCCCCGCCGGCCAGGCCGCGCGGGACATGGTGGGCTGAGCGATGGGTGAGCCAGGAACCAAGGAGCTGATCAGCCTCGACGAGCTCGAGGCGGCCGGCAACCTCAGGACCGGACGCAAGCACGTCCTTTCGATTCTGGTCGAGAACAAGCCGGGTGTCCTGACGCGTGTGGCGGGGCTGTTCGCGCGGCGCGCGTTCAACATCGACACGCTCGCCGTCGGGCCGACCGACGACCCGACGATCTCGCGCATCACGCTGACGCTCGACGGGGCCGTGCATCCGATCGACCAGGTCACGAAGCAGCTGCACAAGCTCGTCAACGTGCTGAAGATCCGCGACCTCGAGCCGGAGGAGACGCTCGCGCGCGAGCTGGCGCTCTTCAAGCTCGCGGTCGACGGGACGGCGCGCACCGAGGTGCTGCAGCTGTGCGAGATCTTCGGCGGACGCGTCGTCGACGTCGCGAAGCGCTCGCTCGTCGTCGAGCTGACGGGCAGCGACGAGAAGATCGAGGCGTTCGAGGCGCTCGTGCGGCCGTTCGGCCTGATCGAGATGACGCGCACCGGCGAGATCGCGATCGCCCGCGGGCGCAGCGAAACGTAGGGCCCCGGCTCGATGTCGTTCACGCGCACGCGGCCGGGAGAGCGCCGATGGCTCGACCCGGCCGCGCGCGAGCTGCTCGCCGCGCGGCTTGACGCGGCCGTGCGCCGCGCGCGCCACGACGGCGAGGCGCTCGCGGCGGTGACCGTCGCGGCCCCCGGCGTCGATCCGGGCGCGCTCGTCGTCGCCTCGCGGCGCGGGGGCGAGCCGTGGTTCAGCTTCGAGCAGCCCGACCGCGACGGCGCCGCGCTGGCGGCGCTTGGCTGCGTGCGCGCGATCGAGTCCGCCGGACCCGGCCGCTTCCAGGCGGTCGCGCGCGAATGGCGTGCGCTCGCGGCGGCCGCGATCGCCGATCCGCCGGATGGTCCGCCCGGCGCGGGGCTCGTCGCGGTCGGCGGCTTCGCGTTCGCGCCGCAGGGCGCGGGGGCGCCGCAGTGGGAAGGCTTCACGCCCGCCTCGCTGCACGTCCCCGAGCTGACGCTCGCGCGCCGCGGCGCCGACGTGCGCCTGACGGTCACCGCGCTCGCGACGCCCGACGACACGCCCGCCGACCTGCTCGCGCGGATCGAGGCGCGCCTCGCCGAGCTGCGCGAGGCGCCGCTCCCGCTGCTCGACCCCTCGCCCGCCGGACGCTACCGCGTCGTCAGCGCGATGCCGCCCGAGCACTACGAGAGCGCGGTCGCGCGCGCCGTCGAGCGGATCCGTGCGGGAGCGTTGGAGAAGGTCGTGCTGGCGCGCGAGGTGCAGGTGCACGCTCCGCGCGACCACGACCCCGGCGCCGTGCTCGGTGCGCTGCGGGAGGGCTTCCCGGCCTGCTACGTCTATGCCGTCGGTCGCGGCGACGCGACCTTCCTCGGCGCGACGCCGGAGCTGCTCGTGCGCCGCGACGGCGAGCGCGCCTCGACCGTCGCGCTCGCCGGCTCGACCCGCCGCAGCGCCGACCCGGCGGTCGACGACCACCTCGGAGAGGCGCTGCTGCGCAGCGACAAGGACCGCGAGGAGCAGGGGATCGTCACGCGGCGCATCGCGCAGGCGCTGCGCCCGCACGCGGTGTGGGTGACGGCGGCGCCCGAGCCGGTCGTCGTGCGGATCGCGAACATCCAGCACCTCGCGACGCCGATCCGCGCTCAGCTTTCGAAGCCGCTCGGCGCGATGGCGCTCGCTGCGCTGCTGCACCCGACGCCGGCTGTCGGCGGCGAGCCGTTTGCCGCCGCCGAGCCGCTGATCCCGCAGCTCGAGGGCTTCGACCGCGGCTGGTACGCCGGCCCCGTCGGCTGGACCGACGCGAACGGCGACGGCGAGCTATGCGTCGCGCTCCGCTGCGCGCTGCTGCGCGGCGCGGTCGCCCACTGCTACGCCGGCGTCGGCGTCGTGCGCGACTCGCTGCCGGCCGAGGAGCTGGCCGAGACCGAGGTCAAGCTGCAGGCGCTGCTGCCGGTGCTCGCCGGCTAGTGACGTCGCGCGCAGATCGCGGCTTGCCGTGATCGGAGCGCGAAACGCGGCGTCCAGATCGCGGCTTGCCGTGATCGGAGCGCGAAACCCGAGGTTCGCTCGCAAGGTCGTGCGGCTCTGCGCCATCGCCTCCGCGCTTGCAGATACGCTGGCGTACGAATAAGGATGCCCGACCTCCGCGTCATCGAGCCGTCTCGCCGCGGTCAGGACACCCGTGCCCGCTTGCTGCGCGCCGGCATGGAGGTGCTCGAGGCCGGCGGCTACGGGGCGGCGTCGGTGGCGGCGATCGCCGAGCGCGCCGGTGTCGCGACGGGCACGCTCTACCGTCACTTCCCCGCGAAGGCAGATCTCTTCGTCGAGCTCTTCCGTGCGATCGCCGACGTCGAGCTTTCCGCGATGCAGGAGGCCGCCGCGACGACGCGCTGCGCCGCCGACGAGCTCGACGCGGTCATCACGACGTTCGCGGGACGCGCGCTGTCGCACCCGCGGCTCGCGTGGGCGCTCGTATATGAGCCGCTCGATCCGTCGGTCGACGCCGAGCGGATGCGCTATCGCCGCGCGTACGCATGCCGCATGGCGGCATTCCTGCGCGAGCGCGTCGACGGCGGCGAGCTGCCGGACCAAGACCCGGACACGACCGCGGCGGCGCTGATCGGCGGGATCGTCGAGGCGCTCGTCAGCCCGCTCTCTCCGGTCGCCGGCGGCAACGCCGACCCCGACGCGGTGATCGTCGCGCTCACGGCCTTCTGCCGGCGCGCGGTGGGGGCACAGCCGGCCTACGCCGGCCGACAAACCACCGATATATAGTAAACTGCCGAGGTGTTCTCGGCTTGGGGGAGTCGTATGGCGACCGCGTCGCGCCGGGTCGCCGTCCCGCGGGGACTGGGCTCGGCTCGACGCATGGATGCGTGCGCATGGGGTGCGATCGCACTCGTCGCAGGATTCATCGCGGTGACAGCGTGGTGGCTCTCAATCGATCGCAGCGTCCAGTACAACGACGCGGGTCAGCACCTCTACTTCGCGTTCGGGTATCACGACGCGTTGAGCAAGGGAACGCTCTTCAGAGCGATCGGTGCCCCGAGCTTCTACCCACCTGGAACGTATCTCCTGGGTGGCGTCGCGACCCTCGTCGGCGGTGTGAACATCGCCACGCCGATTCTCGCGCAGAACCTCGTCTACGTGCCGTTGCTGGCGGCTGCCTGCTACCAGCTGGGCCGCATGCTCGCAGGTCCGACGGCCGGCCTCCTGGCGGTCCTGTTCGCGCTCGGAGCGCCGCTCATCATCGAGCAGTTCCACGTGTTCATGTTGGACATCCCGCAGACGGCGTTCGCCGCCGCGACGGTCTGGCTGATCCTTGCGAGCGGCCGGTTCGGCCGCGTCGGCGTCGCCGCTCTCGCCGGCGTCACCATGGGGCTGGGGATCGCCACGAAGGAGCTGGCGCCGGTGTACGTCGTCGGCGTGGTCATCTGCGTCCTCGCCCGGGGCGGATGGCGCAACTGGCGTGGGTTGCTGTCCTTCATCCTCGTAGCGCTGCTCGTCGGGACGCCGTGGTACGTCCAGCAGGTGATCGCAGGCTATGGCAGCGTCATCTTCGACGCTGCCGGTGGGGGGCGGGACGTGCCGCCTGCAGCGCACCCGCCCCTGGCCTCGCTCGCGAATCTCGCGTGGTATTTCTGGGCGACACTGGACGGACTGCTGTTCGCCCCGCTGTTCCTGTTCGCGACGGCGGGCGTCGGTGCGGCCGTCGCGCGCGTGGCACGGACGCGCGAGGAAGCCGATCCGACGCCCGAGTTGCTGTGCGGGCTGTGCGGCGCATGGGTCCTCCTCACGGTGATGCCGCATCACGACATGCGCTACACGATGGGATTCGTCGTGTTCCTTGCCGTCCTGGGCACGGCCTGGATCGTCCGTCTTGCACCCGCGCCACGCACGCTGGCGATCGTCCTCCTCGTGGGCGCGATAGGTGCCGCACACGTCGGGGCCACATTGGGCGTCGGCGCGGAAACCACGCGGCGGCTGCCTGGAAATCGAAGAGCCGCGTACGGCGAGGGCGTCCCACCGCGAGGGCGCGTCATCGTCTACTCGAACAACGACTACATGGTTTCGCGTCCCCACCCGCATCCCGACGTCCTTGGGCTGTTCACGGCGCTTCGGCGCGAAGGCATGACGAGCATCGAGTGGGACGATCGGGTGGAAAGATGGGACCGGCATTTCGCAGACATCGGGCTGCTCGTCTTCGCACGCGTCGCGAACCTCGCGGTCATCCCGGAAGCGGCGCGGACGCCGGCGTTGGCACAGGGCCAGGCAGCGCTCATACGCGCATGGACGATCGGCGGCGCCGGCCCTCCGTGCCTCCGACTCGCGGACGGCAGCGGAGTCTGGGCGCACATCGGCACCGTGCAGCAGGTTCCGCAGCCGTATTGCCCGGCAGAACTGACTCAGCGCGTCAACTGAGCGCCGCCGCGACGGCGTCCCACACGCGCCGGTGCAGCGCCACGTTCGCGCGGCGCTCCGTGCGCACCTCGACGATCGTGATGCCGCCGTCGCCGAGCGCGCGAGCCAGCTCGTCGCGCAACGTCGCGACGTCGCCGGCGGGGACGTGCCGCGCGCCGTAGAGCGCGGCGGCCTGGGCGAAGTCGAGCCCATGCGGCGTCGCGACGTGCTGCTCGAACGCGTCGACCTCGCGCGCGACCGGGAGGAAGTCGAAGATCCCGCCGCCGTCGTTGTTGACGAGCACGATGACGAGATCGATGCGAAGCCGCCTGGCGGACAGGAGTGCGCCGAGGTCGTAGGCGAGCGAGACGTCGCCGATGTGCAGCACGACCGGGCCGTCGTCCGCCGCGGCCGCGCCGAGCGCGGCGGCGACCGTTCCGTCGATCCCGTTCGCACCGCGGTTGGAGAGGACGCGCGGCGCGCCGTCGCGCGCGGCGGCGAACGTCTCGACGTCGCGGATCGGCATCGAGGAGGCGACGAACAGCGTCGCCTCCGCCGGCAGCGCGGCCACCAGCTCGGCGGCGACGCGCGGCTCCGACAGCTCGTCGCCGAGCGTCGCCCTGATCGCGCCGGCGGCTGCGCGGTCGGCCGCGCGCCAGCGCTCGAGCCACGGCGGCTCGCCGGCGTCGCGGTGCTCCGGGGTCAGTGCCGCCAGCGTCGCGCGCGGATTCGCCGCGATCCGGGCGCTCACGACGCCGGCCGGGTCATGCCAGGCGCCCTCGCCGTCGAGCACGATCTGCTCGGCGCCGTCGAGGCTCGCGAGCCACGTGCGCAGCGGCTTCGACGTCGGCAGGTCGCCGATCCGCAGCACGAGCTGCGGCCGCAGCTCGGCGGCGAGCCGCTCGTCGCGCAGCAGCGCGTCGTAGTGGGCGATCGCCGCCGGCCCGCGGCGCGCGCCTGACAGCGGGTCGGCGAGCAGCGGGTAGCGCGCGGCGGCCGCGAACGCCGCGAGCGCCTCGCCGAGCGCCGGGTCGCGCTCGTCGCGGCCGGCGACGACGACCGCGCGCGGGGACGGCGCGACCGGCACGGCCGGCAGCTCGCGGGAAGCGGGCACGACCGGATGCGCCACCCACGGCCGTCCGTCGGCGCGGCCGGGCGCGGGGTCCTCGGCGGGCAGCGGCTCGTCGAGCACGAGCGGCTCGCGCAGCGGCATGTTGAGGTGCACCGGCCCGGGGCGCCCGTCGAGCGCGGTCCACACCGCGCGGCAGGCGAGCGCGCGCATCCAGCGCACGCGCGCCGGCGTCGCCGCGTGCGTGCCGACCTCGACGAACCACTTGGCGGCGGCGCCGTAGAGCTTGATCTGGTCGATCGTCTGTCCGGCGCCGACGTCGCGCAGCTCCGGGGGGCGGTCGGCCGTCAGCACGATCAGCGGGACGCGCGCCTGCGCCGCCTCGATCACGGCCGGCGCCAGCTCGGCGGCCGCCGTCCCTGATGTACAGGCCACGGCGACCGGGCGGCCGGTCTGCTTCGCGAGCCCGAGCGAGAAGAAGCCGGCGACGCGCTCGTCGACGTGCGACCACGCGCGCAGCCCCGGCGTGCGCGCGAGCGACAGCACGATCGGCGTCGAGCGCGAGCCGGGCGACGTGCAGGCGTCGGTCACGCCGCAGCGCGTCAGCTCCTCGCAGAAGGCGCGCAGCAGGAGGTACGTGTCGGTCGCGGGTCCGGTCATGATGCTGGGATGGCGCCGCAGACGATCGTCCTGCTCCACGGCTTCACGCAGACGGGCCGCAGCTGGGGGCCGACGATCGCGGCGCTCGGCGAACGCTATCGCGCGCTCGCGCCCGACATCCGCGGCCATGGCGTGGCGGCCGGGGAGCGGCCGATCGACTACCCGTCGGTGCGCGCCGACGTGCTCGCGGTGGCGCCGAGGCGCTTCACCCTCGCCGGCTACTCGATGGGCGGGCGGATCGCGCTCGACCTCGCGCTCCAGCCGGAGGCGCACGGGCGCATCGAGCGGCTCGTGCTCGTCGGCGCGAGCCCGGGACTGTCGGATGCCGAGGAGCGCCGGACCCGCCGCGCGGCAGACGAGGCACTCGCGGATCGCATCGAGCAGGAGGGGATCGAAGTGTTCGCAGCGCGGTGGGCGGCGCTCCCGTTGTTCGCCGATCAGCCGGCCGATGTCGCCGCCGCGGCGCGCGCGATGCGCCGCTCGCAGTCGCCCGCCGGCCTCGCCGCCGCGTTGCGCGGCCTCGGCACCGGCCGCATGGAGCCGCTGTGGGAGCGGCTGCCGCAGCTGACCATCCCCGTCGCGCTCGTCGTCGGCGCACGCGACGCGAAGTTCCGCGCGATCGCCGAGCGGATGGCGACGGCCCTGGCTGACGCGGCGGTCCACGTCGTGCCGGGCGCTGGGCACGCCGTCCAGCTCGAAGCCCCGGCGGCGGTCGCGGCGCTGCTCGCGCTTTGACCCCGCCGTCCGGCCGAATAGGGTCCGCCACGTCCGCGCTCGCGCTGGGACGACGACGTGACCGGCTTCCTCTCCATCACCTCGGACGCGCCTGCGCCCGCCACCGGCTTCCCGTGCTGGCGCTGTGGCTCGTCGTGGCCGTCGGCCTCGCGCGATCATGCTCGGGCTCGGCGTCGGGATCGATGCGCGCTGTTCATCGTCACGACCCACCGCGACACAGTTCGGCGTCGCCCTGTCGGTTGCGGTGATCATCGACGCGACGCTCGTGCGCTGCCTGCCGGTGCCCGCGACGATCGCGCTGATGGGCAGAGCCGCCTGGTGGATCCCCGGCTGGATGGATCGCCACATGCCGCAGGTCAGCGTCGAGGGCCACGGCTACTTCGCCGCGCGTGACGGCGCAACCGACGCGGCTGCCGCGGCTGCCGCTCAGTCCGGCTCGCCCGCGAAGTAGTCGAGCTGCGGCTCCATCGGGAGCATGTAGGAGACCGCGTCGGGCGTGCCCCAGGCGCCGGCCTGGGCGGAGATCTTGCCGCTGTCGGGGTACTCGATCAGGTCGGCCGCCGCCTTCGAGCTGAGCATCAGGTAGCGCACGACCGCGTCGCTGCGGTTCAGCAGCTGGTGGGCGCCGCCACGGCCGGGCGCGAAGGCGACGACCTCGCCCTCGGCCAGCTCGCGCTCGCCGTCGGGCGTGCGCAGCGTCGGCGTTCCCTTCAACACCACCACGATCTCCTCGATCCCGTGGTGCGCGTGGTAGGGCAGGTTCTTCTTGCCGGGGTCCAGCTCGTAGACGCTCATCCCGACCTGCCGGGCACCGGCGAGGCGTCCGACGCTCGCCGCCCGCACGCCCCAGTTCCCCTGATCCATCGTCCGCTGCCACGTCTCGGTGTAGACGTTCGCCTCGCTCTGCTCCGCCATCGCGCGCTCCTGTTCGCTCGTTCTCCTGTCGCTATGCCCGGACGCCCAGCCCCGGCCCGTCCGGCACCTGCATGAAACCATCGGCGACCGCCAGCGCCGGATCGACCTCCAGCTCGGCGAAGGCGTCGAGCGTCGCGAGCCCGCACGGCCGCGACGGTCGCAGCACGGCCGCCGCGTGCAGCGCGCCGGCGATCCCGAGCGGGCCGTCGAGCGTCGAGGCGAGGTAGACCTCGCTGCCTGCGGCGCGGGCCGTCTCGGCGGCCTCCAGCAGGCCCGTGATGCCGCCGCAGCGGCTCAGCTTCAGGCACACGATCGGCGTCGCGCCGCTCGCGAGCGCGCCCGGCCCGACGGCCGTCTCGTCCATCGCGATCGGGATTCCCGCCTCATCGGCGACGCCGCGCAGCTCTGCGACCCCGTGCACCGGCTCCTCGCACAGCTCGATGTCGCTCGGCTCCAGTGCCCGCAAGTGCGCGAGCGCCTCCTCGACGCTCCACGCGCCGTTCGCGTCGACCCGCAGCGCGACATCCGGCCCGATCGCCGCGCGCACCGCCGCGATGCGCCCGGCGTCGTCGCCGACCCCGACCTTCGCCTTCACGCAGGCGAAGCCGGCCGCGACCGCCCGCGTCGCCTCCGCGGCGGCGCCGCTGCGGTCCTCCGCCGACAGCAGCGCGTTGACCGCCACGTCAGCGCCGCGCTCGGCTCCGAGCAGTCGCCACACCGGCGCGCCGGCGCGGCGTCCTTCCAGGTCCCACAACGCGAGGTCGATCGCCGCGATCGCCTGCGGCAGCACAGCCGCCTCGCGGCAGGCGGCGAGCACCATCGCGCGCGGGAGTCCTTCGGCATCGCGCAGGATCGGCCGGCAGTCCTCGAGCGCCGCGCGCACGTCGCCGAGCGTGACGCCGTCGTAGGAGGGGAGGGGGGCGGCCTCGCCGGCGCCGGCGACGTTTCCGGCGCCGATCACGAGCACGTCGAGCAGCTCGCGCTCGGCGACCGTCCCGTGCGCCGTCGCGAGCGGAGTCCGCAGGCGCAGCCGTCGGGGGGCTATCTCGAGCCGCACGCTGCGATCCCGTGCGGCGTCAGCTCAGCAGGATGCCGGCGCAGAGCAGGACGCAATACACGAGCTCGAGCCGTCCCGTGCCCGCGAGCGCCTCGTTGAGCGAGGGGCCGTCGGTGCGCGTGCGCACCGCGCGCACGACCGGCGCCGCGAGCGGCAGCGCGAGGAACGGCAGCAGCATCCACGCGCGGAGCGGGCCGAAGATCCACGTCACCGGCGCCAGCAGGTAGGCGCCGTACACCATCACCGCGAACAGCGTGCGCGTGCGCTCGCGCCCGAGCCGCACCGCCAGCGTGCGCTTGCCGGCGCGCCGGTCGGTCTCGAGGTCGCGCACGTTGTTGACGACGAGCACCGCGGATGCCAGCAGCCCGACGGGCACCGCCAGCGCGAACGCCTCCCACACGAGCCGCTCGGTCTGCACGAAGAACGAGCCGGCGACCGCGACGATCCCGAAGAAGAGGAACACGAACAGCTCGCCGAGCCCCTCGTAGCCGTACGGCCGCGGACCGCCTGTGTACAGCACGCCCGCGACGATCGAGGCGGCGCCGACGAGCAGCAATTGCCAGCCGGCGACAGCGATCAGATAGACGCCGCAGAGGATCGCGAGCCCGAACGTCACGTAGGTCGCGATCAGCACCTGGCGCGGCGGCACGAGCCCGCCGGCCGTCACGCGCACAGGGCCGAGGCGGTCCTCGGTGTCGGCACCGCGGCGCGCGTCGGAGTAGTCGTTCGAGAGGTTCGCGCCGACCTGGATGAACAGCGCGCCGAGCAGCGCGGCGGCGAAGCGCAGCGGGTGGAAGACGCCGGCCGTGTCGGCAAGCGCCGTCCCGACGAGCACCGGCGCGAGCCCGACCGGCAGCGTCTTCGGCCGCGCGGCCATCAGCCAGATGCGCATGACGCTCGGTGGTGCGGTCGCGGAGCTCATCGCCGACAGCCTACGGCCGCCGGGGGAAGCGCGAGAAGTCCGGCTGGCGCTTCTCGAGGAAGGCGGTCCGACCCTCGGTCGCCTCCTCGCTGCCGTACATCAGCAGGTTCGTGTCGTGGGCGAGCTGCTGGATGCCGGCGTAGCCGTCCTCCTGGGCGTTGAAGCTCGCCTTCACGAGCCGCAGCGCGAAGGGGGAGAGGGCGAGCATCTCGCGGCACCACGCGACCGTCGTGGCCTCCAGCTCGGTGAGTGGCACGACGGCGTTCACGAGCCCCATCTCCAGCGCCTGCTGCGCGTCGTACTGGCGGCACAGCAGCCAGATCTCCTTCGCCTTCTTCGTGCCGACCGTGTCGCGCAGCACCGATGTGCCGAAGCCGCCGTCCCAGGAGCCGACTCTCGGCCCGGTCTGTCCGAAGCGGGCGTTGTCGGCGGCGATCGTGAGGTCGCAGACCACGTGCAGCACGTGCCCGCCGCCGACCGCGTAGCCGGCCACCATCGCCACGACGGGCTTCGGCAGCCGCCGGATCTGCACGTGCAGGTCGGTCACGTGGAAGCGCCCGACCGCCGGCTTCGCGCCGCCCGTGCCTGCCCGGCCGGCGCCGGAGCCCTGCACGTACCCCTGCGAGCCGCGCACCCGCTGATCTCCGCCCGAGCAGAACGCGTCCGGCCCTTCGCCGGTGAGGATGATCGCACCGACCTCGGTGTCCTCCCGCGCCCGCTCGAACGCATCGGACAGCTCGATCACCGTCTCGGGCCGGAACGCGTTGCGGACCTCCTGCCGCGCGATCGTGACCTTCGCGATCCCGTCGCCGCTCAGCTCGTAGCGGATGTCCTCATAGTCGCCGGCGGGGGTCCACGTCACGCTCACGTCAGCAGCTCTCCTCACGGTCGGGGCCCCGAACCCTAGATGGTTGATTCCACGATCTCGCGGCGCGAGGGTCACGCTGGGCGGCGCTGGGCGCCACGCGGCGTCTTGCCGATGCCACCGGCATCGCCTTCGACACCGCGCGTCGTCCAGCATCCGCCCATCGCACCCCTCGCATCCACGAATCTCGTGGAATCAACCATCTAGTGCTCCGCAGAATCGCCGCGAACCACGTCCCACACTGCCGACCCGCCGCGATCGCAGCGCAGATCGACGCCTTCCTCGCAGACGCGTAGCCTTCGAAGCAGCATGGACCTTGATCCCTGGCTCCCGCGCGCCGCCGCCCTCAGACCCGACCACCCGGCGCTGATCGACGCGCACGGCATCGCGACCACCTATGCGGAGCTGCACGCGCAGGCCCGCGACGCCGCTGCGACGCTCGCAGCGCAGGGCGTCGAGGAAGGTGATCGCGTGGCGCTGAAGCTGCCGCCCGGAGCCCCCTTCCTCGCTGCCCTCCACGCCACCCTCCTGCTCGGCGCGGCGGTCGTGCCGATCGACCTGCGGTTGGCAGGTCATGAGCAGTCCCGGCGCGCGAGCGGGGCGAAGCTCACGATCGACACCCCGCTCACACGCGAGAGCGGCACCCCCGACCCGCCGCTCGGCGAGCGTCTCGATCCCGCCGCACCCGCCACGATCGTCCACACCTCCGGCACGACAGCCGCGCCGAAGCCGGTCACGCTGACGGTCGGCAACTGGAGCTGGAACGCGCTCGGCTCGGCGCTCGCGCTCGGACTCGACCCCGACGACCGCTGGCTCTGCACGCTGCCGCTCAGCCACGTCGGCGGCCTCGCGATCCTGCTGCGCAGCGCGACCTACGGCACGACCGTCGTGCTGCACGAGCGCTTCCGCACCGAGGCGGTGCTGGAGGCGATCGAGCGCGACCGCGTCACGCTCGTCTCGCTCGTGCCGACGACGCTCCAACGCCTGCTCGACGCCGGGCTGAAGGCCCCGAACCCGCTGCGCGTCGCGCTGATCGGCGGCGGACCGCTGCCTCCGACGCTCGCGGCCCAGGTGCAGGAGGCGGGGATCCCCGCGGCCCAGACGTACGGGATGACGGAGGCCTGCTCGCAGGTTGCGACGTCGCTGCCCGGCGAGCCGGAGACGGCGGGCCGCCCGCTCGTCGGCCAGCGCGTGCGGATCGCTGAGGCACCGCGGGGGACCGTCGGCGAGCCGGCGGTCGGCGAGATCCTCGTCGCCGGCCCGAACGTCGCGCCCGACGCCGCCGACGCGGACGGCTGGCTGCACACCGGCGACCTCGGCGCGCTCGACGCCCACGGCCGTCTCACGGTCACCGGCCGCAAGGCCGACACGATCGTCAGCGGCGGCGAGAACGTCGCGCCCGCCGAGGTCGAGGCGGCGCTGCTGGCCCACCCGGCGGTCGCCGACGCGGGCGTGCACGGGCGGCCGGACCCGCAGTGGGGCGAGGCGGTCGTCGCCACGGTCGTGCTGCACGACGGCAGCCATGCCGAGGCCGAGGAGCTGCGCGCGCACGTCGCCGCACAGCTCGCCCGCCACAAGGCGCCGAAGGAGATCACGTTCGCGACGAGACTGCCGCGCACCGCCTCCGGCAAGCTGCTGCGTCGCGAGCTGCTCGAAGGCGCCGAGCGATGACAACGGCCCAGGACTCCGACCCCGACGAGCTGCGCGGCGCCGTGCGCGAGCGCTGGGAGCGCGCCGCCGCCGGCTGGCGCGCGCGCAACGAGCGCCTCCAGGCCGCGGCGATGCCCGTCTCGCGGTGGCTCGTGGACGCGATCGAGCCGCAGCGCGGCCAGCGCGTGCTCGAGCTGGCGGCGGGCGTGGGGGAGACGGGCTTCCTCGCGGCCGAGCTGATCGCGCCCGGCGGGACGCTGATCTGCAGCGACGGCGCCGAGGCGATGCTCGCGCAGGCGCGCGAGCGGGCGCAGCAGCTCGGCATCGCCAACGTCGAGTTTGCGCTGCTCGAGTTGGAGTGGATCGACCTGACCGCCGCGAGCGTCGACGCGGCGATCTGCCGCTGGGGCTACATGTTCGCGCTCGACCGCGGCGCCGCCCTGCGTGAGACGCGCCGCGTGCTCCGCCCGGGCGGCCGGCTCGCACTGGCGGCCTGGAGCACGCCCGAGCGCAACCCGTTCGCCGCGACCGCGCGCCGCGCGCTCGTCGAGGCCGGGCTGGTCGACGGCTTCGACCTCGGTGCGGGCCCGGGAATGTTCGACCTCGCGGACCCGGCGGGGCTGCGCACGCTGCTGGAGGACGCCGGCTTCGCGGACGTCGTCGTCGAGGAGGTCGCGCTGACGATGCGCTACGACGACGTCGACGACTACATCGCCGGCACGTGCGACCTGTCGCCGGCGTTCGCCGACGTCGTGGCGCCGCTGAGCGAGCGTCAGCGCGCGGATCTGCGCGAGCGGGTGGCGGTCGCGACTGCGCCGTTCGCAGCCTCCGACGGCGCGCTCGGGCTCCCCGGCGTCGCGCTTGTCGCGGCCGCCGACGCCTGAGCGCGACGCTGCGCCGGGAGTGGCGGCAGCTGCGGCGTCGGCCTGCCGTTCGCCAGCCGGTCCCGCTCCGTCTTCTCCACGAGCGCGAAGCTGCGCGCGTTGCGCCCGCGGCGCACCGCAGCGGGCGCGACCGCGCGCATCCCTCGCAGCGCGGCGACGGCCAGCGGGAAGGCCCTCGCCTGTGCCGGCGACCAGCTCAACCCATACAGCTCGCGCACGCGCGGCGGCAGCGATCCGAGCATCACGAGATCGTGCAGCCGCTTCGCCGGCTGGTTGACCCACGGCATCGGGATCTCGAGCGCTACGAAGCGCCCGGTCGCCCGCGCCTCGTCGGTCAGGTGCATGTCCTCGCTCGCGAGCCGCCCGTCCCACCACGCGGCAAACGCCGCGTAGGTCGGCGGCGCGACCGCGCGCGGCATCCCGAACAGCTCGCCGAAGCGGACGTAGTCCTGCCAATAGGCGTCGCGCTCCCACGTGCTCAGCGGCCGCACGAACAGCTCGTAGAAGTACAGCGCCGACTCGGCGGTGACGGCCGCCGTCCACAGCATCAGCTCGGGGTCGAACGCCGAGTACGCCGTCCCGGCCGGGAAGGGGCCGGCGTCCTCCGTCAGCTCACCGTGGACGCGCTGGTGCATCTTCTGGACCTTCGCGAGCACGCGGTCGGCCTCCGCGCGCGTGCCGAGGAAGATCGCCTCGAAGTCGTCCGCGGTCCGCGCGAGCCGCCGGAAGGGTCGCTCGCGCCCGCCGGTCGACTGGCTCGTGCCGGTGTAGTTGACGGGGTGCAGCGCGCCGATCGCGAGCGCGCGCTGCCCGAAGAAGAGGCCCACGAGACGCTCCTCGTGGACTTGGCGCAGCACCGATCGCCCGCGCGGGAAGTAGCCGTCGTCCATCATCACGATCCGATGCTCTCAGACCGGCCGTCTCCCGCGTTCCGGTAGCCTGCCGCGCCATGTTCTACGACGACGACGCAGACCTCACGCTCCTCGACGGCAAGACCGTCGCCATCATCGGATTCGGCTCGCAGGGCCACGCCCACGCGTTGAACCTCAACGACTCCGGCGTGAACGTCGTCGTAGGCCTCCGCTCGAGCTCCACGAGCGTCGAGAAGGCGCGCGCGAACGGCCTCGAGGTGGTCGAGCCGGTCGAGGCCGCGAGCCGCGGCGACGTCGTGATGCTGCTCGTCCCGGACGAGCTGCACCGCGACGTCTACGCCGAGATCCGCGACGGCATCGCCGGCGGGAACCTGCTGCTGTTCGGCCACGGCTTCTCGATCCACTACGGCGAGGTCGAGCCGCCTGCCGACGTCGACGTCGCGCTCGTCGCGCCGAAGGGCCCCGGGCACCTCGTGCGCCGCCAGTACACCGAGGGCAGCGGCGTGCCCGGGCTCGTCGCCGTCCACCAGGACGCGACGGGCAACGCGCTGAGACTCGCGCTCGCCTACGCGAAGGGCATCGGCTGCACGCGCGGCGGCGTGATCGAGACGTCCTTCCGCGAGGAGACGGAGACCGATCTGTTCGGCGAGCAGGCCGTCCTCTGCGGCGGCACGAGCGAGCTCGTGCGCGCTGGCTACGAGACGCTCGTCGAGGCCGGCTACGACCCGCGCCTCGCCTACTTCGAGGTGCTGCACGAGCTGAAGCTGATCGTCGACCTGATGTACGAGAAGGGCATCGCCGGGATGCGCTACTCGATCTCCAACACGGCCGAGTACGGCGACATCACGCGCGGAAGACGCATCATCGGCGCCGAGTCGCGCCAGGCGATGAAGGACGTGCTGAAGGAGATCCAGTCGGGCGACTTCGCCCGCGAGTGGATCGCCGAGGTCCGCGCCGGCCAGGAGAACTTCAACCGCATGCGCGCCGAGCAGGCCGGTCACCAGGTCGAGGTCGAGGGCAGAAAGCTGCGCTCGATGATGGCCTGGATCGACGACTCGGGCTTCGCCGCGGGCTGATCCCCGCCGCCCCGCTACCCTTCCCGACGCCGCCGATGACGACGATCAATCCCTTCACCAAGCAGATCCTGATGACCGCCGGTCCGACGCCCGTGCCGCCGCGCGTGCTGTCGGTCATGGCCGAGCCGGTCCTCTACCACCGCGCCCCGGCGGGCGTCGAGCTCTACGCCCGCGTGCTGGAGCGCCTGCCAAGAGTCTTCCGCACTGCCGACGACGACACGGTGCTGATGTTCGCCGCGAGCGGCTCCGGCGCGATGGACTCCGCCGTCGCCAACCTCGTCGGTCCGGGCACCAAGGCGCTCGCCTGCGCCGCCGGCAAGTTCGGCGAGCGCTGGATCGAGCTGTGCGAGGCCTACGGGGCCGATCTCGTCAGGTACGAGCCGGGCTGGGGCACGCGCCTCGACCCACAGGAGATCGGCCGCCTGCTCGACGCGAACCGGGCGGGTGGGCCGGTTGAGGTCGTCTTCGCGACCCTGTCGGAGACCTCGACGGGCATCGTCCACGACGTCGAGGCGATCGCCGCCGTCGTCCGCGAGCGCGGCGCGCTGCTCGCGGTCGACGCCGTCTCCGGGCTCGCGGCCGCGAAGCTGGAGCAGGACGCATGGGGCGTCGACGTCGTCGTCGCCGGCTCGCAGAAGGCGCTGATGATCCCGCCGGGCCTCGCGTTCGCGTCCGTCTCGCAGCGCGCGCTCGACGCCGCCGCGGCGAAGCCGGGCGGCCGCTACTACTTCGACTGGGTGCAGACGGCCAAGCAGCAGCGCAAGGACCCGCCGAACAGCCCCTTCACGCCGCCCGTGACGCTGCTGGCCGCGCTCGACGTCGCGCTCGGCATGATCGAGGACGAGGGGATCGAGAACGTGTGGGAGCGCCACGCGCTGCTCGCGCGCGCGACGCGCGCCGGTGCGGCCGCGCTCGGCCTCGACCTCTACGGCGATCCGGACGAGCGCGCGAACGTCGTCACCGCGATCGCGCTGCCCGAGTCGATCGACGGCAAGCAGGTTCCGAAGATCCTGCGCGACAGCTACGGCATCACCGCCAACGGCGGCCAGGCGCAGCTCGCCGGCAAGATCCTGCGGATCGCCCACTGCGGCTACTTCGGCGGCTTCGACATCCTCACGTCGCTCTCGGGCCTCGAGATGACGCTCGCACAGCTCGGCCATCCGGTCGAGCTCGGCGTCGGCGTCGGTGCAGCGCAGAAGGTCTTCCTCGAGGCCGGCGTGCCCGCCGTGGCAAGCGCCTGACGCGCGTGAGCGACCGCCCGCGCATCCTCGTCAAGGAGCAGATCGCCGACAGCGGCGTCGACCTGCTGCGCGAGCACTTCGAGGTCGACCTCGGCGTCGACTGGACGGACGAGCAGCTCCACGAGCGCATCGGCGACTACGACGGCATCCTGATCCGCTCGGCGACGAAGATGACCGAGGAGCTGATCGCGCTCGGCACGAAGCTGCGCGTGATCGGCCGCGCCGGCGTCGGCGTCAACAACGTCGACGTGCCCGCCGCGACGAAGCGCGGGATCATCGTCGCGAACGCGCCGCAGTCGAACGTCGTCACCGCGGCCGAGCACACGATGGCGCTGATGCTGTCGCTCGCGCGCAACATCCCGCAGGCGCACGGGTCGCTCACCGGCCACAGGTGGGAGCGCTCGAAGTTCTCCGGCGTCGAGGTCTACGAGAAGACGCTCGGCGTCATCGGCTTCGGGCGCATCGGCCAGCTCGTCGCGCAGCGCGCGCGCGGCTTCGGCATGTACGTCGTCGCCTACGACCCGTACGTGTCCGCCGAGCGCTACCGCGAGCTGGGCGCCGAGAAGGCCGAGAGCCCGGCCGAGGTGTACGCGAAGGCCGACTTCGTGACGATCCACCTGCCGGTGACGGCCGACACGCGCGGCTTCCTGAACGCCGAGGCGTTCGCCCAGATGCGCGACGGCGTGCGCGTGATCAACTGCGCGCGCGGCGAGCTGATCGACGACGCGGCGCTGAAGGACGCGCTCGACAGTGGCAAGGTCGCCGGCGCGGCGCTCGACGTCTTCCCGTCGGAGCCGATCACCGACTACCCGCTGTTCGACGGCTACGGCAACGTCGTCGTGACGCCGCATCTCGGCGCCTCCACCGTCGAGGCGCAGGATCGTGCCGGGACGCAGACGGCCGAGCAGATGATCGCTGCGCTCACCGGCGGCGTCGTCACGACCGCGGTCAACGTCCCGGCGATCTCGCCGGCCGACATGGAGGTGCTCGGCCCGTTCGTGCCGCTTTGCCGCCAGCTCGGCCGCCTCGCCGTGTCGCTCGCGGAGGGCTCCTCGATCGACCGCGTCGAGGTCGAGTTCCTCGGACGCATCGGCGAGCGCGACACGCGCCTGCTGTCCGTCGCCGTGCTGATGGGCGTGCTCGCCGGCCACGTCGAGGAGGAGGTCAACGCCGTCAACGCGCCCGGCCTCGCCGAGGAGCGGGGGATCGACGTGTCCGAGACGAAGCGCACCAGCGCGCGCGACTTCACCGACCTCGTGCGCGTCACGATCGTCAGCGGCGAGTCGCGCATGCGCGTCGTCGGAACGACGCTCGGGCGTCGCAACCGCCCGCACCTGCTCGAAGTCTGGGGCCAGCGCTTCAACCTGCAGCTCGAGAAGGACATCGCGCTGTTCCGCTATCGCGATGTGCCGGGGATGATCGGCCGCGTCGGCTCCGCGTTCGGCGAGCACGGCCTCAACATCGTCTCCGCGGCCGTCGGTCGTCAGCCCGACGAGGACGACGGCGACGGCGATGGAACCAACGCAGTGATGGCGATCACCAGCGACGCTCCCGTTCCGCAGGCGGTCGTCGATGGGATTGTCGCCGGCGACGGGTTCGTCGCCGGCCGCGCCGTCACGCTCTGAGCCGACTGCTCCGCTCCGGCGTACGCCGGAGCGTCCAACTGGACGAGCAGAGACGGGCCGATCTGGGTACCACATGGTGTACAAAAGCCATGTGGCTGGTGCCACAATGCACCGCAGGTCCATCTCGACGAGGAGGAGCACGTGGAGAGCGCGGCGCTGACCCATCCTGCGGCAGGCGAGCCCGGCGGCCTGAAGAGAGACGCGATCGGCTACCTGTCGAACGTCGTGATCGGCGTCGCGTCGACGGCGCCTGCGTATTCGCTGGCCGCGACGCTCGGCTTCGTCGTCGCCGTGAGCGGCGTGGGCGTGCACGCGCCGGCCGTGCTGCTCGTCTCGTTCATCCCGATGCTGTTCGTGGCGGCCGCCTACAAGTACCTCAACCGCGCCGACCCGGACGCGGGCACCACGTTCGCGTGGGTGCGCCGTGCGCTGGGCCCGCACCTCGGCTGGCTGAACGGATGGGCGATCGTCGTCACTGACATCATCGTGATGGCGACGCTCGCGCAGATCGCCGGCCGTTATACGTTCCTGCTGTTCGGCTGGAACTCGGCGGCGAACTCGAACGGCGCCCAGATCGCCGCCGCCGTGGTCTGGATCGCGCTGATGACCTGGATCTGCTGGCGTGGCATCGAGCTGTCCGCGCGCATCCAGCAGATCCTCCTGTCCGCCGAGGTGGTGATTCTCGGCCTCTTCGCCGTCGTCGCGCTGGCGAAGGTGTACGGCAGCAGCCCCGCGCATTCGATCACGCCGCAGCTGTCCTGGTTCAACCCGTTCGCGCTCAGCTGGGGCGCGCTCGTCGACGGCGTCCTGCTCGGCGTCTTCATCTACTGGGGCTGGGACTCCGGCGTCACGGTCAACGAGGAGTCGGAGGACAGCAACGAGGGGCCGGGACGCGCGGCTGTCATGTCGACGATCCTGCTTTTGCTGATCTACGTGATCGTCTCCGCGGCGGCGCAGGCGTACGGCGGCACGAAGCTGCTGACCGACAACTCGAACGACGTGCTGAGCGTGCTCGGCAAGAACGTCTTCGGCTCGCCGTGGGACAAGCTGCTGATCATCGCCGTGCTGACGTCGGCTTCGGCCTCGACGCAGACGACGATCCTGCCGACGGCACGCACCGCTCTCTCGATGGCGCGCAAGGGCGCGATCCCGAAGGCGTTCGCGTCGATCCATCCGCGCAACCTGACGCCGAACGTCTCGACGCTGGTGATGGGTGCGGTGTCGATCGTCTGGACGGTCGGTGTGATGGCGCTGAACCCTGCGCAGAGCGTGCTCGGCGACTCGATCACCGCGCTCGGCTTCGGCATCTGCTTCTACTACGGCTTCACGGGGATCGCCTGCGTCGTCTACTACCGCCACGAGATCTTCAAGAGCGTGCGCAACTTCGTCCTCGTCGGCGTCGTTCCGCTGCTCGGCGGGCTGCTGCTGTTCGGGATCTTCATCAAGGCGTTCACGCACTACTCGCAGCACCTCGACTCGAGCGGCGCGACGATCAACTACGCGAAGCCGATCCTCGGGATCGAGGTGCCGATCTTCATCGGGATCGGCGCGCTGCTGCTTGGCGTCGTCGCCATGCTGATCGCGACGGTCCCCTATCGCGACTTCTTCCGGCGCAAGCCGTACACCGAAGTCGCGCCCCCGGGCATCCTGGAGCAGCAGGTCGAGCGCGCGCCGCTCCGCTTCGAGGGCAAGGCCTGGTAGGAGGCTGGGAGGGCGGCTGGTAAGCTGACGAGGTTCATGTCGCGCCAGCTCGCCCTTCGACTTCTTCTCCTCCCCCCTCGGGGGGAATAGTGCGTGGCGGCCGCTGCAAGCCGCAAACCCATTCGAGAAGAAGCGAAGCACCGAGCCGATAGGAAGAGCACGACATGACTCCCGCAGAGCAGGACCCCAACCGCGTACTGATCTTCGACACGACGTTGCGCGACGGCGAGCAGTCGCCCGGCATCTCGCTCAACACGAGCGAGAAGCTGGAGATCGCTCACCAGCTCGCGCGGCTCGGCGTCGACGTCATCGAGGCCGGCTTCCCGATCGCCTCACCGGGCGACTTCGAGGCGGTCGAGGCGATCGCCCGCGCTGATCTGGCTTCCACCACCACTCCGCCACCCGTGATCGCCGGCCTCGCACGCATCCACCCTGGCGACATCGACGCCGCCTGGAACGCCGTCAAGGACGCGGAACGTCCGCGCATCCACACGTTCGTATCGACGTCCGACATCCACATCGAGCACCAGATGCGCGCGACGCGCGAGGACGTCAAGGGCCTCACGCGCGCCGGCGTCGCGCACGCGAAGCAGTACGTCGAGGACGTCGAGTTCTCGCCGATGGACGCGACCCGCGCTGATGTGGCGTTCACCGCCGAGGTCTGCCAGATCGCGATCGACGAGGGCGCGACGACGATCAACATCCCGGACACCGTCGGCTACACGATGCCGCACGAGTTCACGGCCTACCTCGAGCGCCTGTACGAGCTGACGCCGGGGCTGAAGGACGTCGTGCTGTCGGTTCACTGCCACGACGACCTCGGGCTCGCCGTCGCCAACTCGTTCGCCGGCCTGCAGGCCGGCGCGCGCCAGGTCGAGTGCGCGATCAACGGGATCGGCGAGCGAGCGGGGAACGCGTCGCTCGAGGAGATCGTGATGCTGCTGCACACGCGACGCGCGGACGTCGGCCTGCACACGGGCGCGGTGACGCAGGAGATCGCGCGCACCTCGCGGCTCGTGTCCCGCCTCACCGGCTATCCGGTCCAGCCCAACAAGGCGATCGTCGGCCGCAACGCGTTCGCGCATGAGTCGGGCATCCACCAGGACGGCGTCCTGAAGGAGCGCACGACGTTCGAGATCATGGACGCGACGACCGTCGGACTGGACGCGAACTCGATCGTGCTCGGCAAGCACTCCGGCCGTCACGCCTTGAGACAGGCGCTGGCCGAGCTGGGGATCGACGTCGACGGCCAGGTGCTGAACACCGCCTTCAAGCGCTTCAAGCAGATCGCGGACAAGAAGAAGCAGGTCACCGCGATGGACCTCGAGGCGCTCGTCACCGACGAGCTGCGTGAGGAGATCCCGGCCTACGCGCTCGAGTGGTTCGAGGTCGAGGCGTCGTCGAGACGCCCGCCGCACGCGACCGTTGGCGTCTCGCTTCCGGACGGCAGCGAGGCGACCGGCTCGTTCACCGGCGACGGCCCGGTCGACGCGGTCTTCCATGCGATCAACGTGGCGACCGGGCAGGATGCGAGACTGCGCGAGTTCCGGGTCGACGCGGTGACCGGCGGACAGGACGCCTTGGGCGAGACGTCCGTCGTGCTCGAGCTGGGCGGCGTCACCGGCGCCGGCCAGGGCGTCTCGACGGACATCATCGAGGCCGCCGGGCGCGCCTACGTGCGCGCGCTCTCGAACGCCGTGCGGCGGCGGTCGGTGGCGGACCAGGCGGCCGACCTCACGGCCGAGGCCGCTCAGGTCTCGCGCATCTCGACGCCGTAGCCCGCCTCAACCCTGCGCGAGCGCGACGCCTTGCCGGTAGCCGGTGACGCGGGCGTGCTCGCCGGGGTCGGCCTGCTGCGGCAGGAGGATCTCGACGATCGTGCCGCGGCGACGCAGCGTCAGCGTCTCGAGGCGAATGGCGGTGGCAGTCGCAGCGCGGACGGCGGGATGGCGCTCGCGGGTGCCGAGCTGTCCCCCCATCGGCGCGAGGCACAGCATGTGCGTCTCCCGCAGGGCGGGGGCGGCGTCCATGTTCGTCGGGCTCCAGACAGCGCCGTCGACGTAGTCCTCTTCGTCGATGCGCACCGGCTGGTAGGCCCAGGGGCTGCTGCACGACGCCTGCACGGCCTGCGCGACGGTCGCGATCGGTGCGCCGGGGGCGCCGAACACGACGCGGCGTCCGCGCGCGCGGTCGACGCACACAACGCGCAAGCGGCCGTCGAACTGCAGTCCGTGTTGGCCGATGCGGGCTCCGAGATCATCAAGCGTCGCGGTCGGCGACTCGATCCGCGCGAGCGCAGCCGCTCGCACGAGCGTGCCCGGCGCGCGCCCGAGCGAGAGCGCGAGTGGGGCGAGCGACGTGGCCGCCGTGCTGCCGAGTCGACCGGCGCGTTCCCGGAACGCGGCCTCGCCGGCGGTGGCGTCCGGCGGATCGAGCTGATCGGCTGCGGCGCCGTTCGTCGTCGTCGCGGTGGCCGCCGGATCCGCTGCGCGCGGCTCCACGCCCGCCAGCAGGTCGGCCGCGACCATCGAGCCGGCGGACGTGCCGACGATGTGCTCGCAGGCCGCGAAGTCGATCCCCGTCTCGGCCATCAGACCGGCCAGCACGCCGCCCATCCAGGCGGCACCGACCGTGCCGCCGGCGCCGAGCACGAGCACGTCGGGTCGCTGCATCGGTGGGATGGTAGCCGTGGACGGGTCGGCGAATACGGCTGTACGTGATAACATACGCTCGTCCATGAGCGAGATCGACGCCACCTCGGTCGCCGCGATCGGCGGCCGCATCCGCGCCCTGCGCGAGGCGATGGGCCTCTCGCTGCGCGACCTCGCCGACCGCTGCGGCGTCAGTGCGCCGATGCTCTCGCAGGTCGAGCGAGGGGAGACGAGCCCGACGCTGCAGATCGCCACGCGCATCGCCGCCGGGCTCGACCTGCGCCTCTCACAGCTCCTGCGCCTCGACGAGGACGGCGCGGTGACGATCGTGCGGGCCGGCGAGCGACGTCAAGGCCCGAGTGGGGCGGGTGGGCGAGGCCAGGCCGCCGGCCACCGCTACGAGGTGCTGACCGCGCCGCTCCCCGGCCAGCGCGCCGAGCTGTCGCGGCACGTGCTCGCGCCCGGCGCGGCGACCGGCGGCCCCGGCGACCCGCCGATGCACGAGCCCGGCAGCCGCGAGACGACGCTCGTCGAGGCCGGCCGCGTCGTGCTGCACTGCGACGGCGCCGCCCACGAGCTGGCGACCGGCGACTGCGTGACGTTCGACGCCGACCTTCCACACCACTTCGAGAACCCCGGCCCCGACGAGGCGACGTTCCTGGGCGTCGTCTCCGCGGGCCTGCGACGCAGCTGAACGACCGATCGAGGAGCCACCGATGCCGAGCACCCTCTTCGACAAGATCTGGGCCGCCCACGAGGTGGCGTCCGGCCTGATCTACGTCGACCTCCATCTCGTCCACGAGGTCACGAGCCCGCAGGCGTTCGACGGACTGCGGCTCGCCGGCCGCAAGGTCCGCCGCCCCGACCGCACGCTCGCGACCGCCGACCACAACACGCCGACCGACGGAACGCCCGTCGCCGCCATGATCCGCGACGCGCTCTCGCGCGTGCAGGTCGAGACGTTGGAGCGCAACTGCGCAGAGTTCGGGGTGCCCGTGTTCTCGCTCGGCTCGGACCGGCAGGGCATCGTGCATGTGATCGGTCCCGAGCTCGGCATGACGCAACCGGGGATGACGATCGTCTGCGGCGACTCCCACACCGCCACGCACGGCGCGTTCGGCGCGCTCGCGTTCGGGATCGGGACGAGCGAGGTCGAGCACGTACTCGCCACGCAGTGCCTCGTGCAGAGCAAGCCGAAGTCGATGCTGGTCCGTTACGAGAACGATCTCGCCTTCGGCGTCACCGCAAAGGACGTGATCCTCGCCACGATCGGACAGATGGGCACCGACGGCGCCAACGGGCACGTCGTCGAGTACGCGGGAGCGGCGATCGAGGCGCTCTCGATGGAGGGCCGCATGACCGTCTGCAACATGACGATCGAGGGCGGCGGGCGCGCAGGCATGATCGCGCCGGACGACACGACGTTCGCCTACGTCGAGGGGCGCGAGGGCGCGCCGCAGGGCGAGGCGTTCGCGCAGGCCGTCACGCAGTGGCGCACGCTGCGCACGGACGACGGTGCGCGCTTCGACGCCGAGATCGTCGTCGACGCCGCGGCGCTGTCGCCGCAGGTCACGTGGGGCACGGCGCCCGACATGGTCGCCGCGGTCACGGACGCGGTCCCCGAGCCGCAGACGGAGGGCCACCGGCGCGCGCTGGAGTACATGGACCTGAAGGCCGGCACGCCGATCGAGCAGATCGCGCTCGACCGCGTCTTCATCGGCTCGTGCACGAACTCGCGCATCGGGGATCTGCGCGCGGCGGCCGAGGTCGTCAAGGGCCGCAAGGTGGCCTCCACCGTCAACGCGATGGTCGTCCCCGGCTCGCAGCAGGTGAGAGCGCAGGCGGAGCGGGAGGGCCTCGACGAGATCTTCAAGGCGGCAGGCTTCGACTGGCGTGTCGCCGGCTGCTCGATGTGCCTCGGCATGAACCCGGACACGCTGTCGCCCGGAGAGCGCTGTGCCTCGACCTCGAACCGCAACTTCGAGGGACGCCAGGGCCGCGGCGGGCGCACGCATCTCGTCTCTCCGCAGATGGCCGCCGCGGCCGCCATCGAGGGCCGTTTCGTCGACATCCGCACCTGGAGCTAGGGAGCCCGACCATGGAGCACATCACGAGAGTCCACGGCCAGGTCAGCGTGCTCGACCGCGACGACGTCGACACCGACCAGATCATGCCCAAGCAGTTCCTCAAGCGGGTCGAGCGCTCCGGCTTCGGCGAGTTCCTCTTCTTCGACTGGGCCAAGGAGGACGGCTGGGACCTGCCGCGGCACCCGATCCTCGTCACCGGCCGGAACTTCGGCTGCGGCTCCTCGCGCGAGCACGCCCCGTGGGGCCTGCAGGACTACGGCTTCCAAGCGATCGTCGCCCCGAGCTTCGCCGACATCTTCTTCTCGAACTGCACGAAGATCGGGCTGCTGCCGGTCGTCCTGAGCGAGCAGCAGTGCAACGCCGTCGCGGCGGCCGGCGAGGCCGAGGTGGATCTCGTCGACCTGGTCGTGCGCGCCGGCGGAGCCGAGTACGCCTTCGAGATCGACCCCGACATCCGCCACCGCCTCCTCAACGGGCTCGACGACATCGCGATGACGCTCCAGAGCGCCGTCGAGATCGAGACCTACGAGACGGAGCGCGAGCGCACCGGCCCCGTTACGACCGCCCTCTAGATGGTTGATTCCACGATCTCGCGGCGCGAGGGTCACGCTGGGCGGCGCTGGGCGCCACGCGGCGTCTTGCCGATGCCACCGGCATCGCCTTCGGCACCGCGCGTCGTCCAGCATCCGCCCATCGCACCCCTCGCATCCACGAAATTTCGTGGAATCAACCATCTAGAAAGCCGAGCGACAAGTACATGACGAAGACCATCGCGCTGCTCCCTGGCGACGGGATCGGCCCTGAGATCACGGCACCGACCGTGGAGCTGTTGCAGCGGCTCGGCGACTTCGCGTTCGAGGAGCACCTCTTCGGCGGGATCTCGATCGATGCGCATGGCACCGCGCTGACCGACCACGTGCTCGAGGCCTGTCGCGGCAGCGACGCGGTCCTGCTGGCCGCCGTCGGCGGCCCGAAGTGGGACACGACCGATCCGGCGAAGCCGCGGCCGGAGCAGGGCTTGCTCGGACTCCGCAAGGGGCTCGGCCTCTACGCCAACCTGCGGCCCGTGCGCCCGCTGCCTGCCCTCTACGACGCGAGCCCGCTGAAGCGCGAGATCATCGAGGGCACGGACCTGCTCGTCGTGCGCGAGCTGACGGGCGGGCTGTACTTCGGCGCGCGCGGGCGCGAGGGCGACGGCGCCTTCGACACCTGCGTCTACTCGGTCGCCGAGGTCGAGCGGATCGCGCGCACCGCGTTCGAGGCGGCGGAGCGCCGCGTCACGAGCGTCGACAAGGCGAACGTGCTGGAGACGTCGCGGCTGTGGCGCGAGGTCGTGCGCCGCGTCCACGCCGACGAGTTCCCGAGCATCGAGCTCGAGCACGTGCTCGTCGACAACGCCGCGATGCAGCTCGTGTCGAACCCGCGCCACTTCGAGGTGATCGTCACGGAGAACATGTTCGGCGACATCCTCAGCGACGAGGCGGCGATGCTCACCGGCTCGCTCGGGATGCTGCCGAGCGCCTCCCTGGGGGGTGACGGCCCGGGCCTGTTCGAGCCCGTCCACGGCTCCGCGCCCGACATTGCGGGGCAGGGCGTCGCGAATCCGCTTGCCATGTTTCTCTCGGCCGCTCTGATGCTGCGGCACGGGTTCGCTTTGGAGGAGGAGGCATCGGCGGTAGAATCGGCAGTCGATCGTGCGCTGGCAGACGGCCTGCGCACGCGCGACCTGGGCGGTTCCGCGACCACGGACGAGGCTGCCCAGGCTGTGCTGAACCATCTCTAAGGAGCCCTCGTGGACCAAGCCGACGTCATCTGGATGAACGGAGAGCTCGTCGCCTGGGAGGACGCGAAGGTCCACGTACTCACGCACTGCCTGCACTACGGCACCGGGGTGTTCGAGGGCATGCGGGCGTACGAGACGGAGCAGGGGACGGCGATCTTCTGCCACGCGGAGCACCTCGACCGGCTGTACAAGTCGGCCGAGCTCTACTACATGCCGATCCCCTACACGCGCGATGAGCTCCGCGCCGCGGTGCACGACGTCGTCGCGAAGAACGGACTGCCGTCGTGCTACATCCGGCCGATCGTCTTCCGCGGCGCGGGCGTGATGGGGATCAACCCGCTCGACGCGCCCGTCGACGTGGCGATCGCGGCCTGGCCGTGGGGCGCCTACCTCGGCGACGACGCGAAGGTCCACGGCGTCCGTGCGAAGGTCACGAGCTGGCGGCGCATCAGCGCCGACTCGCTGATCCCGCATGCGAAGGCCTCCGGCCAGTACTTGAACAGCGTGCTCGCGAAGATCGAGAGCCACAAGGCCGGCTACGAAGAGGGGATCCTGCTCGACCAGCACGGCTTCGTCTGCGAGGGCACGGGCGAGAACATCTACCTCGTGCGCGAGGGCGTCGTCGTCACGCCGCCGCAGACGGCCGGGATCCTCGACGGGATCAACCGCAGGTCGGTCATCCAGATCGCCGCCGACGAGGGCTACGAGCTCGTCGAGCGCGACATCGCGCGCGCCGAGCTGTACCTCGCCGACGAGGTCTTCATGACGGGCACGGCGGCGGAGCTGACGCCGATCCGCGAGGTCGACGACCACGTGATCGGCGACGGCAAGCGCGGACCGGTGACGACGCACCTGCAGCGCGTCTTCGAGGACGCGCTCTACGGGCGCGACCCGCGCTACCGCGCGTGGAACGACGTCGTCGCGGTCCCGGCGCCGAGGGCGGCTGCATAGCGATGCCCCAGCTCTCGTTCGGTGGGCGAATTACCGGGGCGGTCGGCTCGCGCTGACGCGCGCCGGTCGCTGCCGCATTCGCCCGCACCGAACGAGAGGACTCGACCCCCATGACCACGATCCAGCTCTACGACACGACCCTCCGCGACGGCATGCAGGGGGAGGACATGTCGCTCTCCGCCGAGGAGAAGCTGCGCGTCGCGCACCGCCTCGACGCGCTCGGCATCCACCTGATCGAGGCCGGCTTCCCCAGCTCCAACCCGAAGGAGCTGGAGCTGTTCGAGCTGCTGTCGCGCGAGACGTTCGCGAGCGCCCAGGTCGCCGCGTTCGGCATGACACGGCGGCGCGACACGCGTGCCGAGGACGACCCGGCGCTGCGCGTGCTCGCCGACTGCTTCGCGCCCGTCTGCACGCTCGTCGGCAAGACGTGGGGTCTGCACGTCGAGAAGGTCGTGAAGGTCGACCGCGACGAGAACCTGCACATGATCGAGGAGTCGGTCGCGTTCCTCGTCGCCCAGGGCAAGCGAGTCGTCTACGACGCCGAGCACTGCTTCGACGGCTGGCGCGACGACGCCGAGTACGCTCGCCGCTGCGTCCGCGTCGCCGCCGAGGCGGGGGCGGAGACGATCGCATTGTGCGACACGAACGGCGGCTCGCTGCCCGGTCAGATCGCGACGGCGACGAGAGACCTGGCCGGCGCGCTGGACGGCACGGGGGCGCGCGTCGGCATCCACTGTCACAACGACATCGAGTGCGGCGTCGCAAATTCGCTCGCCGGCGTCGACGCCGGCGCGACGCACGTGCAGGGCACGATGAACGGCTACGGCGAGCGCTGCGGCAACGCCAACCTCGTCTCGATCGTCCCCAACCTGCAGCTGAAGCTCGGTCACGACTGCCTCCCGGCGGATCGCCTTGCGACGCTCACGGAGGCGGCGCACTTCCTCGACGAGCTGCTCAACCGCGTGCCCAACGCGGATCAGCCCTACGTCGGCAAGAACGCCTTCGCCCACAAGGGCGGGATGCACGTCGCCGGCGTGCTCGCCGACGCGACGACGTTCGAGCACATGGACCCGGCGCTCGTCGGCAACAGCCGCGAGTTGCTGATCTCCGAGCTGTCCGGCAAGGGCACCGTCGTCGCGCGCGCCGACGAGGCCGGCATCGCGCTCGACGCCGCCGCCGCCCGTCGCGTGATCGAGCGCGTCAAGGAGCTCGAGCACGAGGGCTTCCACTTCGAGGCCGCCGACGGCTCGTTCGAGCTGCTGCTGCGCAAGGAGTCGGGCGACTACGAGCCGCTGTTCCGCCTCGAGTCGTGGCGCGTGATCGTCGAGAAGCGCGCCGACGGCAAGGTCGAGACGGAGGCGACCATCAAGATCTGGGCCAACGGCGAGCGCTACGTGCGCACGGGCGAGGGCAACGGCCCCGTCCACGCGCTCGACAACGCGCTGCGGGCTGCGATCGGCGAGAGCCATCCGGAGCTGAACGACACCGGGCTGGTGAACTTCAAGGTCCGCATCCTCGACGAGACGAAGGGCACGGAGGCGGTCACCCGCGTGCTGCTCGACGCCTCCGACGGCCACGACGTGTGGGGGTCGATCGGCGTCTCCGAGAACGTCATCGAGGCGTCGTGGGACGCGCTTGTCGACTCGCTCGAGTACGCGATCCAGCCGGGCCGCGCGCAGCCCGGCACGCGCGGCGCGACCCGCACGGCCACATGAACGCGAAGGCTGCAGCGGGACCCGCGTCCGGCACCTGCACCGACGTGATCCCGCTTGCCCAGCCCGTCCTCGGCGCGGAGGAGGAGGCCGCCGTGGTCGAGGTGCTGCGCTCCGGCCAGCTCTCGCTCGGCCCGCGGGTGCCGGCGTTCGAGGCGGCGTTCGCCGCGCGGCTCGGCGTCGCGCACGCCTGCGCCGTCTCGAGCGGCACGGCCGGCCTGCACCTCGCGCTCCGCGCGGTCGGGGTGGACGAGGGCGACGAGGTCGTGACGAGCCCGTTCTCCTTCGTCGCCTCGGCGAACGCGGTCCTCTACGAGCGCGCTCGGCCGATCTTCGCCGACATCGACCCGCTCACGCTCAACCTCGATCCCGCCGCCGCGGCGGCGGCGATCACCGACCGCACGCGCGCGCTGCTGCCGGTCCACATCTTCGGCTACCCGGCCGACCTGCCCGCGTTCGAGCAGCTCGGACTGCCGCTCGTCGAGGATGCCTGCGAGGCACTTGGCGCCGTCCACGCCGACGGCGTCCCCGTCGGCGGCCGCGGCCACCCGGCCGTCTTCGGCTTCTACGCGAACAAGCAGCTGACGACGGGGGAGGGCGGCATGGTCGCGCTTGGCGACCCGGAATCGAAGGAGCGGATCGACTCCGAGCGCAACCAGGGCCGCGCGCCCGACATGGGCTGGCTCGACCACGATCGGCTCGGCTTCAACTACCGTCTCACAGACATCGCCTCGGCGATCGGGCTCGTGCAGCTCGAACGGCTCGACGCGATGCTCGCCGACCGCGCGTGCGTCGCCGGCTGGTACCGCGAGGCGCTCACCGGCGTCGAAGGGCTCACGCTCCCGTGTCCCGACACCGGTGGGAGCGTGCGCGGCTGGTTCGTGTTCGTCGTGCAGCTGCCGTACGGGGTCGACCGCGACGCGGCGGTGCGCGGGCTTGCGGAGCGCGGGATCCAGAGCAAGCCCTACCTGCCGGCGATCCACCTGATGAGCTTCTACCGCGAGCGCTTCGGCCACCGCGAGGGCGAGTTCCCCGTCTGCGAGGACGTCGCCGCCCGCTCGATAGCGCTGCCGTTCTTCCCGGGGATGGGCGAGGGCCAGGTCGCGCGCGTCGCCGCGTCGCTGCGCGACGTGCTCGGCCGCTGACCGGCCCATCGGGCGCCCTGCGGCCCGGCTGTCCTCGGCCCTGCTGCTGCGCCGCGTAGACTCCGCCGCCGATGTCCCGCTTCAGCGAGCCGCAGCACCCGGTCTTCCGCCAGCTCAACGCCTCGATCGGCTTCGACTGGCGCCTCGGCCCCTACGACGTCGACCTCTCGCGCGCTCACGCGCGCATGCTCGCTGCGCAGGCGATCATCGCGCCCGAGGATCGTGACGAGCTGCTCGCCGCGCTCGACACCGTCGAGCACGAGCTGGAGCAGGGGACGTTCCCGTTCCTGCCGGACGACGAGGACGTTCACATGGCGATCGAGCGGCGCATCACCGAGCTGGCCGGTCCGGTCGGCGGCAAGCTGCACACGGCGCGCTCGCGCAACGACCAGGTCGCGACCGACATGGCGCTCTTCACGCGCGCCCATGCGCAGGCGGCAGCCGAGGGGATCCGCGGGCTGATGACCGCGCTGATCGCCACCGCCGAGCGTCACCTCGACTGGCGCATGCCGGGCTACACGCATCTCCAGCGCGCGCAGCCGGTCTACCTCAGCCACCATCTGCTCGCGTACGTGTGGATGCTCGCGCGCGACCTCGAGCGCTTCGGCGCGGTCGAGGCGGCGACGGCGAGACTGCCGCTGGGCGCGGGCGCGCTCGCCGGCGTCAACTTCGACACCGATCGCGCCGCGGTCGCGGCCGCCCTCGGCTTCGCCGGCGTCGCCGAGAACTCGATCGACGCCGTCTCCAACCGCGACTTCGTGCTCGACTACCTCGCCGCTGCGGCGACCTGCGGCACCCATCTCAGTCGCCTGGGCGCCGAGATCGTGCTGTGGTCGAGTTCCGAGTTCGGCTTCGCCGAGGTCTCCGACGGGTGGGCGTCCGGCTCCTCGATCATGCCGCAGAAGAAGAACCCCGACGCGGCCGAGCTGCTGCGCGCGAAGGCGCCGCGCATCGCCGGCCACTTCGTCGCCCTGCAGGGCGTCATGCATGCGCTCCCACTGACCTACAACAAGGACATGCAGGAGGACAAGGAGCACCTGTTCGACGCGGTCGACACGCTCGAACTGTGCCTTGCCGCGGCGACCGGGATGATCGACGGGATCGCCTTCGATCGCGAGCGGATGGCGGCTGCCGCCTCCGACGAGTTCCCTGCCGCGACCGACGTCGCAGACCTGCTGGTGCGGCGGGGGATGCCGTTCCGCGAGTGCCACGGCGTCGTCGCAGCGCTCGTCAAGCGCGCCGTCGACAGCGGTCGCACGCTCACCGAGCTGCGCCCGGAAGAGCTCGCAGAGCACTCCGACCTGCTCGACGAGGAGTACTACCGCGTGCTCGCCGGCGAGAGCTGGCTGGAGTCGAAGGACTCCGAGGGCGGGACGTCGATGCGTCGCGTGCGGGAGCAGCTCGCGCGCGCTCACGCGCTGCTCGGCTAGCCTCGGCGGCGTGTCCCCGGACGCCGCCGCCCGCCCGCTGCCGCCCTTTCGGCGCACCACCGGCTCCGCTTCGCCGGAGGCGACGACCGTGCTGCCGCCCGCCTTCTACGACCGTCCCGTCGTCGAGGTCTCGCGCGACCTGGTCGGCTGCGTCGTCTCGCACGCCGGCGCGAGCGGCGTGATCGTCGAGACGGAGGCCTACCACGACAGCGAGCCCGCCTGCCACGCGTTCGTCGGCCTCACCGCCCGCACGCGCACGCTGTTCGGCCCGCCGGGCCGTGCCTACGTGTACCGCTCCTACGGCATCCACGCGCTGTTGAACGCCGTCTGCGAGCCGGAGGGAGTCGGCGCCGCGGTCCTCATCCGGGCGCTCGAACCGCTCGAGGGCATCGAGCTGATGCGGGAGCGGCGCGGCCTCGCGCGGGCCGACCAGCTCTGCTCCGGTCCCGGGAAGCTCACGCAGGCGCTCGGGATCGAGCTCGACCGCAACGACACGGACCTGAGCGCCGGTCCGGTCACGATCGCCGCGCGCCCCGATGCCTGGAGCGACGTCGAGCTCGTGCCCGGCCGGCGCATCGGCATCACGAAGGCGGTCGAGCTGCCATGGCGCTTCTGCGCCCGCGGCAGCCTTCATGTCTCGCGCCCGTGGCCGGCCCGCTAACGCAGCCGGTGGCCCTGCGGCTACTTGTTGGGCGGGTACACGTTGCGCAGCACGATGTCGAAGTAGACGTTCTCGCGGTAGCTGTTGCCGGCGCGGTCTGTCTCGTTTACGTCGCTCAACCGCGCCGGCACGACGATCGTCCTGCGGCCGCCCACGCGCATCCCGTTGACGCCGATTATCAGGCCCTGCATCCAGCTGTACGAATTGAGATACAGGCCTTCGGACCGGCCGGGCCCCCACGCTCTCATGAACTTGTGGCCGGTCGTGTAGTTCGACTCTATGTAGTCGGCGAGGATGTAGTCCCCGGGACGGGCGACGGCGCCGCGTCCCCTGACGAGGTCCTTCACGATGACTCTGGTCAGCCGGGCGCCCGGGTGCGGTCCCGGCGCCGAAGGCTCCTTGAAGCGGTTGCGTATCGATCTCGGCTGCGGCGGCGGAGCCTGTTCGGTCACCGCTGTCTGCGTGGGCGTGACGGTCTGCGCGGCGGTACGGGCTTTCGGTGGCTGCGACGTGCCGCCGCAGCCGGCGACGAACGCTGCCACGAGCACGCAGCAGCAGACGACAAACCGGCGTTCCCCCTTCACCTGGCCACTCTAGCCGAGCGGCCGCCTCCCTGTGCCGGAAGCCGGTATGCGGGTCTACCCGTTCGGCGCGGCGGCGCCGCCGCCGTTGGCGTTGCCGCCGGCGGGCGGCGTGGGTGTCCCGGTGCCGCCCCCTCCCCCTGCGGGCGAGCCGGTGCCGCCGCCCGCAGGGGGGGTGCCCGTGCCGCCGCCGGTGCCGCCGGCACCAGTGCCGGTGCCGCCCGCGCCGGTGCCGCCGCCGGCGGGCGTCGTCGTGCCACCGGTGCCGCCGGTCGTCGTGCCCGCGCCGCTCGTCCCGGACGAGCTCCCACCACTGGGCGGCGTCGCGTTGACGCCGCTGCTCGGCACGGTCACGGATCCGGCGTTTTGGCCGCTTCTCAGCGCCGCGGCGACCGCCGCGCGCTGGTCGAGGATCGCCTTCGCCTGGATCATGAAGTCGTGCCACAACAGCGCCGGATAGGTGCCTCCGGCGACCGGCTGGCCGCCGTACTGGGTCAGCATCGGCACGACTCTGTCGGGATAGCCGACCCAGATCGCGACCGTCATGCTCTGGTTCCAGCCGACGAACCAGGCGTCGCCGTAGTTCTCCGTCGTCCCCGTCTTGCCGGCAGCGAACCCCGGGATCGCAGCCGCCTTGCCGGTGCCGTATGCGACGACGGTCTGGAGGATCTGCGTGACCTCGGAGGCGATGCTCTGCGGGATCACCTGCGTGCGCTCGAGCGTCTGCGGGTTGCTGACCTCGACGCGGCCATTGCCGTCGCGCACCATGTGGATGCCGATCGGGCCCTTGTCGGGTGCGCCGAGCCTCGGATTCCAGATGCGCTTGCCGCCGGTCGCGAACGTCTCGTACGCGTGTGCCATGTCGAGCGGCGTGACGCCGTCTCTCAGGCCGCCGAGGATCATCGAGTAGTTCGTGGAGATCGGCGTGCGGATGCCGAGGCGCCGCGCGACGCGCGCGATCTTCCGCGTCCCGACCTTGACCCCCACCTCGGCGAAGATCGAGTTGTCGGAGACGGTCGTCGCGCCGGCGAGCGTGTTCGAGCCGTAGTACGCGTTCCCGTAGTTTCTGACGACGAAGTACTCTCTTCCGCCGCTGTGGGGGACGACGAACTGCTTCGGCTGCGAGGTCCAGACCGAGCTGGGCGAGATCCCCGACTCGAGCGCCGCGGTCAGCGTGAAGGGCTTGAACGTCGAGCCGGGCTGGCGCCGCCCCTGCGTGGCGAGGTTGAAGGGGCTGCTCGTGTAGTCGGCGCCTCCGACCATCGCGCGCACCTCACCGGTCTGGTTGTCGATCGCGACGAGCGACGCCGACGGCAGCCCTGACCCGGGTGGCAGGACCTGCGCGATGGTGCTCTCGGCTGCGTGCTGGAGGTCGAGGTCGAGCGAGGTCGTGATCTGGAGGTTGCCGCTGAACGCCTTGAACGGGCCGAAGTGGTCGACGGCCTGCTGGCGCACCCAGCTGGTGAAGTACGGCGACTCGCTTCTCTCCTGCGGAGGCGTGAGATCGCCCTGCTTCGGCAGCGGGTCCTGCCGGTCGGTGGCGTACTCGCTGGGAGTGATGTAGCCCTGGTCGCGCATGTAGCGCAGCACCGTGTCGCGCCGGTATCTCGACGCGATCGGGTGCGCGATCGGGTCGTAGCCGGACGGTGACTGGATGATCCCCGCCAGGAAGGCGGCCTCCGGCGTCGTCAGCTGATTGGCGCACATGTTCGCCCGCGTGCTTCCGCAGCCGCCTGCGCTGCCCCAGCCGTGCCGCTTGCCGAAGTACACGCGCGCGGCCGACTCGATCCCGTAGGCCCCGTTGCCGAAGTAGATCGCGTTGAGGTACTCGGTGAGGATCTTCTCCTTCGGCCAGTGGCGCGTGAGGTGATAGGCGAGCGCCGCCTCGCGCAGCTTCTGGAAGACCGTGCGCTTGCCCTGTGCCTCGAGTGCGACCTTCACGAACTGCTGGGTGATCGTCGAGGCGCCCTGCGCCGATCCGCCCGCCCCGACGTCCGCCCACAGCGCGCGGGCGATGCCCTTGAGGTCGTAGCCGGGGTTCGTGTAGAAGCGCTTGTCCTCGATCGCGATCGTGGCGTGCTTCATGGCCGGCGCGATCTGGTACTGACCGACGAGCACGACGTTCTGGTTGTTCGTGAGGATCCCGAGCTTGCGGCCGCGGTAGTCGAGCAGCACCGAGTTGTTCTTGCTCGTGCGGTACTGCTGCCGGTTCTCCAGCTGCGGCAGGTCGGACGCGACCGCCATCATCATCCCGAACACGGTCGAGACGAACGCGAGCAGCGACAGTCCGACGAAGATCGACAGCACCCGCAGCTTCTTGATGCGTGGACGACCCGCGCTTCGCGCGCGGCGCCGGCGCCGGGGAAGGCGGGGACGTCTCGCGCGCTGGCGGGTCGGCGTCGTGGTGTTGCCGTGCTCGTCAGTCATGCGTCGGGATGCTGCGGCGCCGGATGCGACGGGGTGGGCGGCGCCCGCGGCGGGCCGTGGCGGCGTGGGCCTCGCCGAGCACGGCAGTCTAGCATTCGTGCCCTGTGACTCCCGAGGCCCGCACCCCCGCCGAGGCCGCCGCCTGGCTTGCGCGCAACGCCGTCGACTGCCTGCCCGCGGGCGGTCTCGAGCGCAAGCTGGCCGAGGCGGGGCGGGAAGGGCGCCCCCTGCGCGTGAAGCTCGGGATCGACCCGACCGCGCCTGACATCCACCTCGGCTTCACCGTCGTGCTCGGGAAGCTGCGCGAGTTCCAAGACCTCGGCCACACGGTCGTGCTGATCGTGGGGGACTACACCGCGCGCGTCGGCGACCCGAGCGGCCGCTCGGCCACGCGTCCCGTCCTCTCGGGCGAGCAGATCGATGCGAACGCCGCGACCTTCCAGGCACAGGCGCTCAAGGTGCTCGACCCGGACCACCTGGAGGTGCGCCGCAATGGCGAGTGGCTCGAGATGGCGATGGAGCAGCTGTTCCGCCTCGTGCGCACGACGACGGTCGCGCGGATCCTCGAGCGCGACGACTTCGCCAAGCGCTATGCGGCGCACGCTCCGATCTCGGTCCTCGAGCTGCTCTACCCGCTGCTGCAGGGCTACGACTCAGTCGCCGTGAGAGCCGACGTGGAGCTCGGCGGGACCGACCAGACGTTCAACCTGCTGCTCGGGCGTGACATCCAGGCAGCGTACGACCAGCCCGAGCAGGCGATCCTCACGATGCCGATCCTGCCGGGGATCGACGGCGAGCGGAAGATGTCGAAGTCCTATGGGAACTACATCGGCGTCACCGAGCCGCCGGAGCAGATCTACGGCAAGACGCTCCGTCTGCCGGACACCGCGCTGAGCATGTGGTACGAGCTCCTGCTCGGCGATGCGCTGGCGAGTGACGCACCGCCGCGCGACGCGAAGCGCGCCCTGGCACGCACGCTCGTGGCGCGCTTCCACGACGCCGCGGCAGCGGAGGAGGCGGAGCGCGCGTTCGATCGCGTCCACCGCGAGCACCGTCCCCCGGAGGAGATGCCCGACGTCGCGCTGAGCGCCAACGGCGACGGGCTCGTCCACCTGCCGGCCCTGCTCGCCGGGGCGTTCGGCGTCTCGACGTCCGAGGCGCGCCGGTCGCTCAAGCAGGGCGGTGTCAAGCTGGACGGCGTCGTGCTCCCCACCGACCCGCTCGATCGCCCGCTCGACGAGCTCGACGGGCACGTGCTGCAGCTCGGCAAGCGGCGCTTCGTCCGCCTGATCCGAGGCTGAGGGCGGGCGCGGGTCCGGGTGATGGCGGTCCACGGTGGCCTGTTGCGGCTGGAGACCGCCGGCGACGGGCAGATCGTCGACCTCACCGAGGGCGTGCAGAGCGTGGTGCGCACGAGCGGGGTCGCGCACGGGGTGGCGGTCGTGTTCGCACGCGGATCGACCGTCGCGGTGACGACGATGGAGCACGAGCCGGGCGCGATCGCGGACCTCACCGCGCTGCTCGAGCGGCTCGCGCCCCGTACGGGCGACTACGAGCACAATCGGCGCAACGCCGACACCAACGCGCACGCGCATCTGCGCGCGGCCCTGATCGGGCCCTCCGAGAGCATCCCCGTCGTCGACGGCGCACTCGCGCTCGGGACCTGGCAGCAGATCGTGCTGATCGACTTCGACGACCGTCCTCGCCGTCGCGAGGTCGCCGTGCAGCTGCTGTCCTGAGCTCGCGTCACCCGCGTGACCGCCCGGATTGCCCGCAACTGCGCCACCGTGGCATGTCTGCGCTCGACCGCACCGCATCCTGCCGCGTGAGCGGCTATTCTTCTCCGAAGTCGTCCCCGGACGGCCAGGGCGCCCTGCGAACGGGCAGTCCGGGGCAGATGGAAGCCGAGCTTCCCACGCCTGCGCGCAAGCGCTATACTTTCGCGCCCGCACCGAGAGCGGCAGCGTTCTCGCGTGTCCGGCGGAGGAGTCCCCTCCGAGAGGCACGGCGGTCTTTGAAAACTCAACAGCATGTGCACCGACAGGCCGGAATGGTCCGGCGGTCGTGTGCGTCCAGGTTTCGAAAAGCGGCCGCCCACCGCGCCAGCGCGGGTGGGAGAACGGTCGCGCCAGAATTGACCCTGTCCGATGCCCGAGCAGCCCCTACGTGTACGTGGGCCGCTCGCAGTGGGCATCGCGACACTCTCTGTAAGAAGTACACCTAGTAGTTCTTCACGGAGAGTTTGATCCTGGCTCAGGACGAACGCTGGCGGCGTGCTTAACACATGCAAGTGGAGCGACGAACCAGGGCTTGCCCTGGGGCAAAGCCGCGAACGGGTGAGTAACACGTGGGTAACCTGCCCTGATGATTGGGACAACCCGAGGAAACTCGGGCTAATACCAAATGTGCTCTCCGGCTATAAGGCCGGCGAGGAAAGGTAGCTTCGGCTTCCGCATCAGGATGGGCCCGCGGCCCATTAGCTTGTTGGTGGGGTAACGGCCTACCAAGGCTTCGATGGGTAGCTGGTCTGAGAGGACGATCAGCCACACTGGGACTGAGACACGGCCCAGACTCCTACGGGAGGCAGCAGTGGGGAATCTTGCGCAATGCGCGAAAGCGTGACGCAGCAACGCCGCGTGGGGG
>DASRXW010000035.1:0-40193 GCA_035654055.1 Conexibacter sp.
GCCGTCCGCCGACGCTCAGACGGGGCAAGCGTGAATCGCCGTCGACCAGACGAACGTTCAGGTCGAGGGCTTGTTTGTAGCGGACCATCTGATCAAGCTGACCACCCTCCTCGCCACGAGCATCAATGACCGCCGAACGCAGCCGGTCACGCCATTCCTCAAGGCGCTCTTGGCTCAGACCATCGGGTACTGCAGGTCCATCCTTCTCGGCTGGCGGCTGACTGAGCTGGCGATCCAACAGCGTCGCCAAGGCCGCTGAAATCGCGACCGCGACGGAGACAGCAGCCAAGACGTCCGCGGTCCATCCATGTCGATGATCGACCAAGACCCATGCCAACAACGGCCCGAGCAGCAAAACCACGACCGGGCTCCACTGCCACCCGCGGCGTCGATGGGCGCGTCGCGCACTCACGCCTTTCATAATCTGCGGATCATGACGACTTGGCATGACCGCTGTTGAGTCCGGGTGTTTGAGAGTCTGGTCGCCCTGCCAGCCCGATCCCCGTGCTCGTCGCGCGCGTCGCCGAGCAGGAGATCGAGTCGGGGGCACCGTGTCGAGCGCTTCGCAGCTCAAGCTTGACCGGTGTGGGCATACGAGTGGTGTGCGATCTGATGCGGAGCTGCGGATGAGCCGGCTGGAGTCGCTGCAGGCTGCCGGTGTCTCGATCTGGTTGGACACGCTCTCGCGCGAGCTGCTGGAGACGGGTGCGTTCGGCCGGCTCGTCGCTGAGGATGCCGTGACGGGAGCGACGTCGAACCCGACGATCTTCGCGAAGGCGATCACTGGATCCGATCGCTACGACGCGCAGCTGCACGAGCTGGCGGACACGGCCGTGGCGGATCTGCGCGAGGCGTTCTTCTCGCTCGCGCTGGACGACGTGCGCCGCGCGGCGGAGCTGCTGCGTCCTGTTTACGAGCGCAGCGCGGGGCGTGACGGGTTCGTCTCGTTCGAGTGCACCCCGGACCTCGCGCGCGACACCGACGGCACGATTGCCCAGGCGCTCGAGCTGTGGGAGCGCCTCGGCGCGCCGAACGTGATGATCAAGGTGCCCGCCACCCCGGCCGGGCTGGGAGCGATCGAGCAGCTGACGCGCGCTGGGGTCAATGTCAACGTCACGCTGCTGTTCTCGGTCGCCCGCTACGAACAGGTGATCGACGCCTACCTGCGCGGCTTGGAAGCCCGTGCGCGTGACGGCGAGCGGCTCGAGCAGATCGCTTCGGTGGCCTCGTTCTTCGTCTCGCGCATCGACGTCAAAGCCGACGCGCAGCTCGCATCGGACTCGCCGCTGCGCGGTCGTGTCGCGATCGCCAACGCTCGCATCGCCTATCAGCTCTACCTGCGGTCCTTTGCCGGCGAGCGCTGGGAGGTGCTGCGCCGCGGCGGGGCGCGACCGCAGCGTCCCCTGTGGGCGAGCACCGCAACCAAGGACCCCGCCTACGGCGATGTCGTCTACGTCGAGGAGCTGATCGGACCGGACGTCGTGAACACGATGCCGGAGGCGACGCTGCGCGCGTTCGCGCATCATGGACGTGTCGCGCGAACGGTCGACGCCCACGCGTTTGCGGCGGAGCGAACGCTGGCGGCCGCCGCGGCGGCCGGCGTCGACCTGGCGCGCATCACCGCAGAGCTGGAAGGAGAGGGCGTGCAGGCATTCTGCGCGTCCTATCGGCAGCTGCTCGACTGCATCCAGTCCAAGCTCCCGCGGATCGGACGAGGGCCGCTCGCGATCGAGACGCCCGCAGCCCTGACCGCCGCGACGCCATCCGCACGGTGGGATCCCGAGCAGCCGCGATGACTTCGTGCCGCGCGTCAGAGCGCGGCCCTCGCCGCCACTGGCACCCGCTCGCAAGACCAGAAGGTGCACTCACGACACTAGGCCCCCCGCCGCAGCTCCACGAACCCTTCTTGCGCGGACGTCGCGGGATAGCCGTCGGCTGCGAGCAGCTGCAACTGCGCGGGCGCGGAGTTGCCCTCGCCCGCGAGGTTTATCGACGGTGACGGCACGAAGATCTCGGTGACGCCTTCGCGGCGGATCGTTTCGATCAGCGTCGCCATCTGGACGCGCGTGACGACCGCGTTCTGGATGCCGAAGGGGCTGACGTTGTCGAGCCCGAGGTCGTACGCGATGCGGTGGCCCTCGGGGAGCAGGATCGCGACCTTCTCGCCGCGCTGCGTGCGTTCGCGGACGAAGTTCTCTGCGGCCGCGCGGTACGTCGGCGCCGGTCCCTGCTGCGTGAGCCGTGAGATCTCCCCCCACGGCGCCGGAACGTGGACGACCGAGCAGATCGCGAGCGCGAAGCCGAACAGCAGGAGCAGCTGCGGGAGCGTGGGGCGGCGCCATCCGCGCGCCGCGAGCGCGCGAGCCGTCACGATCGTCAGCAGGGCGAGCGCGAACGCCCAGGCCGAGAACAGCGCGAGCAGCTTGACGTCTTCCGCACGCCCGACGTAGTAGCTGCCCGCTACGAGCCCGAACACGCCGCTCCACATCAGCATGCTCGTGAGCAGCACGTCGTCGCCCGCGCGCGCCGCATGCGCCGCGTGCGCCATACGCGCCACGCGCACCGCCGCCACCGCGATCGCCGCGGCGAACGTCGCGTACACCGCGAGATGCAGCCCCGCGCCCGGGACCGGCAGCGCGAACCAGCCCAGCGTGGTGAAGATTCTCGGCCACTCCATCAGCAGCGCGGGATCGGGCAGCGCACCCGCCCGCAGCAGCGTGAAGGCGGACACGACCGCGACCGCGCCGAGCGCTCCGCCGGCGCATTCGCCGGCGAGCCGCAGCGCGTCGCGCCGCCCGCGCGGAGGCCGCGCGCACAGCAGCGCAGCCAGCGTGGCGAGCAGCGCGCCGAGCCCGAACTCCATGCTGTTGATCGCGGTCAGGCCGCCGACGAGGAACAGGATCCACGCGCGTCGCGGGCTGGCCCGGTCCAGATGCCGCACGGTGAGCCACGCCAGCAGATAGGTGCCTCCGTAGCGCATCGGCCACAGGCCGGCCTGGTGCATCGTGTGCCCGATGTCGCCGGCGGCGACGAACGGCACGAACAGCGCGAGCGCGAGCAGCGAGCTGCGGACGATCCGCCGGAAGATCGCGTAGACGGCCAGCAGCGCGAGCCCGTTGAGGACGGTCAGCAGCAGCGTGTAGACGAAGCCCGTCGTGCCGAGCACCGCGAGCACGAGCGCGGCGGGGTACGGCAGCAGCTTGCCGTAGAGCATGTGGTAGTCGACGAGCGGCGTGCGCCCGTCGAGCACGGCGAAGACGTCGTTGAGCGTCCAGTTCATCTGGCCGTGGTCCTCGACCAGCCGGTCGGTCGTCACCGTCTCGAGCACCCACAGCGCCGTGAACGAGGCGGCGATCGCGAGGCCCGCGAGATGGCGTCGCGGCGTCTCGGCTGCGACGCGCCCGATCCACTGCGCGACGCGGTCGCGGCGCAGCACGACGAGCGCGCCGGCCAGCAGCGCGGCGGCCGCGACTAGTGCCCCGACGCCGAAGATCGAGAGCTTCGGCATCGGCTGGCTGCCGCCCAGGATGACGTCGTGCTGCCCCAGCGCCGCGACGAGCGTGAACGCCAGCAGCAGCGCATACGCCGTGAGCGTGACCGCCCGGATCGTGCGCGGCCGCAGCTCGAGCCTGCGCCGCGTGCCCCACAGGACGGCGGCTGCCAGCAGCAGCGGCCCGAGCAGCGCCAGCGCGTAGCGCGCGTGCTTGACCGGTTCGGGCCGTCCTCTCGCCTCCCACCAGCCGGGCGGCCACAGCGAGTCGGATCCCGGCTGGAAGAGCACGTGCGCGAGCGGCGGCCCGAGCACCACGATCGCCGCCAGCGTGACGATCGTGCAGGGGATCAGCGCGATCCACGCGAGCTCGGCGGGCGTGAGCGCTCGCGCCCGCCCGGCCCCCGCCCCGGCGGGCGCGGCCGGCTGCTCGACGTGACCGGTCGTCGCGCTCATGCGAGCGACGCCGACCGCTTGGCTGCGCGCTGCGTCGGTTTCGAATCCACGGGCTCCCCCGAGCCGATCCCCCGGTCGCCCGACTATAACGGGAAGGAGCTGGGAGCATTGGAGCGTCCGACTCACCCCACGGGAGGCAGCATGGCGAAGCTGAGGTTCCAGGTCTCGACGTCGCTCGACGGCTTCGTCGCCGGCCCGCGCCCGAGCGTCGAGCACCCGCTCGGCGAGGGCGGGATGCAGCTGCACGAGTGGGCGTTCAAGCTCGCGGCCTGGCGCGAGCCGCACGGGCAGGAGGGCGGCGAGGTCAACGCGAGCACCGCGGTCGTGGAGGACACGCTCGACAACGTCGGCGCGACGATCATGGGCCGCAAGATGTTCGGCGGCGGTCCGGGGCCGTGGGGCGAGCCGCGCTGGGACAGCTGGTGGGGCGAGGACCCGCCGTTCCACACGCCCGTCTTCGTGCTCACGCACCATGCGCGCGAGCCGCTCCCGCTGCAGGGCGGGACGACCTTCACGTTCGTCACCGACGGGATCGAGTCGGCGCTGGAGCAGGCGCTCGCCGCCGCCAGCGGCAAGGACGTCTCGCTCGGGGGCGGTGCCGACGTCGCGCAGCAATACCTCGCGGCCGGCCTGCTCGACGAGCTGCAGCTCAACGTCGTCCCGGTGCTGCTCGGCAGCGGCACGCGCCTGTTCGACGGGCTCGCGGGCGTCGACGCGAAGCTGGAGGCGCTCGACGTCGTGCAGGCGCCCGACGTCACGCACCTGCGGTACCGCGTCGTGCGCTGAGGCCGTGACGCGTCAGCCCGCGGGCGCGGGCGCCGGCGCCGCGAACCCCCGCAGCAGCGCCCGCACCGCCACGTCCCAGCGGCGCTCGACGGCGGCGGGAGAGCTGCCGAGGCGTCTCGCGCTCTCTGCGGCGGCGAGGCCGTGGACGAGCGCGACGCAGGCGTGGGCGACGTCGGTCGGGTCGCCGCGCAGGCGGCCGGCGCCGATCGCGCGGCGCACGGCGCCCACGATCTGCTCGCGCACGGCGGCGCCGGCGGCGGCCTCCTCGGGGGCCGGGTCGAAGCTCGCGAACGGGCGCGAGAACATCACCGCGGCGAGCGCGGGGTGCGCCACGATGAAGCCGCGGTAGCGCTGCGCGAGCGCGACGAGATCCTCGACCGGGTCCTCGCCCGCCGCGAGCTGCGCGAGCGCGGCGCCGAGCTGCTCGAAGCCTGAGAAGAACATCGCCCGCACGACGCCCGTCTTGTCGCCGAACAGCTCATAGACGGCCGGGGGCGACGTGCCGGCCTCCTCGGCGAGCGCGCGCGCCGTCAGCGCCGCGACGCCGTCGCGGGCGATGATCCGCAGGGCGGCGGCGAGCACCCGCTCACCCAGCTCGGGCGTTCGTTGCTTGGGCTTCGGCATGAGGGGCGCGATCGTAGCGCGCGCGACGGCATGCTGGAACAAAGTTTCGGAACAGTGTTACGATTCCCGGCATGAGCCCACTCACCACGTATGACCTCGATGACGGGATCGCGACGATCGCGATGGACGACGGCAAGGCGAACGCGCTCTCGCTCGCCATGCAGGCCGAGCTGTCGGCCGCCTTCGATCGAGCCGCGGAGGACGGCGCGATCGTCGTGCTGACCGGCCGCGAGCGGACCTTCTCCGGCGGCTTCGACTTGGGCTGCGAGCCGGCCGGCTGGCCCGCGATGGTCGCCGGCGGCGCGCGGCTCGCGGAGCGGATCCTCTCCTTCCCGCATCCGGTGATCGCCGCCTGCAACGGCAACGCGATCGCGATGGCGGGCTTCCTGCTGCTGTCCGCCGACGTCCGCATCGGCACGGCGGGCGACTTCCGCGTCGGCCTCAACGAGGTCGCGATCGGCCTCACCGTGCCGTGGTTCGGGATCGCGCTCGCCCAGCATCGCCTCACCCGCCCCTACGCCGACCGCTGCCTCGTCACCGGCGCGCTGCTCGACCCCGAGGAGGCGCGCGCCGCCGGCTTCCTCGACCGGCTCGTCGCGCCCGAGCGACTGCGCGAGGAGGCGCTCGCGGACGCCCGCGCGCTCGCAGCCCTCGACCGTGCCGCGCACGCGGCGACGAAGCTGCGCGCCCGCGAGCAGGTGCTCGCCGGCGTGCGCGACGGCATCGAGCGGATCGCCGCGGACGGCGGCGAGTGGTGAGCAGCGCGGCGCCCGCCCGGCGCGCTCGGGCGACGTCGGCCGCCGCGTGCGGCGAGTGGTGAGCAACGCGCCGGCCGCCCGGCGCGCTCAGGCGACGTCGGCCGCGGCGCGCTCGTCGCCGATCGCGTAGCCGTTGCGGCCGGCCTCCTTCGCGCGGTACATCGCCACGTCGGCGGCGACGACGAGCGCCTCGCGGCTGAGCTCGGTCCGGGCCCCGAACGTCGCCACGCCGACGCTGATCGTCACGCGCGGCAGCACGCGGCCGTCGGCGCACGTCGTGTGCGCTGCGACCGCCGCGACGAGCTCGCGCGCGACCTCCTCGACGCCGTCGCAGTCGATCTCCGGCAGCAGCACCGCGAACTCGTCGCCGCCGAGGCGCGCGATCGTGTCGGCCGCGCGCAGGCGCGTGCGCAGCGCGTCGGCGACGCCGACGATCAGGCGGTCGCCGACGCCGTGCCCGTAGGTGTCGTTGATCTGCTTGAAGCGGTCGACGTCGAGCAGCATCACCGCGCCCGGCCGCTCGTAGCGCCGCGCCTGCGCGAGCTGGCGCTCGACCTCGCCCTCGAAGCGCCGCCGGTTCAGCAGGCCGGTCAGCGGGTCGTGGTCGGCGAGGTCGCGCAGCTCCGCCTCGAAGCGCTTGCGCTCGCTCACGTCGAGCACGTGCAGCAGGGCGCGCGTGCTCTGCTCGCCGTCGAGCGGGACGACATGGATCGAGACGGTCGTGTCGACGCCGCCGACGCCCACGAGGCCCGCCTCCAGCTCGACCGTCACAGCGCGATCCGCGCAGACGTCGGCGATCGCCGCGGCGAGCGGCGCACGATCCTCCGCGCGCACGAGCGATGCGGCCGCCATCGTGCACAGGCGCTCGCGCGTGCGGCCGGCGAGCTGCGCGAGCGCGCGGTTCGCGTTGGCGATCGCGCCGTCGGCGCCGACGACCGCCTTGCCGGCGGGGGCGGACTCGAAGATCGTGCGCAGCTCGCCCTCCGCGCGACGGCGCTCGGCGACGACGCTCGCGACGAACAGCGTCGAGAGGATCGCGACGGCGATGAAGCCCTGCAGCGCGTCGGCGGATGCGCCCGCGTCTGCGCCGGCCGCGAACGGGCCCGAGCCGCCGGCGGTCGCGATCGTGGCGATCGCGGACACGCCGGCGAGCGCGAGCGCGACGGAGCGGGCGCCGTAGCGCACGGCGACCCACAGCAGCAGCGGGAGCATCGCGTGCGAGCGGTGCAGCAGCTCGGGCAGGCCGGGGACCGGCTGCCAGCAGATCACGGCGGCGAGCACCCACGTGGCGGCGACGAACGCGCTGGAGCGCAGGTCCGCGCGCACGGGTCGCTCCCAGTGCAGCATCATCGCCGCCGGGGCGACGGTCAGCATGCCGAGCCCGTCGGCGAGCCACCACTGCCCCCACGCGCGGCCGAACGGCGCGCCGAAGGCGGCGGCGATGACCGCCGCGCCGAGCACTGCCGTCACGGCGTTGGCGAGCGTCGCGGCGGCGACCAGCCCGGCGACCTCGCGCGTCGACTCGAACGTCGGGCGCGTGCGCGACGACGCGATCGCCTGGAGCGTCCATGCGGCGAGCAGCGGCTCGAGCGCGTTGACCGCGGCGAGGCCGACCGCGGGCGCGTCGAGGCCGCGCGCCCACGCCTGCGCCGCGAGGTTCGCGACGAGCACCGCGATCAGGTAGCGCGGCCACGCGCGGCGCGGGACGGCGACGAGCACGCCGAGCGCGAGCCCGCTCGCCGGCCACAGCAGCGCGACGTGGCCGTCTGACAGGAACGCCAGGCCCAGCCGCGAGAGCGCGAAGTAGCCGACGGCGAACGCGAGCGGCCCTGCGACCTGGGCCGCGCGCGCGGGGACGTGATGTGAACGCATTCGCGCCATGCATCGGCAGCTGCGTCCGGGAGCCTGATACCTGCACGCTTGAGGACGGATGAACGACGATGGCGCGTCCCCGCTCAAGCGGGGTCACGGGGTGTCCGCACCGACCCGTCGGTCGGTTGCTGCTTGCGCGCCACCCCACCGGAGGGTAGGTTTTCGGCGATCTAACTTAATGGCAATCGGGGGTTGGGATCGTGGCCAGGCCGGCGAAGCGGAGACAGCGCGGACGCGCCCCGGTGGGCGCGGCGGTCCTGGCGCTCGTGATCGAGAAGCCGAGCTACGGCTACGAGGTCTGGCAGCGCTTCGAACGGCGCTTCGGCGGCCTGCTCGACGTCGGTCCCTCGCGCATCTACCAGGCCGTCAACGGGCTGCTCGACGACGGGCTCGTGGAGGTGCTGCCGGGCTCGGCCGACGGCACCAGACGTCAGCCGCGGCCGCGCTACCGCGCGACGGCGCGCGGCACGCGCGCCCACCGCGAGTGGCTCGCCGAGGAGCTGCGCGCCGATCCGGTGCGCTTCGAGCTGCGCCAGCGGCTGCTCGCGATCGGTGCGGACGACGCGTCGGCGCTGCTCGAGATCGTCGACCGCTACGAGCAGGCCTGCCTCGACGACATGACGGAGCTGCGCACCACGACCGATCCGGCAAGCACCGGCGCCGACGCGACCGCGGTGTGCGAGCGCCTGCTCGCCGAGGAGCGCCGGCTCGTGTTGGAGGCGCGGCTGAAGTGGATCCTGTTCGCGCGGCGTCAGCTGGAGGCGGCGGGCCTGGCCTCCCGCCCACCTGACGCGGCGGAGCCGTCATGAGCAGCCTGCTCGAGCTCGCCCACGCGACGAAGCGCTTCAGGAGCGGGCAGCGGGAGACGACCGCCCTCTGCGACGTCTCGCTCGAGCTCGATCGCGGCGAGTGGGTGGCGGTCTACGGCCTGCGCCGCTCCGGTCGCACGACGCTGCTGCGCGTCGCCGCGGGGATGGTGCCGCTCGACGCGGGCGAGGCGCGCTTCGACGGGCACGACCTGGCGCCCACCGCAGGCTCCGCGCTGGGCGTCGGGATCGGCTACTGCAATCCGAGCTTCGACCCCACGCAGGGCGGCACCGTCGTCGACCACGTCGCGGTTGCGCTGCTCGCGCGCGGCGCCGGGCGCGCCCGCGCCCGCGCCGGCGCCGAGGCGGCGCTCGCGCGCGCCGGCGCGACGACGTGCGCGAACCTCGATCCGCGTGAGCTGCACGCCGACGAGCTCGTGCGCGCCGGCATCGCGCGCGCGCTCGTCGGCGGACCGCAGCTGCTGCTGCTCGACGAGCCGACGAACGGCGTCGACGTGCTCGAGCGCGACGGGATCCTGACGCTGCTGCGGTCGCTCGTGGACGACGGCGTGGCCGTGCTGATGACGGTCGGCGAGCCGGTCGCGGGCGCCGATCGCGTGCTCGCGCTCGACGGCGGCCGCCTGCGCGGGCAGGCCGTTCCGGAGCAGGCTCCCGTGCTGCCGCTGCGGCCTCGCCACGTGGAGCCGGTGGCGTGAACGGCCTCGAGCTGCGCGACGTCGTCAAGCACTACCGCGGCGCCGGGGAGGTCGTGCGCGCGGTCGACGGCGTGACGCTCGCGGTCGCGCCGGGCGAGGTCGTCGCCCTCTACGGGCCCAGCGGCTCCGGCAAGACGACGCTGCTGCTGCTGGCCGCCGGCCTCGCCCGGCTCGACGCGGGGGCGGTCCGCTTCGACGGCCGCGACGTCGGTGCGCTGTCCGACGAGCAGGCGGCCGAGTACCAGCGCCGCGACGTCGGCTTCATCTCGCAGTCGTTCGATCTGCTGCCGGGCGTGCCGGCGCTCGACAACGCGGCCGTGAAGCTGCTCGCCGATCGCGTGCCGCTCGGCGCCGCGCGGCGCGAGGCGACGCCGTGGCTCGAGCGCGTCGGGCTCGGCCATTGCCTGCAGCGCATGCCCGCGCGCCTGTCGGGCGGGGAGCGCCAGCGCGTGGCGATCGCGCGCGCGCTCGCGAACGAGCCGCGACTCGTGCTCGCCGACGAGCCGACGGGCAACCTCGACACGCTGCGTGGCGGCGAGATCCTCGCGCTGCTGATGCGGGTCAGCCGCGAACGGGGCGCGGCGGTCATGCTCGTGACGCATGACCCGCGGGCGGCCGAGGTCGCCGACCGCGTGCTGACGCTGCGCGACGGGCGGCTGATGCCGTACGCGCCGGAGCACGAGGTCCACGGCGGTCCGATGGCGCTCGCACGGGGGGCGTGAGGGCGCTGCGCTTCGAGACGCTCCTCTACTTCTACGGCCGGCGCCTGCGCACGCATCCGATCCAGGAGCTGCTCGCCGGGCTCGGCATCGCGATCGGCGTCGCGCTCGCGTTCGCGGTGCTCGTCGCGAACGGCTCGATCGCCGGCTCGGCGAACGAGGTCGTGCGCGCCGTCGTCGGCCGCGCCGACGTCCAGCTCGAGGCGCGCGACGCGCGCGGCTTCGACGCGCGGCTGCTCGCCGCGGCCTCTCGCGTGCCGGGCGTGCAGCTGGCGGCGCCGCTGCTGGAGCAGCGCGCCGTGCTCGCCGGCCCGAGCGGGCGCGACGTCGCGGTCGAGCTCGCGAGCCTCGATCCGCGCCTCGCCGCGCTGTCGGGGCGGCTTGCGGGGACCTTCGTCGCCGGCGACCTGCGGCTCGTGCACGGCGTGCTGCTGCCGCGCGCGACCGCGCAGGCGCTCGGCATGCCCGACCTCGCTGGCCAGGCGATCGTGCGGCCGCTGCCGCCCGTGCGGGTGGAGCTGCGCGGGGCCGCGCACACGCTGCCCGTCGCGGCGGTGCTCGGGCGCGAGACGATCGGTCCCGTCTCGGACGCGCACGTCGGGATGCTGCCGCTGCGCAACCTGCAGGAGCTCGCCGGGATGCGCGGCCGCCTCACGCGCGTGCTCGTCGCGCTCGCGCCCGGACAGGAGACGGCCGCGCGCGCCGGCCTCGCCGCGCTCGCGCAGCGTCACCACCTCGAGCTCGCGCCCGCGACCGCGGACGCCGCGCTGCTGGACCAGGCGCTCGGCCCGAGCGACCAGGCGACGAGCTTCTTCGCCGCGATCAGCGCGCTGCTCGGCTTCCTGCTCGCGTTCAACGCGATGCTGCTGACCGCGCCCGAGCGTCGGCGGATGCTCGCCGAGCTGCGCATCCAGGGCTTCAAGCCGCGCCAGCTCGTCGGCCTGCTGCTGTTCCAGGCGCTCGTGCTCGGCACCGTCGCATCGCTGGCCGGGCTGGCGGTCGGCGGCCTGCTCTCGCACGGCGTCTTCAAGGGCTCGCCCGACTACCTCTCGCCGGCGTTCACGCTTGGGACGACCACCGTCGTCGGCGCGCTGCCGATCGCGCTCGCGCTCGGCGGCGGCGTCCTCGCCTGCTGCCTGGCGGCCGCGCCGCCGCTGCTCGACCTGCGTCGCGGCCGTGCGGTCGACGCCGTCTTCCACGCGGGCGGCGCGCCCGGCAACGCGCTGGAGGCGAGCACGCGGCGACGGCTGTTCGCGGCGGCGGGGATGCTGGTCGCGCTGGCGACCGCGGTGCTGCTGGCTGCGCCGTCGGCGGCGCTGCTCGCCTGCGGCCTGCTCGCGCTTGCGACCGTGCTCGCGATCCCGGCCACGTTCGCGGCCGTCGTGCAGGTCGCGGAAGCGCTGACGGCGCGCTTCGACCGGCTCAACATGCTGTCGGTCGCGCTGCTCGCGCTGCGTGCGACGACGGTGCGCTCGCTCGCGCTGGCGGCCACCGGCGCGGTGGCGGTGTTCGGCAGCGTGTCGATCAGCGGGGCGCGCAACGACCTGTTGCAGGGGATCGCCGGCTACACCGACGACTACGTCTCGACCGCCGACATCTGGGTCGTGAACCCGCTCGACAACCAGGCGACGAACGACATCGCGGTCGGCGGTCGCGACGCCCGCATCGCGGCGGTGCCCGGCGTGGCGGCCGTGCGCGGCTACGAGGGCGGCTACCTCGACTACGGCGGCCGGCGCGTATGGGTGATCGCCCGCTCGCCCGGCGACCGTGCGCTGCTGCCGGCCGGCCAGCTCGTGCGCGGCCGCGCCGGCCTGGCCAACGCGCGCCTGCGGGCAGGCGGCTGGATCGTGCTGTCGGACCAGATCGCGCGCGACCGCCACGTCGGACTGGGGGACGCGATCACCGTCCCGACGCCGACCGGCGACGCGCGCTTCCGCGTCGCGGCCACGACGACGAACCTGGGCTGGAGCCCCGGCGCGATGATCATGGGCGCAGCGGACTACCGCCGCGCCTGGGCGACGACCGCGCCGACGGCGCTGGAGGTCGACGTCGCCCCGGGCGCCGACCGGGCGGCGGTGCGGCGCGGGGTGGCGCACGCCGTCGGCGCCGACCGTGGGGCCGCCGGCCTGCGGGTGCAGACGGCGGACGAGCGCGCCGCCGGGATCGACGCGTCGGCACGCCAGGGGCTCGCGCGCCTCGGGCAGATCTCGGCGCTGCTGCTCGTCGCCGCGGTGCTCGCGATGGCGGCTGCCATGGGCGCCGCGATCTGGCAGCGGCGCGCGTCGCTCGCCGCGTTGCGGATCCAGAGCTTCAGCCCCCGGCAGCTGTGGCGCGTGCTGCTGCTGGAGACCGGCGTCGTGCTCGGCGCGGGATGCCTGACGGGAGCGCTCGTCGGCATCTACGGCCAGCTCGTGATCGATCGCTACCTGCGCACGGTGACGGGCTTCCCGGTGTCCTCGACGGTGGCCGGGTGGTCGACGGTCGAGATCGTCGGGCTCGTGCTCGTCGCCGCGCTTGCGGTGGTCGCGATCCCCGGATGGTTCGCCGCGCGCGTTCCCCCGCAGCTCGGCCTTCAGGACCATTGACGGACGCCATCGGCGAGTAATTGTGGATTAGTTAAACAGAGTAAAATCACTCTATAAAATAGAGCCGCGCACGATGATCCCATGGCTCGGCAGGCAAGGGGCTGCGGGACGTCCGCAGCGGCCACCGCAGCGCTCGTGCTCGCGAACGTCCGCTTCTGGCCGACGGTCCTTCCCCACGTGCGACGTGAGCTGCGCCACTGGGATCGGCGAGCGCAGGCGATCCCCGACCGCGCGCTGCGTGCGCAGGCGCTCGCGAAGCTCGAAGGGGAGCGCTTCAACACCGAGGTCGCCGCGACGCTCGCGACGCTCGTCACGCCCGTGCGGCGCCACGCTGCGATCGAGGCGATCGTCGCGCTCGAGGTGATGTACGACTACCTCGACGGGCTCACCGAGGAGCCGGTCGTGGATCCACTCGCCAACGGGCGCCAGCTGTACCGCGGCTTCGCCGACGCGCTCTCGCCGGCCGGTGCGCTGTCCGACCACTATCGCGACCATCCGCAGCGCGACGACGGCGGCTATCTGGCCGCGCTCGCGACCACCTGCCGCGGCGCGCTCTGGTCGCTGCCCGCGGCACCGCTGGCCGCCCCCGTCGCGTGCGCCGTCGCGATCCGCTGCGGCGAGGCGCAGACGCGCACGCACGCCGTCGCGCGGCTCGGCAGCGGCCAGCTGCGCAGCTGGGCGAGCGGGCAGCCGGAGGCCGCTGCGCTGCGCTGGTGGGAGGTCGCCTCCGGGGCGGCCGCGTCGGTGCTCGCGGTGCACGCGCTGATCGGCCTCGCGGCCGATCCGGCGACGACCGTCGCGGAGGCGGAGCGGATCGCCGACGCGTACCTCACCACCTGCGCGCTCACGACGCTGCTCGACAGCCTGATCGACACCGAGGTCGACGCGGCGACGGGCGGGCACGCCTACCTCCGCTACTACCGCGACGACGCGGAGGCGGCCGAGCGGCTCGGCGTGCTGGCGCGCCATGCGGTCGCGGCCGCGGGCGAGCTGCCGCGCGCTGCGCACCACCTGATGACGGTGGCCGGGGCGGTCGCCTACTACCTCTCCGCGCCGGGGGCGGACAGCGAGCGGGCGCGCCGCCTGACCGCGCCGATGGCCGAGGAGCTGCGGCCGCTGCTCTCGCCTGCGCTGGGGATCTTCGCGGCGTGGCGGCGCGCGAAGTCGATGCGGGGCGCGTTCGACGGCAGGCATGTCCCGAGGCGCGTCGCCGAGTGCGCGGCCGGCGTCGCGCCAGGGTGAGCGGTGTCGGCTGCGGGTCTCGGTAGAGCGGAGCGCGAATCTGCGGTGACCTACGGAGGCATGAAACCCGCGATCGTGGGGAGGATGGGAGCCATGCAACGCATCCCCAACGCTCCCGCCCGCTCCCTCGCCCACCAGCTCGAGCGCGATCGGCTCGAGCAGCGCGCCACGCGCGTGCGCCAGGTCGTCCACGCGCTGCGCGAGCGCGCCGCCGCGCGCGACGGCGTCGGCGGCCCCCCGCGCCCCCTGCGCGCCGCGATCGAGGACTTCGGCCGCGAGCTCGCCGAGCTCGAGCGCCGCCTGCGCCACCCGCACGCCGGCGGCCACGGGCGGCAGTAGCGGCAGGCGCGCTACGGCATTCGCCGCATGACCGCCGGCGAGTGCCTGCCCGTGCTCGTATGCTGCGCCGATGACACGTCTTCCCCGTTTGGCGCTGGGCCTCGCGGCCGCCGCCACGCTGCTCGCTCCGGCTGCCGCAAGCGCCAAGCGCGTCAGCGTCCCCCGCAGACCGCAGGTCAAGGTCGTCGGCTTCAGCACCTTCGTGCGCGTCGGCATCCCGCAGATCCAGGCAAGACCCGGCAGAACGCTCACCGCGTGCTACGACGGCTACAACGGCCAGCGCGAGGTGAACGTCGTGTGGCAGGGCTTCGGCATCCCGAAGGGGACGAAGATGGGCATCGCCTTCTGGGGCGGGCCCTCCGACCTCGGCACCGGGACCGAGACGTCCGACGCCGACGCGATGAAGCCCGGCAGCGGCGGCTTCAGGTGGACGCACAAGAAGGCCCAGAAGGTCCAGGTGCCCTACGGCTACACGTTCGCCGGCGGCCCGTACGGACCGCCGTCGATCGACGGCGTCTGGACCGTGAAGATCCTGATCGCGGGCAGAGTCGTCGTGCGCAAGCAGGTCACGATCGCCTGCGCATGACGCTCACGGCACGCCGGCGAGCTTGCGCAGCAGCACGTCGAAGCGTCTGCGCTCGTCGGCGCTGAGCGCGCCGAACAGCTCGTCGCCCAGCTCGCCGGCGAGCGCGCGGCCGCGCGCGAGCGCCGCCTCGCCGGCGGGCGTGAGGTGGATCGCGCGCTTGCGGCGGTCCTCGGGCAGGATGCGCCGCTCGGCGAGCCCGCGCTGCTCGAGCCCGTCGAGCGTGGCGACGAGCGTGCTCGCGTCGATCTCGGCGGCGGCGGCGAGATCCTGCTGCGTCAGCCCGGGGCGGGCGGCGACGATGTTCAGCGCCGCGAACTCCCGCAGGTGCAGGCCCTCGCCGGCGAGCGCCTCGGCGAAGCGCGCCCGCGAGCGCGCGGCGACCCAGTTGAGCAGGAAGCCGGAGTACTGCACGAGCGCAGTCGGTGGACGATCGCCGTCGATCATGGTCATGGGTAACACCAATCCTACGCGCTGCGATTCATTTGTGGTACAAACGACCGCATGACCGCTCTCACTCGCTGGGTTCTCGCCCACCGCAAGCTCGTCGTCGCCTTCTGGATCCTGCTCACGCTCGTCGGCATCGGCACCGCCGGCAAGGCCACGAGAGCCATGAACCAGAAGTTCTCCGTCCCCGGCCGCGAGGGGTGGGAGACGAACGTCCAGATCCAGCGGCTGTACAGAGGCACCGGCGGCAACGCCACGCCGCTCGTTCCGGTCGTGCAGCTGCCCGCGGGCAGAACGGTCGAGACGGCCGCGGTGCGCGCGGAGCTGCGCTCCGTGGAGGACAAGGTCGCGGCGGCGATCCCGGGCGCGCGCGTCACCGGCTACGGCTCGACGGGCGACGCCGCGTTCGTCTCCAGAGACGGCCGCACCGCGTTCGCGGTCGCGTACGCGCCGCCCGACCCGAACCAGCCGTTCGGGGACAACCCGAGAGCGGCGAGAAGCGCTCGCGCGGCGCTCGCCGGCCTGACCGTCGGGGGCGCGCCCGTGCACCTCACCGGCTATGACGCGCTCAACGCGCAGAGCGGGAACTCGAACGGGCCGGGCGTCCTGCTCGAGGCGCTGCTCGGCGGCCTCGGGGCACTCGTCGTGCTCGGCTTCGTGTTCGGCTCGCTGCTCGCGTTCATCCCGCTCCTGATGGCGATCCCGGCGATCATGACCTCCTTCCTGGCCGTCTACGGCCTCACGCAGGTCACCGGCGTCTCGCCGATCGTGCAGTTCCTGATCGCGCTGATCGGGCTCGGCGTCGCGATCGACTTCTCGCTGCTGATCTCGATGCGCTGGCGCGAGGAGCGCGCGCACGGCCTCCAGGGCGACGAGGCGATCGTGCGCGCGATGCAGACGGCCGGCCGCGCCGTCGTCTTCTCCGGCACGACGGTCGCGATCGGCCTGTTCGCGCTGATCGCGCTGCCGCTGCCGTTCCTGCGCTCGGTCGGCTACGGCGGCATGCTGATCCCGATCATGAGCGTCGCCGTCGCGCTGACGCTGCTGCCGGTCGTGCTGCACTCCGCCGGTCGGCGCCTCGACTGGCCGCACATCCGCACCGACGACCAGGCCTCGCGCTTCTGGACCGGCTGGGCGAGAGGCGTCGTCAAGCACCGCGTGATCGCCGCCGGCACGGCGCTGCTGATCCTCGGCGCGCTGATCGTCGCGGCGACGACGCTGCACCCCGGCATCGCCGACCTCAACACGGTCGCGCAGAAGGGCGACGCGAAGGACGGGCTCGTGGCGCTGCAGCAGTCGGGCATCGGCGGCGGTGCGCTGCTGCCGAACGAGGTGCTCGTGAGAGGCGCCTCGCCCGAGGGCGTCGCGAGAGCGCTCGCGGGGGTCGCCGGGATCCACGGCGCGGCCGCACCGGCCGCTCCGGCCTGGCGCCAGAACGGCAGCGCGATCGTGCTCGCCTTCCCGACCCCGGACGGCTCGACGCAGGCGAGCCGCGACCTGGTCTCCCAGGTGCGCTCGGTCGCGCACCAGCAGGGCGACCAGGTCCGCGTCGGCGGCGAGCCGTCGCAGAACAAGGACTTCATCGACGCCGTCTACGGGAACTTCCCGCTGATGCTCGCGTTGGTCGGGATCGTCACCTTCCTGCTGCTCGCGCGCGCCTTCCGCTCGGTGCTGCTGCCGGCGAAGGCGGTGGTCCTGAACATCCTCAGCGTCGCCGCCGCGTGGGGCGTCCTGGTGCTCGTGTGGCAGGAGGGCTGGCTCTCGAACGCGATCTGGGGGATCCCCGCGACCGGCGCGATCGACTCGTGGATCCCGCTGATGGTGTTCGCGTTCCTGTTCGGCCTGTCGATGGACTACGAGGTCTTCATCCTCTCGCGCATGCGCGAGGAGTACGACAACACGGGCGACACGAACGCGGCGGTCGTCACCGGCATCGGCCGCACCGGCCGGCTCGTCACGAGCGCCGCGCTGATCCTGTTCCTCGCGTTCCTGTCGCTCGCCTCGAGCCCCGGCACGCAGATCAAGGTGCTCGCGACCGGCCTCGCCGCCGGCATCCTGCTCGACGCGACCGTCATCCGCGCGCTGCTCGTCCCCGCGATCGTCTCGCTGTTCGCCAACGCCAACTGGTGGCTGCCGGACTGGTTGGCGCGCCTCCTGCGCGTCGCGCCCTCGCACGCGCGCCGGCGGCGCGCGCCGGTCACGGCAGCGACCGAGACGGAGTAGCGCCGCTGCACGCGGTCGCGGGCGCTCAGCCGCCCGCGACCGCGGCGCGCAGCGCGTCGCTCGGCTCGTAGCGCGCGGTGCGTCCGCCTCCGAGCTGGGAGAGCAGGCCGGCGTCGAAGAGGCGCCGTAGGTCTCCGCTGGCCGTGACGAGCGCGATGTCCGCCTCGTCGGCGTAGCGCGCGCGATCAGTGCCTCCGATCAACGCCTGCTCCAGCGCGATCACGAGGCGATCCGGCCAGCCACGCTCCTGGACGAGCTGTTCGAGGCGACCCCACCGTTGCCCCGCCTGCTTGATCTGCGCGAGGCGCCGTCGCGCCTGGTCGAGATGCGCGTCGATGCAGAACGCGACCCAGCTGCGCGCATCTCTGCTCGGGTCGTATCTGCCCGCTCCTTGGACGCGTCGCAGGGCGGCGTAGTACTCCGCGGTGTGCGTGCTGAGGTACTCCTCGATCGAGGCGAACTCCGACGAGACGATGCCGTCGCGCGCGAGCACGAGCGATTGGACGATGCGTGACACGCGCCCGTTCCCGTCGCGGAAGGGGTGGACCGAGACGACGTGCAGGTGCGCCATCGCCGCGCGAACTGCCACATGCGAGGATCGATCGCCCGTCTCGAGCCAGTCGACGACCTCGTGCATCAGCGCGGGCACGGCTGAGGCATCGGGTCCCTCGTATACGAGCGACCCGTCGCCTCCGGTCACGCCGATGGGACCGGTGCGCCAGCGGCCCGGGCTCTTGTCACGCTGGAAGCGGCAGGCGTCGAAGTGCAGGTCGAGGATGACGCGGTCGAGCCAGCGGAACGAGGGGTCGTCGGCCATCGCCCCGACGTGGTCCATCGCCCGCGCGTAGCACGCGACTGCCATCCGGTTCTCGTCGGCGGGATCGGCCGACAGGCGGCCGCTCACCAGTCCGAGCGCCTCGTCGTGGGGGACATGGAAGCCCTCGATGGAGGTCGAGCTCTCGACGGCAAGCGTCTGGGCGAGGCGCCGGAGCGTGCCCATCCAGGCCGCGGGGCTTGCGACTTCGCGCTCGAGCTGGCGGTGCAGGTCGTCCAGCTCGGCCAGGCGCTTCGCCAGCTTCGCGTCGGGTTGTGGGGTTGCGTGGAGCATGCGGACAGCCTAGCAGACGTATATACGAATATTCGAATAATCACATATATATATGTGATTTGAGATATTGTTCGGAACACCGATACACTGGCCCGATGGCTGAGCCCTCGGCACCGCTGTCGCGCGCGTCGGTCCCGGACCAGGTGTTCGGGCGGCTGTGCGAGGCGATCCTCGCCGGGCGGTACGCGCCCGGCGAGCGGCTGCCGACGCAGCGGGCGCTCGCGGCCGACCTGCAGGTGAACATCGCGACCGTGCGCGAGGCGGTCAAGCGGCTGGAGCAGCTGCGGCTCGTCGAGGTGCGCCACGGCGACGCGATGCGCGTGCGCGACTGGCGACAGTCCGGCGGGCTCGACGCGCTCGCGCTGCTGACGAGCGTCGACGCCGACGTCGTGCGCTCGTTGTTCGAGTCGCGGCGGCTGCTGCTGAGCGAGGCGGCGCGGCTTGCGGCCCAGCGGCGCAGCGAGGAGCAGGCCGCGACGATCGCCGAGCTGGCGCGCGCGATCGCGACCGCCGGCGACGACCACGGCGCGCTGCTGGCCGACTGGCACTTCATGGCGGCCGTCGTCGATGCCGCCGGCAACATCGTCTTCCAGTTGATCATGAACTCGGTGCGCGAGCTGTACCTGCCGCGCATCGGCGCCTTCGGCGGGATCGTCGCCCACCGCGACGAGTGGTCGCCCACCTACCTCCGTGCCGCGGACGCGATCGACGCGGGCGATGGCGCCGCGGCCGCCGCGGCCGTCGCCGAGCTGGCGCTCGCGCAGGAGCGTGCGATGACGGGAGGGGCGGGGGCATGAGCGCTGCGGTCCATCGCGGCCTCGACGCGTTCGTCGCCGCCGCACCGCAGCCGCAGCGCGCGACCCTCCTGGCGCTGCTCGCGCTCGGACGCCGGCCGCGCGGCATGCGGGCCCTGCAGCGCCTGGCGCCGGCCGACCAGCTCGCAAACGGGCTGCTCGTCGCGGGGCGCTTCGAGGAGCGGGCCGCCGCCGCGACGCTCGGCTGGGACGCGGACGCCGTCGCCGCCCGCGGCCGTGCGCTGCGGCGCGAGGAAGGGCGGCCGTGAGCCCGCCACACCGCGCCGCGCTGGACGGCTCGTCCCTGGGAACGCCCGTGCGCTCGCCCGCTGCCGCCCCGCGCTGTGCGCCCCGCCGCCTGGAGGCCCGCCCATGAGCCGCCGCCGCACGCCGCGCACGATCGAGGCCGACGTCTGCGTGATCGGCGCGGGCGCCGGCGGCGCGGTCGCCGCGGCCGAGCTGGCCGAGGGCGGCGCGTCGGTCGTCGTGCTGGAGCAGGGCCCGCGCCACGACGCCGACCGCTTCAGCGCCCGCCCGCTCGAGATGATGGCGCAGCTCTACCGTGATGGCGGCCAGGGCGCGACGCTCGGCAACCCACCGATCCTGCTCCCCCTCGGCCGCGGGCTCGGCGGCACGACGCTCGTCAACTCGGGGACGTGCTTCCGCACGCCGGCGCCGGTGCTGGAGCGCTGGCGGCGGGAGTACGGCCTCGAGGCGCTCACCGACGACGCGCTCGACCCCTGCTTCGCGCGCGTCGAGGCGGCGCTCTCGATCGCCGAGGTGACGCCGGAGCTGGCCGGCCGCAACGCCGCCGTCGCGCGCCGCGGGGCGGAGGCGCTCGGCTGGTCGCACGGCTTCCTCAGACGCAACGCGAGAGGCTGTGTCGGCTCCGGCGTCTGCGCCTTCGGCTGCCCGACGTCGGCCAAGCAGCACGTCGGCATCACGTACGTGCCGCGCGCGGAGACGGCCGGCGCGCAGGTGATCGCGGGCGCCGACGTGCGCCACGTGCTCGTCGAGCGCGGCGCGGCGCGCGGGGTGGAGGCGCGGCTCGCAGGCGGTGGGCGGATCGAGGTCCGCGCGCGCGACGTGATCGTCGCCGCCGGCACGATCCACACGCCGCTGCTGCTCGCGCGCAGCGGGCTCGGGCGCGCGTCCGGCGAGCTCGGCCACAACCTTGCGCTGCACCCCGCGACGGGCGCCTTCGCGCTGATGGACGAGGTCGTCGACATGGCGAAGGGCGTCCCGCAGAGCTTCTACGTCGACGAGTTCGCGGCCGAGGGGATCATCTTCGAGGGCGTCGCGGGGCCGCCGTCCTATGTGGCGATGGCGCTGCCGCTCACGGGTCGCCGTCACGCCGCGGCGATGGCCGACTATCGCCACCTCGCGATGTTCGGCCTGATGGTCAGCGACAGATCGCGCGGCTCGGTGCGCTCGCTCGCCGGGCGGCCGGTGATCCGCTACGACCTCGTCGAGGAGGACGTCGCGCGCTTCCGCACCGGCCTCGCGCGGCTGGAGGAGCTGTTCCGCGCAGCAGGCGCCCGCGAGGTCTATCTGCCGCTGCCGGCCGGGGTCACGCCGGCGCGCGCCCGCGCGCGCGACCTGAAGCCGATGGCGTTTCATCCGCTCGGCACCGCGCGTGCGGACGCGCGCCCGTCGCACGGCGTCGTCGACGGCGACCTCGCGCTGCACGGCGTGCGGGGCGTGCACGTCGCCGACGGCTCGGTCGTGCCGAGCGCGCTCGGCGTCAACCCGCAGCTCACGATCATGGCGCTCGCCACCCGCCTCGCGTTCGGGATGCTCGGCCGCGACGTGCCGGAGCCCGACCATCCCGAGCGGGCGCGCGAGCGCGTCACATAAGCGAGACCGAGGAGAACCGACCGATGTCCTTCCTGATCGACCCCGCCCTGCTCTACGCCGGCGGCCGCACGTACGCGGCGACGACGCCGCCCGAGGAGCGCACGCTCAAGAACGACCTGCGGGTCGGCGCGCGGACGATGGCCTTCTTCTACGCCGTCAGCGTCGGCCTCTATCTCGACCAGGAGTGGACGAAGCCGATCTGGCGCCCCGTCCGCGCCAAGTCGGGCCGCGACTGGATGATCAACTCCGGCGTCACGAGATTCGACGCCAGCAAGGCCGGCCCCCGCACCCACAAGCTCGCCGCCGCGATCTTCGCGACCTACCCGGTGTGGCTGTGGCTGGGGATGCGCAGGCGGCCGGCGCGCTGACACGGGCCGGCTGGAGGAGGCAGCGGCCGCTATGGGATCGTGATGACGAACTCCTGCGCTGCTTCGTAGAACGTGATCGCCTCGAAAGCGCGGAAGAAGTCCTGTCGGCCCCAGAGTCCCTGATGGCCCTCGCAGAACACTGGTCTGAGCTCGAACTCGAAATCGGGGACGCCGTCAAGCTGTGCTCTGATCGGGTCTCTGGCCTGAAAGGCAGCCTTCGCACCGCCGAGCTGCTGGACTCTCGAAGGCTCGAGATCCTCCTTGTCGAGCCCCAAGAGGGCTGACGTCATCACGGGGAGGCACGTCACGTCTGCGCCCGAGTCCACGATCCCGATGGCTCCGAGGCTATTGCCACTTGGCCCGAAAAGGCGCACGGAGAGGTAGGGGCGCTTGCCCGTTCGCAGCGCGTCGAGGTACGGCGCGCGCAGTTCCGTTGGCACTACGCGATAAGGATGCTGTGCCCGTCCATCGGGACGGGTATCAGCATGTCGTCGGCGCTGACAGCAGGATTGTTGCGCAGGGCAACGGGGTGCAGGCTGGAGGCGACGACGTGACCATCGCGAAGCGCAACCCAAGCTCCCTCGTACTCCGTGAGGTCCACGGCGGGCATGGCTGCGCGCTGTGCGCGTTCGAAGGACTCTTGCGGCGTGATGGTCATACCACCCCTATCGTCGCAGAAGTTCGGCGGCTTGAGCGGTTTTGGGTTCGCGAGCGGGCCTGCTCGCAGTCGGCGGCCTGGCGGACGGAACCGTATTACACCTTTCGGCGGAGTGGCGCCAGTCCCCTGCCGCTGCGCCGAGAGCGAAACGACTTGCCGGTTAAAGCCTCCAAGCGCCGCCGGGTCAAAGTGACCTACTACCCCATATGGGACCGGATTCCGCACGCATCGCGCAGATCTGCTTGCGCGTGCAACTACCATGGAGGAATGCTGCGCCTCTCGGTCCTCGACCAGTCGCCGATCTCCGCCGGGGCGACCGGCGCCGACGCGCTGCGCAACACGCTCGACCTCGCGCGCGCGACCGACGCGCTCGGCTACCACCGCTACTGGGTCGCCGAGCACCACGGCGGGCCGATGCTCGCGTCGCCGAGCCCGGAGGTGCTGATCGGCCCGATCGCCGCCGCCACGCAGCGGATCCGCGTCGGCAGCGGCGGCGTGATGCTGTCGCACTACAGCCCGCTGAAGGTCGCCGAGAGCTTCAGCATGCTCGCCGGCCTCGCCCCGGGCCGGATCGACCTCGGGATCGGTCGCGCTCCCGGCACCGACCAGCGCACGATGCTCGCGCTCCAGCGCGACCGCCGCACGCCCGCGCCCGACGACTTCCCGCAGCAGCTCGCCGAGCTGCTCGGCTACCTCGACGGCGAGCTGCCCGCGGGGCACCCGTTCGCCTCGCTTGCGCGTGTGCTGCCCGGGCGGCCGGAGCGGCCCGAGCCGTGGCTGCTCGGCTCCTCGCCGCAGAGTGGCCTGTGGGCGGCCGAGGTGGGGCTGCCGTACGCCTTCGCGGACTTCATCAACGCGCAGGGCGCGCCGATCGCGCAGGACTACCGCCAGCGCTTCCAGGCCTCCGCGCGGCTGGAGAACCCGCAGGTGGCCGTCGCCGTGTGGGCGATCTGCGCCGACACCGACGAGGAGGCGCGCCGGCTGTCCGCGAGCGCGCGGATGGCGATGACGCTGCTGCGCCGCGGCCGGCTCCTGCCCGTGCCGTCGGTCGAGACGGCGCTCGCGTTCCTCGAGCGCGAGGGGATCGGGCTCGACGCATCGCCGCCGGGCAGCGGCGGCCGCCGCACCATCGTCGGCTCGCCCGAGACGGTGCGCGCCGGCATCGAGCAGGTCGCACGCGAGTACGGCGCCGACGAGGCGATCGTCGTCACGATCACCCACGACCACACCGCCCGCCGCCGCTCCTACGAGCTGATCGCGGAGGCGTTCGGCTCACGATCTACGGCCGTCGCGGCAGCAGCTCGATCTGACGGTCGCTAGGAGCGTTCGTAGCCGTGGCGTCGGACGGCGGCTCCGCGTCGCTCTCCGTGCGCGGCCGGGACCGACGATTCCGGTCGATCTGCTCGAACCGCGCGTGCAGTCTTGTTCGCTGAGCGCCATCTCAACCGAACCGAACAAAACGGACTTCCGACATCCGGCGCGAGTGCCTCACCGACGCACCGGCGCGATCGAGCGGGCGCCGGCGGCGGCGCTGACGCCGGTCCGCGAGCCGGTGGCGGTCACCACGCAGTAGGTCTATAGACCGAATTCTGGTATCTATGGGGGATGGCTGACCGCGCCCGTTTGGGGGAGCGCGCGGCGGTTGCCTCCAGCTCGCGGCGGCACGGCCAGCCGGCTGCTTCCCGGACCCGCACCCGAGCCCGAGCCCGAATCCTCGCGCTCGCGACGCGGCACGAGCACTGGTCGGCGGCGGCGATCTTCGCGCTCGTCGTGCTCGCCTTCCTGTGGCCGGTGCTCGTCGCCGGGCACCCGTTCCTGCCCGCGGCCGACCTGTATCGCTTCGCGCCCTGGGCCAGCAGCGCCCCTGCCGGCGCCGCCGGCAACTACAACGTGGCGCTGCTCGACGTCCCGCTCTCCTACTACCCGTGGGACCTGCTCGCCCGGCACTACCTCCACGCCGGGATCTTCCCCGCCTGGAACCCGTACGCGTTCGGCGGGACGCCGTTCCTCGCGAACCCCGAGGTCGCCTGGCTGAGCCCGTTCAGCGTCCCGCTGTGGATCCTGCCGCTGCCGTACGCGCTCGGGCTCGTCGCCGCGCTCAAGCTGTGGGTAGGCGCCTTCGGCACCTACCTGCTCGTCCGCGAGCTGCGGCTCGCCTTCTGGCCCGCGGTCGTCGCGGGGCTCAGCTTCGCCTTCTGCACGTTCAACGTCGTGTGGCTGAGCCACGGCGTCCAGGTGACGGTCGCCGTCATGCTGCCGTGGGCGATCTGGCTCGTGGAGCGGATCGTCCGCCGCGGCCGTGCGCTCGACGGCCTCGCGCTCGTCGCCGTCGTCGCGCTCGTGATGACCGGCGGGCATCCCGGCACGCAGCTGCACGTCTGCACGGCGGTCGTGCTGTACGCGCTCATGCGCGCGACCTTCGCCAAGGACCTCGAGCGCAGCGCGCGCGTCCGCCGGCTGGGGCTCGTCGGCGCCGCGCTGCTGCTCGGCACGCTGCTGGCCGCGCCGACGCTGCTGCCCGCGCAGCAGGCGGCGCTCGACACGGCGGGAGCCGCCGCGCGGCGCAACGGCAGCGCCAGCACGGATTTCCTCGGATCCCACCTGTCGTTCGCGGCTCTGCGCGCCGCCCTCTTCCCCGAGTGGTGGGGCCGCGCGAGCGAGACGTTCGCGCCCGGGAACGGCAGCTACAGCGAGCGCGCGCTGTTCGCGGGGACGATCCCGCTGATGCTCGCCGCGGTCGCGCTCGTCTCGCGCGGCGGCTGGCGGGTCAAGGGGCCGCTCGCGGTGCTCGGCGCGCTCGGGCTCGCGATCGGGCTCAGAGCGCCCGTGATCCGCGACGCGGTCGTCAACGCGCCGCTGTTCGACGTCGTGCAGGACCAGCGCATACTGCTGTGGTTCCTGTTCGCGATCGCGGTGCTGTCGGCGTTCGGGCTGCAGGCCGTGCTGAACGGCGCCCCCGGCCGGCGCCGCGCGTGGGGCGCGCTCGCGGCCGCGCTCGCCGCGGCTGCGCTCGCCGTGGCGACGATCCCGACGATCGCGGACGGCGCGCTCGGGCAGGCGCTCCAGTACTTCCTCCACCGCTCGGACCAGGTCGTCGAAGAAGGCGTCCAGCCGCTCGCGAGCGTCGGCTGGCTGCTGGTGCCCGCGGTCGCCTTCGCGCTCGTGCTGGTGCTCGCGACCTGGCGCCCGCAGCGTCGCGCGCTGCTCGGCGCCGCCGTCGGCCTGCTGGTCGCGCTCGAGCTGCTGCACGCGGCCCAGGGCTTCCTGTCGATGGGGCCTGCGAGCAGCATGCTCCCGCCGCGCACCGCGGCGGTCGCGTTCCTCCAGCAGCACCGTGCCGAGGGGCGCATGGCGGGCGTCAACCTCGCGCTCGCGAGCGACTGGTCGTCGACGTACGGCCTGCGCGACGTGCGCGGGTACGACGCGCCGCAGCCGAGCCTGCGCTTCGACGCGCTGTGGCGGACGATCAACCCGAACCAGTCGGCCCACTCGGAGTACGTGTTCGGGGCGCTGTCGCCCGAGAGCCTGCGCGTGCTGTCGCTGCTCGGGGCGCGGTACGTGCTCGCCGACCCCGGGACCGAAGCGGGCGGACTGGGCCTGCAGCCCGCCTATCGCGGATCGGACGCGACGATCTTCGAGAACCCCCATGCCGCGGGGCGGGCGCTCGTCGCCGGGCAGGTGCACGTCGCCGGGAGCCTGCAGGAGGAGATCGAAGCGGCCACCGAAGCGGCGTTCGACCCGCAGCGCGACGTCGTCGTGCGGCGCGACGAGCTGCCGGCCGCCTTCGACGCAGGGCAAGCCGGCCGCGGCCACGCGCAGGTGGTCGGCGACCAGAACGCGCGCGTTACGCTGCGCGCAAGGCTCGACCATCCCGGCGTCGTCCTGCTCGACGACGCATGGGCGCCCGGCTGGAGCGTGCGCGTGGACGGGAAGCCGGCGCAAGCGCTGCAAGCCGACGTCGTGCTGCGCGGCGTCGTCGTCCCCGCCGGCGAGCACGAGGTCGTCTGGAGCTATCGCGTCCCGGGGTTGCGGCTCGGCGTGGCGCTGGCCCTGTTGGCCCTGCTCGCGACGCTCGCGTGGGCGGGCGCGCTGATCGTGCGGCGCCGCCGGAGCTGATTCCAAGCGCTATCCAAAAGTGTCCAAGGATTTGGATAGACTCCAAATCCTTGGATCGAATTGGATGGAGCTTGGATGCACGTCGCACCGCCCCCTGACATCGCTCAGATCATGAGCTCGCGTGAGATCGACTTCGGCCGGATCGTGGATGCGCGCGCGCACCTTCCGTCCGGCTACCCGCACTGGGACAAGGTCCGCCACCTCGATCCGCCCGCCGGTCTGACACCGGAGGAGTGGTGGGTCGCGATCAAGCTTGCGCGCACGACGCGCATGCTGCCGCTGCGGGATGCGAACGGCACGCCGCTCTCCTACGGCCTGACCGACGAGATCGTGCGGCTGCAGATGTTCGTCGACCAGCGCTGCGCAGGGGAGGTCGTGATGGACGAGGTCGTCGTCGACGACGACCAGGCGCGGAAGCGGTACCTCGTCAACGGGCTGATGGAGGAGGCGATCCGTTCGAGCCAGCTCGAGGGCGCGACGACGTCCCGTCAGATCGCGAAGGAGCTGCTGCGCAGCGGTCGCGAGCCGAGCGATCGCAGCGAGCGGATGATTCTCGACAACTTCCGCGCGCTGAGCTTCGTCCGTGACGAGATGGGCGACCGGCTCACGCCCGCGCTGGTGCTGGAGCTGCACCGGATCCTGACGGCGGGCACGCTCGACGACCCAGACGCGGCGGGGCGACTCCAACGCCCGGACGAGGAGCGGGTCGTCGTGGTCGACGTCGACACGGGCCGCGTCCTCCACCAGCCGCCGCCGGCCGCAGAGCTGCCCGAGCGGCTGCGGGCGCTGTGCGACTTCGCGAACGAACCGGACGACGGCGAGCGCTTCATCCATCCGGTCGTGCGCGCGATCCTGCTGCACTTCTGGCTCGCCTACGACCACCCGTTCGCCGATGGCAACGGGCGCACCGCGCGCGCCCTCTTCTACTGGTACCTGCACCTGCGGGGCTACTGGCTCGTGGAGTACCTGTCGATCTCGCGGATCCTGCGCGATGCCCCGGCCAAGTACGCGCGCGCTTTCCTCTACGTCGAGACCGACGACGGCGACACGACCTACTTCCTGCTCGATCAGCTGCAGGTGATCGAGCGGGCGGTGCACGAGTTCCATCAGTACCTGCAGCGCAAGATCCGCGAGGTGCGCGAGGTCGAGTCGCTGGTCGCCGGCGACACGCGCTTCAACCGCCGCCAAGTCGACCTGCTCAGCGACGCTCTGCGCCACCCCGAGCGCGTCTGCACGTTCGGCGGGCACGCACGCGACCACCGTGTGACGCACGAGACGGCGCGGAGCGACATCGCCGGCCTCGTCGAGCTGGGCCTGCTCGAGCGTACTCGGCGTGGGCAGTCGTACCGCTTCCTCGTCCCGCCGGACCTCGCGAAGCGCCTCCGGCGGATGGGAGGGAGGAGCTAGGCTCGTCGCGCTCACGCGCGCGGAGGTACGGCGCCTGCGCCGCGCCTGAAATTGGTAGGCTCGCTGCGGTCGCGCCGGGGGAGGTGCGGCGGATCCACGCGATCAAGGGGGGACGTTCCGGTGAGACGGGGAACGGCGTGCGTGCTGCTCCTGATGCTGGCGGCGCTCGGCGCCGGCTGCGGCAGCGGCAGCGGCAGCGACACGTCGAAGCAGGACGCGGTCGCTCGCGCGCACACGGCGGCGCTCGCCCGCGCGCAGGCAGTCCTCCACGCGAGACGGATGACGCTCGGCAGACAGGTCTTCGCGCACTTCTGCGAGTCCTGCCACACGCTCGCCGGCAAGCACTTCACGGGCCCGATCATCGAGTTCGAGGCGCCGAACCTCGACGAAGTGCGCGTGAAGCGCGACTACGTCAGATACCGCATCGAATTCGGCGGTCCGTCGATGGCCACGTTCGTCCGCGAAATGCCGAGAGCGCAGTTCGACGCGCTCGTCGAGTACGTGACCGAAACGGCCGGGCGCAACGTCGTCGACAACGGCAACCAGCCGGCCGAAGTGCTCGCCGCCGGCAAGCTGGTCTTCGCACAGCACTGCGCCGCCTGCCACGCGATCGCGGGGAGAGCGGCGACGGGCAGACCGACGTTCCCCGGCACCGACTTCACGCTCGCGAAGCCGAGCGAGCGCTGGATCCTGAAGCGCCTGAACAGCGGCATCCTGCCGACGGAGCCGATGATGCCGTCGTTCAGAGGCAAGCTCACCGACGCGCAGATGAGAGCCGTCGCGACCTACGTCACCGCGGTCGCGAAGGAGGGCCCGGAGGCGCCCGTTCCCAGACCGGCCGAATGACCGACGGCGGCGGCGGGCGCGGCAGCGCTCGCCGCGGCAGGCCGCACGGCCGTCACGCGGGCCTCCTCGTAGAACGCCCAGCCGTCGCCGCCGAGCGCCTTCGCGTCGTACATCGCGAGGTCGGCGGCGGCGACGATCCCTTCGGCGCCGAGCGTGCCGCATGTGTCGAACGGCAGCACGCCCACGCTCACCGTCACTCCGCGCGCGCAGTCGGTGAGCGCCTGCTCGCGCACCGTCTCGACCAGGCTGCGCGCGACGGCGGCCGCGCCCGCGCGGTCCACGCGCGGCAGCAGGATCGCGAACTCGTCGCCGCCAAGGCGGGCGATCACGTCGGTCGCGCGCAGCCGCTCGCGCAGCACGCACGCGACGCGTGCCAGCAGGCGGTCGCCGGCGGCGTGGCCGAAGGTGTCGTTGACCGGCTTGAAGCAGTCGAGGTCCAGCACGAGCGCGGCGCCCTCGGGACCGTAGCGGCGCACGTGCGCGAGGTGCCGCGCGAGCTCCTGCTCGAAGCGGCGGCGGTTGGGGAGCCCGGTGAGCGCGTCGTGGTCGGCCAGGTGGCGCAGCTCCGTCGTCGTCACCGTGAGCGAGCGCAGGTCGCGCTGGGCGCGCGCCGCACGCCGCCGCAGCGCGAGCAGCGCGAGCAGACAGGCGACAAGGGCTGTCAGCAGGATGACGTCGGTGGGGCTCACGGCCCGGATGATCGGCCGCCGTGCAGCGGACTTGACCCGCTGCACGGCGGCGACCGGTCTAGATTAGGGTCAATCTCACGCGGGTCGTCGTGCTGCCTAGCACGAAGACTTCACCGGAGCCGGAGAATATGCCGGCTTCGGGGCAGGCCGTGCCGGTGACGGGGATCGCGAGCGTCGGGTCCGCTCTCAGCGCCGTGATGGCGCCGCCGGCTTCGCGGCTGGCGTTCCCGGCTGCGGGGGATCTCGTCGACGATCTCGCTAGGCACACGATGCCGAGGCCCGGTTCGATCTGGAAGGCGGCGCCGATCAGGTAATGACGGACCGCGGCTATCGCGGGTAGCGTGCCGGTGAATCCCTCGTACACGACATGCCACGGGAGCGATTCGCTTAGGATCGTCGCGTGGCCTTCGGTGCATCCGGGATCGTTGACGACCGCTCTGGTGATGTAGGCGACTAGCGAGCCGAGCACCTTCGCGAACGTCGCTGAGTGGAAGCTTCCCTCGAGCGTGACCGGGCACGTTATGGGGAGGCTGCCTCCCGATTCAGAGAACGTCAAGCTCGTCCAGGTTATTCTGAACGCCTGATTGCTGTAGCTGAGGTTGTTCGCGGTCGCTGTGCCGACGGCGAGCGCCATGGTGAACGCTGCCGCCAGCCCTGCGAGCGCAGCCCTGCTGCGGTTTCGCATGACGATGGGATCCTTGGTCGGTCGCGAGCGGGCGCTCGCGAGGGTGCGGAAGGCAGGCGTGCCCAGGCACGATCCCCCTTTCTCTGGCAGCTGTTGGTCCCGAGCTGCTCGGAGACGGCTGGCCGGGCCCGGCCTCGTACGGCCTGCTGCGTCGAGTCGGGCGGCGCTCCCAGCGGTCCCGAGCGCTTGAAAACACATTACACTCTGGTATCCAGAGTGTCAAGAAACGAGATTTCAGCTAATAGATCGCGCTGGAAACGGTGATCGAATGCCCTTGCATCTGGAGCCATCACTGTTTACCGTTAAGAGGTGTGGCGACGAACCGCTAAGAGGAACGAGAGCGCCCGGCTGCGATGGGCGCTGCCCGCCGCAGCGGCCGCACTCGCCGCCGCCACCCCCGCCGCGCTCCCGCCCGCCCCGGCGCGCGCCCAGCTGCCCGACGGCCGCCGCTACGAGCTCGTCTCGCCGAGCGCGAAGCTCGGCAACGACGTCTTCGCCGAGAGCTCGCGCACGCGCGCCGCGGCAGGCGAGGCGCCGGGCCTGCCGATGGCCGCGACGTTCTCCTCGCTCGGCGGCTTCGCGGACGTGCAGGGCATGGGCGTCTCGACCGAGTACATCGCGCAGCGCACCGGCCAGCCCGGCACGAGCGGTTGGGCGACGCACGCGATCACCCCGCCGCAGCAGCCGATGTCGCTGCTCGCCGCCGCGCAGGGCCTCGATCCGCTCTACGAGGGCGACATGGCGGCCGACCTCACGCGCGGGATCTTCCGCGCCTGGTCGCCGCTGACGGGCGCGCCCAACGTGCAGGGCGTCGCGAACCTCTACGCGCGCGAGGACCTGCGCACGCCGGGCGCCGGCGCCTACCGCCTGCTCACCAGCGCCGCGACGCCGCTGGCGCCGATCGCCTCAGGGACCGAGCGCCCGTACCTCGCAGGCGCCTCGCGCGACTTCGAGCACGTGATCTTCGAGTCGCGGCTCGCGCTGACGCCCGACGCCGCGCCCGGCGGCAACGTGATGCTCTACAAGGCCGACCACGGCGTCGTGCGGCTGCTCGCGCCCGGCCCCGGCTGCCCGGAGGGCAGAGCCCCGGCGGCGCCGTGCTCGATCGCCGGCGCCGGCGCGACCGCGCTGCGGCAGACCTCGCGCGCGATCTCGGCCGACGGCTCGCGCGTCGCCTTCGCCTCGCCGGTCACGCCGACCGGCAACGTGTCGCTCAGCGCGACCGCCCCGACCGCGCTCTACCAGCTCGACGACCGCGGCACGGCCACCACCGCCGACGACGTCACCGTGCAGGTCAACGCCTCCGAGAAGTCGCCGCCCGACGCGCCGCAGGCCGCCACCTTCCAGACGGCGAGCAGCGACGGCGAGCGCATCTTCTTCACGAGCACCGAGCAGCTCACCGACACGCCCGGCTCCGGGCTCTACCTGTGGCAGCGCGCGCCGGCGGCCGGCGCCGGGCACCTCACGCTGATCGGCGGGGGCGCCGGCGACGCGGCCGTCGTCGGCGCGTCGCAGGACGGCCATCGCGTCTACTTCATCGCGCTCGGCCAGCTCGTCGCGGGCGGCCCGCCGGTGAGCGAGGACGGCCTCTACCTGTGGCAGGACGCCGGCGGCACCCCCGGTGGCTCGCTGTCGTTCGTCGGCGCGATCGGCTTCGCCGACGCCGACGCGAACACGGTCGCATTCCCCTGGAACCAGCGCCCGAGCGTCGCGCGCGTGACGCCGGACGGGCGCGAGCTGCTGTTCGAGGTGTCCGACGGCAGCGGGCTCGCGCCGCACGCCGACCACGGCAGCTGCGCGGGCACGAACCCGAACTCCTCGAGCAGCGGCAGATGCTCCGAGCTGTACGTCTACCGCGCCGACGACTCGACGCCGCTCGCGCCCGACGTCGTGTGCGCGTCGTGCGATCCGGCGGGCGGCCCGGCGACCGCGAGCGCGCTCGTCAACGCGCGCGACGGCTCGGGCGCCTCGCAGGTCACGTGGCACCTGAGCCGCGCGCTCTCCGACGACGGGCGGCGCGTGTTCTTCAGCACCGCGCAGGCGCTCGTGCGCGAAGACGTCAACGGCCGCGTCGACGCGTACGAGTACGACGTGCCGAGCGGCACGCTCCACCTGCTCTCGAGCGGGCACGACGCGGCGGACGCATGGTTCATGGACGCGAGCGCGAGCGGCGACGACGTCTTCTTCACGACGCGCGAGCAGCTCGTCGGCTGGGACACCGACCAGTCCTACGACCTCTACGACGCGCGCGTGGGCGGTGGCTTCCCGGAGCCGCCGGTCGCACCGTCGCCGTGCACGGGCGATGCGTGCCGTGGCACGGCGCACGCCGCGCCGGCGGTCGCGAGCCTGGGCAGCGAGCTGCTGGTCGGCGCTGGCAATCCCGTCGCCGTCGCCAGACGGCGCGTGCTGCGCTGCAGACGGGGGTTCGTCAAGCGGCGCGTGCACGGCAAGCCGCGCTGCGTGAGAGTGAGACGGAAGCCGGCGCGCAGAGCGAAGCGGCGGGCTCGCAGAGCGAGGCGGGGCCGAAGATGAGCGGCCGGCGTGGCGGCCGCCCAGGCGCGAGCAGCGCGAGCACCGCGGCGAGCCGCCGTCGCCGAGGCCGTCCGGGCGCGGTGCTCGCCGCCGCGGCGCTCACCCTGCTCGCGCTCACGGGCGCGGCGTCCGCCGCCGCCCCCGCCTTCCGCCTCGACGTCGTCTCCGACACGACCGCCGCGCCCACAGCCGTTCACACCTTCCTCGTGCAGGTCACGAACACCGGCGACGCCGTCGCGGACGGCGCGAGCGACCCGATCGTGCTCAGCGGCACGCTCCCGGGCGGGCTCACGATCCTCGGCGCAGACGCCCCCGGGTGGGACTGCAGCGGCCTCGTCCCCGGCGCGCAGGGCTTCAGCTGCCAGTACGCGAGCCCGATCGCGGCGAAGGGCTTCAAGGCGCTGACGCTCCAGGCGAGCGTCGGCCCGACGGCCGCGGGCACGCTCACGAGCAGCTTCGCGGTCACGGGCGGCGGCGCGGCGCCGAACGCGGCGGCGAGCACGGTCGATCCGCTGACGATCGCGGCCGCACCGCCGCCGTTCGGCGTCGCCGCGTTCGACGGCACCGTGTCCGGCGACCCCGCCGGCACGCCCTTCACGCAGGCCGGCGGCCACCCCTACGACGCGACCGTCGCGATCGACTTCACCACGCTCACCGATCCGGCGCCGCTGCGCGGCGACGTGTGGCCGGTCGCGCCGGTGAAGGACGTGCTCGCCGACCTGCCGCCGGGGCTCGTCGGCGACCCGACGGTCCCCGAGCAGTGCGCGGCGGCGCAGCTCGCGAGCGGCGGGATCCTCGCGAAGACGCTGTGCCCGGCGGCCTCGCAGGTCGGCACCGCGCTCGTGCGGCTCAACGGGCACAGGGCGCGCAACGTCTTCGGCCCGCTGCCGGTCTTCAACCTCGTGCCCCCGCCGGACGTGCCGGCGCGCTTCGGCTTCAACATCGCCGGCACGATCGTCACGCTCGACGGCGAGCTGCGCAGCGCGAGCGACTACGGGCTCTCGGTGCGCGTGCGCAACATCCCGCAGGGGCTCGCGATCGCCGGCACGAGCCTGACCTTCTGGGGCGTCCCCGCCGATCCGGTGCACGACCCGCAGCGCGCGTGCCCCGGCCAGCAGGCGCCGTGGGCGGGCGGCCCGGCGTGCCCGACGGGCGTCGCGCTGCGGCCGTTCCTGCGCAACCCGACGTCGTGCACGCCGCCGGGCGTGGGGCTGCCGGTGGGCGTGCAGGTGGACTCGTGGGCGCAGCCGGGGGTGTTCCACGACGCGACGTTCACGAGCCATCGGCCGCCCGGCTACCCGTTCGCGCCGGCGGACTGGGGGCCGCAGCAGGGCACGACGGGCTGCGACGCGGTGCCGTTCGCGCCGGGGCTCGCGGTCGCGCCGGCGTCGCGCGAGGCGGGCGCGCCGTCGGGCTTCGCATTCTCGCTGACGCTGCCGCAGAGCACGGACCCGGCGGCGGTGGGGGAGAGCGACCTGCGGCGCGCGGTCGTGCGGCTGCCGGCCGGGCTGCGCGTGAACCCCTCGGCGGCGGACGGCCTGCAGGGCTGCTCGCCGGCGCAGGTGGGGTTGCACTCGGCCGCGGATGCGACGTGCCCGGACGGCTCGCGCGTGGGGTCGCTGGAGATCGCGACGCCGCTGCTCGCGGCGCCCCTGGAGGGGTCGGTGTACCTGGCGGGGCCGCACGACAACCCGTTCGACTCGCTGCTGGCGGTGTACCTCGTCGCGAGAGGGCCGGGGCTGATCGTGAAGCTGGCGGGACGGGTGGAGACGGACCCGCTGTCCGGGCAGGTGACGGCGGTGTTCGACGAGCTGCCGCAGCTGCCGTTCTCGGCGGTGCGGCTGTCGTTCGACGGCGGGCCGCGCGCGGTGCTGGTGAATCCGCCGCTGTGCGGGTCGTACGCCGCGGGCGGCGACTTCACGTCGTGGAGCGGGGCGGAGGTGTCTGTGTCCGCGGGCTTCGTGGTCGACGCCGGGCCCGGCGGGGCGCCGTGCCCAGCGCCCGCGGCGCGGCCGTTCGCGCCCGGCTTCAGCGCCGGGGTCGAGAGCCCGGGAGCGGGCAGGAGCTCGCCGTTCCACCTGCGGCTCACGCGCACCGACGCCGACGAGGAGCTGGGCGGGCTGACGGTGCGGCTGCCGGGCGGGCTGCTGGGAAGGTTGGCCGACGTGGTGCTGTGCGCCCCCGGCGACGCGGCGGCGGGGACCTGCCCGGCAGGTTCGCTCGTCGGGAGCGTGACCGTGGGCGCGGGGGCGGGGCCGCTGCCGTTCTACTTGTCCGGCGGGCGCGTGTACGTGACGGGCCCGTACGGCGGCGCGCCGTTCGGCGTCTCGATCGTCGTCCCGGCGGTGGCGGGCCCGTTCGACCTGGGCCGGGTCGTCGTGCGCGCCGCGGTGTTCGTGGATCGCCGCACGGCTGCGCTGCGAGTGGTGAGCGATCCGCTGCCACGGATCCTCGACGGGATCTCGCTGGAGCTGCGCGACGTGCGGGTGGCCGTGGACCGCCCCGGGTTCATGGTGAGCCCGTCGAGCTGCGCGCCGAAATCCGTTCGTGGCGTCGTGTCGTCAACGGCCGGCCGCGTCGTCGGCATCTCGTCGCGCTTCCAGGTGGCCGAGTGCGGCAACCTGCCGTTCCATCCGCGATTGAGGCTGCTCGTCGGCTCGCCCGGACACACGGGCAAGCTGGCATCCACCCCGCTGACAGCGGTGCTGACGGAGCGGCCGGGTGAAGCCGGGATCGCCCGGGTCGGGGTGACGCTGCCGCTGGGGCTGAGCGCACGCCTCGACGTCGTCAACGCCGCATGCACGCCGGCACAGTTCGCCGCGGGCGATTGCGAGCAAGCACGCATCGGAACCGCCGTGGCCACGACGCCGCTGCTGCGCGACCCGCTGCGCGGCGGCGTCTACCTGGTCAGAAGCCCCGGCCACCCACTGCCCGACATCGTCGTAGCCCTGCGCGGCCAGGTCGACTTCGACCTCGTCGGCCGCGTGGCGATACCCGGCGGCACCCGCCTGCGCGCGACGTTCGGCTTCGTGCCTGACGTGCCGATACGGCGGTTCGTCCTGCGCCTGGTGTCCGGACGGCGGGGCGTGATCGGGAACGCCGTGCCGTTGTGCGGCACGCATGGGCTGCGGGCGCCGGCCGTGGTGGCGCTTGTGGGCCAGAACGGCGTCGAGCAGACCTCTCTTCAGCGCATCTCAGTGAGGGGCTGCCAAGCGCCGCACGGCCGCTGACAGAAACGGCGCGACGACTCGCCCAGCTTTCGGACGGCCGTCGCGCAAGCTGCCATTCGGGGCGGTCGATCTATATTAGCGTGACTGTAATGCGGGTGCTGGTGCTGCCTAGTAGGGTGACTTGCCCGGTGCCGGTGAATCCCACTCTCATTGGGCAGTTTTCGGTGAGGCCGGATCCTCTGACGAACGGAACGCGTATGCTCGGGTCAGCTGCGAGTTCGTTCGCGGAGCTGCCGGTGAGGAGGAGTTCGCCTGCGGCGTTTTCTTCCGCGTTTCTTCCGGCGTCGGCGTATAGGCATTCGACGAGCCCGCCGAATATTGATTGAACGTACGCCATGTGGCGGAGTAACAGCCGGAGGCGGGTTATGTTGGGTAGTCTTCCGGAGAATCCCTCGTAGGTGAGGTGCCAGGGCAGTGTTGCGGTTAGGACGGTCGAGCTGTTTTCGGTGCAGCCACCGAATATGGCTCTGGTGACGTAGCCGATTAGGGAGCCGATTGTTTTGACTATGGTTCTTGAGTGGAAGCTGCCTTCGAGCGTGACGTCGCATGTTGTTCTGACACTGGAGCCTTCGCCTATGAAGTTGAGGGGGCTCCAGACGACTCTGAAGAACTGGTTGCTGACGCTGATGTTGTTTGCGGATGCGGTGTTGACGGCGAGCGCCATGAGGAGGGTGGCTGTGAGTGCGGCGAGTGTGAGCTTGGTGTGTGTGCACATGGGTGGTGTGCCTCCCGGCGGTTTGAGGTGTGTGCGGCGTCCCGCACGAAAGACGACAGAGGCCGCCCAAACCTTGGGCGGCCTCCGTGTTCTTCATACAGACAGATGCGGCGTCTATATTAGGGTGACGGTGATGCGGGTTGTGGCGCCTAGTAGTGTGACTTGCCCGGTGCCGGTGAATCCCTCTCTCATTGGGCAGTTTTCGGTGAGGCCGGATCCTCTGACGAACGGTATGCGTATGCTTTCGTCGGCTTTGAATTCGTTCGCGGAGCTGCCTGTGAGGAGGACTTCGCCTGCGGTGTTTTCTTCTGCGCTTCTTCCGGCGTCGGCGTATAGGCATTCGACGAGCCCGCCGAATATTTGGGTAATGTACGCGGTCCCGCGGAGTAAGAGTCGGACGCGGCTTATGGTGGGTAGTCTTCCGGAGAATCCCTCGTAGGTTATGTGCCAGGGCAGTGTTGCGGTTAGGACAGTCGTGCTGTTTTCGGTGCAGCCGCCGGCTATGGCTCTGGTGACGTAGCCGACTAGGGAGCCGAGTGTCTTGACTATGGTTCTTGAGTGGAAGCTGCCTTCGATCGTGATGTTGCACGTTACTCTGACAGAGGAGCCTTCGCCTATGAGGTTGAGCGGGCTCCAGACGACTCTGAATGCCTGGTTGCTGATGCTGATTCTGTTTGCGGATGCGGTGTTGACGGCGAGTGCCATGACGAGGGTGGCTGTGAGTGCGGCGAGTGCGAGCTTGGTGTGTGTGCGCATGGGTGGTGCGCCTCCCGGCGGTCTTTAGGTGTGTGCGGTACCACGGGGAATGCGGGTACCGCACGAAAGACGGCGGAGGCCGCCCAACCTTGGGCGGCCTCCGTGGTCTTTATGTAGACGGGTTGGCCTGTCTTATATTAGGGTGACGGTGATGCGGGTTGTGGCGCCTAGTAGTGTGACGTTGCCGGTGCCGGTGAAGCCGCCTTTGGCTGGGCAGTTTTCGGTGAGGCCGGAGCCTCTGACGAACGGTATGCGTATGCTTGGGTCGGATGCGACTTCGTTTGCGGAGCCGCCTGTGAGGAGGGATTCGCCTGCGGCGTTTTCTGATTGGTTCGTTCCGGCGTCGGCGTATAGGCATTCGACGAGCCCGCCGAATATTCGGGTGATGAACGCGGTGTGCCGGAGTAAGAGCCGGATGCGGTTTATGTTGGGTAGTGTTCCGGCGAATCCCTCGTAGGTGAGGTGCCAGGGCAGTGTTGCGGTTAGGACTGTGGCGCTGTTTTCGGTGCAGCTACCGGCTATTGCTCTGGTGACGTAGCCGAGTAGCGAGCCGATGGTCTTGACCATCGTTCTTGAGTGGAAGCTGCCTTCGAGCGTGATGTTGCACGTTACTCTGACAGTGGAGCCTTCGCCTATGAAGTTGAGTGGGCTCCAGACGACTCTGAAGAACTGGTTGCTGATGCTGAAGTGGTTTGCGGATGCGGTGTTGACAGCGAGTGCCATGAGGAGGGTGGCTGTGAGTGTGGCGAGTGCGAGTTTGGTGTGTGTGCGCATGGGTGGCGTGCCTCCCGGCGGTCTCTAGGTGTGTGCGGTACCCCGCCAATGCGGGGTCCCGCATGAAAGACGGCGGAGGCCGCCCTAGGGTGGGCGACCTCCGTGTTGTTCATGCAGACAGGCTGGCCTGTCTTAGCTGTCTTATATTAGGGTGACGGTGATGCGGGTTGTTGCGCCTAGTAGCGTGACGTTGCCGGTGCCGGTGAAGCCGCCTCTGGTTGGGCAGTTTTCGGTGAGGCCGGATCCTCTGACGAACGGTATGCGTATGCTCGGGTCAGCTGCGAGTTCGTTCGCTGAGCCGCTTGAGAGGAGGACTTCGCCTGCGCTGTTTTCTGATTGGTTGTTTCCGGCGTCGGCGTATAGGCATTCGACGAGCCCGCCGAATATTTGGGTGACGAACGCGATGTGCCTGAGTAAGAGTCGGACGCGGGTTATGTTGGGTAGTCTTCCGGAGAATCCCTCGTAGGTTATGTGCCAGGGCAGTGTTGCGGTTAGGACGGTCGCGCTGTTTTCGGTGCAGCCACCGGCTATCGCTCTGGTGACGTAACCGATTAGAGCGCCGATGGTCTTGACTATCGTTCTTGAGTGGAAGCTGCCTTCGATCGTGACGTTGCACACCCCTCTGACACTGGAGCCTTCGCCTATGAAGTTGAGTGGGCTCCAGACGACTCTGAATGTCTGGTTGCTGAGGCTGATGTTGTTTGCGGATGCGGTGTTGACGGCGAGTGCCATGACGAGGGTGGCTGTGAGTGCGGCGAGTGTGAGTTTGGTGTGTGTGCGCATGGGTTGTGCCTCCCGGCGGTTTGAGGTGTGCGGTACCCCGCCGATGCGGGTCCCGCACGAAAGACGACGGAGGCCGCCCAACCTTTGAGCGGCCTCCGTGTTCTTCATGCAGACAGGTTGGCCTGTCTTATATTTGATCTTATATTAGGGTGACGGTGATGCGCGTCGTGGCACCTAGTAGCGTGACGTTGCCGGTGCCGGTGAAGCCGCCTCTGGTCGGGCAGTTTTCGGTGAGGCCGGATCCTCTGACAAACGGCACACGTATGCTCGGGTCAGCTGCGAGTTCGTTCGCGGAGCCGCCTGTGAGGAGGAGTTCGCCTGCGGCGTTTTCTGCTGCTCCTCCGCCGTCAGCGTATAGGCATTCAACGAGCCCGCCGAATATTTGGGTGACGAATGCGCTGTGGCGGAGTAAGAGCCGGATACGGGCTATGGTGGGTAGTCTTCCGGAGAATCCCTCGTACGTGATGTGCCAGGGCAGCGTCGCGGTTAGGACGGTCGCGCTGTTTTCGGTGCAGCCACCGGCTATTCCTCTGGTGACATAACCGACTAGCGCTCCGATGGTCTTGGCTATCGTTCTTGAGTGGAAGCTGCCTTCGAGCGTGACGTTGCACGTTACTCTGACAGAAGAGCCTTCGCCTATGAAGTTGAGTGGGCTCCAGACGACTCTGAAGAACTGGTTGCTGATGCTGATGTTGTTTGCGGATGCGGAGTTGACAGCCAGCGCCATGAGGAGCGTGGCTGCGAGTCCGGCAAGCAGGAGCTTGCTGCGTGTACGCATGAGCGTGGTTTCCCCTTGTGGTTTGTGGCCCGCGCCAAGGGTGGCGCTAAAGCCTGGTGTTCGGTTTCGCGTCGGCGACATGCCGGGGCATGGGTGCGCCCGTGCTGGTCGCGGCCCGCGAGGATGCATCAGTGCAACGGCGGTCCCCCTTTTGCTCGCTGACCCATCGCGGCACCCACATTGGTCGGTGGCCGCCGGGAGCGTGATGGGCTCCCCCGTGGGTCGTCCCTATCGGGAGGATAGGGGGTGTGGTGCGGGAGGTCAATGCACCGGAGATCGGCGTGCTGGGGCTGGGGGTGCTAGGATCGCAGGGTCCGGTGTGCCGTTTACCGGAGTGCCAGCAAACCGGAAATGAGGAGAGGTGCGGTGCTGGGATTGTCGTGGCGCGCTCGCGCGCGGTTGGTCGCCCCCGTCTGCGGGGTTGTCTTGGCACTGTGCGCCAGCACGGGAG
>DASRXW010000036.1:0-31555 GCA_035654055.1 Conexibacter sp.
GCTTCAGCCTCGAAGCGCGAATGCGGCGCGACGCTGCCGGGCGCGGCCAGAACCTGGCCGCGCTCGACTGAGTAGCGCTCGATGCCGCGCAGCAGGCAGCCGACATTGTCGCCCGCCTGACCCTGGTCGAGGATCTTGCGGAACATCTCGACGCCGGTGACGACCGTCGAGGTCGAGTCGTGCACGCCGACGATTTCCACCGTCTCGCCGGTCTTGACGATCCCCTGCTCGACGCGGCCGGTGGCGACCGTGCCACGGCCGGTGATCGAGAAGACGTCCTCGACCGGCATCAGGAACGGCTTGTCGAGCTCGCGAACGGGCTCCGGGATGTAGGAGTCCAGCGCGGCGGCCAGCTCGAGGATCTTCTCCTTGTTGGCCTCGTCGCCTTCCAGCGCCTTCAGCGCCGAGCCGGTGATGAAGGGGATGTCGTCACCGGGGAATTCGTACTCCGAGAGCAGCTCGCGGACCTCGACCTCGACGAGCTCGAGCAGCTCCTCGTCGTCGACCATGTCGGCCTTGTTGAGGAACACGACGATGTAGGGCACGCCGACCTGGCGGGCGAGCAGGATGTGCTCGCGCGTCTGCGGCATCGGGCCGTCGGCGGCCGACACGACCAGGATCGCGCCGTCCATCTGCGCGGCACCCGTGATCATGTTCTTGACGTAGTCGGCGTGACCCGGACAGTCGACGTGGGCGTAGTGCCGGTTTTCCGTCTGGTACTCGACGTGCGAGGTGGCGATGGTGATCCCGCGCTCCTTCTCCTCGGGCGCGTTGTCGATCTCCTCGAAGCTCCGGGCCTCGCCGCCCATCTTCTCCGCCAGCACGGTGGTGATGGCAGCAGTCAGCGTCGTCTTGCCATGGTCGATGTGACCGATGGTGCCGACGTTGACGTGCGGCTTGTCGCGCTCGAACTTCTCCTTCGCCACTTTGGGTTCGCTCCTTGTGAAAGTCGGGGTGGTCCGCCTCGCCGGGCGAACCTCGGAAATCTATCTCAACCGCCGCGCTCGCGCCGATTCAACGACGTAGTGGGGCGGTTCGCGCCCCGTTCGGGGGCGAAAAAACGTCGCTCAGGCGGCCTGCTCGCCTCCCGAGCGACTCTCGACGACCTTCTCGGCGATGTTCGGCGGCACCTCTTCGTAGCTCTCGAACACCATCGTGTAGGTCGCGCGACCTTGCGTGTTGGAGCGCAGGTCCGTCGCGTAGCCGAACATCTCCGACAGCGGGACGCTGCCCGTCACGACCTGGGCGTTGCCGCGCGGCTGCATGCCGTGCACGCGGCCGCGGCGGCGGTTGAGGTCGCCGATCACGTCGCCCATGAACTCCTCGGGCACCACGACCTCGACGGCGAAGACGGGCTCAAGCAGGACGGGCTTCGCGCGGCGCGCGGCCTCCTTGAAGGCGAGCGAGCCGGCGACCTTGAAGGCGATTTCGGAGGAGTCCGTGTCGTGGTACTTGCCGTCGACCAGCGTCACGCGGATGTCGACCATCGGGTAGCCGGCCTTGACGCCGGTGTCGAGCGCCTCCTCGATGCCCTTCTCGACGGCGGGGATGAACTCCGAGGGGATCGATCCGCCCTTGATTCTGTTGATGAAGTCGAAGCCCTCGCCGGGTGCCGGCTCCATGTCGATGTAGACGATGCCGTACTGGCCCGAGCCGCCGGTCTGGCGCACGAAGCGGCCCTCGACTCTCTGCGCGGTGCCGCGCACGGTCTCGCGGTAGGAGACCTGCGGCCGGCCGACGTTGGCCTCGACCTTGAACTCGCGCAGCATGCGGTCGACCAGCACCTCGAGGTGCAGCTCGCCCATGCCGGAGATCTCGGTCTGCCCGGTCTCTTCGTTCGTGCGGACCTGGAACGTCGGGTCCTCCTCGGCGAGACGGCTGAGGGCGACGCCCATCTTCTCCTGGTCGACCTTCGTCTTCGGCTCGATCGCGACCTTGATGACCGGCTCGGGGAACTCGATCATCTCGAGCTTGATCGGTCTGTCGGGGGCGCACAGCGTGTCACCCGTGGTGACCTGCTTGATGCCGACCGCAGCGGCGATGTCACCGGCGGAGACGTCCTCGAGGTCGACGCGTTCGTTCGCGTGCATCTCGAGGATGCGCCCGACGCGCTCGGTCTTCCCGCTGGAGACGTTGAGGACGCGCGAGCCGGCCTCGAGCTTGCCGGAGTAGACGCGAAAGTAGGTGAGCTTGCCGACGTAGGGGTCGGCGGCGATCTTGAAGGCGAGCGCGGAGAACGGCGCATCGTCGGAGGCATCGCGCGTGGCGGCCTGGCCGTCCTCCTGCCCGCGGACGGGCTCGATGCCCTCGACCGGCGGGACGTCGAGCGGCGAGGGCAGGTAGTCGATGATCGCGTCGAGCAGCGGCTGCACGCCCTTGTTCTTGAAGGAGGAGCCGCACAGGACCGGCGTCAGCTTGAGCTCGAGCGCGGCCTTGCGGATCGCCGCCTTGACGCGCTCGGCCGGGATCTCCTGCTCCTCGAGGATCATCTCGACGAGCCCGTCGTCGTAGTGCGACACCTCCTCGAGCAGGTGCTCGCGGGCGGCGGCGACCTCGTCGGCCAGCTCGGCCGGGATCTCGACCGTCTCCTGCTCCTTGCCGAGGTCGTCCTTGTAGACGATCGCCTTGTTCTCGACGAGGTCGATGATGCCGCGGAAGTCCCCCTCGGCGCCGATCGGCAGCTGGATCGGCACGGGATGCGCGCCGAGGCGATCGATCATCGTCTGGACGCCGCGCGCGAAGTCGGCGCCGATGCGGTCCATCTTGTTGATGTAGGCGATGCGCGGGACGTGGTACTTGTCCGCCTGGCGCCACACGTTCTCCGACTGCGGCTCGACGCCTGCGACGGAGTCGAAGAGGGCGACGGAGCCGTCGAGCACACGCAGCGAGCGCTCGACCTCGACGGTGAAGTCGACGTGGCCGGGCGTGTCGATGATGTTGATGCGATGCCCGTCCCACTCGCAGGCGGTCGCGGCCGACGTGATCGTGATGCCGCGCTCCTGCTCCTGCTCCATCCAGTCCATCGTCGCCGCGCCCTCGTGCACCTCGCCGAGCTTGTGCGTGCGCCCGGTGTAGAAGAGGATGCGCTCGGTCGTCGTCGTCTTGCCGGCGTCGATGTGAGCCATGATCCCGATGTTGCGGGTTCTGTCGAGAGCGTACTTGCGGGGCATGTGGGTGAGGTCTCTTCTCTGCGATCGGTCGTGGCGCGGCGGGCACAAAAATGGGCCCAGTGGGCCCGGTCGTGACGTGGAATGTCGTCCCGGGGCTCGCGTGCTATTGCGTGAAAGTCTCCATGGCTCGTGACCTCCCTGTGACGAGACGCGCACACGTTGCGCGTCTCGTCGGAGGCGGCGAGGGAATATAGCAGTTCTTCCGCGATTCGCCCGGCGCGCCAGATCCGCGAATCGCCTGCCACACCAGCGGTCCGCTGGGAGCCGTACCGGCCGCGTCAACGGTGGTGCGTGGGCGTGCGGCGACCGAGCATGACAAGAACGCAGGGCATGCTCGTAGCAGCGCGCTACGGGCATGCCCGAGGACGCCGTCAGGCGAAGCGTCGACGTGCGTCCACGCGCCGCCGGTGGCGCAAGCCGGGGCGGCTACCAGCGGTAGTGGGCGAAGGCCTTGTTGGCCTGCGCCATGCGATAGATGTCGTCCTTGCGCTTGTACGCGGCGCCCTGCTGGGACTGCGCGTCCATCAACTCGTTCGCGAGCCGCTGCGCCATCGTCTTCTCGCGGCGCTGGCGGGCGAACTGGACCAGCCAGCGAACGGCGAGCGTGCGCGAACGGCGAGCCGGCACCTCGACCGGCACCTGGTAGGTCGCACCGCCGACGCGGCGGGAGCGGACCTCGAGCGACGGCGTCAGCGCCTTGATCGACGCCTCGAGCTGCTCGACCGGATCTCTGCCGGTGCGCTCGGCCATGATCGCGAGCGCGTCGTAGACGATCCGCTCTGCGGTCGACTTCTTGCCGTCGAGCATCACGCGGTTGACGACCTGCTGGACGAGGCGCGAGCGGTGGATGGCGTCCGGCTCGATCGTCCGGACGGAGGCTGCTGCACGACGCGGCATTACTTGGCCTTCACGCCGTACTGGGAACGGGCCTTCTTGCGGTCGCTGACGCCGGCGGCGTCGAGCGTCCCGCGCACGACCTTGTAGCGCACGCCCGGCAGGTCCTTGACGCGGCCGCCACGGACGAGCACGACCGAGTGCTCCTGCAGGTTGTGACCCTCGCCCGGGATGTAGACGGTGACCTCCATGCCGTGCGTGAGGCGAACACGGGCGACCTTGCGGAGCGCGGAGTTCGGCTTCTTCGGCGTGGTGGTGTAGACGCGCGTGCAGACGCCGCGGCGCTGCGGGGCGGCGACCTTCTTCTTGCGCCCCTTGCCGGACTTGAGGCCCGGAGTCGCGAGCTTCTTCTTCGGCGTCTTGCGTCCCTTGCGGACGAGCTGGCTGGTCGTAGGCATGTGGCGCGAGATCCTAGCAGCGGTCGCCACCAGGCGGCGCGCGCATCGCGACGCCGCGACCGAAGGCCCGTCCGGGACGGAGATTCAGTGGACGAGCTCGCGACCGCGCAGCGCGAGCCAGAACTCGATTCGGTCGCGGGCGCTCCCGAGGCTGCGCCCGGTCAGCTCCTCGACGCGGCGCATGCGGTAGCGGAGCGTGTGGCGGTGGCAGTAGAGGCGTTTCGCCGCGCGCTCCCACTGGCCGTTCTCCTCGATGAACGCCTCGAGCGAGCGCATCAGCTCGCCGCCGTACGCACCCTCGCTCTGCTCGATCGGGGCGAGGATCGAGTCGCAGAAGAGCCGCAGCGCGTCGTCGTCCTGGAGCGCGAGCAACAGCTGGAACGAGCCGAGGTCGCGATATGTCGCCACCCTCGCGCCGCCGGGCGCCCCATCCGCCGCTCCCGACGCGGCGCCGTTGCCGCCCATGGCGCCATCCATCCCGGCGAGCGCGCGCGCCTCCAGCGCGCAGCGGGCCTCGTGGAAGGTACGACGCGCCTGCGCACCGCCGACGGCACGGCCCGCGCCGAGGCGCACCGGAGCGTCGAGCGCGCGCGCCGCGCGCGCGCCCACCCGCTCTGCGAGCGCGAACAGCTCGTCCTCGTCGAGTCCGGGGACGAGCGCGCACGCGAGCCCCTCCGAGCGCGCGACGAGCGCCTGCGTCGCCTCGCCGCGAAGTGCGGTGGCGAGCGCCGCTTCCGCCTCGCCGAGCGCTGCGCTGCCGGGCCGCGGGGCGGTGAGCACGATCGCGCCCACGCGCTCCGCGAGCCCGAACGGCTCGAGGCGGCGGACGAGCTCCGGCCCGGCGAGGTCGCCGCTCACGATCGCATTCAGGACGTCGCCCGCGAGCCGCCGCTCGGTGTCCTCCGCGATTCGGCGGCGCAGCAGCTCGAGCGCGACGATCGTCACCGCCTGGTGGAGCGTGAGGCGGTCGAGCTCGGAGAAGCCGCCCTCGTCCTTCACCGCCACGAGCCACGCCTGCAGCGGGGCGCCGCCCTCCGTCTCGCCGAGCTCACGCGTGCCGCTCGCGCGCACCGGCAACACGAGCGCGCGGCCGGCGAGGGCGGCCGCGCTCGGAGCGAAGCTCTGCCGCTCCCCGGCGCGCGCACGCTCGCCGAGCTCGACGCCGAGCTCGCCGAGCGCCGCCTCGTCGAGCTCCTGGCGGAAGGCGCGCCGGACGAGCAGCGCACCGCGCGCGTCGTAGGCGAGCACGCTGCCGCCGATCAGCGTGGCGAGCGCCGCGACGACGCCGTCGAGCCCGCGCTCGGCGAGGACGATCCGCTCGAGCCGCTCGTGCGCGGCGATCGCACGCCGCAGGACGGCGTACTGCTCGTTGACGAGCCGGCTGAAGGCCGCCTCCGTGACGGCGATGAACGGCACCTCGTAGGGCACCTCGACGAGCGGCAGGTCGTGCTCGCTCGCCGCTGCGGCGATCGGTTCCGGGACGGTCGCGTGCGAGAAGCCGGTGCCGAAGCCGAGACCGGCGAGGTGGTGCTCGGCGAGGCGGTCGACGAAGGCGCGCTGCCGCTTCGGCGTGTCGAGCTGAAGCCCGGTCGTGAGCAGCAGCTCGCCGCCGGACATCCACGGCGTCGGATCCTCCAGCTCGGAGATGTGGACCCAGCGCACGGGCACCTCGAGGCTCGCCTCTCCCGCAAGCAGGCGCAGGTCGAGGCTGCGCAGCAGCTCGCCGATCGTCAGCATGCGCGCGTCTCGCGACTCATGTTCCGCGCCCGCTTCCGGTGCCGACGTGCATGCGGCGCGAGGCCTCCACGAGCACGGGCCGCAGCACCGCCTCGATCTCCTCGAACTGCTCGGGGCCGGCGATCAGCGGGGGCGAGAGCTGGATCACCGTGTCGCCGCGATCGTCGGCGCGGCAGATGAGGCCGCGGCGGAAGAGCTCGGCGGAGAGGAAGCCGCGCAGCAGCGTCTCGGCCTCGTCGTCGTCGAACGTCGTCTTCGTGTCGCGGTCCTTCACGAGCTCGATCGCGTGGAAGTAGCCCGCGCCGCGCACGTCGCCGACGATCGGGATGTCGCGCAGCGACTCGAGCATGGCGCGGAACGGCGCCTCGTTCGCGCGCACATGCTCGAGGATCTCCTCCCGCTCGTAGGCGTCGATCGCGGCCAGCGCGACCGTCGTGCAGATCGGGTGACCGGCGAACGTGAAGCCGTGCATGAAGGTGTCCTCGCCCTCCATGAACGGCGCCGCGATCCGGTCGGAGACGATCATCGCGCCGAGCGGCGCGATGGCACCGGTGATGCCCTTCGCCGTCGTGATGACGTCGGGCTGGTAGTCGTAGCGCTGGGCGCCGAACCACGTGCCGAGGCGCCCCCAGGAGCAGATCACCTCGTCGGAGATCATCAGCACGTCGAACTCGTCGCAGATCTCGCGGATGCGCTGGAAGTAGCCCGCGGGCGGCGTGAAGCAGCCGCCGGCGTTCTGAACCGGCTCCATGATCACGGCGCCGACCGTCTCGGGTCCCTCGAACAGGATCCGCTCGCGCACCGTCTCGGCGAGCGACCCCGGGTCGACGCCGTCGGGCAGCCGGTAGACGTTCGTGTTGGGAACGTGGCAGCCGCCCGGGGTGAGCGGCTCGAAAGGCGTGCGCAGTGCGGGGATGCCGGTCGCGGAGAGCGCGCCCAGGGAGGTCCCGTGGTAGGCGATCTCGCGCGCGATCACCTTCGTCTTCGCCGGGTTGCCGGTGAGCTTGTGGTACGAGCGCGCGAGCTTGAGCGCCGACTCGACGGCCTCGCTGCCGCCGGAGGTGAAGAAGACGCGGTTGAGGTCGCCCGGCGTCAGCGAGGCGATCTTCGCCGCCAGCTCGATCGCGGGCGGGTGGGCGTAGGACCAGTTCGAGAAGTAGTCGAGCCGGCTGGCCTGCTCGGCCCCGGCCTGCGCGATGTCGACGCGGCCGTGGCCGAGGTTCACGCAGAAGAGCGACGAGAGCCCGTCGAGGTAACGGTTGCCGTGCTCATCCCAGACGTAGCAGCCATCGCCGCGGACGATGATCGGGACGTCCGCCTCGGCGTACGCCCCCATACGGGTGAAATGCATCCACAGGTACCGCTTCGCCAGCTGTTGGAGCGTGGCCGTGGCGCTTGTCGCCGGCTGACCGGTGGTCGCCATCGAGAGAATCTCCTCGTTGAATACGCCTCGACGTACAACGGTACTGCCCGTGTAGTCCGGATAACAACCATCGCACTGGCAGAGCAGCAGCGGACCAGTTGTACGATTCGGATATCCGGGTCACGCCACCTCGGGCGCCGTCGACCGGGCGCCGACGCAGATGCTGGGCCCGAGCGACCGGGCCGCGCTCAGTGCGCGCTGGCGGGCGTGGCGACGGCGCGCAGCGGCGCCGGCGTCAGGGCGGCCGCGACGACGACGAGTGCGAAGGCCAGCCCCTGCAGCACGATGCCGATGGCGCTGCCGGGCAGGGGATCGCCGAAGACGATGATCCCGCCGGCGATGCCGGAGACGTTCGCCGCGGCTCCGGTGAGCGCGATGACCGGGACGGCCTCGCCCTCCTGCAAGCCCTTGGCCGAGGCGTAGAAGCCGGCGACGGAGGCCGCGACCGCGACGAGCGTCCATGGGCTCAGCAGTGCGTTCACGAGGCCGGCCGTGCCGACCAGGCCGGTGAGCGCCTTGATCGACACGTCGGAGACGCCGAACATGACGCCGGCAGCGGCGCCGAGCATGACGCCGTGATGATGGTCGGGCGCGCCGATGCGCTTGCCCATGATCAGCAGCGCCCCGACGGCGATGAAGCCGGCCTCGAACGCGATCATGCCGGGAAGCGAGAACTGCGAGCGGGCGCCGTGGACGGCCGGAAGCGTGATCCCGAGCAGGACCAGCCCGAGCGCGGTGAGGCCGAGTCCGGCCCATTGCCGCGGTCCGACGCGAAAGCCGAAGATCCGCTCGGCCATCACGGCGAGCATCACGACGCCGCCAGCGAGCACGACCTGCACGACGGACATGGGCGCGAGCGCGAGCGCCCCGACGTGCAGCGCCCACGCGCCGCTGGCGACGAGCATCCCGATCGCGAACCAACGCGAGGCGAACAGATCGCGCGCCGAGCGCAGCGGGTGGTGGACGTGGACGGCGGCCGCCGCGCAAGCCCCACGGTGCTTGTAGAGGAACGCGAGGTTCGTGGTGAAGGCGCAGGCGAGCGCGAGCAGGATGCCGAGGTAGATGGTCATGTGGTCAACGAGCGTCGGCGCGTGGCGGTGTGAACGGACTGCTCCTCACCATGATCGTCGGCACAGCGGGGCGTCCGCTTGAGTTCGTCGCCGTGATCAGGACAGGGTACCGGTCGCGATGCGCGGGCGATGTCGGACGGAGCGCCGACGGTGCCAAAGACCAGAGCATCGCGCGACACTGTGGGCGTGAGCACCAGGCCCGCGAAGCCCGTCCTGCTCGTCGACGTCGACGGCGTGATCTCGCTGTTCGGCTTCCCCCAGCACGCGCGGCCGGCGGGGCGCTTCGAGATGGTGGACGGCATCGCCCACTTCCTTTCGGCCACCGCAGGCGAACACCTGCGTCGGCTCGTGGCCGACTTCGAGCCCGTCTGGTGCACCGGCTGGGAGGAGAAGGCGAACGAGTACCTCCCCCACGCGCTCGGGCTTCCGGGCCCCTGGCCGCACCTCTCGTTCGAGCGCGCGGTCGGCAGAGCCCGCGCGCACTGGAAGCTCGACGCAATCGACGCCTACGCGGGCGATGAACGGCCGCTCGCGTGGATCGACGACGCCCACGGCGACGCGTGCGAGGCGTGGGCCTCCGCCCGCCCCGCCCCCACGCTGCTCGTCACGACCGAGCCGGCGGTGGGGATGACGGAGCAGGAGGTGGAGCAACTGCTGGCGTGGGCGGCCGACATCGGGCCCATGACCCGCTGATCAGGCTCAGGTCGCCGCAAGCTCGGCGACTCTGCACTGCCAGCCGGGCAGGCCGCGCTTTGGCCCAGCACCCGCTGGCGAAGCCGGTGGTGGGTGAGGACGCCGGTGCGCCAGCCGGAGGCCGGGGTGGGCGCGGGTGGGCGGGACCGATTCGACACGACCCGCCCGCCACGGCGCCGAAAGCGCGTGGCAGGGCGGGCTGCCGCAGACCGTCAGTCCTTCGGGTCGCCCTCAGGCACGTCGAGCTCGGCGAGCTCCTCGGCGAAGCCGTGGGAGCCGGAGCCGTTGCCGATCTCCTCGAGGTCGGCGAGGTCGGCCTCGAGGCCGGGGCCGAAGCCCTGCAGGCCCTCGCCGTCGGTGAGGCCCAGCTCGGCCGCCAGCTCGTCGTGGTCCAGCAGGCCGACGTCGTCGATGCCGCGGGGGAGCGGCTCGGCCGGCTCGATCTCGATCCGCCGGTAGCGCTTCAAACCGGTGGCAGCCGGGATCAGCTTGCCGATGATGACGTTCTCCTTGAGGCCGTTGAGGCGATCGATCTTGCCCTCGAGCGCCGCGTCGGTCAGGACCTTCGTCGTCTCCTGGAAGGAGGCCGCCGAGAGGAAGGAGTCGGTGTTGAGCGAGGCCTTCGTGATGCCGAGGATGATCTCCTCGGCCTGGGCCGGCTCGCCGCCCGCGTCGATCACGACCTGGTTGATCTTCGCATACTCGTGCCGGTCGACGAAGACGCCCGGGAGCAGGTCGGTGTCGCCCTTCTGGTCGACGCGGACCTTCTTGAGCATCTGGCGCACGATCAGCTCGATGTGCTTGTCGTTGATGTCCACGCCCTGTGACTTGTAGACCTCCTGCACCTCCTTGACGAGGTACAGCTCGGTCTCGGTCCGGCCGCGGATCGCGAGCAGCTCGTGCGGGTAGACGGACCCCTCGTTGAGCTGCTTTCCCGGCTCGATCTTCTCGCCGTGCTCGACGAACAGGCGCGTGCGGCGCGGGAACGTGTGACGGTGCTCGTCGCCGCCGTCGTCGGTGATGACGACCGTGAGCGACTTGTCGGTTTCCTCGATCGTGACGCTGCCGCCGACCTCGGCGATCTTCGCCAGGCCCTTCGGCTTGCGCGCCTCGAACAGCTCCACGACGCGCGGCAGGCCGTGCGTGATGTCCGCGCCGGCGATGCCGCCGGTGTGGAACGTCCGCATGGTGAGCTGCGTGCCCGGCTCGCCGATCGACTGCGCGGCGATGATGCCGACCGCGTCGCCGATCTGGGCCGTGTTGCCGGTCGCCATCGAGCGGCCGTAGCAGGCCTGGCACACGCCGGTGGGCGCCTCGCACTTCAGCACCGAGCGGACCGGGATCTTGATCCCCGTCTCCTCGCCGAGCGCCTCGATCAGCAGCGCGAGGTCCGCGCGGCCCATGTCGAGACCCTTCGCCAGCAGCTGTCTTCTCGCGACCGTCTTCTTGCCGAAGTCGATCGCGGCGACGCGGCCGACGAGGTTCTCGTTCGGGTCGCCGCCCGCCTTGATCAGGTCGAGCTCCACGTACTCCTCGGTGCCGCAATCCTCCTGGCGGATGATCACGTCCTGGGCGACGTCGACGAGACGGCGCGTCAGGTAGCCGGAGTCCGCGGTACGAAGCGCGGTGTCCGCGAGGCCCTTGCGGGCGCCGTGGGTCGAGATGAAGTACTCGAGGACCGTCAGCCCCTCCATGAAGTTGGCGCGGATCGGCCGCTCGATGATCTCGCCCTTCGGATTCGCCATCAGGCCGCGCATGCCGGCCAGCTGGCGGATCTGCTTGAACGAGCCACGGGCACCCGAGTTGGCCATCATGTAGATCGGGTTGAGGACGTCGAGGTTGTCCTCCATCGCCTGGGCGACCTCCTCGGTCGCCGCGGTCCAGCGCTCCACGACGGCCTCCTTGCGCTCCTCCTCGGTGATCAGGCCCATGTCGTACTGCTCCTGGATCTCCGCGACCTGCGCCTCGTACTTCGCGAGGATCTCCTGCTTGCTCGGCGGGACGATCACGTCGTTCTTCGAGATCGTGATGCCGGCCTGCGTCGCGTAGCGGAAGCCGAGGTCCTTGAAGGCGTCGAGCACCTGCGAGATCGTCGGGGCCCCGTACGCCTGCACGAGGTCGTCGACGAACTGCGTCGTGTCGCGCTTCTTCATCGAGCGGTTGACGAACTCGTAGGAGGACGGGTCGAAGTCCTCGCCGAGCGTCTCCTGGATCGCGCGCTCGATCTTGTCGTTGTAGATGATGCGGCCGACCGTCGTGAGGATGTGACCGCCCTCACGGCCGAGCGGGCGGAACTCCGCGAGGTCGTGGAGTCTCGTGATCCCGTGCTCGTAGGACCACTCCGCCTCCTGCGCGGTGCGGTACACGTGCGGGCGGGGCTGCTGCGTGGCCCGGTCGATCTTCGCAAGCTCGTCGCCCTCCGGCCCGTACGTGAGGTAGTACGCGCCGAGGATCATGTCCTGCGCGGGCGTCGCGAGCGGCGCGCCGTGCGCCGGCGAGAGGATGTTGTTCGCCGACAGCATCAGGATGCGCGCCTCCGCCTGCGCCTCCGCGGAGAGCGGCAGGTGGACGGCCATCTGGTCGCCGTCGAAGTCGGCGTTGAACGCGTGACAGACGAGCGGGTGGACCTGGATCGCCTTGCCCTCCACGAGGACCGGCTCGAACGCCTGGATGCCGAGGCGGTGGAGCGTCGGGGCGCGGTTGAGCAGGACCGGATGCTCGTGGATGACCTCCTCGAGCACGTCCCAGACCTCGGGGATCATCGAGTCGACCATCTTCTTGGCCGCCTTGATGTTCTGCGCCGCCTTGCGCTCGACGAGCCGCGCCATGATGAACGGCTTGAACAGCTCGAGCGCCATGAGCTTCGGCAGCCCGCACTGGTGCAGGCGCAGCGACGGGCCGGACACGATCACCGAGCGGCCCGAGTAGTCGACGCGCTTGCCGAGCAGGTTCTGACGGAAGCGGCCCTGCTTGCCCTTGAGCATGTCCGAGAGCGACTTGAGCGGACGGTTGCCCGGGCCCGTGACGGGCCGGCCGCGGCGGCCGTTGTCGAACAGCGCGTCGACGGCCTCCTGCAGCATCCGCTTCTCGTTGTTGACGATGATCTCCGGCGCGCCGAGGTCCAACAGCCGCTTGAGGCGGTTGTTGCGGTTGATGACGCGGCGGTAGAGGTCGTTGAGGTCCGAGGTCGCGAAGCGGCCGCCGTCGAGCTGCACCATCGGGCGCAGCTCCGGCGGGATCACCGGGACGGCTTCGAGGATCATCATCTCCGGACGGTTGCCGGAGCTGATGAAGGCCGAGACGACTCTCAGGCGCTTGACCGCGCGGCTCTGCTTCTGCCCCTTGGCGGTCTTGACCATCTCCTGCAGCTCGTCTCTCTCGGCGTCGAGGTCGACCTGCTCGAGCAGGTCGCGGATCGACTCCGCGCCCATGCCGCCGCGGAAGTACTCGCCGAAGCCGAACGGGCTGCCGAAGCGGTCCTTGAGCTCGCGGAAGAGCGTCTCGTCGTTGACGACGTCCTTCGGCTTCATGCCCTGGAAGAGGTCCCACACCTGACGCATGCGCTCGGCGGCGTCCTCGATGTACGCCTCCGTGTCGTCCATGTCGGCCTGGAACGTTCTGCGCAGCTCCTTGAGCAGTCTCTCGCGCTCCTCGTCGGAGAGCTTCGAGACGGTGACGTCGAGCGCCTCCGCCCACAGGTGGTCCTCGTCGGAGAAGTCGCGCGACTGCTTGCCGCTCTCGAGGTACGCGACGCGACGCTCGAGCGACTCTCTCAGCTCGAGCAGGCGCTCCTCCTTCTCGGCCGCGTAGGAGTCGAGCACCTTGTTGACCTCGTCCTGCAGGCTGTCCACGTCGCGGGCGCGCGCCTCGTCGTCGATCCACGTGACGATCGACGCGGCGAAGTAGAGGACCTTCTCGAGCTCCTTCGGCGCCATGTCGAGCAGGTAGCCGATGCGGCTCGGGACACCCTTGAAGAACCAGATGTGGCTCACCGGGGCGGCCAGGTCGATGTGGCCCATGCGCTCGCGGCGCACCTTGGAACGGGTCACCTCGACGCCGCAGCGCTCGCAGACGATGCCCTTGTAGCGCACGCGCTTGTACTTTCCGCAATAGCACTCCCAGTCCTTCGTCGGACCGAAGATGCGCTCGCAGAAGAGGCCGTCCTTCTCCGGCTTGAGCGTGCGGTAGTTGATCGTCTCCGGCTTCGTGACCTCGCCCGAGCTCCAAGAGCGAATCTGCTTGGAGGACGCGAGGCTGATCTCGATGGCGTCGAAATTGTTGATGTCGATCATGCGCAAATCCCATTCTGGGGGTTAGACGAAGACGCAGTCTTCGGCGTAAGGGGGCGCAGCCCCCTTGTGATGTCGATCATTACTGCGCCTCAGCTCCCTCGGTGTCCTCGATCACTTCGTCATCGTCCAGGACGGCGACGGGGTCGTCGACCTCGCCAACCGGCTCGGCCGCCTCGCCCTCGTCCTCGTCCTCCGTCTCGGTCGACTCGTCGGCCGCCTGGCCGTCGGTCGCGCGCACGCCGGAGAGGTCGATGCCGAGCTCCTCGGCCGCCCGCAGGAGGTCGTCGTCCTCCTCGCGCATCTCCGCACGCGTCCCCTCCTCGGAGACGACGTTCACGTCGAGCGCGAGCGACTGCATCTCCTTCAGCAGCACCTTGAACGACTCGGGGATGCTCGGCTCGGCGATGTTCTCGCCCTTGACGATCGCCTCGTAGGCCTTCACGCGCCCGACCGTGTCGTCGGACTTGATCGTGAGCATCTCCTGGAGCGTGTAGGCGGCGCCGTACGCCTCGAGCGCCCACACCTCCATCTCGCCGAAGCGCTGACCGCCGAACTGCGCCTTGCCGCCCAGCGGCTGCTGGGTGACGAGCGAGTACGGGCCGGTCGAGCGGGCGTGGATCTTGTCGTCCACGAGGTGGAGCAGCTTCAGGATGTACATGTAGCCGACCGTCACCTGCGTCTCGAACGGCTCGCCCGTGCGCCCGTTGAAGAGCGTGAACTTGCCGCTCGCGCGCTCGCCCTCGCGAGCCTTCGGGTCGGTGTTCATGCGAATGCGGCCTTCGTGCTCCTCCTGCCACCTCATCAGCGCGGTGTCGACGTCCTCGACCGTCGCACCGTCGAAGACGGGCGTCGAGACGTAGACGCGACGCTGACCGCCGTTGGTGCCGTTCGCCTTGGTGGCGGCCTGCTTGAACGCGTCGGTGCCGTCGTCGTACCAGCCCTGGGCCGCAGCCCAGCCGAGGTGCGTCTCGAGGATCTGGCCGATGTTCATGCGGCTCGGCACGCCGAGCGGGTTGAGGATCACGTCGACCGGCGTGCCGTCCTCGAGGAACGGCATGTCCTGCTCGTCGACGATCTTCGAGATGACGCCCTTGTTGCCGTGGCGACCGGCGAGCTTGTCGCCCTCGGAGATCTTGCGCTTCTTGGCGACGAACACGCGCACCAGGTCGTTGACGCCCGGCGGCAGGTCGTCGCCGGCGTCGCGCGAGAAGGTCTTGACGTCGATCACGACGCCGCCCTCGCCGTGCGGCACCTTGAGCGAGGTGTCGCGGACCTCGCGCGCCTTCTCCTTGAAGATCGCGCGGATCAGCTTCTCCTCGGCCGTCAGCTCGGTCTCGCCCTTCGGCGTGACCTTGCCGACGAGCAGGTCGCCCGAGCCGACCTCGGCGCCGACGCGGACGATGCCGCGGTCGTCGAGGTTGCGCAGCGACTCCTCCGAGCGGTTCGGGATGTCGCGCGTGATCTCCTCGTCGCCGAGCTTCGTCGTGCGCGCGTCGATCTCGTACTCCTCGATGTGGATCGAGGTCAGCTCGTCGTCCTTGACGAGACGCTTGGAGAGGATGATCGCGTCCTCGAAGTTGTAGCCCTCCCAGGACATGAAGGCGACCATCAGGTTCTTGCCGAGCGCCATCTCGCCGTTGTCGGTCGCGGAGCCGTCGGCGAGCACGTCGCCCTCCTTGACCGCCTGGCCGTTGCGCACCAGCGGCTTCTGATGGATCAGCGTGCCCTGGTTGGAGCGCATGAACTTCTGCAGGACGTACTCGTCCCTGGCGCCGTCCTTCGCCTCGATGACGATCTGGTCGGCGTCGACGTAGGCGATCGTGCCCGCGCGCTTCGCGAGGATGACGTCGCCGGTGTCGACGGCAGCGCGACGCTCCATGCCCGTGCCGATCAGCGGCGCGTCCGTCTTCAGGAGCGGAACGGCCTGGCGCTGCATGTTCGAGCCCATCAGCGCGCGGTTCGCGTCGTCGTGCTCGAGGAACGGGATCATCGCCGTCGCGACGGACCAGATCTGCTCCGGCGAGACGTCCATGAGGTCGACGTCCTTCGCCGTGACCGTCACGTACTGACCGGCCTGCGTGCGGCACACGATCGCCTCGCCGACGAGCTTGCCGTTCGCGTCGAGCGGCGTGTTCGCCTGCGCGATGCGCGCCTCCTCCTCCTGCGTGGCGTCGAGGTGGACGACCTCGTCGGTGACCTTGCCGTCCTTCACGACGCGGTAGGGCGTCGTGACGAAGCCGTGCTCGGAGATCTGCGCGTAGGACGAGAGCGAGCCGATCAGGCCGATGTTCGGCCCCTCCGGCGTCTCGATCGGGCACATGCGGCCGTAGTGGGTCGGGTGGACGTCGCGCACCTCGATCGGCGCGCGCTCGCGCGTGAGGCCGCCCGCGCCGAGCGCCGACAGGCGACGGCGGTGCGTGAGGCCCGCGAGCGAGTTCGTCTGGTCCATGAACTGCGACAGCTGCGAGGAGCCGAAGAACTCCTTCAGCGCCGCCACGACCGGCCGGATGTTGACGATCGTCTGCGGCGTGATCGTGTCCGCGTCCTCGGTCGTGAGGCGCTCGCGCACGACGCGCTCCATGCGGTAGAGGCCGATCCGGAACGCCTCCTGGATCAGCTCGCCGACGGTGCGCAGACGGCGGTTGCCGAAGTGCTCGTACTCGTCGAGGTGGTCGGCGACCGGCTCGCGCGGGTAGCTGACGGCCTCCGCGGCGTAGTCTCTGATCTCGACCTCGGGCTGCTCCGGCATGCCGAGGATCCGCGGCAGCGAGACGAGCTCCTTGACGAGCGCGATGATGTCGTCGTGCGTGAGCGTGCGCGTCTCGAGGTCGATGTCGAGATGCAGGCGCGAGTTCAGCTTGTAGCGACCGACGCGCGTGAGGTCGTAGCGCTTGGGGTCGAAGAACAGCTGGTGCAGGAGCGCTCTCGCGGCGTCGACCGACGGCGGCTCCCCCGGGCGCTGCTTCTTGAACAGCTCGATCAGCGCGCCCTCCTCGGTCTTCGTGACCTCGGGGTCGGCTTCGATCGTGTTGCGGATGTAGTGCGACTCCTCGAAGAGGGCGAGGATCTCCTCGTCCGTCGCGTAGCCCATCGCGCGCAGCAGCACGGTGACCGGCAGCTTGCGCTTGCGGTCGATGCGGACGTAGACCTTGCCCTTCTTGTCGATTTCGAGCTCGAGCCAGGAGCCGCGCGCCGGCATCAGGTTCGCGATGAAGACCTGCTTCTCGCGGTCCTTCGCCTCCATGAGGTAGGCGCCCGGCGAGCGCACGAGCTGCGTGACGACGACGCGCTCGGTGCCGTTGATGATGAACGTGCCGCGCTCGGTCATCCACGGGAAGTCGCCCATGAAGACCGACTGCTCCCGGATCTCGCCGGTCTCGCGGTTCACGAACGCGACCGTGACGGTCAGCGGACGCGCGTACGTGAGGTCCTTCTCGCGGCACTCGTCCAGCGATGCCACCGGGTCGTCGAAGACGAACTCGCCGAACTGGACGGCGAGGTTGCCGGTGTAGTCCTCGATCGGCGAGATGTCGTCGATCGTCTCGCGCAGGCCACCGTTCTCGGTGTCGGTGAGCCAGGCGAAGGACTTCTTCTGGATGTCGATCAGGTTGGGGACATCAAGGGCCTTGGAGAGGCGCGCAAAGCTACGGCGCGTCCGGGGGGCGTCAACAGGTGCCAAGACGGCGACTCCTCGAGCGATGGAGAGCGAGCAGAGAGGCGGCGCGAAAGCGCGACCAGCGAAGATAGCACACGGCATCGCTGCCCTCAGCGGCGAAGCCGCTCGGGGGCTGTCAGCGCTCACGGACCCCGCCCTGGAAGCCCGCGTATGTGGCGCGGGTCTTCGCCGTCCAGGCGGCTGCGACTATCGGCTGACCGGCGGATTGTACCGGGAACGACAAGAGGCCGGCTGGCAGCCGGCCTCTTGGATGCAACTGATGTGGCGTGAAGCTACTTGAGCTCCACCGTCGCGCCAGCCTCGTCGAGCTCCGCCTTGAGCTTCTCGGCCTCGTCGCGCTCGATGCCCTCCTTGACCGGCTTGGGGGCCTCGTCGACGAGCGCCTTGGCCTCCTTCAGGCCGAGGCCGGTCGCCGCGCGGACGACCTTGATGACCTGGATCTTCTTGTCGCCGGCGCCCGTGAGGACGACGTCGACCGTCGAGGACTCCTCCTCGGCCGCGGCGCCGTCACCGCCGGCCGCGCCGCCGCCGGCCGGAGCCGCGGCAGCCACAGCGGCCGCGGAGACGCCGAACTCCTCCTCGAGCGCTCTGATGCGCTCGGCAAGCTCGAGCACGGAAATGGCCTTGAGCTCGTCGATCCACTCCTGGGTGGTCGCCATGTCTAGTCCTCCTTCGCGTCGGAAGCGTCGTCGGCATCCGCCGCGGCGTCCGTCTGGTTCTCAGTGGTGGTCGAATTGGTGTCGGGCGCAGCCTCGGCCTCCGGGGCGGCCTCCGCCTCGGCGGGAGTCTCGGCAGCCGGCGCGTCGGGGGCGGCCGCCGGAGCGGCGCTGCCGCCGACGAGCCCCTGGTCATGGATCGCTCTCAGCTGGATCGCGACGCCCGCGATCAGGGCGTTGAGCGTCCGGGCGAGGCCATTGAGCGGTGCCGCGACGGTGGCGACGAGCTGCGCATAGAGCACCTCGCGCGACGGCAGCTTCGCTATCGCTCTGATGTCGTCCGGCGAGACCACCTGGCCGTCCATCAGACCGCCCTTGAAGGCGAGCACGTCGGTGACTCTCTGCGCGTCGCTGAGCGCCTTTGCGGCCGCGGCGGCGTCGCCGCGCACGAACGTCAGCGCAGTCGGCCCCTCGAGCACGGCCTTCAGCGCCTCCGCGCCCGCCTTGTCGGCGGCGCGCTCGGTCAGCGAGTTCTTCACGACGGCGAACGTCGCGTCCGCCGCGCGCAGCTTCGCGCGCAGGTCGGCGACCTGGCTCACCGTGATCCCGCGGTAGTCGACCGCGAAGACCGCCTGGGAGGACTCGAGCTCCCCGGCGATGCGATCGATGACCGCGGCCTTCTCGTCTCTGTTCATGTCAGGGTCACTCTCTCTCGAAATGCAGAACGCCCGCACGAGGCGGGCGTCGAGAGAGCGAGCCGCGCGAGCGGCCCGTCTTCGAGGCACCGCCTGCCCCGGGCTTACAAGCCGCCGGGGGTCTCGGGCAGAGCGCTCTCGGAACGAGGCTACGCCGCGAGCGGCGCCTCCTCCACGATGTCGCGCGTGCGCAACGGGTCGACCTTCACGCCCGGCCCCATCGTCGAGGCGAGCGTGATCGAGTGGATGTACTTGCCCTTCGCGACCGCCGGCTTCGCGCGGACGAGCTCCTCGATCACGGCGGCGTAGTTCTCCAGCAGCCGCTGCTCGTCGAAGCTCGCCTTGCCGATCACCAGGTGGACGATCGCGGTGCGGTCGGTGCGGTACTCGACCTTGCCGGCCTTCGACTCCTCGACGGCCTTGCGCACGTCCATCGTGACCGTGCCGACCTTCGGGTTCGGCATCTTGCCCGACGGGCCGAGGATGCGGCCGAGGCGGCCGACGACGGGCATCAGGTCCGGCGTGGCGATCGCGACGTCGAAGTCGTCGAAGCCCTCCTCGATCTGCTTCGCGAGGTCCTCCGCGCCGACATGGTCGGCGCCGGCGTCGATCGCCTCCTGCATCTTGTCGCCCTGCGCGAAGACCGCCACCCTGACGTCCTTGCCCAGGCCGTGCGGAAGCGCGATCGTCCCGCGCAGCTGCTCGTCCGCGTGACGGACGTTGAGGCCCGTGCGGACGTGGACCTCGATCGACTCGTCGAACTTGCTGGGCTTGAGCTGCTTGACGAGCGCGATCGCCTCGGCGGGCGCGTACTCGTGCTCGCGGTCGTAGCGCTGGCGCGCCTCGACGTATGCCTTGCCGTGCTTCGCCATCAGACGACCTCCACTCCCATCGAGCGCGCCGTGCCGGCGATGATCTTCGCCGCTTCGTCGAGATCGTGCGCGCTGAGATCCTCGAGCTTCGTCTGCGCGATCTCGCGCAGTTGCGCCTGCGTGATCTGCGCAACCTTCGTGCGATTCGGCTCCGAGGAGCCCTTGTCGAGCCCGAGCGCCTTCTTGATCAGCACGGCGGCCGGTGGGCTCTTCGTGATGAACGTGAAGGAGCGGTCCTCGTAGACCGTGATCTCGACGGGGATGACGGTGCCCTGCTGCGAGGCCGTCTGGGCGTTGAACGCCTTGACGAACTCCATGATGTTCACGCCGTGCTGGCCCAGGGCAGGGCCGACCGGCGGAGCCGGGCTCGCCTGACCGGCGGGAGCCTGGAGCTTGATGACTGTCAGAACCTTCTTGGCCATTTCAGATCTTCTTCACCTGGTCGAAGCCGACCTCGACGGGGGTCTCGCGGCCGAAGATTGATACCAGCACCTTGAGGCGGGCGCCGTCCTCGTTGATCTCCGAGATCTCCCCCGAGAAGTCGGACAGCGGTCCGGAAACCACCTTGACAGACTCGCCGATCGAGAATTGCGCACGCGTGCGCGGCCGCTCGGCCGTCTCGCGGTGGAGCAGCCGGTCGACCTCGGCCTGCGTGAGTGGGACGGGCTCGTTCGACGCGCCGACGAAGCCGGTCACGCCCGGCGTTCCCTTCACGAGCGCCCACGAGTCCTCGTTGAGGTCCATGTTCACGAGCACGTAGCCGGGCATCGTGCGCTTCTCCGTCACGACCTTCTGGTTGTCCTTCATCTCCGAGACCGTCTCGGTCGGGACGACGACCTGCCGCACCGCGCGCTTCTGTCCCAGCGAGACGACGCGGTGCTCGAGGTTGTGCTTGACCTTGTTCTCGTGACCGGAGTAGGTATTGACGACGTACCAGCGGAACATTCGGGGGATTCCTTCAGGGTCGGGCGGGACGGGGCCTGGCTCAGATGATGTAGTCGACGATCTTGCCCGCGACGAAATCCGCCAGGCCGAGGAAGGCGCCGGCGACGATCACGAAGCCTACGACGACCGCAGTGGCCTGGCCGACCTGCCGGCGATCCGGCCACTGTACTCGTTGCAGCTCGCGCCAGCTTCCTCGCAGGAACGTGGCGAGGCGGTTGCCCTCGCGCGGCTCGGTCGCACGCGCGGGTCGCCGCCGGCGGCTGCGCACGACGTCAGCGCCGTCGTCGACGTGGCCGTTGCCGGCACCGCCTTCCTCGAAGGCCGCCTCGGCCTCGTCGACGCGATCCTCGAGCGCCTCGAAGGCCGTCTCGGCGCCCTCGACGTCGGCTTCGCCGGCGGCGCCGGTGAGGTCGTCGGGGCCGGGCTGGGTCGCGTCGGTCAGCTCGGGTCGACCGAGCGCGAGCTGCGCGTCAGCCAGGTCGATCTCGCCGCTCGCGAGCTCGGCGGGCTCATGCTCGTGCAGCTGCTCGACGTCGTCCTTGCGCTCGCTGCCGCTGTCGACCGGGCGCGCCTGGGGACGGCCCGCGGCACGTGCCTGGCGGTCTCGGCGCTGCTTCGCTCGTCTGCGGTCGCGGGCCACGGTCGACGGTCTCGCTCAGCGAGTCTCTCGATGCGCCGTGTGCGTCTTGCACCAGCGGCAGTACTTGCGCAGCTGGATCCGCTCCGGATCGTTGCGCTTGCTCTTGTTCGTCTGATAGTTCCGTCGCTTGCAGTCTTCGCATGCGAGCGTGACTGCGATCCGGACGTCTCCGCGGGCCATGGGCGTTCCAAGGTCGGTGTGGGCACGTGTCGGCGACCGGTTGGCGGACAGACAAGCGACCGCCAGCCGGCGCGAGCCACGGAGTGTAGCGTGGAACAGGGGTTCGGCGGGCTGTTGGTGCGCCCGCTCACGGCATGCGGACGCCGCCACGTTCGCATTCATATTCCCTAGTAATCTGATAGACTTTATGTAATATTCTGGCATGCTTCGCATCCACGTCCACCAGCAGCGGCTCGAGCGGCACGACGTCCCGCTGTTCGTGCACCCCGGCGCGGTCGTCACGGTTCGCGGAGGCGGCACGTCGCCGGCGACGCCGTCGTGGTGGCCGGCGCTGACCGACTACGTCGCGCAGATGCACGCGGCGTGGCACGCGTTCTTGCACGCCGGCCGTCGTGCGCACCCGCACCTGCGCGTGCTGTTCGCGATGCCAGCCCGCGCGGGCCGGCATCGCGCGCACCGTGCACGCCGGCTCGTCGTTCGCCTTCGGCGCGAGCGACATCCACCGCGTGCTGCACACGGGCGACGAGCCGGCGGTGAGCGGACCTTCCGCCGGCCTGCCGCGGGCGGACGCAGTACCCTGGCGCGCGATGGGTCTCGCGGTCACCGGTCCGCTGCGAAGAGAGGTCGCGCGCACGCTTCCCTCGCGACCGTTCGCGCTGCGCTTCTGGGACGGCAGCGAGCTGCCGGCGACGGAGAACGGCGCCCCGGGCGCCCCGGGCCCGACGTTCACGGTGCGCTCGCCGCGCGCGGTCGGGCACGCGCTGCGCGCCCCCGGACAGCTCGGCTTGGGCCGCGCCTACGTCGCCGGGGAGCTGGAGGTCGACGACATCGATGCGGTCATGCGGCTGCTGGACACGTGGCAGGCGCCGCCACTCGACGGCCGCGACCGCGTGCGGCTGCTGCTCGCCGCGGTGGCCGCGATGGGCGTGACGCTGCCGCCGAAGCCGCCCGCGTCCGAGCTCGCGCCACGCGGCGCGCGCCACTCGCGCGAGCGGGACGCGCGCGCCGTGCGCCACCACTACGACGTCTCGAACGACTTCTTCGCGCTCTTCCTCGGGCCGACGATGACGTACAGCTGCGCCGTCTTCTCGCGCGGCGCGACGACGCTGGAGGACGCGCAGGAGGCGAAGCTGGAGCTCGTGTGCGCGAAGCTCGGGCTGCGCGCGGGCGAGCGGGTGCTCGACGTCGGCTGCGGCTGGGGCGCGTTCGCGCTGCACGCGGCCGCGCACCACGGCGTGCACGTGACCGGCATCACGCTCTCCCCCGCCCAGGCGGCGCTGGCGAGACAGCGGGTCGAGGCGGCCGGGCTCGGCGACAAGGTCGACATCCGACTCGCCGACTACCGCGAGCTGGAGGCCGAGCCGTTCGACGCGATCGCCTCGATCGGCATGGTCGAGCACGTCGGCGAGGTGCAGATCGACGTCTACGCGGCGCGACTGGCGGCGCTGCTGAAGCCGGGCGGCCGCCTGTTGAATCACGGCATCACGCGCCAGCGCCACAGCGACCCCGCCGCCGGCGACTTCTCCGAGCGCTACGTCTTCCCCGACGCCGAGCCGCTGCACCTCTCGCGCGTGCTGCTGGCGCTGGAGCGCGCCGGCTTCGTGACGCAGCACGTCGAGGGCTTCGGCGCCGACTACGCCGAGACCCTGCGGCACTGGGCCGAGCGGCTCGACGCGCGACTGGACGAGGCGACGCGGCTCGCGGGCGAGGAGCGGATCCGGGTGTGGCGGCTCTACCTGCGCGCGGCGCGCAACGGCTTCCTGTCCGGCTTCACCGGGATCTGCCAGGTGCGCGCCGCATTGCCCGGTGGGCCGGCGCCGGCGGAGGCGCCGGGCGGGGCCGCGCTCGTGCGCGGAACGCAGCCGTAGCGATCCACCTGCCGTCCGCGCCTACCGCCGATCGCGCCCGAGCAGCTCGATGCCGCTGGGGTCGCCGTCATGGTGGATGATCGTCGGCACGGTGCCCGGCGCCGGCACGGCGCGCACGTGGCGCCGCGCGGTCGTTCGGTCGCTCTCCTCGCGGTCGGCGAGGTAGGGCGCGAGGTGGCGCGCAGCGACCTTGTACGGCGGCCACCACGGACAGCGCCCCGAGGCGGTCGAGGCAACGCTCTCGCCGCCGGCGATCGTCGCGCGCAGGTAGAGCGGGCCGCTGCCTGTAAAGAGCACCGCGCGCAGCAGCGGCCGCGTCGACCGCAGCGGCACACTCGCCCCGGCCGCGCGGGCGATCAGCGCTGCGACGGCGTCGGCCTGCTGCGCGGCGATCCCGCCCTGCTTGATCGCGAAGGTCGTCGCGTCGCCGACCGCGAAGACGTCGTCGAGCCCCGGCACGCGACCGAGCTCGTCGACGTGGACGAAGCCGTCCGCGTCGCACGGCACGCCGTCGATCGCCGGGCCGGCCAGCACGGGAAGCGCGACGACGCGCTGAGCCTCGAGCGTGCGCTCGCCCGGCGTGAGCGCGAGCGTCCTGCCGTCGTAGTCGTGCGCGTAGGAGTTGCCGACGAAGGCGATCCCCGCCTGCGCGAGCCGCTCCGCAACGGCGGCGCTGCCGGCTCCCTGGAACAGCGCCAGCGGCGCGTCCTCAGGCGTGACGAGCGTCAGCTCGGCGTGCTCGACGCCCATCTCGCGCACGCGCGCGGCGGTCATCAGCGCCAGCTCGTAGAGCGGCAACGGCCACGTGCAGCCGGGCGGAACGACGAACGCGACGCGACGCGTCGTCATCTGCCCCAGCTCCTGCACGACCCAGTGGAGGCGCTCCGGGTCGCTGTCCGCGAGGAAGGTGCAGGCGCGCGGCAGGACGGCGCCGGCCTGCGCCCCCGTCGCGAGCACGAGCGCGTCGTAGGCGATCCGCTCGCCGTCACGCGTCGCGATCGTGCGCTCCTGCGAGTCGACGGCGACGAGCGCGTCGCGGTGGCGCGTCACGTCGAAGTCCTCGCAGATCTCGTCGAGGTCGTAGTGGCGGGTGGCGCGCGAGGTGAACGGCTCGAGCACGGTGAAAGGGCGGTAGTGGAGCTGCTCGGCGGGGCACACCAGCGTGAGCCTGAAGGCGTCGCGCGTGAGCGTGCGCAGCGCGAGCAGCGCCTCGACGCCGGCGATGCCGCCGCCGACCACGACGACGTGCAGCGGACGCAGCGAGCTGGGCATGCAGCCAGGCTAGGCGGCGAGGGCGCGCGCGCCATCGGGGGTGTGCGCGATCGCGCCCGCGGACGACTACGGAATCGTGTTCGCGGCGCCGCGCGTCCGTGGAAACGACGGATCGCGCGCCGTGCGTCCTGCGGTGGTGGGCCGCCGCCGCGGACCGATATGGTCGGCGCGCCATGAGCGCAGCCGAGGAGGACCCCACCGAGCCGACCGCTGCGCCCGCGACGCGCGTCGTGATCGCCGACGACCACGCCGTCGTCCGCACCGGGCTGAAGATGGTGCTCGACGCCGAGGAGGGGATCGAAGTCGTCGCCGAGGCCGGCGACCTCGAGGCCGCGCTGCGCGCCGTGCGCGCGTACCACCCCGACGTGCTCGTGCTCGACCTCAACATGCCGGGCGAGCCGAGCCTGCAGGCGATCCCGCGCTTGGTCGAGCAGGCGCCCGAGACGGCGATCGTCGTGCTGACGATGCAGCAGGACCCGGCCTTCGCGCGTGAGGCGCTGCGCTCCGGCGCGCGCGGCTACGTGCTGAAGGAGGCGGCCGACGCGGAGCTCGTGCAGGCGGTGCGGATGGCGACCGAGGGGCGCACGTACCTCAACCCGGAGCTGGGCGCGCGGATGGCGGCCGAGCCGCCGCCGAGCGGTCCGCCCGACGACCTCACCGAGCGCGAGCTCGAGGTGCTGCGGCTGATCGCGCTCGGCCACACGAACAGCGAGATCGCCTCGCAGCTGTACCTCAGCGTGCGCACCGTCGAGTCGCATCGCGCGCACATCCAGCAGAAGGTGCGCCGCTCCTCGCGCGCCGAGCTCGTCCGCTACGCGCTCGACCACGGCCTGATCCGCGCCGGCGGCGACTGAGGTCCCGCAGGGCCGGTTCAGGCGATGTTGCCGACGGCGGCCCGTCCCCCCGGCCCGCCCATCCGCAGCAGCAACGCCGTGACCGTCGTGCCCTCGCCGGGACTGCTCGCGATCGTGAGCGTCCCGTCGCACAGGCCCACGCGCTCGCGCATGCCGGTGATGCCGAAGCCCTCGCGCGGCGCCTCGAGGTCGAACCCGGCGCCGTCGTCGCGCACGTGCACCTCGACCGTCTCCCCGTGCGCCGCGATCTCGATCGCGACCCGCTCGGCTCCGGCGTGCTTGACGACGTTCGTGAGCGCCTCCTGCACGAGCCGGTAGACAGCCGTCTCGAGCTCGGCCGACAGCCGCTCCCCCTCCTCGCCGACGCTGACCTCCGTCTCGACCTCGAGCCCCTCGACCGCCGCGACACGACTCGCGAGCGACTCGATCGCCGGTTGCAGGCCGAGCTCGTCGAGCGCGGCCGGACGCAGCTCGGTGATCAGCATGCGCAGCTTCTCGATCTCCGTGCCGAGCTGCTCGACCGCCATGCGCACGGCGCGCTCGAGCGAGACGGCGTCGCTGCGGCGCAGCGCCGAGGACAGCAGCACCTGGAAGCCCGCGAGCCCCTGCAGCGTCTCGTCGTGCAGCTCGCGCGCCCACCGGCGACGCTCCTGCTCGGCTGCGACCATCGACTCGCGCAAGCGTTCGTGCGCGACCGTCTGCGCGGTCGCGACGGCCGTCGCGGCGCTGGCGGCGAACGCCAGCAGCAGCTTCTCCTGCTCGGCCCCGAACTCGAGCTCGGAGCCGATGCGGTCGAATGCGACGAGCAGCCCGAGCGCGCGGCCGTGGAACTCGAGCGGGACGAGCAGCGCGGTGTGCGCGTCGGGGACGCCGAGACGATCGGAGGAGATGCGCAGCCGGCTCGCGACGTCGCGGATCCGCTCGGGGTGCGTGCCGCGCAGGATCTCGCCGGAGGCCGAGCCCTCGACCGGGATGCGACGTCCGATCACGTCCAGCTCGGCGTCGCCGGCACAGGCTGCCACCTCCATCTCGTCGCCTTCGCGCAGCAGGATCACCATCGCCCGCGCGTCGACGAGCGCGCGGCCGCGCTTGACGATCAGCTCGAGCACGCGGTCCAGCTGCGTCTCGGCGCCGACCGCGCGCGCGATCGCGGTCGTCGCCTCGAGGCCCTGGACGACCTGCTCGAGCTCGTCGCGGCGTTCCTGCAGGCGCTGGTACAGGCTCGCGTTCTCGATCGCGACGGCGGCCCAGTCGGCGAGCGTGACGGCGGTCTGCTCGTCCGCCGCGTCGAAGTCGCCGTCCGCCTTGTCGGTCAGGTAGAGGTTCCCCCACGCGTTGCCGCGGATCAGCACGGGCACGCCGAGGAAGCTGTGCATCGGCGGATGGTTGGCAGGGAAGCCGTACGAGCGCGGGTGCGTGCGCAGGTCGTGCAGGCGCAGCGGGCTCGGCTCCTGAATCAGCAGGCCGAGGATGCCGCGGCCGTGCGGCAGGGCGCCGATCGCGCGATGCGTCGGCTCGTCGATCCCGCGCGTGACGAAGCGCTCGAGCGACTGGCGCGACTCATCGAGCACGCCGAGCGCGGCATAGCGGGCGCCGGTCAGGTCGCGGGCCGCGTCGAGCACCTGCGCGAGCAAAGTCTCGACGTCGCGCTCGGACACGAGCGAGCGGCCGACCTCGATCAGGCGGCGCAGCCGCTGCTCGTCGAGATCCTCGCTGGCGATCGCTTCGTCCCTTCCCGTGCGCGTCCGTCCAGCCGAGGGGCTGTCGAACGCGGAGCGCTCGGAACCGTACGCCGTTAATACCACAGAGGATGTGCACCGCTCAGGGGCCGGCGCGCGAGGCGTCGTGCAGCGTGAGCCGGCCGTCGCTACGGCCGGCTCGGGTAGACGCCCGCGAGCGCGATGATGAAGGTGATCGTCGGCAGCGCCGCCGGCGCCGCGTCCTCGCGCAGGTCGGGCAGCGCGAACGTCTCGACGCCGTCGCCCCCGTAGGTCGTGCCGATCAGGCTGTAGAGCGGGGCGTGCTCGGCGATCGGCAGCAGCTGCCCGTGGCAGCGCGCCCAGCCGCGCGGAGCGAAGTCCCCTCCGAACATGCGTATCTCTCCCAAGAAGGGCTCTGCCATGCGACGACGCTCCCACTCAATCCCTCGTACCCGGCCCGCACGCTATCGCGCATCGGATGGGACCGCAAAGACTGTCGAATGGTGAACAGGACTTTGCGTAATCGCGCGGACGCTCTGACCCCCGGCGGTTCTCGCCAGATGTCGCCGACGGTCCGCTACGTACGTCGTGGCGCGAGCACGACGAGCGGGATGGTGCGCCCGGCGCGCGCCTGATAGCCGTCGAACCCGCTGTACGTCGCGACGGCCTTCGGCCACAGCCGCGCGCGCTCCTCGTCGCTCGCGACGTGCGCGTGCACGTCGAGCGTGCGCGCACCGACCTGGATCGTCGTGTCGGGATGCGCGCGCAGGTTGTGGAGCCACGCGGGATGTCTCGGGTAGCCGCCTTTCGAGGCGACGAGCACGTAGTCGTCGCCGTCGCGCGTGTAGACGAGCGGGCTCGTGCGTCTGACCCCGCTGCGCGCGCCGACGTGGTCGAGCAGCAGCATCGGCGGCGCGAACGGCGGCTTGTGCCCGATCCGCCCGCCGGTCGCGCGGTAGAGCGCGACGTGGCCGCCCGTGAGGCGGCGCAGCAGCGGCCAGGAGCGGTCGACGAGCCCGGTCATCGACCGCCACTCTACGCGCCGGTCTTCTGTGCGGCGCCGCTTCGGGCGCCTACTTGGCCGCCGCTTCCGACGCCACTCTCGAGTCCCCTGGGCGCCACTGCTGGCCTGCCATCCGCAGGCGCGCCTGCCAGCTCCAGTTCGTTTCACCAGGCGTCTGGCGCTCGACTGTCGAGACGTAGGCGACGAGTTCTTCGAATTCGCGCCGGGTGAGCGTGTCCCCCCACGCGGGCATGCCCGGTTCGCCGTTCTTGATCGCGTAGCGGGCGCGGTCCGGGGTGATGTTGCCGTCGTGGTCGAGGTTGAAGCGGCGCCCGTTGGCTCTCGCGTCGGCGAGCGTGTGGCAGCCGGCGCATTGTTCGCGGAAGCGTTCGCGCGCGTACGTCCAGCGGTCTGTCGCGAGGTGCTGGACCTGCACCACGGTTCTCGCCGGCCCGTTCGCGGCGCCGCCGGAGTCCCCGCAGCCGGCCGCCAGTGCGACCGCGCCCACGGCGGCGACGAGGCATGCGAGCGACACGAGCGCACTGCGCCGCCACCGCCGAACGTCGATCCACTTCGCCATCCCGTCCCCCTTGCTTCCGATCGATCCCCCGTCGTCGGGCCGAAGCCGGCGCGGCGCAGGCAGGCGCGTCGCGTGACCTCGAAGCTCAGGATCTCAGCTTTTCCTGGACGGCGCAGGATCAACTGTTCTCACCCACTCGCGCCGCCTCCTCGGCGGGTCGCGGGACGAGCAGCAGCGAGCACGGCGCCTCGCGCACGAGCTCTTCGCCCGTGCTGCCGACGACGAGCCGCGACAACGGTCCCCAGCGGCGCGATCCGATCACGAGCAGGTCGGCGCTCTCGGCGGCCGCGGCGAGCTCCTCGGCCGGGTCGCCGACACGCAGCTCAGTCGTGAGTCCCGGCGCACGCTCGCCGATGTCGGCTAGCAGCTGCTCGGTCTGCTCGCGGTGGGCGCCGACGAGCTCGTCCCATTGCACGAGCTCGATCGCCATGCCGGCCGGCGCGACCGTCGCCGGCAGGCGGTCGTCGACGACCGCGACGGCCGTCAGCCGCGCCCCGGCGGCGTCCGCGATCGCGCGCGCCAGCGCGAGCGCCGCGCCCGACTCCTCCGAGCGGTCGACCCCGACGACGACGCAGCGCAGGGAGAACGGCGCTGCATGGATGCCGTGCGCCGCCAGCGCGACCGCACAGGCGGCGCCGTGGAGCGCCTGTCGGCCGGTGCGGCCAGCCCCGGCACGGCCCGCCGCGAGCTTGCGCGTCGAGCCGAGGACGAGCAGATCGGCGTGCTCGCGGGCGATCTCGCGGCACAGGGCACGTCCCGGGGAGAGGTCGGCCTTGACGTGCGTGCGGGCGTCGGGCGCAAGCTGCTGCCGTACCTCCAGCAGCACCTGCTCGACGTCGCGACCGAGGTGCAGATCGCGGCGCAGACCCGACGGGAACGGCAGCAGCGGATCGCTGCAGGCACCGACGAGCAGCATGTCCGGGTCGTCCGCGGCCGCGAGCGCGCGCCCCAGCACCACGGCGTCACGCGCGCTCCGCGTGCCGTCGACTCCCACCACGACCTTGTGCAACATCGGATCTCCTTCGGTCGTTCGAACGCGAGGCACGTCCGCGGCACCGAATCTACGGGCCGCTGCGGCTCTCCGACCTCCGTGGTTTGCCGCGAGCGGTGCGCGGCCAACGACGGATGCGCTCGCTCGCGAAGCGGTCCAAGATACGGTGCGTAGGATCGCTCCGGGGTTCGGCTCCCGCCTCTCCTCCCCCGGCGCACCGACACGCCGCCGTCGACGGCTCGCCGCCCCCCTCGGCCTCTGTCGTCGACGACGGCGCTGTCCGGCTTGCGTCGCGACGCCCGGCGCCGCAACCGGCTCATGCAGGGCCACGACGACGCTAGCGTCGAGTGAGATGCTCGCCGCTCCGCCGAGCCCCCGTCGCGCGACCGCCGCGGACGCCGCCGCCCTCACGCGCGCACTCGCGCGCGCGTTCCATGACGATCCCGTCGCATGCTGGGCCTGCCCGCCGGCGGCGGCGCGGCCACGCATGCTCGAGCGCTTCCACGGCGCGCGTCTGCGCCATCTGCTCGGCGACGACGAGGTGTGGACCGATCCCACGTGCTCCGCTGCCGCGCTGTGGGCGCCGCCGGAGCGCTGGCGCACGACGCTGCGCCAGGATCTCGAGCTCGCACGCGGCCTCGTCACGCCGCGCCTTCTGCGGCGCCTGCCGCTCGTCTCGCGCGGCCTGCTCGGCCTCGAGCGACGTCACCCGGCCACGCCGCCGCACTGGTATCTCGCGACCCTCGGGACGGCGCCCGAGGCGCAGGGCCGCGGGCTCGGCTCGTCGGTCCTCGCGCCGGTGCTGGCGCGCTGCGACGAGGACGGCGTCGGCGCTTACCTCGAGTCCTCGAAGGAGGAGAACCTCTCGTTCTACGCCCGTCACGGCTTCCGCGTCACGCACGAGCAGCGGCTGCCGCGCGGTCCGCGTGTGTGGCCGATGTGGCGCGAGCCGCGCTGACCGCGCGAGCGTCCAGCGCCGGAGCGCCGCTCACGGCCCCGGTGGCCGAAGGGGGTTACGGCAGCACCGGGGCCCGCAAGCGCCGCGCACGCGCTCCGCGGCCCGCAGTCGGACTCCGGCGAGGGCGCGTGCAGCGATGTCATCGCCGTACATCGTCTCGCCCTCAGTCGACCGATATCTAGTCTTACAGTGAAAGTTCAACCGGTTGAATGGCGCCTGCGGTTGCCTTAGGCTGGTCCTGGAAACGCAGGCGTTTCGGGGAGCGCAAGCCACGTGAAGGTCGGCACCAAGCATGCAGTCCTGGGGTTGCTCCTCGAACGGCCGAGCTACGGCTACGAGGTGCTCGTGCGCTTCCGCCGCGCGTTCGACGTCGCGCAGTGGGAGATCACGCCGCAGGGCCTCTACGCCTCGCTCGACCGGCTCGAGCGCGACGGGCTGATCGAGCCGGTCGAGGCGACCGCGCGCGACGCGAGCCGCCGTCAGCCGAAGACGCCCTACCGCGTGACGCCGACCGGCGCACGCGAGCTGCGCCGCTTCCTCGACGAGCCGATGAGCGCCGACCTCTCGCGCGCGGAGCTGCTCGTGCGCCTCCAGTGCGTCGCCGCGCGCGACGCGAGCGCGCTGCTGGAGATGCTCGACGGCCACGAGCAGGCGTGCCTCGACGAGCTCGGTCGGATCGGCGGCGACGCACCGAGCGCACATGCGACGACGAGCGACTCGCTCGTCGAGCGGCTCGCGCTGGAGGACCGGCGGCTCGGCATCCAGGCCCGGCTGATGTGGATCGACTACGCGCGCCAGGAGCTGCGCAAGGCCACCGGCGAGCGTCGTCGTGCGCGGGGGCGGGCGGAGACGCCGATCCGATGAGCCTGCTGGTTCTCGATCACGTGACGAAGGCCTACGTGCGCGGGCGCCGCGAGCTGTGGACGCTGCGCGACGTCTCGCTGGAGATCAGCACGGGCGAGATCGTCGGCGTGTGGGGCCGCCGCTT
>DASRXW010000037.1:0-9078 GCA_035654055.1 Conexibacter sp.
CATGCATCGGAAGGTCCGTCCTTTCGGTGCCAGGCCCCGGGCTGTTAGCGCAGCGCCGGGGCCAACCTATGAAGGAGGCGAACCTAGATGAGCGGTGGACGACGGCTCAACACTTTCGCCAATCGTTCCGCCAAAGCCTCCCAGCAGGGCACCGTCGAAGGCCGGGTGGAAGCCCCACATGTAGTGCAGGTCGCGCCGCCCCTCGTTGACGATGCTCGCGTCGATGCGGATCGCACGGTCGCCGCGGCCGAGCGAGAAGGTCTTCTGCAGCGCGAACGGCGTGCGCGCCAGGCGGGTCGCGCAGCGCAGCTCGACGCGCTCGCCCCCCTCGACCAGCTCGCCGCTCCACGGCACCTTGCAGGCCTCGCCGTGGAAGCCGAGCGCCGCGCCCTCGTAGACGCAGGACGGTCCCCCGTTCGGGAAGACCTCCTGCATGCCGCCGGGGTAGTGGTCGAAGAACGTCGTCGCGTCGGCGTGCTCGGCCGCCGGCCAGCCGGCCGCCGAGCGACCCCATGCGGGGGCGTGCCACAGCACCTGCAGCTCGCGCTCGACGTCCCACAGCTCGAGCAGGTCGGCACCGCGCTCGAGCGCGACGGTCCCGGACACGAGCCCGTTCGACAGCACGACGGCGTCGAGCTCACCGGCACGCACCCGCTCGGCACGCGGCGCCGTCGGCGCAGCGCTGTGTTCCCTCCTCGGCACGCGGGCCAGTGTGCATCAGCACTCAGCCCATGTCAAGATTTTCGTATGCAATTTTGGCTGTTTATGGCCTACTTGCCCGCTATTACCGCCGTATATGGTGCTGTCGTATGCAATTTACCTCTCTCGACAATCGGGGCTGTCGTCTCCTGAGTCAGCAGGACGGTCCACTCCGGCGCATCGCCGGCAAGCGCGACGACCGTCTCCAACGCGTGGCCGCAATGCGGGCACACGCACATCCGCCCGACGACCGGGTCGTCGACGACCGTGCGCGGATCGGCGAACAGCCGCTCGTCGAGGCTCGGCAGCGGGAACTCGATCACGCCGCAGCCGTCCTGGAACGGGACGCCCGCCTCGGCCAGGTCCACGCCGCACTGCGCGCACCCGTAGAAGCTCGCGCCCACGGCGTCGCGCAGGATCAGCACGGTCTCGAGCACATTGCCGACGGCTACCAGCTCGCCTGCCGCTGCCGACACGTGGGCCGGTTCCGACGCCGATGCGATCCGCGCCGCCAGCGCCTCGCGGTGCAGCGCAGCCGTCGCCTCGACGTCGACCGCGCCGTCCGCGGAGAGCGCCACCGCGTAGATGCGCGTCACCTGATCGGGCGTGACGCGATCCTCGGCCGCGTCCTGCGCGACCAGCTCGGGATCGCGCAGCAGCGGGTCGCCGTAGCCCCCGCCGGGCGTCGGCATCAGCTCGAACACGTCGCCGATCGCGAGCGGGTTGTCGTACTTCTTCGGGGGCGGCACGAAGCCGTCCGCGCACAGCTCGCGCAGCTCCTCGGGCGATGCCGGCAGGCGACCGGCGGCCAGCTCGCCCTCGATCGCCGTGTCGTTCGCGGTCCACATCGTGCCGCCGGTCGCCGGCATCCCGCCGGCCAGTCCGATGCCCAGCGTGAGCGCCTGGTAGAGGCCGCCGGAGGAGATGCAGGACTCCTCGGTGCGATGGCCCGTCCAGCCCGAGACGAACGTCGCCCCGCCGCGCCACCTGCCATGCCCGCCGCTGCCCGGAACCTCCTGGCGGTAGAGGTAGAGGAACGGGATCTCGCGCTCCCACACCTCGACGGAGCCGACCGGATTGATCGTCGAGGAGACGCTGCCGCCGTGGTCGAGGCCGTCGCGCCAGGCGAACGCGCCCAGCGCGCCGACGACGCCGTCGAACGCGAAGTTGGCGTAGCGCTCGCCGTACTGGTCGATGCCGAACAGCGTGCTGGTGATCGGCGTGTGCAGGCCCGAGGTCGCCATCGCGCGCAGCCGCTGCTCGGGCGAGCAGCCGACCATCGCGGCGAACGTGCGGCTGGCTTGATAGGTCGCCATCACGTTGCCCATCGCGGTGCTGACCGCCGCCGGATGCGAGGCGGAGGTGATCACGTCGTGCGCCGGCTCGAACGTCATGCAGCGCAGCACGCCGGCGCCGCACAGGAACTGGTCGTAGGCGAGCAGCGGGATCGCGGCGTTCAGGACGGCGGCGCGGAACTGGCCGAAGGAGCAGTTGAACGAGCCGCTGCTGCGCTCGGTGCCCTCGTTGGAGATGTAGAGGTGCCCGTCCTCGTGGCGCGCGCGCAGCTCGAGTCGATGCGCCGACCGGTCGCCGGGGCCCGCGCCGCCGGCGTAGCAGACGTCGCGCCAGGTCGCCTCGGGCAGCTCGCGCAGACGCCGGCGAACCGCGCTCGCGGTGTCGTCGATCATCCGCTGCATCACGCCCTTCACGACGGTCGCGCCGTACTTCTCGACCAGCTCGGCCATCCGCCGGCGGGCGAAGTCGATGCCGGCGATCTGCGACTTCAGCTCCAGCTGGAGCAGCTCCGGCAGCCGCGAGCGGCGCGTCCAGGCGTCGGCGACGTCCTCGCGCATCGCGCCGCGGCTGACGAGCTTCGTCGGCGGCCAGAACGACGGCTCGGAGTACACGTCGGTCGCGCTCTGCACGAAGCCGCCGGGCTCGACGCCGCCCAGCTCGCGCTGGTGCACGACGTTGAAGACCCACGAGAAGATGCGCCCGTCGACGAACACCGGGGCGAACACGGCCGTGTCCATCTGATGGTTCGTGCCGACCCACGGGTCGTCGTGGATGAAGACGTCGCCGTCCTGGATCCCGACGTTGCCGGAGCGATGCTCCAGCGTCCACTTCACCGCCACGTCGGCGCAGCCGGCGAAGAAGATGTTGCCCGGGCCGAAGACGACGCCCTCGCCGATCTCCGTCTGGATGCTCGTGTTGAAGTCGTAGCCGTAGACGACGACGCCGGAACCCGAGACACGACGGATCGTCTGCTGGTGGTCCCAGTTGACGTTCCACAGGCGCGAGCGGATGACCTCGAAGGTGATCGGGTCGAGGTCCTGCGCGTACTCGCGGTGGAACGCGACGCTCGGGTCGACCTGCGGCTCATCTGGGGGCACGTAGCCGTCGACCAGGCTCTCGCGCCGCCGCGCCCATTCGCTGCTCATGAGCGGACCTCCTGTCGCGTGGTGTCGCTGCGCGCGGCGCTGACGGGTGCAAGCACGCCGGCGGCGTCGAGCCGCAGGATCAGGTTGCCGTGCTCGTCCAGCACCGCCGACTGCCCCGGGCGCACGACCGCGCTGGTGAAGGGGAACTCGACGATCGCCGGGCCGACCATCGTCATGCTCGACTGCAGCGTGTCGCCCTCGTAGATCGGCGTCGGGGTCTCGCCGCCGAGCTCGTACCAGTAGACGCTGCGGTACTCGGCGGGACCGACGGCCTCCTCGTAGGGGTCGGGCAGCCGCCGCGTCAGGTTGACCGCCGGGCCGGGGACATAGGCCTGCACGCGCAGGACCGTGAGGATCGTGCCCGCCTCGCGGTAGCCGGTGCCGGCGCCGAAGCTCTGCTCGTAGACCGCGTCGAAGTTGGCCGCGATCCGCTCCATCGCCTCGGCGCTGCGCAGCTCGCCGGCCGGGACGGGCGTCTCGACCTCGAACACCTGCAGGCCGTAGCGCAGCTCCGCGGTGCGGCGGATCAGCACGTCGGCGCGCTCGACGCCGTCGCGCTCGAGCGCGGTCCGCGCCTCCTGCTCCAGCTCCTCGACGACGGCCGCGACCTGCTCGGCGTCGAACGGCGCGCGCAGGAAGACCGGCCGCTCGAACGTCTGCCCGAGCTCGCCGGCGGCGACGCCGACAGCCGACCAGACCGACGCGACGTTGCCGAGCGGGACGATCAGGCTGTGCACGCCGAGGTCGCGTCCGTAGAGGCTGGCGTGCACCGCCCCGCCGCCGCCATAGCCCATCAGCGCGAACTCGCGCGGGTCGAGCCCCTGCTGGCCGGTGATGCGGCGGACGAGGTCCTCCATGCTGGCGTCGACGATCTCGACGATGCCCGCGGCGCACTGCTGCACGTCGAGGCCGATCTTGTCGGCGACGCCCTTGATCGCCGCCTCCGCGCGGGCGCGGTCGAGCGGCAGCCGGCCGCCGAGCAGCCCGCGCGGGTTGAGCACGCCGAGCACGAGGTCGGCGTCGGTCACGGTCGGCTCGATGCCGCCGCGGCCGAAGCAGGCCGGTCCGGGCTCGGATCCGGCGCTGCGCGGCCCGACGCGCAGCACGCCGGTCAGCTCGTCGACCCAGGCGATGCTGCCGCCGCCGGCGCCGATCGACTGGATGTCGACCATCCGCAGGTGCAGCTGGTGGCGCTCGAAGACCGCGCTGCCGGTGCGCGACTCCTGGCCGTCGGCGATCACGCCGACGTCGAGCGTCGTGCCGCCCATGTCGGTGGCGAGCGCGTTCGGCTCGCCCATCCGCTGCCCGAGGATCCGCGTCGCGACCGCGCCGGCGACCGGCCCCGACTGGAGCGTGCGGATCGGCAGGCGGCGCACCACGTCGAGGCCGGCGAGCCCGCCGCTGACGGTGCCGAAGACGATCGGGTGGCGGTAGCCGCGGGCTGCGGCGGTCGCCGCCAGGCGCGTGACGTAGGTCTCCATCAGCGGGCCGATGTACGCGTTGAAGACGGTCGCGGCGGCGCGCGGGTAGTCGCCGATCTGCGGCGCCACCTCGTGCGATGTGCAGACGAACAGCCCGGGCGCGACCTCGGCGGCGATGCGCGCGACCTCCAGCTCGTGCGCGGGGTTCGCGAACGACCACAGCAGGCAGATCGCGATCGCCTCGACGCCGCCGTCGACCAGCTCGCGGATCGCCTGCTCGGCCTGCGCGCGGTCGAGCTCGACGACGACGCGACCCTCGAAGTCGACGCGCTCGACGATCCCGCGCACGTCCTCGCGGCGCACGAGCTGCTCGGGCAGCGTGCTCTTGGCGTAGTCGAGCGTCTCCTCGACGCCCGCGCCGGTGACGCGGCCGGTGTTGTCCATGATCCGCAGTGCGTCGGTGTGCCCCTTCGTGGCGAGCAGGCCCACGCGCGCGCCGCTGCGCGTCACGAGCGCGTTGGTGCCGACGGTCGTCCCGTGCGCGAGCCGCTTGGTGCGCGACAGCAGCTCGGCCAGCGAGAGGCCCATCCGCTGTCCCGCGTCGGCGATCGACGTGAAGAACCCGATCGAGAAGTCCGCCGGCGTGGTCAGCGTCTTGCCCGTCTCGATCCGTCCGCCTGCGTCGATCACGGCGCAGTCCGTGAACGTGCCGCCGATGTCGACGCCGACGTAGAGGTCGTCTTCGCGTCTGCTCTGTGCTCCCGCACCCACTGGTCCAGCCCTTCGTTCGTCGTTCGTCGTCGGATGAGTGCGGGTGGGCGGGCGCCGATCCGGGCGCCCGCCCGCGCCGCTCACCTGCCCCAGACCTTCGCGTACTGCGCGTTGTTGTCGGCGACCATCGGGAAGACGCCCTGGTCGGCGAGGATGTTGTCCTTGTCGACGAGCCACACGTTCGGGCTCGACTGGACCTGCGGCACGCCGACGAGCGCGCGAGCGACCGCGTCGACCTGCGAGAACATGTCGCCGTACATGTCGTAGACCGCCGTGACCGACTGCAACCCCGAGCGGATGTACTGATAGCTCGTCGCCGTCGGCGACTCGCCGATCAGCTTGACGTCGCCGAGTCCGGCGGCCTTCAGCGCGGCCGGCAGCCCGGTGCCGATCTGATCGATCGCGAGCGCGACGTACTTCACGTCCGGGTGCGCCCGCAGGTAGGACACGATGCGGTTCGGCGCATCCTTGCCGAGCGACGTGAATGGGATCTCCAGCCGCGCCGCGGAGCAGGCCGGGCACAGCCGCTTGCTCTCGTTGACGTACCCGTCGCCGAGCGGGGCGAGGATCTTGAAGTCGGGGATGTCGACGTAGACCGTCGAGCCCTTGCCGCCGCTGTCGACGACGAACCAGGCGGCCATCACCTTGCCCTTGGCGACCTCGTCCTGCGGGCCCTCGCTGACGAACGTGATGCCCTGGCCGGGCTTCTGCAGGATGCAGCAGGCGGCCGCGGGGATCTTCAGCGCCTGCAGCTGCAGCAGCTCGTTGTTGATCAGCGAGCGGTCGGTGGCGTTGTAGATCAGGCCGTCCGGCTTCTCCCGCACGACCTGGTCGAACGCGCTCTTGAGCGTCGGCGGCGTGCCGTCGGTGTTGTGCACGATCAGCTTCCAGCCGAGGATGTCGGTCGCCTGCTTGACGACCTTCGCCTGGTTGGTGCAGTCCTCGTTGCCGCAGCTGATGAAGCTGAGCGTCTTGCCGGTGGGGATCGGCTTGCCGACCGGTGTCTGCGTCGGGATCTGCGTCGGGCGCGTGCGCGCCTTGTCGAGCAGCGCCTTCGCCTCGGCGATCGTCGCGTTGCTGGCACCCGTCGTGCTTGCCGCCGTCGAGCCGGAGCCCGAGCCGCCGCTGCCCGATCCAGACGAGCTGTTGGATCCGCACGCCGCCAGCATCAGGCACAACGCCGCAGCGAGGGCCAGCGCCCACGCGCCGCGATATCTCCTCATGAGTGTGTACATCCTCTCTCTCCTCCAGTTGCTGCATTCACCGCCCGCGGGGGACCACGGCGGCGTTGGATCAGACCTTCTCCCGCCCTGCTCCCCGGCCGGTTCGCGTCGTCCTGCGCTGCACGCCGGTCAGCGCCAGCGCGGCGATCAAGATCACCCCGGTCAACATCGATCCCGCCCATGAGGGCGCGTTCGCAAGCCCCAGCCCCGTCACGCCCGTGCCGATGATGATCACGGCGAGGACGGTCCCGGGAGCGTTGAAGCGGCCCTCCTTGAACTGCGTCGCGCCGAGGAACACGGCGGCGAACGCCGGCAGCAGGTAGGGCGTCCCGGCCGTCGGCGTGCCGGAGCCGAGCGACGCCGCGAGCACCACGCCGGTGATGCCGGCCAGCGTGGCCGACGTCAGCAGGGTGAGGAAGCGCAACCGCTCGGTGCGCACGCCGGCGAGCCGCGTCGCCTCCTTGTTGAAGCCGGTCGCGTACAGCCGGCGCCCGACGGTCGTGTACTCCTGCAGGCACCAGATCGCGACGCCGACGATCAGCACGTAGAAGACCGGCAGCGTCACGTTTCCGACGCTGCTCTGGGCGATGTGCGAGAAGCCCTCGGTCAGCCGCGCGTCGTTGATCGGGATGTCACTGGTGACGAGCGTGATCAGCGCCTGGATCAACGATCCTGTCGCGAGCGTCGCGATCAGCGACTCGATCCGCAGCCCGACGACGACGAACGCGTTCACGAACCCGATCGCCAGCGACGCGCCGATCGCGATCGCGATCGCGGCGACGAGCGGGACGCCGTGCACGATGCAGTACGCCGCGATCACGCCCGAGAGCGACATCACGTACGGCGTCGAGATGTCGAAGACGCCGGCGGACAGCGGGACGATCAGCGCGAGCGCCGCCAGCGCGGTGATCGCGTAGTTGTTGAGGATCTGCCGGACGGTCGCCGCGGTCGGGAACGTCTCCGGGATCCAGATCGAGAACAGGATCACCATGCCGATCAGCACATACACCGCGCCGATCCGGCCGAAGGACAGGTTGCGGCGCCAGCTTGCGGCGCGCTCACCCCGACTCTGCTGCCGCAGCGCCGGCGGGTGCTCCTCGACGACGCCGTCGCGCGCGGGACTCATGTCTGCTCCTCCTCTTCCATTGCGTGCAACAGCGCGTGCTCCGTGATCGCGCTGCCGATCAGCTCGCGCACGACCGTCCCGTGGTCGAAGACCAGGACGCGCGAGCACATCGCCAGCAGGTCGTCGGCGTCGGTCGACGAGACGAGCACCGCAAGGCCCTCCGCCGCCTGCCGCGCGATCAGCTCGTAGAGGGCCTGGCGCGTGCCGACGTCGACGCCCGCGGTCGGCTCGCACAGCATCAGCAGCGCCGGCTCCTGCGCGAGGCAGCGGCCGACGAGCACCTTCTGCTGGTTGCCGCCGCTGAGCGTCGTGATCGGCGCGTCCGGCGTCGAGGCGCGCACCTCGAGGCGCCTGAGCCAGTCGGCGGCGAAGCGCGACTCGTGCCGGCGGCTCAGCGCACCGCGGCGCCCGAGGCGTTCGAGCACCGACAGCGTCAGGTTCTCCATCACGGAGAACTCGCGCACGACGCCCTCCGAGCCGCGGTCGGCCGGCAGCAGCACGGACTCGGGATGCTCGCCGTGCGCGAAGTCGCGCCAGTCCGCGTCGCCGTCCATCCGGAACGAGCCCGCGACAGGGTGCGGCAGGACGCCGGCGAGCGCATAGGGCAGCTCGTCGCGGCCGGAGCCGGGGCGTCCGGCGAGGCCGAGGATCTCGCCGCGATGGACGTGCAGCGAGGCGCCGTCGAGATAGCGCCCAGACAGCTCGCGCACCTCCAGCAGCGGCAGTCCCCGCGCCGCCGCCACGCTGGGCCGGGCGGGCTGGCGATCGCCCTCCTCGCCGAGGATCGAGGCGATCAGCCGGTCCTTCGTCAGCGCTGCGACGTCGGCGGTGGCCACGACGCGCCCTTCGCGCAGCACCGTCACGCGGTCGCAGATGCGGAAGATCTCGTCGAGGCGGTGCGAGACGTACAGCACGCTCGTGCCCTGCTCGCCCACGTCAGCGACGATCTGAAACAGTCGATCGACCTCCTCGTCGGGCAGCACCGCGGTCGGCTCGTCGAGCACGAGCACGCCGCGTCCGCCCTCCCACGCGCGCAGCGCGCGAGCGATCGCCACGACCGTGCGCTCGACGGGAGAGGCCTCCCCGAGCGGGCGGTGGACGTCGAGCGCGACGCCGAAGCGCGCGAGCAGCTCGCGCGTGAAGCGCTCCTCGTCGGCGCGGCGCACGCGCTGCTCGCCGTGGGCGCGCGCGGCGTGCAGCGCGAGGTTCTCGACGGCGCTGAGCTCGAGCACGAGTCCGAGGTCCTGATGCACGAAGCGCAGGCGGTCGTGCCGCGCGTCGCCCGAGTCGGCGAGGTCGAACGGCTCGTCGTCGAGCCACGCCTGCGCGCCGTCGTCAGCGTGATGGAAGCCGGCCAGCAGCTTGATCAGCGTCGACTTCCCGGAGCCGTTGTGGCC
>DASRXW010000038.1:0-40646 GCA_035654055.1 Conexibacter sp.
GACGTGGACGAGGGGGCCGACATGCTCATGGTCAAGCCGGCGCTTGGCTACGGCGACGTGATCGCAGCCGTCAAGGCCGCAGCGCGGCTGCCGGTCGCCGCCTACAACGTGAGCGGCGAGTATGCGATGGTGAAGGCCGCCGCCGCTGCGGGGTACCTCGATGAGCGCGCCGCGGTGCTCGAGATCCTCACCTCGCTGCGGCGCGCCGGAGCCGACATGATCATCTCCTACCACGCGCCTGACGCGGCCAGATGGCTCAAAGAGCAGACCTGATCGCCCCCGCCGCCGGCGACGAGCGCGCCGCAGCGGCGCGCCCGAAGACGCGCAGCCGCAGTGGCGGCGCCGCCGTCGCGCTGGACGAGCTCGATCGCAAGCTGCTCAACCTCCTTCAGGGGAGCTTCCCGCTGGCGCGACGCCCGTTCGCCGGGGTGGCGGCGCTCGCGGACATTGACGAGGACGAGGTGATGCGCCGCACCCAGCGCCTGCTGGACGCGCGAATCATCCGCCAGATCACGCCGATCTTCGACACGCGCGCGCTCGGCTACTCGTCGATGCTCGTCGCCGCGAAGGTCGACGCGGAGAACCCGCACCGCGCCGCCAGAGTCATCAACGCGCATCCGGGCGTCTCGCACAACTACCTGCGCAACCATGAGTTCAACCTGTGGTTCACGCTCGCGACCGAGCCGGACTCGAAGCTCGGGCTGGAGGGCACGCTGGAGGCGCTCGCGGCGGAGACCGGCGCCGAGTCGGTCCGCCAGCTGCCGACGCTCAAGCTGTTCAAGATCCGCATGGACCTGGAGATGGAGGGCGACACGAGAGCGCTCGCCCAGGCCGCCGAGGCGGCCGATCCGGTCGAGCTGGAGCCGCAGCCGTACGACGACTTCGACATCGCCGTCATCCGCGCACTGCAAGGCGACATGCCGGTGATCCCCGAGCCCTACGCGCCGGCCGCGGCCGAGCTGGGGATCCCCCAGGCCAAGTTCCTCGACCACCTCGCCGGGATGCAGGAGCGCGGCCTGCTGCGCCGCGTCGCCGCGATCCTCTACCACCGCCGCGCCGGCTTCTCCGCCAACGGCATGGGCGTCTGGAAGGTCCCCGACGAGCAGATCCTCGAGGTCGGCCGCCGGATGGCCGCGGTCCGCGGCATCTCCCACTGCTACCAGCGCCCGACGTACGCGGACTGGCCCTACTCCGTCTTCACGATGGCGCACGGGCGCTCGAAGGAGGAGTGCGACGCGATCCTCGACTCGATCGCCGAGACGCACGGCATCACCGAGCGCGCGACGCTCTACTCCTCGACCGAGTTCAAGAAGATCCGCCTCCTGTACTTCACGGACGAGTTCAAGGCCTGGGAACGTGAGCACGCGGGCGTCTGATGACGCCCGGTTTCGCCCTCCGGTCACCGCAAGCGGCGACCTGCGGGCGACGTCACAGTCCGCCGAGCTGTACGCGCGCGCCCTGACGCTCCTCCCCGGCGGGGTCAACTCGCCTGTCCGAGCGATGCGCGCGATCGGGCGCGATCCGCTGTTCATCGCGCGCGGCGAGGGGGCGGAGCTGGTCGACGTCGACGGCAACCGCTATCTCGACTACGTCTGCTCGTGGGGCCCGCTGATCCACGGCCACGCGCACCCGGAGATCGTCGCGGCGGTCACGCAGGCGGCCGCGCTCGGCACGAGCTTCGGCGCGCCGACCGCCGGCGAGGTCGAGCTGGCGGCCGAGGTGGCCGCGCGCGTGCCGTCGGTCGAGATGCTGCGGATGACGTCGTCCGGCACCGAGGCCTCGATGAGCGCGCTGCGGCTCGCGCGCGCCGCGACCGGCCGCGACACGATCCTCAAGTTCGCCGGCGCCTACCACGGCCACGTCGACGGCCTGCTCGCCGACGCCGGCTCCGGCCTCGCGACGCAGGGGATCCCTGCCAGCCCGGGCGTCCCCGCCGCCGCGGCCGCCGCGACGGTCGTCGTGCCGTGGAACGATCGCGACGCGCTCGCCGCCGCCACCGAGCACTACGAGCTGGCGGCGATCGTCGCCGAGCCCTACCCCGCGAACATGGGGCTCGTGCCGCCGGTGCCGGGCTTCCTCGAGCTGCTGCGCGAGCGCGCCGACGCCACGGGCGCGCTGCTCGTGTTCGACGAGGTGATCAGCGGCTTCCGCGTCGCCCCCGGCGGCGCGCAGGAGCGCAGCGGCGTGATCCCCGACCTGACGATCATGGGCAAGGTGATCGGCGGCGGGCTGCCCGCCGCCGCCTACGGCGGCCCGCGCGCGCTGATGGAGCGGATCGCGCCCGCCGGCGACGTGTACCAGGCCGGCACGCTGGCGGGGAACCCGCTCGCCGTCGCGGCCGGGCTCGCGACGCTGCGGCTGCTGGACGAGACGGCCTATGCGCGGCTCGCGAGAACGACCGAGCTGCTCGCCGACGGGCTGCGCGAGGCGATCCGCGGCGGCGGCTGGTTCGGTCGCGCGCACGTCGTCAGCGTGCCTGGCCTGCTGACCGTCTTCTTCCGCCGCGACCGCGTGCGCGACTACGCCGACGCCGCCGACTGCGACCGCGACGCCCACGCCGCCTGGTGCCGCGAGCTGCTCGCCCGCGGCGTCTACCCGCCGGCCTCGCAGTTCGAGGCGTGGTTCCCCTCGCTCGCGCACGACGAGGCGGCCGTGGAGCGGACCGTCGAGGCGGCCACGGCGGCCTTCGCGGCACTCCCGCGGGGCGGCGCGTGAGCGGCGCGACGCAGCTCGCCGCCGTGCTGCGCGACGAGGGCGGATTGCTGGCCGACGCGCTGCGGGCCGCGGGCGGGGCGATCGCCGACGAGCCGCTGCTCGCGCCGATCCCCGCCGGCCCGTACGCGCTCACGCTCGCCGCCGTGCGCGAGGGCTATCTGCTCCACTACGGCGAGGGGCGCGTGCTCGCCCCCGACCCGGATCTCGCCCTGCTCGGAGGCGATCGCCTCTACGCGCTGGCGCTCGCCGCGCTGGCGGAGCTGGGGGACCTCGACGCCGTCGCGTCGCTCGCCGACCTCATCTCGGACTGCGCCCGCGCACACGCCGACGACGACCCGGCGCGGGCCACGGCCGCCTGGGACGCCGCGGCCGCCGCGATCGGCCGCGGGGCGTAGCGCCGCAGCCGTCAGCCGACCGCCACCGTGCGACGCGGCACGGCCTTTTGGCGCTATGGTTCCCGGCCGCGGCCGCACGCTGGCCGCCCCGCCCCACCTCGCAGATTTCTCACCGTGGCTGACGACAGACACAAGAAGAGCTCGCCCTACACGGCCGACCGCGGCATGCCGGGGGCGTTCGACGGCGAGACCGTCACCCGCCGCCGCTTCATGGGCGCCAGCGTCCAGGGGCTCGGCGCCGTCGCCGTCGGCGCGTTCGCGCTCCCCGCGCTCGGCTTCGCGCTCGGCCCGGTGTTCGAGCGCACGAAGATGCCGTGGCAGCCGGTCGGCCCGCTCCACGACTTCACGAAGGACACGTACGTCCCGCGCGTCATCCAGATCGTCTCGGGGATCGGCGAGGCCGGCAAGACGACCGTCTACGTGCGCCTGCGCAACCCGGCGATCGACACCGAGCCGGGCGGCGCGTCCGCCGCCATCATCATCTCCACGCGCTGCAACCACCTCGGCTGCCCCGTCCGCTTCACGCAGGCGGCCGGCAAGTTCATCTGCCCCTGCCACGGCGGCGTGTACGACTTCCGCGGCCTGCGCGAGGGCGGCCCGCCGGTACGCCCGCTCGACCGCTTCTACACGAGAGTCGAGAACGGCCAGGTGATGGTCGGTCCGCGCTACAGCGTCAACAGCGAGCTGCGGCGCTTCTCGCCGCGCGACCCGGGCGAGCCGCTCGACGGCATCGGCCAGTACCTGTACCCGGCGCGCTTCTCGACGCCCGTGAAGGAAGGGAGATGAGCCGATGCCGAGACTGAGGCTCCCAGTCCCGCCGGTGCCGCCCGCGCTCAAGCCCCAGCCGAAGCGTCCGGGGAACGGCAACGGCAGACTGAAGCCGCACCAGCACGCGGCCGAGGCCGGCATCACCGTCGTCGACTGGATCGACGAACGCACGTCGCTGTCCGGCGGCGTGCGCTGGATGCTCTTCCGCAAGGTCCCGAAGGGCACGAACTGGTTCTACACGCTCGGCTCGGCAACGATGTTCGCGTTCCTCTCGCAGGCGGTGACCGGCGTCTTCCTCGCGATGTACTACGACCCGTCGCCGACGCAGGCGTACGAGAGCATCCGATATGTGACGAACGAGGCCTTCCTCGGCCAGTTCGTGCGCGGGATGCACAAGTGGGGATCGAGCGTGATGGTGATCCTCGTCTTCCTGCACATGGGCCGCACGTTCTTCTTCGGCGCGTACAAGTACCCGCGCGAGCTGAACTGGGTGATCGGCGTCGCGCTGCTGATCATGACGATGACGATGTCGTTCACCGGCTACCTGCTGCCGTTCGACCAGCGCTCCTACTGGGCGACGATCGTCGGCGTGAACATCAACGGCACCGGCCCGCTGATCGGCCCCTACCTGTCCGACTTCCTGCGCGCCGGCCCGGAGTTCGGCGCCACGACGCTGTCGCGCTTCTACGCGATCCACATGCTGCTCGTGCCCGGGCTGATCGCCGCGCTGCTCGGCGCCCACCTGTACCTCGTGGCGAAGCTCGGCACGACGGCGCCGCCGTGGATCAAGGCGGAGCCGGACGAGAAGCTCACCGAGTCCGAGGTCTAGGATGCCCGTCCTTCCGTCCCCCGCCGGCTCATGAACCAACGTGAGAAGGAGCAGTACCTCCGCGAGTACGGGATCCTGAAGGCGCAGGGGAAGCCGTTCTTCCCTTACGCGGTCGCGAAGGACTCGGCGATGGCGGCGATCGTGCTCGCCGTGATCATCACGATGTCGATCGTGCTCGGCGCCGAGATGGGCCCGAAGGCCGATCCGACGACGACGACCTACGTCCCGCGCCCGGAGTGGTACTTCTTCTTCCTCTTCGAGGTGCTGCGCGTCATCAAGCCGCCGAACCTCGTCCCGCTCGCGACGATCGGCGTGCCGACGATCTGCATGATCCTGCTGTTCCTGCTGCCGTTCTACGACCGCAGCCCGGAGCGCCGCCCCGAGCGCCGGCCGATCGCGACCGCCGCGGGCATCTTCACGATCGCGGCGATGGCGTTCCTGACGTACCTCGGCGCCAGCGCCGGCTCGCCGAACGAGATCGACCTCTCGCCGCCGCCCGGCCTGAAGGGCGCCGCGCTCGCCGAGTGGAACAGCGGCAAGCTGGTGGCCGCCCAGTCGGGCTGCCTCGCCTGCCACAAGATCGGCGAGAACGGCAACGACGGCCCGGGCCCGCACCTGACGCAGATCGGCGGCACCCTGCCGGCATCGGCGATCGCGCAGACGCTGCGCAACCCGACCGCGCCGATGCCGTCCTTCCAGGCGCTCGCCGAGCAGCAGCCTCAGAAGTTCCAGGCGCTCGTCTCCTTCCTCAGCCAGCTGAAGTAGCGCTCGCATGACCGCGAACGGCGGCACCAGCGAGTTGGGCCCGGCCGCCGGCACGCTGGAGGAGCCGCAGGTGCGGGCGATGTTCGACCGCATCGCGCGCGTCTACGACCGCATGAACTCGATCATGACCGCCGGCATGCACCATCGCTGGCGCGAGCGCGCGGCCGACCTCGCGCAGCTCGCTCCCGGCGCACGCGCGCTCGACGTCGCCTGCGGCACGGGCGACCTGGCGCTCGAGCTGGCCGGACGCGTCGGCCCGGGCGGCGAGGTCGTCGCCTGCGACTTCTCCGAGCAGATGCTGGAGCTGGCACGCCGCAAGGCGGCGGACCGGCCGACGGTGCGGTTCGAGTGGGCGAACGCGCTCGAGCTGCCGTACGCCGACGACGAGTTCGCCGCGGCGACCGTCGGCTTCGGCGTGCGCAACTTCACCGACCTCGAGCGCGGCCTGTCCGAGCTGGCGCGCGTCGTGAGGCCCGGCGGAAAGGTCGTCGTGCTGGAGATGACGACGCCCTCGCGGCCGCTGCTGTCGGCCTTCTTCCGCGTCTGGTTCGACCGCGTCGTGCCGCTGCTCGGCCGCCTCGCCGGGGATTCCGACGCCTTCACATACCTGCCGAGCTCCGTGCGCCGCTTCCCCGGACCACAGGAGCTTGCTGCGACGATGGAGCGATGCGGCCTGCGCAGCATCCGCTACGTCCTCACCGCCGGGGGGATCATCGCGATCCACGTCGGCGAGGTCGCGTGAGCGACCCCGCAGAACGAGCGTGCCGATGACGAGCGCCGCGGCGGTCGACGCCGTCGTGCGGGCGGGCGGGCCCCAGCTCGCCGCGCTGCTCGATCGCACGGAGGCCCGTCTGGCGGAGCTCGCCGCCGGCCACGGGCCGACGCTCGCCCTGCACGCCACCGCGACCATCTCCGCCGGGGGCAAGCGGCTGCGGCCGCTGCTCGTGTTCCTCGCCGCGGGCGAGGTGGCCGATGCCACGACGGAGGCGCGCCTCGTGCGCGCCGCGGTCGCGGTCGAGCTGATCCACAGCGCGAGCCTCGTGCACGACGACGTCCTCGACGGCGCTGCGCTGCGCCGCGGCGCAGCGACGATCGTCGCAGCCGCCGGGCGCACCGTCGCGACCGCGACCGGCGACCTGCTGTTCTCGCGCGCGTTCGCGGAGCTTGCGGCCGGCGAGGAGCTCGACGACGTGCGCGCCCTGTCCGCCGCCGCGTCGGCGCTTGCCGCCGGCGAGCTGTTGCAGCGCGCCGATGCCTGGGACTCCTCCATCCCGCTGGAGCGCTATGTGCATCGCTGCGCGCTGAAGACGGGCAGCCTGTTCGAAGCGGCCTGTCGCCTCGGCGCGCTCGCGACCGCCGGGCCGCCCGCGCGCGCCGACGCGCTCGCCCTCTTCGGACGCCGGATAGGGCTCGCCTTTCAGCTGCTCGACGACGTGCTCGACGTCTCCGGGCCCGCGAGCCGAACCGGCAAGGCGCGCGGCACCGACCTGCTCGACGGGACCGTGACGCTGCCGCTGATCCTCGCGCGCGAGCGCGACCCGCAGCTGGCCCGCGTCGACCTGCGCGCGCTGAGCGATATGGCGGCGGCGGAGGAGATCTGCGACCGCATCGCGGACACCGGCGCGCTCACGGTCGCGAAGGAGCGCGCGCTTGCGGTCGTCGGTGAGGCGCGCGACGGGCTGCCGCCGCTGCCGTCGCACCAGCAGCGGGCGCTCGAGCTGGTGGCCGAGGGCGTCGTGGAGCGCTACGGCTAGAAGTCCTCGGGCAGGATCGCGCCTGCGCGGAGGGCGGTGACGAAGCGCTCGACGTCGTCCTCCATGTTCGCGCGCATGAGGCGCAGCAGGTCGCGCACGAGCGCCTCCGTGCCGCGGTCCAGCTCCTCGTCGAAGCGCTCGACGGTCGGCTCGTCGAAGACGTCGGCGTCCCACCACTCGCAGTTCGGGCACTGGATCGTGACGGCCCACTCGCGGGGACCCGCCTGCTCCCACGCGACCGGCGCGACGAGCGACGACGCGCACTCGGGACACACGTGCAGGCCGGCCTTGGCCGGCGTGCTCCGCGCGGCGGGGTGGTCGCGCTCGCCGCCTTGCACGAACAGGACGTCGACCGACTGCCCGGTCGGCAGGACGACGCGGCGGGTGGAGCGATGGTCGGCGGGGTGGCTCATGATCACCCACTGGATCGGCTGTCCTGCGCGGGAACTTGAGTGGGATCTCCGTATGCCGGTTGCGGCCGGGCGCTACGCTGTGCAGACCCCTATCGGAGGCTTGCCGCGTGTTCTCCCAGATCGGCCCCCTTGAGATCGTCCTCGTCATCGTCGTCCTGCTCGTGATCTTCGGGCCCAAGCGGCTGCCGGCGTTCGGTCGCTCGCTCGGCAGCGGGATCCGCGAGTTCAAGGAGTCGGTAACGGGCGAGGACAAGGGCCGTGACGAGGCCGAGCCGCAGGATCGTGCGGCCTTGACGAAGGCGCAGGAGCCGGCGCCGGTCGCGCGGGAGCCGCACGCGGCCGAGGCTGCGCACGAGCAGCGCGGCTGATCCGCCCCTAGCTCCGCAGTACCAGCATCAGCATCCATGGCGACCGCACTCAAGCCGATCGGGCACGAGGATCGGCTCACGATCGTCGACCACCTCCACGAGCTCCGCTCGCGGTTGATCGTCTGCGCGATCACGCTCGGCATCGCGTTCATGTTCTGCTTCTGGCAGAACAGCACGCTGCTCGACGTCCTCAACAAGCCGTTGAAGGACAGCACCCCGACCGTCCAGAGCAGCAAGGGCAACGGGCGGCTCGCCCAGGTCGCCGCGGCGCAGCTGGAGGTGCAGAAGGGCTTCGCCGCCACCGCCAAGGCGTTCGCCGCGCTGGCCACCGCTCCGAACCTCAGCCCCGCGCAGAGACGCGCGGTCGCCGCCGGCGCGACGCAGGCCGCCGCCGCCGCCAGAGCGCTGCCGAAGACGATCCCGCAGCGCGTGCCGATCACCACCGGCGTCGGTGAGCCGTTCACCGTCACGCTGACGATCGCCGCGTACTTCGCGCTGCTGTTCTCGCTGCCGGTGCTGCTCTACCAGGCGTACGCGTTCGTGCTGCCGGCCTTCAGCCCCAGAGAGCGACGCGTCGCGCTGCCGATGATGATGATGGTGCCGGTGCTGTTCGCAGTCGGCGTGGCGTTCGGCTACGTCCTCGTGCTGCCGCCCGCGATCTCGTTCCTGCAGAACTTCAACAACACGAACTTCGACGTCCTCATCCAGGCGAAGGACTACTACCGCTTCTCGGTCCTCGGGCTGCTCTCGACCGGGCTCGTGTTCCAGCTCCCGGTGGGTCTGCTCGCGCTCAACGCGGTCGGCATCGTCAGCGCCGCGCAGCTGCGCGCGAGCTGGCGCTACGCGATCGTCGCGATCGCCGTCATCGCTGCCCTGCTCCCGGGCGTCGACCCCGTCACGACGCTCATCCTGATGGTACCGCTGCTCGCGCTCTACGTCCTGAGTATCCTGCTGCTGACGATCGCCGATCGGCGGCGAGGGGACCGCAGCGAGATCGCGGCGTTGGAGCCGCACGACGGCGACGAGACCGAGGGCACCTGACACACATGCTGTTCGACCTGCAGAGCCGGGGACGCAGAAACGTCGTCAAGGTCATCTACCTGGGGCTCGCCGTATTGATGGGCGGCGGCCTGATCCTGTTCGGGATCGGCACGGGCGGCACCGGCGGACTGTTCGACGCCTTCACCGGCGGCAGCTCGAGCACGAGCGCGCAGGTCAGCAGCGCCGAGAAGCAGGCGGCGAGAGCGGTCAGACTGCATCCGCAGGATCCGCAGGCGTGGGCCGAACTGACGCGTGCCCGCTACCAGACGGCGGGTCTCGGCGGGAACTACGACCAGACGACGGGCACCTTCACGACCTCGGGCAGAGCGAAGCTCGCGATCACCGTCTCCGCCTGGCAGAGATACCTCAAGCTGGCCCCGCAGCACCCCGACGCGACGCTCGCCCGCCTGATGGCGCAGGCGTACTCCGAAGCCGGCCTGAACGATCCGGCGCAGGCTGCGACCGCGCTCGAGATCGTGACGCAGGAGCAGCCGTCGGCCCAGGCGTACTCGCAGCTCGCGCAGTACGCCTACCTGGCCGACCAGATGCGCAAGGGCGATCTCGCTGCCGGGAAGGCGGTTCAGCTCGCGCCGCCCGCGCAGCAGAGACTCGTCAGAACGCAGCTCGCGAGCGTCAAGACGCAGGTCCTCAGAGCACAGGTCCAGAGAGCCGCCCAGCAGGGCGGCGTCACGAGCGGCGGCTGAGTCGCTACCATCTCTGGCCGATTCGGCCCCGGCCGACATCCCCGGGCCGTTAGCTCAACTGGCAGAGCAGGGGACTCTTAATCCCAAGGTTGGAGGTTCGATTCCTCCACGGCCCATCGATCAGACCGCCTCGCGGCTCGGCTCGCTCTGTGCGGCGCGCTGCTCGTAGGCGGTGCGGGCCGACAGGTCGGCGTCGGCGAGGATGCGATCGGTCTTGGCGCTGCGGCCGATCGCCTCGGCCGCCCGCCGCGGCAGCAGCGCGCCGAAACGCACGCCGGCGGCGATCGCCTTCGGCACGTACACGTCGTGACGCGGGTGCTCGAGCGCCTCGACGATCGCGTCGGCGACCTGCTCGGGCTCGACCGTCGCGGTCAGGCCGCGGCCTCTCACGAGCCCGGTTGCCAGCTCCGTGTTGACGGGCACCGGCATCACGACGCTCGTCTCGACGCCGCTGCCGCGGATCTCCCCGCGGATCGCCTCGGTCAACCCTACGACCGCGTGCTTCGTCGCCGAGTAGGTCGCGCCGCCCGGCACGCCCGCCTTCCCGGCGGTGGAGGCGATGTTCACGAGGTGGCCGGTGCGCCGCGGCAGGAAGCGCGCGAGCGCGAGCTTCGAGCCGTAGATCACGCCGTGGAGGTTGATGTCGATCTGGCGCGCGGCAGTCGCGTCGCTCTCGTCGGCGAAGCGCCCGAGCTGCATGATCCCGGCGTTGTTGACGAGCACGTCGAGCGGCCCGAGCCGCTCCTCGGCTTCGTCGAGGAAGCGCTCGAACGAGTCGCGGTCGGTCACGTCGAGTGCCAGCGCGACCGTGCCGCCGCCGAGCTCCGCCGCCGTCCGCTCGGCCAGCGCGACGTCGACGTCGCCGATCGCCACCTTCGCGCCCTTGCGCACGAGCGCCGCGGCCGTCGCGCGGCCGATGCCGCGGGCGCCGCCGGTGATGGCGACGACCTTGCCGGTGAGCGAGCGGGGCTGCTTGGCCATGGGATCTCCTTCGAGCGGTGGCGGGCGGGGCGCGGTGGTGCCGAGCAGGGACTGGCTGTCCAGCCAGTCTCGCGGGAATCGCGCCCGCATGCAACCGCTCTCGTCGCCATGCGTCCTGCCTCGCGGTTGCAGCGCGACCGCAGGCCGGGACCGTCGCTCCGCCCACTAGCATTCGCGCCCGATGGCGACCGCCCACCTCGCCTGCCTCGACGGCGCCGTGATGCCCGCGGCGGACGCCGTCGTCCCCGCGACCGACGAGGGGCTGCTGCGCGGCGACGGCGCGTTCGAGGTGCTGCGCCTCTACGGCGGCCGGCCGTTCGCGCTCGGCGAGCACCTTCAGCGGCTCGAGCGCTCGGCGCAGAACCTGCGGCTGCCGGTCGACCTCGCGGCCGTGCGCGCCGACGCCGCGCGCCTGCTCGCCGCGGCCGCCGGCGCACCCGACCCCGGCTGCCTGCGGATCGTCCTCACGCGCGGCGGGCGGCGCCTGCTGCTGACCGAGTCGCTGCCGGAGCACGCGCCCGCGATCCGCCTCGCGACCGTCACCTACGCGCCCGTGCGCCTGCTCGACGGCGTCAAGTCGCTCTCCTATGCGGCGAACATGCTCGCCACGCGCCTCGCGCAGGAGCAGGACGCCGACGAGGCGCTGCTCGTCACCCCGCACGGACGCGTGCTGGAGGCGCCGACGTCGTCGATCTTCTGGATCGCCGACGGGGCTGTCCGCACGCCGCCGCTGAGCGACCACATCCTCGCCTCGATCACGCGCGCGATCGCGATCGAGCTGGCGGACGCCGAGGAGCGCTCGTGCACGCGCGAGGAGCTGCTCGCCGCCGACGAGGCGTTCCTCGTCTCGACCACACGCGAGCTGCAGCCAGTGGCGACCATCGACGGGCAGGCGATCGGCGCGGGCGGCGATGCCGGCTTCGCCGGCGGGCCGATCACTCGCGACCTCGCCGGCCGCCTGCATGCGCGTATCCTCGCCGAGCTCGACCGATGACCGCCGCTCCGCCCCGCCGCGCACCGGCCGCCGTCCTCGCCGACTGATTCACGACGTGCGCGTCCTCACCGTCATCGGGAACCGCCCGCAGTTCATCAAGGCCTCGGCCGTCTCCTCGCGCCTCCGCGCCCTCGCGGAGGAGGTCACCGTCCACACCGGCCAGCACTACGACGCCGAGCTGTCGCAGGTCTTCTTCGACGAGCTGGAGCTGCCGCCGCCCGAGCACCTGCTCGGCATCGGCGGCGGCACGAACACGGCGCAGACGGCGCGGATGCTCGCCGCGCTCGAGCCGCTGGTCGCCGACGTGCGGCCCGACGCGATGCTCGTCTACGGCGACACGAACTCGACGCTCGCCGGCGCGCTCGCGGCGGCGCAGGCGGGGATACCGGTCGCACACGTGGAGGCGGGGATGCGCTCGTTCGACCGCGCGATGCCGGAGGAGGTCAACCGCGTCGTCACCGACCATCTGAGCGGGCTGCTGCTGTGCTCCTCACAGACGGCCGTCGACAACCTGCGGCGCGAGTCGGTCGCGGGCGCCGTCGAGCTGGTCGGCGACGTGATGGTCGACGTCGCGCAGCTGCTGCAGCCCGCGGCACGGGCGCGCACGGCCGCGCTGGAGTCCTACGGCGTCGAGCCGGGCGGCTACCTGCTCGTGACCGCGCACCGCGCCGGCAACGTCGACGACCCGGCGCGCCTGCGGCTGCTCGTCGACGTGCTGCTCGCGCTGCCGCTGCCGACGCTGCTGCCGCTCCACCCGCGCACGCGCGCCCGTCTGGAGGCGGCCGGCCTGCTCGACGCGGTCGCCGGCGCCGCCCACGTCCGTCTCGCGCCGCCGCTCGGCTACCTCGACTTCACCGCTCTGCTGTGCAACGCCGGCGCGATCGTGACCGACTCCGGCGGCGTGCAGAAGGAGGCCTACCTCGCCGGCGTGCCGTGCGTCACGCTGCGGCCGAGCACCGAGTGGGTCGAGACGGTCGACGCCGGCTGGAACGTGCTGGTGGACCTCGACGTGGACGCCGCGCTCGCGGCGCTCGCGCGCACGCCCCCGGCCGAGCGGCCGCAGCTGTACGGCGACGGCCGCGCGGGCGAGCGCGTCGCCGCCGCGGTCGCGGCGCTCCGCTGAGCGCCTACGGCCGCCCGATCCGGCGCAGCGCCACGCCGGCCGCTGCGAACGGCGCCGGGTCGAGCACGTGGCGCCCGTCGACGACCGCGCGCGCGCCCGGCAGGTCCGCCGGCGTCAGCGCGCGGTACGCGTCATGGTCTGCCTGCACGATCGCGCCGTCGACGGCGCCGCCGTCCCACGTCGCGAAGCCGAGCGCCGTCAGCTCCCCGTCGTCGTAGAGCGGGTCGGCGGCGACGACGGTCGCGCCGCGCGCGGCGAGCGCGTCGCGGAGCGGGAATGCGCCCGAGAAGGCGGTCGCCTTCACACCGCCGCGGTAGGCGACGCCGAGCACGACCACGCGCGCCCCGTCGAGCCCTCCGAGCGCCTCCTCCAACAGCTCGACCGCGTACGCCGGCATCGCGCGGTTGACCTCGCGCGCGACCCCCGGCAGGCGTGCCTCCGGGTCGCCCTGCAGGTAGAAGTGCGGATAGACGGGGATGCAGTGGCCGCCGACGGCGACGCCCGGCCGGTGGATGTGGCTGAACGGCTGGCTGTTGGACGCGTCGATCACGCGCATCACGTCGACGCCGACGCGGTCGGCGTGGCGCGCCAGCTCGTTCGCGAAGCCGATGTTGAGGTCGCGGTACGTCGTCTCCGCGAGCTTCGCCAGCTCCGCCGCCTCGGCCGAGCCCATCGGCCACACGCCGGGCGGCGCGTCGATGAACTGCTCGTACAGCGCGACCGCGCGCGCCTCGCCCGTCTCCGAGCAGCCGCCGACGAGCTTCGGATAGCTGCGCAGGTCCTCGAAGATCCGCCCGCTGTAGACGCGCTCGGGGCTGAACGCGACGAAGAAGTCGCGCTCGGCCTCCAGCCCGCTCGCGGCTGCGAGCGCGGGGGCGATGCGCGTCCGCGTGGTGCCGACCGGCAGCGTCGTCTCGACGCAGACGACGCTGCCGTGCGCGCCGGTCGCGTCGCGCTTGCCCGCGCTCGTGTTCGTGTCGGCGGCCGCTTCCCGCAGTCCCCCCGCGATGTCGTCCACGACGCTGTCGAGGATCCGCCAGTCCGGCTGTGCGTCGGCGTCGACGACGAGCGGCGGCACCGCGATCACGAGATCCGTGCCCTCGGCGACGGCGGCCGCGGTGTCCGTCTGCGCACGCAGTCGTCCGTCGCCGACGACCTCCGCAAGCGCTTCGGCGAGGCCGGCCTCGCCGGGGAACGGCGCCTGCGCGACGTTGACCAGCTCGCAGACGCGCGCGTCGACGTCGCAGCCGACGACTGTGTGGCCGGCGCGCGCGACGTGCGCCGCGAGTGGCAGGCCGATCTTGCCGAGCGCGACGACGACGACTCTCATGGCGCGAGGCGCACCGTCTCGCCGCCCTCGGCGCTCGCGAGCACCGCCTCGGCGGAGCGCAGCGCCGCGAGGCCCTGCGCGAGCGTCACGACCGGCGCGGCGTCGCTTCCTTCCACGAGATCGCGGAATGCCTCCAGCTCGGTCCGCAGCGGCTCCGCGCGTGCGAGCGCATAGCGCGTCGCGTCGCCCTCGGAGACGCCGCGCAGCGCCTGCGAGCTGGGCCACGAGGACGTCACCTGGCCGTTCTCGTAGAACGTCAGGTCGGCGGTGACCGTCTCGGCGACGAGCATGCCGCGGTCGCCGAGCACGCGCGTGCGGCGCGTCTTCGTCGGCGTGAGCCAGTCGACGATCGAGTTGAACGGCACGTCGCTTGCGAGCCGGCCGGTCACGAGCACGAGATCCTCGTGCGGGCGTCCGGTGCGGTGCGCCGTCTGCGCGGCGACGGTCGCGATCGGCGCGTCGGCGACCCACGTGACGATGTCGAGGTCGTGCGTCGCGAGGTCCTTCACGACGCCGACGTCGCGCACGCGCTCGGGGAAGGGGCCGATGCGCTCCGTCGCGACGAGGAAGACGTCGCCGAGCTGGCCCGCCAGCACGCGCTCGCGCAGCGCGATCAGCGCCGGGTTGAAGCGCTCGACGTGCCCGACCGCCGCGCGCACCCCGGCGCGCTCGCACGCCGCGACGATCCGCTCGCCCTCCTCGACGGATGCGGCGAGCGGCTTCTCGATCAGCAGGTGCACGCCCGCCTCCGCGAGCTGCAGCGCAACCGGCAGATGCTCCTCCGTCGGCAGCGCGACGACCGCCATGTCGAGCGGTCCGGAGGCCAGCAGCGCGTCGAGCGAGTCGAACACGAGCGCCGCATCGCGCACCGCGCGGTTGCGGTCCCCGAGCGGGTCGACGGCCCCGGCGAACTCCACGCCGGGCAGCGACTGGAGGATGCGGGCGTGGTGGCGGCCCATCATGCCGAGCCCGAGGGTCGCTGCACGCAGCACGGGCGGCACTTTATCGGCGTTTGCGGTACGCCGGGCCGCGGACTTGCTCCCTCGCGAGAGCCTCTCGTGTGACCGTGTCGGAGCTGCTCGGTGTTGGTGGTGGCCGCAGGGGGGCTCTCGCGAGGGACAAGCCGCGCCCGGCTACGCGTGCGCGTGCGGGCCTCCGCGTCCTCGCCCCGTAGGCTTTCGGGCGTGTCCGACGGTCGTGGCCTTGTCCTCTCGCCTTCCGCTCGCGTTGGCGCCGGCGTCTCGTTCGGCGCGCACGTCGTCGTGCACGGCGACGTCGAGATCGGGGATGGGGTGACGATCGAGGATGGCGTCGTGCTCGGCAAGCGGCCGCGCCTCGCTCCCGGCTCCGCCGCCGCCGGGGCGGTGACGCCGTTGCGGATCGGCGCGGGGGCGACGATCTGCTGCGGCGCTGTCGTGTTCGCCGGCGCCGAGATCGGCGCCGGCGTGATCGTCGGCGACCAGGCGTTCGTGCGCGAGCGGACCGTCATCGGCGAGCGCACGGTGATCGGCCGCGGCTCCGTGGTCGACAACGACGTCGCCGTGGGCGCGCGCGTGAAGGTGCAGACGAGCGTCTACCTGACCGCCTTCTCCCTCGTCGAGGACGACGTGTTCGTGGGTCCCTGCGCGATGACGACGAACGACGACGCGATGGGGCGGCGGATGCCGACCCCGCCCGGCCCGCAGCTGCGCGGTGCCACGTTGCGCCACGCCTGCCGCATCGGTGGCGGCGCCGTGCTCACGCCGGGCGTCGAGGTCGGCGAGGAGGCGTTCGTCGCCGCCGGCGCCGTCGTCACGCGCGACGTGCCTGCGCGTACGGTCGTGATGGGCGTCCCCGCACGCGTCGTGCGCGAGGTTCCCGACGCGGACCTGATCGAGCGCTGGCGCTGACGCGCGCGCCGCCGCGGCGCCCGCAGCCCGCTTACGCGGCCGCGACCGCCTGGCCGGGCACCGTCTCGAGCCCGGCCGAGGTCCAGATCGTCTGCTCGCGACCTGGGCCGACGCCGATCAGCACGACCGGCACGCCGACGAACTCCTCGACGAACGCGAGGTAGCGCCGCGCGCTCTCAGGCAGCTCGTCCTCGCTGCGCGCCTCGCCGATGTCCTCGGTCCAGCCCGGCAGCTCGACGTAGTCGGGCTCGGCGTGGTGGAGCACGCTCTGGTGGTAGGGGAAGTCGTCGAACTCGGCGCCGTCCTCGCCGCGGTAGCGCGTGCAGACGCTGATCGTGTCGAGGCCGGTCAGCACGTCGAGCTTCGTCACGGCGAGCGCGGTCAGCGAGTTGAGGCGCGCCGCGTAGCGCAGCGCCACGAGGTCGAGCCAGCCGACGCGGCGCGCGCGACCCGTCGTCGTGCCGAACTCCGCGCCGCGCTCGCGCAGCTGGTCGCCCAACTCGTCGTCCAGCTCGGTCGGGAACGGCCCCGCGCCGACGCGCGTCCCGTACGCCTTCGTGATGCCCCAGATCTCGTCGATGTCCTTCGGCCCGACGCCGCTGCCGATGCAGGCGGCCGCCGCCGTCGGGTTCGAGGAGGTCACGAACGGATACGTGCCGTGGTCGATGTCGAGCAGCGCGCCCTGCGCGCCCTCGAAGATCACGGTCGCGTCGGCGTCGAGCTTGTCCCACACGAGTCGTGTCGTGTCCTGGATGTGCTCGGACAGGCGATGGCCGTAGGCGAGGTACTCCTCGGTGATCGCCTGCAGGTCGAGCCGCGGGTCGCGCGCGAACGGGCGCAGCGACAGGCGCTTCGGCTCGAGCGCCGCGACGATCTTCTGCTTGAGGATCTTCTCGTCCAGCAGGTCCTGCACGCGGATGCCGATGCGCGAGGCCTTGTCGGCATAGCAGGGGCCGATCCCGCGTCGCGTCGTGCCGATCTTCAGCTTGCCCAGCCTCGCCTCGCCCGCGTCGTCGAGCATCATGTGGTACGGCATGATCATGTGCGCGTTCGCCGAGATGCGCAGCGCGCCGGTGTCGACGCCGCGGCCGCGCAGCTCGTCCAGCTCGTCCGTCAGCACCTTCGGATCGATCACGACGCCGTTGCCGATGATGCAGAGCTTCCCCGGGTAGAGGATCCCCGACGGCATCAGGTGCAGCTTCCACGTCACGCCGTTGCGGACGATCGTGTGGCCGGCGTTGTTGCCGCCCTGGAAGCGCACGACAGCGTCCGACCGCTCGGCGAGCAGGTCGGTGATCTTTCCCTTGCCCTCATCGCCCCATTGGGCGCCCACGATCACGATGCCTGGCATGGCGGATGACAGTGTAGGGAGCCTTACGTCTGCTCGGCTTCGTGCTGCCGGTGCCCGTGGTGTTCGTGGTACGCCGGGGCGCGCGATGCTCCCCCGCGAGAGCCTCATCGTGTGACGGTGCTGGCGCCGCTCCGTGCTGGTGGTGGCCGCAGGGGCTCTCGCGGAGGACACCGCGCGCCCGGCTGCCCAGCACCGCCCGGGCACCGGCGCCCGCGCTCCAGGCCGTCCGCTCCCTCCACCGTCCCCGCGCAGGTGGCATCGGCGTGGGCTTTCGCTCACACCAGCCGCGCTGGGGCCCGACGCGCCCCAGCCAGCCAAGAGAGGGCGGGGGCCCAGGCCGCGGGCGACCGGGCGTGGTGGGCAGCCGCCCCGGCGTACCACCAACGCAACGAGCGTCCGAGCTCAGGACCCGAACCGATCCCCGGCGAAGTTCATGAACTTGGGGTACTCCTTCTGGAACGTCAGCACCACGTCGCCGAGTGCGCCGTTGCGGTGCTTGGAGATGATGATGTCGGCCTCGCCCTCGCGCTCGGATTCTCTGTCGTAGTACTCCTCGCGGTAGATGAACATCACGAGGTCGGCGTCCTGCTCGATGTTGCCCGACTCACGCAGGTCGGAGAGGATCGGCCTCTTGTCGGTGCGCGACTCGACCGCGCGGCTGAGCTGGGAGAGCGCGATGACCGGCACGTCGAGCTCGCGTGCGAGGATCTTCAGCCCGCGGCTCATCTGGCCGACGGCCTCGACGCGATTCTCGACGCGGCTGTCGGCGCGCATCAGCTGGAGGTAGTCGAGGATGATCAGACCGAGCCCGTTCTCGCTCTGCTGGTGCAGGCGGCGTGCCTTCGCGCGCAGCTCGAGGATCCCGATGTCGGACGAGTCGTCGACGTACAGCGGCGCGTCGGACAGCAGCTGGCAGGCCTGGAGGACCTTCGGCCAGCGGTTCTCCGCGACGCGGCCCTTGCGCAGCTCCTCGCCGCGGATGCGCGCCTGCGAGGCGACGAAGCGCTGTGCGAGCTCCGCCTCCGACATCTCGAGCGAGAACAGCGCGACGGGCTTTCTGTGCTCGATCGCGGCGTTCTCGGCGATGTTCGTGACGAGCGCGGACTTTCCCATCGACGGTCGTGCGGCGAGGATGATGAGGTTGCCGGGCTGGAAGCCGCCGGTGATGTCGTCGAGGTCCTTGTAGCCGGAGGGCGTGCCGGTCAGGACGGTGTGCTCGAGCGACAGGCGGTGGAGCTTGTCGACCTCGTCGTGGAGCACCTCGCCGATCGAGCGGAAGTCCTTCTGGCGGTCGTCGTGGGCGACCTCGAGGATGTCGCGCTCGGCCCACTCGACGAGCTCGCGCGCGGGCGCCTCGTGGTTCCATACGTTCGCCTGGATCTGCTGCGTCGTCGTCAGCAGGCGTCGCAGCAGCGCATTGCTCTGCACGATCCGCGCGTACTCGCGCACGTTGCCGGCGGCCGGCGCCGCGCCGGCGAGCGCGTCGACCATCGCCGCCCCGCCGACCTGCTCGAGCTGTCCCGACTGGCGCAACTGCTCCGCGACGGTGAGCACGTCGATCTCGCGACTCTCCGCGTAGAGCTCGAGCATCGCCCGGTAGATCGACGCGTGCTGCTCGCGGTAGAAGTGCTCCGGCTTCAGGCCCTCGTTGATGACAAGGCCGTAGAGCGTCGTGTCCGCGAGCAGGATCGCCCCGAGCACCGACTGCTCGGCCTCGAGGTTGTGCGGGGGAAGGAGGGCTTGGTGCTGCTGCTCGACGGCTGACACGAGCGGACGAGTCTAGGTTGCGATGCACGTGCGATGCCGGCTAGCCGTATAACCGTGCGCCGAGCCGCTCGGTTGAACCCGCAGATTGCGAGGGTTTTCGCGCGAGCGCGCCGGAACGACGACGCGCCGCGGAGACCGCGGCGCGTTCACGAGGTGAGGCTGTGCTGGGGGGTGCTACTTCTGCTCGACGACCATCGTCTTGATGGTCGCCAGGACGCCGTCCTCGATCTCGACGACGACCATGTGGGTGCCGATGTGCCTGATCGGCTCCTCGAGGTGGACCTTGCGCTTGTCGACCTTGATGCCGCGGGCGTCGCGGATCGCGTCGGCGATGTCCTGGGCGGTGACGGAGCCGAACAGGCGCCCGTCGTCGCCCGCCTGCTGGGCGATCGTGAGGACTGTTCTGCCGAGCAGCGCGGCGTTCTCCTGAGCGCGCGCCTTCGCCTCGCGCTCAGCCCGCTCTGCGGCTGACTTGCGCTCCTGGGCCGCTTCGAGCGCGCCCTTCGTCGCCGGCTGGGCGAGCTTGCGCGGGATCAGGTAGTTGCGCAGGTAGCCCGCCGAGACGTCGACGACGGTGCCGCGCTCGCCGAGCTCGGCGACGTCCTGCGTGAGGATCGCCTGCGGCATCGGGCTACCGGTCCTCGCGATCGCGATCGCGATCGCGACGGCCGCCACCGGCGCGCTCGTTGGCCGGCTCTGCCGCGTAGGGCAGCAGAGCGAGCTCGCGTGCGCGCTTCACGGCGCGTGCGATCTGGCTCTGGTGCCGTCGGCACGCGCCGGTGATGCGGCGCGAGCGGATCTTGCCGCGTTCGGACACGAACTTCCGCAGCGTGCCGATGTCCTTGTAGTCGGCCTGCTCGACCTTGTCCTTGCAGTACGGGCACGACTTGCGCCGGCCGGAACCCGGACCGCCCTTCTTGTCACGCCGCCTCGTGGGGCGCCTACGTTGCTTTGCCACTCGGCCTTACCTCGTTCAAGTCGTCTGCGGTTCCCTAGAACGGGATGTCGTCGTCGGCGGTGGAGGTGGGTGCTGCCGGTGCGGACTGGAAGTCCCGATCGTCGATCGGAACGTCGCCCCCTCCCGCCACGTCGGCGCGAGGTCCGGAGAACCCGTTCCCGGTGCCGGCGTCGTCACGCCCGCCAAGGAATTGCACGGAATCGGCGATGATATCGACTGCCTGTCGTCTTTGCCCGTCCTGGGCCTGGTACTCGCGCCACTCGAGCCGTCCGTCGATCGCGACGGGGCGTCCCTTCGCGAGGTAGCGGGCGCAGTTCTCGCCCTGCGCACCCCACACCGTGACGTCGAAGTAGTTGGGCTTGTCCTCCCACTCGCCGGAGGCTCCCTTGCGCCGCGTGTTGCACGCGATCCGCAGGCTGCAGACGGCCATGCCGCTCGGCAGCGAGCGCAGCTCCGGGTCCCGGGTGAGGTTCCCGGTCATCACGACGCGGTTGATGTTGGTGGCGGCCATGAGGCTCCTTTCGGCGGCAGATGCTCAGCGGCGACCGAGTGTACGCAGCGATCGGGCCCGCACTCGTCTCGTAGCCGGAAACTGCGCGGAAACGTCACGAGGTTCGGTGAGCGGTGCGCGCAACCGCGTGCGCGGTGTTACGCCTCGGCGGCCGGGGCGACGGCGACCGGCTCGGCCTCGACCGCGGGCGCCTCCTGCAGCGTCGGCTCCGGCGGCGGTGGCGTGCCGGGCGTGACCTTGATGATCCGGTGGCGCAGGACGCCGTCGGCGATCTTCAGGTTGTAGCTCAGCGTCTCGACGAGCGCCGGCGGCCCGCTGAACTGCAGCAGGTGGTAGTCGGCGTCGCCCAGGTGCGCGATCTCGAACGCGAGTCTGCGCACGCCCCAGTCCTGCTTCAGCTCGACCTTGCCGCCCGCGTCGGCGATCATCTGCTCGACGTCCGCGAGGATTCTCGCGCGGCGCTCGTCCTCCACCGAAGTGACGAGGAGGACCATGAGGTCGTAGATGGGCGGAAGCTGGGCCATGGCTGGTTGAACTGCGGCGGGCACTATACCAACGGGGGCGAGATCTGCGGTCCCGTGGCCTCGGACCCCCTATGCCCACGACCCTGCCCCGTCCGCTCGGCCCTCGTCAGAAGCGCCGCGCGAACACAATCACGGCGGTAGCCATCGCCCTCACGATCCTCCTCGCCATCGTCTGGCTCCGCTCGTCCGGCGACACTGCGCCGGCGGTCCCGGCGGGCCTGCCGCCGAAGGTACCGGCGGCTGCCGAAGCGGCCCCCTCGCAGGAGCCGGCAGGCTCGGCGGAGCTGGGGCAGGGAGAGGGAGGGGGAGCGGCAGAGCGGGGCCGAGCCGGCGGGGCCGAGCGGGCAGGCGACACGCAGACGCGCCCGCCGCGAGCGAAGGCGAGAGGGCGCGAGCGGCACGAGAGCCGCGGACAGAGGCGCAACGCGGATGGGAGCCGACCGGACCCGCCCGCCAGGGCGCCGCGGCTCGGTGCGAGCGGTGGCGGCGCAGGGGCACCGGCGGCGGCGCCGGCGCGCGAGGCGCCCGAGTTCGCGATCGGCTGAGCGCGCGGACGGGCCGCGAGGCGGCGCGAGGCTCAGCCCCGCGTCTCGGCCTTCTTGCGGATGTCGGCGAGCTGCTCGTCGATCCAGTCGCCCGGGTCGCGCTGGGTGACGATCCGCTCCAACCCGGCCATGCGCCGCTCGCGCTCGGCCGGCTCCATCGTCAGCGCGGCGTGGATCGAATCGGCCAGCTCCTGGATGTCGAACGGGTTGACCGACAGCGCGAACTCGCCGAGCTCCTCGTGCGCACCAGTGTTCTCCGACAGGATCGAGACGCCGGCGCGCTCGTTCACGAGCGGCCCCTCCTTCGCCACGAGGTTCATGCCGTCGAACATCGCGTTGACGAGCAGCACGTCGTAGTGCTTGTAGGCCGCCATCGCCTCCTCGAGGTCGTCGCGCAGCTTGAGGTGGATCGGCATCCAGTCGGGCGTGCCGTGGCGGTGGTTGACGACCGCGACGACGGCCTCGATGCGCTCGAGGTACTCGGCGTACTCCGGCACGTCGGTCCGCGACGGCATCAGCTGGGCGATGAACGTGACGCGCTCGCGGAACTCGGGGTGCTGGTCGAGGAAGACGTCGAACGCGGTGAAGCCGCGCAGCACGTTCTTCGACAGGTCGGCGCGGTCGACGCGCAGGATCAGGTGGTCGCGGCGGCGGCGCAGCAGCTCGCGCTCGAACTCCTCCGTGCGCGGCCGCCGTGCGACGGCGCGCGTGGCCGCGGCGTCGATCGGCAGCGGGTAGGCGCGCACCCACACCTCGCGCCCCTCGAACGCGACGACGCCGCGCTCGAAGTCGACCTCGAGATCCATCAGGTCGCGACAGCACTGCAGGAAGTTGCGCCGGTAGGAGCGCGTGTGGAAGCCGACGATGTCGTTCGCGAGCAGGCCGCGGTAGATCTCCTCGCGGATCGTGCTCGGCAGCACGCGCCAGGCGTCCGATTGGGTCCACGGGATGTGGATGAAGTGGTGCAGGAAGGCGTCCGGCCGCACGCGCCGCACGAGCCCGGGCAGCGTGTAGAGGTGGTAGTCGTGGATCATCACGACCGGCTCCTGCTCGCCGTCGATCTCGTCGAGCACGGCGCGCGCGAGGTCCTCGTTGACGACGTTGTAGCCGAACTCGAACGCCTCGACCTCTTCGCGGCGGATGTCCGGCGCGTTCGACAGGTCCCACAGGTAGTGCTGGATGAACCACAGCATCGGGTTCGCGAACACGTTGTAGAAGCGGTCGTAGGCCTCCGGGTCCGAGGCCACCAGGCGCACGCGGTACGTGCCACCGTCCGGCAGCTCGACCGCGAACGGGCGGCCGTCGTGTCTCGAAGAGGCGGCGATGTCCTCGTCCGTCATCGCGGACGCGATCCAGACCGCCTCGCGGTGCGAGGCGAGGCCCGTCAGCGCCGTCACGAGCCCGCCGGTCCCGCGCCGTACCTCCCCGTCGGGCCCGAACGTGACCGGGCCGCGATTCGAGACGAGGACGAGCGGGGCGGCGCCGGTGGAGCTCAGGAGACCTGCCCCTCCAGCGCGGTGATCATCCGCAGCCAGTCGCGCAGCAGGCGCGGCATCAGGAAGTGGCGGCGCACGTGCTCCTTGCCGGCGCGGCCGAGGCGCCGCCCGAGCGCGGGATCGGCGAGCACCCGCAGCGCACGGTCGGCGCAGTCCTCGACGCTCGATACGAGAAAGCCGGTGACGCCGTCCTCGACCTGCAGCGGGATCCCGCCGACGTCGCCGCCGATGAACGGGCGCGCCTTCCAGATCGCCTCGGAGACGGTCAGCCCGAAGCCCTCGCGCGTCGACTTCTGGATCAGCACGTCGGCGTGCGACTGGAAGGCGTTGACCTCGATCGCGCCGACGTTGTTGAAGTTGTTGAGGATGTGGACGTCCGGGTCGCGGTCGGCGTGCGCGATCGTCGCGTTGAAGAAGTCCCAGCCCTCGGGGTCGTCGGTCGCCATCGAGCCGACGAGCGCCAGCTGCACCTCCGGCATCTGCTCCTTCACGATCCGATAGGCGTCGATTACCCCGAGCGGGTCCTTCCACGGGTCGAAGCGCGAGACCTGGCACAGCAGCGGGCGGTCGACGTCGATCCCGAACTGCTCGCAGATGTAGATCGAGTCCTCCGGCGAGAAGGCCATGTTCTTCGGCGCGAGCGGGTCGATCGCGGGCGGCACGATGTTGATCGCGCCCTCCATCCCGGCCGGCACGTACTGCTGCATGTGGAAGACCGAGGCCGGATAGGTCTTGATGTAGGGCAGCAGCCGCTCGATCGTCGCCGGGTTGGGCGTCGAGAGGTCGATGTGGCAGCGCCAGATCCAGTGGTGCGCCTTCTCCGGCGCGAGCGTGTGCATCGCGGCCGGTTGCGGGTCGTGGACGATGCAGGCGTCCCATCCGCGCGACAGCTCGCGCGCGTTCATCTCGTTGTAGCGGCGCCAGACGTCCCACTGCTCCTCGGTCAGGTCCTGCGGGTGGCCCTGGAGTGCGTTGTGCATCACCTTCGTCGCGTTGAAGAACTCCTCGCGGCCGTAGATGACGTGCCACTCGACGTCGAGGCCGACGTCGCGCATGAGCGGCACGAGCGTGTAGAGGATCTCCGACACGCCGCCGCCGAACGCGGTCGCTGACAGGTGCAGGACGCGCTTGCCCCTCAGCGGCTCCGCGAGCTCGTTGATCTCCTCGACCAGCGAGCGACCGACGATGCTGGCGTAGTCCGCGAGCGTCTTGTGACCGACGGCGATGGGTTGGAGCATGTGGCTGGGCTCGCTCGGCTCGGACGGGTGGAGCGCGCGGACGATACCGAATCGCCCGTACGACCCGGTCATCGGCTTCTACGCCGGCAACTCCAGCGTGAAGACGGTGCGGCCGGGGCGCGACTCGACGCCGAGGCGGCCGTTCATCCGCTCGGCCAGCTCGCTCGCGATCGCAAGCCCGAGGCCGGAGCCCTGCGCGTCGTCGGAGGTGTAGAAGGGCTCGAAGATCTGCGACAGCGCGGGGCGCGCGATCCCGCGGCCGTGGTCGCGCACGGCCAGCAGCGCGAAGCCGTTGTCGCGCGTCGCCGAGACGACGATGTTCGTGCCCGGCAGCGTGTGCGTGACGGCGTTGTCGATCAGGATGCGCGCGATCTGCGCGACGCGCACGGGGTCGCACTGCGCCTCGACCGGCTGGCCCGGCAGTCGCACCTCGAGATGCGAGTCGTGCTGCGCGAGCGCCGGCTCGAACTCGGAGCTGACCGAGCGCGCCAGCTCCGACAGGTCGACCGGCTCCGGCCGCAGCTCGAGCGAGCCGGCCTCCAGGCGGGAGAGGTCGAGCAGGTCGACGGACAGCTTCGCGAGGCGGTCGACCTGCTGGCGGACCTGCGCGAGGAAGCGCCGGCGCGTTTCCTCGTCGAGCTCCTCATCCTCCAGCAGCTCGACGAAGCCGCCGAGCGAGAAGAGCGGCGTGCGCAGCTCGTGCGAGGCGGTCGCGATGAACTGCTTGCGTGCGCGGTCGAGCTGCGCGAGCTGGCGCTGCATGTCGTTGAAGGCGACCGCGAGCTGGCCGAGCTCGTCGTCGGAGTCGACCGGGATCGGGCGCGAGAAGTCGCCCGCGGCGACCTGCTCGGCCGCCTTCTCCAGGCGCTTGACGCGCTGCGCGAGCGCGCGCGCGATCAGCCAGCCGGCGAGCACCGCGAGCGCGAGCGCGAGCGCGCCGGCGACGAGGATCTGCGCGCGCACGATCGCCACGTTGCGCTCGACGTCGGCCATCGGCGTCGAGTAGACGGCGACCTCGGTGACGCGGCCGTCCTGGCGCAGCGGCATCGCGACCTCGGCCACCGGTCCGTCGGCGGTCACCTCCGAGCCGCTCGCGATGCGGCCGCTGCGGGCGGCCGCATCGGCCGTCGGGAGCGCGAGCTCGGGCTGCGCCGGGTCGCTGGAGTCGGTGATCGTCCCGGGCACCGGCAGGCTGCCGACGCGGCCGATCCGCAGCAGCGTGACGCGCGCGTTGGCGGCGTCGCTCGCCGAGCGCACGCGGCGCGTGACGACGGCGGTCGGCAGGTTTCCGCCGACCGTGTCGGCGATCTGGCGCACGGTCCCCCTCGCCGCCGTCTCGAGCTGCGAGAGCTTCTCGTCGCGCAGGCGCGACTGCAGCTGCGGCACGACGTAGAGGTAGAGCACGCCGATCGCGGCGAGCGTGATCGCGAAGAAGAGGAACGTCAGCCGATTGCGAAGGGAGCGCACGGGGGTGGGGAGCGGTGGCGGGCGGCGGGCTCCGTGTCCGCGTCGCTACTCGTCCGTGTCGCGGAAGCGGTAGCCGACGCCGCGGACCGTGAACAGGTACTGCGGCTCCTTCGGGTCGCGCTCGAGCTTCTCGCGCAGGTGCCGGATGTGGACGTCGATCGTGCGCGGATCGCGGTAGGCGGAGTCGCCCCACACGCGTGCCAGCAGCATGTCGCGCGTGAAGACGCGCCCCGGGCTGCGCGCGAGCGTCAGCAGGATCTCGAACTCGACGAAGGTCGTGGCGATCACCTCGCCCTCGAGCCACACCGTGCGCTTGTCCGGGTCGACCCGCAGCAGGTGGTGCTCGAGCGCGGCGCCGTTCCCGTCGGCCGCGCGCGACAGCTCGGAGCGCCGCAGCGCCGCCTTCACGCGGCTGCGGAACTCGCGCATCGAGAACGGCTTGGTGATGTAGTCGTCGGCGCCGATCTCCAGCCCGACGACCTTGTCGATCTCCTCCGCCTTGGCGGTCAGCATGATGATCGGGACCGCGCTGCGGCTGCGCAGGCGGCGGCAGACCTCGAGCCCGTCGAGCTTCGGCAGCATCACGTCGAGCACGACAAGGTCGAACGGCCGCTCCTCGAAGCGGTCCAGCGCCTCGCGGCCGTCGACCGCCTGGACGACCTCGTAGCCGTCCTTCCGCAGGGGGTAGGACAGCAGTGTCTGGATCGACTGCTCGTCGTCCACCAGCAGGATGCGCGTCGATCGCTCCGCCATGGGTGTGGTGAAGGGTAGTCCGCTGAACGCAGACGTACCATCCAAAGCTCGGCGGCCTCCTCCCGCGCCGGGCCGCGACGGCTCACAGGGATAACCTGCGGCTGTGCTCGATCCGCGGATCTACCGGGCTGGATTCCTCCCGATCCTGTTCGTGCTCGTGCTCGTCGGCTTCTCGCTGCGCGAAATGCCGCACCCGCTGACGACGTCACTCGCGCCCGACGCGTTCGACGGCGTGGCCGCCTTCGGCCAGCTCGACGAGCTGGCGGCCGCGGCGCCGCTGCGACGGCCCGGCTCCCCCGGCGACCGCCTCGTCGCGCAGCGCGTCGACCAGACGCTGCGTGCGAACGGCTTCCACGTCGCCGTCCGTCGCTTCTCGGCCGAGACGGCCGACGGGCAGCGCGAGCTGGAGACGGTCGTCGGCGAGCGCGCCGGCTTCTCGCCCCGACGCATCCTCGTGATCGCGCATCGCGACGCGCTCGGGCGCGGCGCGCGCGCGGAGCTGTCCGGCACCGCGGCGCTGCTCGAGCTGGCGCGCGTGCTCGGCGGTCGCACGCTCGGTCGCACGCTCGTGCTCGCGTCGACGAGCGGCGGCACGGTGGGGCTGGCGGCAGCGGAGCAGCTCGCCGAGAGCCCAGGCGGTCCCGTCGACGCCGTCCTCGTGCTTGGCGATCTCGCCGGCACGCGCACCCACCAGCCGCTCGTCGTGCCGTGGTCGCAGTCGACCGCGCTGGCGCCGCTCGAGCTGCGGCGGACGGTCGAATCGGCGCTCGTGACCGAGGCGGGCCTGCGCGCCGGCGGCACGCGCCCGGCCGTGCAGCTCGCCCGGCTCGCGTTCCCGCTGACGCTCGGCGAGCAGGGGCCGTTCAACGCGCGCGGCCTCGGCGCCGTGCTGCTGTCGGCGAGCGGCGAGCACGCGCCCGCGGCGGACGCGCCGGTCTCGGCCGAGCGCCTGACGGCCTTCGGCCGCGCCGCCCTGCACAGCGTGAGCGCGCTCGACGGGGGCGCCGACGTGCCGGGCAGCGCGCCGTACGTGGTGCTCGAGCGCAAGGTGCTGCCGGCGTGGCCCGTGCGGCTGCTCGCGATCGCGCTCATGCTGCCGGTCCTGCTTGCCGCCGTCGACGCGTTCGCGCGCGTGCGGCGCCGCCACGAGCGCGTCGGCATGTGGCTGCGGTGGGTCGGCGTGAGCGCGGTGCCGTTCCTGCTCGCCGCGCTGCTCGCGATCGGACTCTTCCGCACGGGCCTGATCGCCGCCGCGCCGGGGTCGCCGGTGGCCGGCGCCGCCTCGGCGCCCAACGTGGCGGCGCTCGTGGGCGTGCTCGTGCTGCTCGTGGGCGCCTGGTTCGGCCTGCGGCCGCTGCTGCTGCGCCTGGCGGGGGTCGAGACGGGGTCTCGTCCTCAGGTCCCCGCTCGCGGTGACCTGCGAGCGGGGCTTCGCCCTCGGGTCACCGCGAGCAGAGCGTCACCGGGGGCTGCCGCGGCGGTCGTGGTCGTGCTTTGCGTGGCGGCGCTCGTGGTGTGGATCGCGAACCCGTACGCGAGCCTGCTGCTGATCCCGGCGCTGCACCTGTGGCTGCTGGCGATGGCGCCTGAGACGCGCCTGCGCCGGGCGGCAGCGCTCGCGCTGTGGGCGACCGGGCTGCTGCCGCCGCTGCTCGTCGCCTACGCCTTCGCGCGCCAGTTCGGGCTCGACCCGCTCGAGCTCGCCTGGATGGGGACGCTGCTCGTCGCAGGTGGCGGGATCTCACCGCTCGCCGTGCTCGTGTGGAGCGTCGTGCTCGGGTGCACGGCGACCGCGCTCGTGGTGGTCCTGCGCGCGAGCGGCGACAGCCCCGACGACGCGGGCCCGATCACGGTGCGTGGGCCGAAGACGTACGCCGGACCGGGGTCGCTCGGGGGGACCGAGTCCGCGCTGCGCCACTGACCGGTCCGAGCGCACCGCGCGCGATACTTCGCCGATGAGGCGTGCGCTGCGAGCGATCTCGACCGTCCTGATCCTGTCGGGCGTCCTGATGCTCGCCGACGCGGGGATCACGCTCGCGTGGCAGGAGCCCGTCTCCGCGCTGCTCGCGCGGATCGAGCAGGACAAGCTGTCGGGCGAGCTCACCCGGATCGAGCAGGCGTCGCCGACGCGCGTGCAGCGCCGCGTGCTCGCGCTGCTGGGGACGCAGGGACGGCGGATGGCGTTCCTCGCGCGGGAGGCGCGCCGCGCCGCGCGGGACGGCGATCCGATCGGGCGCATCGAGATCCCGCGGATCGGCGCGGACTTCGTCGTCGTGCAGGGCACCGACCCCGCGTCGCTGCGCAAGGGACCAGGGCACTACCCGTCGACGACCTTCCCCGGCCTGCCCGGCACCGTCGCGTTCGCAGGCCACCGCACGACCTACCTCGCGCCGTTCCGCAACGTCGACGAGCTGAAGCACGGCGACACGATCGTGCTCGCGATGCCGTACGGCCGCTTCACGTATGCGGTCCAGCGGACGCAGATCGTCAAGCCGACGGCGCTGTGGGTCACGAGAGACGTCGGCTACGAGCGGCTCGTGTTGTCCGCCTGCCACCCGCTCTACAGCGCCGCCGAGCGGATCATCGTGTTCGCGCGCTTGCGGAGCGTGGCGCCGCGCGGCGCCGCTGCGCAGTCCGGCTGAGGTTCTGAGCGCACCCTGGACGTACGCGCCGGCCACCCTGGTGGCCGGACGTCCGATGTTGCGCAGTTGTTCTCACGCACGCAGTGGGCAGTCCCGATACCGAGTGCGACGACGGGCACGACGAGATCGCGGATGCGGGTCCGCGCTCTGTGCCATCCGGTGCGTCAGGCAAGGTCGCATGGCAGGGATCGCATGGACGAAGAGAACAAGACGATGAGGGTCACCGAGCTCAAGACGCAGATCGCGTGCGCCACGTACGACGTGGACGTCGACGCGGTCGCGCAGGCGTTCGTCTCGCGCATGCTGGCCGTGCACGGGGCGCTGCGCCGCGCCGACGTGCGCGCGCTGCTCGGCGACGCCGCACTCGACGAGATGCGCCTGTCGGCGTGACGTCGCCCGCAGGTCGCCGCTTGCGGTGACCGGAGGGCGAAACGCGGTTACAGAGTGTGCTCGAAGCCGCGCAGCGCTTCGCCGCGCGGCCCGAGGTCGAGCGCCGGCTCGCCGGCTTCGACGGTGCCGATCCACGTGAGCGGCGCCGCCGCCTCGGCCGCGCGCCGAGCCGTGGGCGGGACGCAGACGCACAGCTCGTAGTCCTCGCCCGCGGTCGCCGCGAACGCGGCCGGGTCCCGCCCCAGCGTGCGCGCGACGTCGGCGACGCCCGGAGCGAGCGGCAGGCGGTCGAGGTCGACGACGAGCCGCACGCCGCTGCGCTGTGCGAGGTGGCGCGCGTCGGTCGCGAGCCCGTCCGACAGGTCGATCGTCGCGTGCGCGCCGGCCGCCGCGAGCGCCCGCCCCTCGGCGAGCCGCGGGAGCGGGCGCAGGTAGCGCTGCACGAGCTGCGGCATGCCCTGCGCGCGGCCCTCGAGGATCGCGAGCCCTGCGCCGGCGTCGCCGAGCGTGCCGGTCACGCCGACGAGGTCGCCCGGCTGCGCGCCGTCGCGGCCGGTGAGCGCTGCCGCGTCGTCCGCCCAGCCGACGACGGTGACGGCGAGCACGAGCACCGGCCCGTGCGCGACGTCGCCGCCGGCGATCGTGACGCCGCTCGCGCCTGCGAGCGCCTGCGCCGCGCGGAACAGCTCGAGCACCGCGGCCTCGCCGAGGGGCGGCTGGGACGGCAGCACGAGCGCGAGGTACGCCTCGCCCGGGTCGGCGCCCATCGCTGCGAGGTCCGACAGCGCGCCGGCGAGTGCGCGGTGGCCGACGTCGGCGAGCGTGCAGGTGCGCTCTGCGAGCGACGGGAAGTGCACCCCCTCGACCATCGTGTCGACCGACGTGACTGCGTAGGCGCGGGCGCGCACGACCGCCGCGTCGTCGCCGAGCCAGCGGACGACGCGCGGGTCGTCGTGCGCGAGCACGCGCTCGAGGGCTTCGATCAGCGCCAGCTCACGCACGGCGAGACGGCCCCACCCGTCCGCGGATCAGCGGTGGCGGTAGACGATGCGCGCGCGGTCGAGGTCGTACGGCGACAGCTCGCAGCGCACGCGGTCGCCCGGCAGGATGCGAATGCGGAAGCGGCGCATCTTGCCGGCGACATGGCCGAGGACGACATGGTCATTGTCGAGTCTCACGCGGAACATCGCGTTCGGGAGGGCCTCGATCACCTCGCCCTCGAGCTCGACCTTCTCTTCCTTTGGCACGCGAGAACCGTACCAGCGATCGGTGGATCGCCGCGGACCGGGACCTCAGCCGCTCGGCGCGCTTGCGCCGCCGCCCTGGCTCGGGGCCGGCGAGTGGTTCCCACCACCACCGCCACCGCCGGCCGGCGCCTGCTGGGGCGGATGGGCGTAGGCGTTGGGGTTCGGGTTCGTCCCGCCGCCCCCACCGGGGGTGGTCGGCGTCGTCGTCGTGCCGGGCGTGGTGCTCGTCCCGCCGCTCGAGCTCGTCCCGCTGCTCGAGCCACCGCTTGCACTGGCATACGTGCCGAAGTACGGCGTGCCTTGGAACGGCACCTTCGGCGTGGGCCAGTCGTCGCAGAAGGAGCCCTTTGCGACGGTCATGAAGTCGTGCCAGATCGGCGCTGCGACGGTGCCGCCGAAGACGGAGCTGCCGAGCGTCGTCGTCTCGTTCGGAAAGCCGACCCACACCGCCGTCGAGAGTCTCGGCGTGACGCCGACGAACCAGGCGTCCGTGTTGGAGGTGGTGGTGCCGGTCTTACCGGCGTTCGGGCAGCCGATCCCCTGACCGCCGGCCGTGCCGCTGATCAGCACCTGCTTCATCGGTGCCAGCACCTTCGCCGTCTCGCCGTCGGTGAACTCCTTGCGGCGTCTCGCGCTGCCGAGCTCGTCGACCGTGCCGTCGGGATGGACGACCCTGGCGATCGCGGTCGCCGTGTTGCGCCAGCCGCCGTCGGCGACGGTCGCGTACGCGTTCGCCATCTCGAGCGGGGAGACGCCGTATCTGAGGCCGCCGATCGCCTCCGCGTAGAAGCCGTCGAGGTGCGACGTGATGCCCATGTCGTGCGCCGCCTGGTCGACCTTGTCCGGGCCGATGTCGGCGCCGAGCTGGGCGAAGACGGTGTTGTCCGATGGCGGCAGCGCGCTCGCGAGGCTGATGCTGCCGGAGTACGAGTGACTGTCCGTCTGCACTTCCCACGTCGGGGCCTGCGGGAGCCAGCCCGGCGACAGCTGTCTCGAGACGTAGTAGGTCGTGTCGGGGTCGATCCCCATCCGCACCGCGGCCATCAGGTCGATCACCTTGAACGTCGAGCCCGGCTGCCGGTGCGCCTGCGTGGCGTAGTTGAAGATCGTCGGCCCGTACGTCGCCGACGACGCCATCGCGAGGATGTGGCCGTTGGTCGGGTCGACCGTCGCGAGCGCCGCCGACGGCGCTCCCGCGTAGCCGACGTGGCTGGCGATCGCCTGGCGCGCCAGCTCCTGGAATCTCAGGTTGATCGTCGTGTAGACCTTCAGCCCGCCCTGCTCGACGACGCGCCGGCCGTAGCGTCTGATCAGCTCGCTTCTGACGTAGTCGAAGAAGAACTGCTCGCGGCGGTGCGCGTAGTAGTCGCTGCGGTGGACGCCGAGCGGGGCGGCGTTCGCGGCGGCGGCGGCGGCGTGGCTGATGTAGCCGGAGTCGACCATCGCCTTCAGCACCTCGCCGCGACGCCGTCTCGCGTCGACCGGGTTGTTGAAGGGGTTGTACTGCGTCGGCGCCTGCGGCAGGCCGGCGAGCAGCGCCGCCTGCGACAGCGTCAGCTGGGAGGCGGGCTTGTTGTAGAAGATGCGCGCGGCCGCCTGCACCCCGACGGCGGTCTGCCCGCCGACCGTCCCGTAGGGGACGTTGTTGAGGTACGCGACGAGCACCCACTCCTTCGAGTGCTGCTGCTCGAGCTCCTCGGCGAGCTTCGCTTCGCGGATCTTGCGCGTGAGCGTCTTCTTGAAGCGCGTGTCGGGCGTGTAGAGGTTGCGCACGAGCTGCATCGTCAGCGTCGAGCCGCCCTGCTGCGCCCGGTCGGACGTCACGTTCCTGACGGCCGCGCGCACGATCCCGACGTAGTCGACGCCGCCGTGCTTGTAGAAGCGCTTGTCCTCGATCGCGACCGTCGCGCGCTTCATCACGAGCGGGATCTGAGTGCCCGGGACGGCGCTGCGCAACGTGTCGCCGGAGATGAAGCCGAGCCGCGTGCCGTCTGCCGCGTAGACCATCGAGACGGCGCCCTGCGGTCGCGGCTTCAGGTTCTGGATGTCGGGCGTGCTCTGGACGACGCTCGCGACCCAGCCGGCGAACGCGATCCCCGCCGCCACGCAGCCGATCACCAGCAGCGATGCGAGCGCGACGACGACGCGCCGGAGGGGGCGGCCGTGGCGGCGCCGGCGGCGCCTCTGTCGCTCTCGGCGGGTCACAGGAAGGGGAGGACGTGCCGACAGGACGACGCCGGCGCGAAACGGATGCGAAAAGTGTAGCCGGGAGGGTGTTTCGGCCCGCTGGGCGCGGCTCCTGCCGCGCGCCCACGCTCAGTCCGGCGCGCCGCGCGCGAGCAGCCCGGCGCGGCGCAGTGCGCGCAGCGCGTCGGCGCGCAGCGCCGACTCCCGCGCGGGCCGCTCGCCCGGCGGGACCGCCCCGCGCGCGACCGTGTAACGGACGCCGTCGGCGGCGACCTCGGCGACGCGCGCGATCGGCGTGCCGTCGAGCCCGGTGAGCGCCGCCAGCGCAGCGTCGGCGTCGACCGCCGCCGACAGCCACAGCTCGACCTCGAGCGCGACGAGCGGCTCGACGATCGTGTCGTTGTGGAGGATCCCCGACGCGAGTCGCTCGTTGGGGACGAACAGGCGGCCGCCGTCGCCGCCGCGCACGACCGTGTAGTTGAGGCGCACGTCCTCGACCGTCCCGCTGGCGTCCTCGATCGTGACGCGGTCGCCGATCCGCAGCGGCTGCGTGACCGTCAGCATCACGCCGGCGATCAGGTTCGCGAGCGTCTGCCGCGCGGCGAAGCCGACGATCGCCGCGAGCAGCGCGCCGGACGCGAGCAGCCCGGCGGCGAGGCGGCTGAGCCCGCCGAACTGGGACAGCGCCAGCAGCAGCCCGACGAGCACGATCGCGAGCGTGATCAGCCGCCGCATGAAGCGCAGGCGCGTGTCGAGCATCGGCGTCAGCTCGTCGCGCACGACAGCCGTGGCGAGCTGGTGGCCGCGGTGCAGCAGGGCGCGGTCGACGACGATCGCGACGACGATCGTCAGCCCGACCGTCAGCAGCGCGGTCAGCTCGTTCTCGTGCGCTGCGAGGAACGAGCTGGCGAGCATGGGAACATCCTGGCCGACATGGAGCGCGAGCGTACCGTCAGCCGCGGCAGTCTCCCCGTCGGCGCACCCGCCGATGACGCCCGCGCGGCTGCGCGGCTGCGTGCGGCGCTCGGCGGGCGCATGGAGCCCGAGCTGGCGCTCGCCTGGCGCGAGGCGTGGGGCGCGCTGTGGACCTCGCGGCTCGTCGTGTGGGCAGCGGGGCTGCTCGGGGTGCTGTGGCTCGGCCGCGCGGGCGGCACGCGCCAGTTCGACCGCTTCGGGCTGACGACGCCCTTCTCGCCGTTCGGCGACCTGCTCGTCGCGCCGGGGGCGCGCTGGGACTCCGTCTGGTACCTCAGGATCGCGCGCGACGGCTACGGCTCGCCGCACGACCACGCGCAGGCCGCCTTCTATCCGCTCTACCCGCTGCTGATGCGCGTGGTCGGCTGGGTCGTCGGCTCGCCGTTGCTGGCGGGGATCCTGATCTCGCTCGCCTGCTTCCTGCTCGCGCTCGTGCTCCTGCACCGGCTCGCGGCGCTCGAGCTGGGCCTGCACCACGCGCGCGGCACGGTGCTGCTCGTCGCCTTCTTCCCGACGGCGTTCTTCTTCTCGGCCGTCTACTCGGAGTCGCTGTTCCTGCTCGTGTCGGTCGGCGCGTTCCTGGCGGCGCGGCGCGGGCATTGGGGCTGGGCCGGCGTGCTCGGCGGGCTCGCCGCGTTGACGCGCAACAGCGGCGTGCTGCTGCTCGTGCCGCTGCTGGTGCTGTTCCTGTACGGGCCTCGCGCGGATCGGCCAGCGGCGCCGATGCCCGGAACGGCCGCCGGCGGAAGCGCCGCGACGCGCGGCCGCTGGCACGTGCGCTTGCGTCCGCGCCACCCGCTCACACCACGGCTGCTGTGGCTCGCGCTCGTGCCGCTCGGCCTCGCGCTCTACCTGGGCTGGTCGGCGATCCGGCTCGGCGACGCGTTCGCGCCCTACCACGCGCAGGCGCTGTGGCTGCGCCACTTCGAGCCGCTCGGGGCCGTCGCGGGTGGCGCGCGCGCCGCGTGGCTCGGGCTGCGCCAGCTCGTGCACGGCTCGCCGACCCCGCGCTACTTCGGCGAGAACGGCGGAAACCCGTTCACGGTCGCCGGCGACAGCCTGATGCTGATCGGCTTCCTCGTCTTCGCGCTCGTCGCGCTGGCCGGCGTGCTGCGACGGCTGCCGTTCGCGTACGGGGCGTACGCCGCGGTCGCGCTCGCGATGACGCTCTCCTACCCGCTTGACATGCAGCCGCTGATGTCGCTGCCGCGCTACCTCGTCGTGCTGTTCCCCTTCCAGATGTGGCTCGCGCGCTGGGCCGGCGAGCGGGGCGGGGTGGAGCGCGCGGTCGGCGTGAGCGCGGTGCTGCTCGGCCTGTTCGCGGCGCACTTCGCGCACTGGGGCTTCGTTGCCTAGGTTTCGCCCTCCGGTCACCGCGAGCGGGCGACCTGCGGGCGACGTCACACAGGCGCTGCTGCTCGACGCGCTCGGCACGCTCGTCGAGCTGGAGCCGCCGGTCGCGCCGCTGCGGCGGGAGCTGCGCGCGCGCTTCGGCCTCGAGCTGAGCGCAGCCGAGGCGTGCGCGGCGCTGCGCGCCGAGATCGCCTTCTACCGCGCGCACCACGACGACGCGTCGGACCGCGCGCGGCTCGCCGACCTGCGCCGCCGCGCGGCGGCGGCGCTGCTCGACGCGCTGCCGCCGGCCGCCGCCGCGGCGCTGACGTCGCCGGGAGGCGACCCGCTTGGGGCCGCCGGAGGGCGAAACCTTCAATCCCTCACCGAGGCGCTGCTGGCCGCGTTGCGCTTCCGCCCGTTCGCGGAGGTGCCGGACGTCCTGCGCGTTGCGCGCGAGCGCGGCGTGCGGCTCATCGTCGTCAGCAACTGGGACGTCTCACTGCACGACGTGCTCGCCGAGACGGGACTGGCGCCGCTGCTCGACGGGGTCGTGACGTCCGCCGAACTGGGCAGCGCGAAGCCGGCGGCGGCGATCTTCGAGCGCGGGCTGGCGCTCGCGGGCGTCGCGGCGGAGGAGGCGGTGCACGTCGGCGACAGCATCGCGTACGACGTCGCCGGGGCGCGCGCGGCGGGCATCACGCCGCTGCTCGTCGTGCGCGACGGCGCCGAGCCGGACGAGCAGGTGCCGCCGGGAGTGCGCACGATCGCGACGCTGCGGCCGCTGGTCGGCCTCTTGGACGCGGCCGGCGGCGCCGCCGCGCGGCGCGGATCGGCCGAGGTCGAGCCGTATCTTTAGGCGATGAGCAGCCCCCCGTCCTACGGCCCGTGGCTGCCGCCGCTCGCTGAGCGGTCCGGCGGGCCCCCACCGTCCTCGCCGGAGCCGCCGGGGGCCGGCGACCACGCCGTTCCGCGCTGGCCGCCATGGACCGCGCCGGTCGCGCTGATCGTCGCGTTCGCGTTCGCGATCTTCGGCGCGCTCGTCGTCGGCATCGTCGGGGCGATCTTCGGCGCGAGCTTCAACCATCCGCCGCCGGCCGTGAACATCGTCGCGACGGTCCTCCAGGACGGCGCGTTCGTCGGCGCGGCGCTGCTGTTCGCAAACCGCGCGGGACACGTGCTGCCGGCGCAGTTCGGGCTGGTGCGCACGCGGCTGTGGCCGGCGCTCGGCTGGATGGCGCTCGCGTACGTCGCCTACGCCGCGCTGAGCCAGCTGTGGGCGGGGCTCGTCGACACGCACGCGAAGGACAAGCTGCCGTCGAGCCTCGGCGCCGACGACAGCACGATCGCGCTCGTCGCGGTCTGCGTCGTAGTGACGGTGATCGCGCCGCTCGCGGAGGAGACGTTCTTCCGCGGCTACTTCTTCGGTGCGCTGCGCAACTGGCGCGGGCCGTGGCCGGCGGCGCTGCTGACGGGCGCTGTCTTCGGGGGGATCCACGTCGGCTCCGCGCCGGTGGTCTTCCTGCTGCCGCTGGCGATCCTCGGCTTCATGCTGTGCATCGTGCGCTGGCGCACCGGTTCGCTGCTGCCGTGCATCGCGCTGCACGCGCTCAACAACGGACTCGCGTTCGGCGTGACCGAGAGCTGGACGGCGGGGCAGACGCTGTTGCTCGCGCTCGGCGCCGCCGTGGTGACGCTGCTCGTGTGCCGAGCGCTCCTCGCACCCCGGCAACCGGCGTGACGCCCGCGCGCCCATTTAGGATCGCCCACCTGATGTTCCGCCGCATCGCCCTCTCGCTGCTCTCGATCGTTGCTCTGCTGGCGCTGCCCGCAGCCGCGTTCGCGGACGCGACGGACGCGACGGACGCGCGGCAGGCCGCGGCGGTGCAGCCTGCGCCGAAGGCGAGAGCGAGCTCTGTACCGAAGCCGACCGGTCGCATCGGCGTGCATGTCGCCGGCGCCTTCGCGCTCGGGAGCAGACAGCTCGCCGTCGCCGGCCGGGCGGTGCGGATCGAGGGCCGCGTCGTCCCGTACGTGCCCGAGCAGCGCGTGCGCGTGCGGATCTGGCGCGGGCACACGCTGATCAAGCAGGTGACGGTCGAGCCGAGGCCGACGCGCACGCAGCGCACCGCGACGTTCAGCGTCCGCTTCGTGCCGGCGCACAGCGGCGAGGTGCGGGTCTTCGCGCTCCACGACAGAACCGATCAGCAGCGCAGACTGCTCGCGCAGGCGCGACTGTCGGTCGTGGCGCCGCACGCCGGCCCCGGCACGCGCAGCCCGTTCGTCGCGCTCTTGCAGCAGCGGCTCGCCGCCGTCGGATACGCGTCGCCGCAGACCGGCGTCTACGACGGGCTGACCGGGCTCGCCGTGCTTGCCTTCCGCAAGGTCAACGGGATGCCGCGCACGACGACGCTGACGCCGCTCGTCGTCGACCGCCTGCTGCGCGGGGTCGGCGGCTTCAGGGTGCGCTACCCGCGGCACGGGCGGCACGTCGAGGCGAACCTCGGCTGGCAGGTGCTCGCGCTGATCGACGAGGGCAAGGTCGTGCGCGCGTACACGACGAGCTCCGGCAAGCCGTCGACGCCGACGGTGCTCGGCAGCTTCCGCTTCTACATGAGAGAGCCGGGCACGAACGGCCACGGGATGGTCGACTCGACCTACTTCATCGGCGGCTACGCGATCCACGGCTACTTCGACGTGCCGACGTACGCCGCCAGCCACGGCTGCCTGCGCGTGCCGATCCCCGACGCCTTCGCGATCTTCTCGTGGGTGCACCTCGGGGACCAGATCGACGTCTACTACTGAGCCTCCTGCAGCTGACGCTCCCGCTCGGCCGCCGCGCGCACCGCGTCGCGCGCCTCGCGCGGCGCGAGCCCGAGGCTGCGCAGCAGGTCGGTCGCGGTCGAGCGGACCTGTCCGACGAGCACGCTGACGGAGAGGTTGCCGGTGCGCTCGAGCGCGAGCGTTGCGCCGCCGGCGGCGCGCAGCGCGGCGTCCATCGCCGCGGTGTGGGCGTCGTCGCCGGCGGGCCGCCCGAGCGCCGGCTCGAGTGCGCGAACCGCGTCGGCGAGGTCGCGCAGCGCGAGCACGAGCTCGGGCGGCACGTGCTCGCCCAGCTCGACCGCGCGGACCGCGCCGCGCGCGAGCACGCGGACGTTGCGGCTCGCGAGGTCGAGCGCCGGATCGGCGTCGGTGTAGGTGGCCAGCTCGTCGCGCGCGCGCCAGCGCTGCGGCGCGAGCCGCGCCGTCTCGTTGCCGGCGAGCACGGCCGCGTGGAAGGTGCCGGAGCGCTCGTCGGTGCGGCGGGCGCGCTGGAGCGCGCGGATCGCCGCGGCGTGGTCCTGCTGGGCGAGCGCCGTGGCGACGTCCTCAAGCGTCGCCGCCAGCTCGTGCAGCAGCGGTGCGACCGCCCGCCGCGCGAGCGCGACCGGGTCGACCGGGACGAGTGCGGTCACGAGCAGGCCGAGCGCGCCGCCGGCGAGCGCGTCGGTGAAGCGCCCCCAGTAGATGCCGTGCGTCGGCGGCTGCACCGTCGCGACGAGCACCGCCGAGAAGGCGGCCTGCGTGATCAGCAGCGGTCCGCCGCCGACGAGCACCGCGGCCGCCATCGCAAGCGCCACCACGAGCATCAGCTGCAGCGTGCCGACGCCGATCCCGGCGATCAGCAGGTCGCCGATCGCGATCCCGATCGCGACCCCGACGACAAGCTCGACGGTGCGGCGACCGCGCGCGAGGTGCGAGGCGCCGACCGAGATGACGGCCGCGATCGGCGCGAAGTACGGCTGCGGATGGCCGAGCACGTGCCGCGCGACGAGCCACGCAGCGCCGGCCGCGAGCGTCGCCTGCGCGATCGGCAGCGCCGCGCGGCGCAGATCCTGCAGGCGGCTGCGGAGGAGGCTCGCCACGGGCACGCGGACAGCATCGCGCGCTGCGCGGTCACGTGTCGGGCGGGGTGGCCCGGCGTCGTGACCAGATCGCTGCTGCCCAGGCGAGCATGAGCAGCAGGCCCGCAGCGCTGAGTGCCGCTCCGAGGCGCAGCCCGGGCACGCGGTAGCTCCACTCGACGTCGGTGCGCAAAGCGCAGGCTGGGCTGCGGAGCGTCGCGGCCGCGGACGTCGCGCAGGCCGTACACGGTCGGCCAGTCCGCTTGCATCGCGCCCCCGGTCGCGGCTATGCGCTGATCGCCGGCGTGCGCCTCGAGGTAGGCGATCGCGCCGGTCCGCGGCGGGATCACCACGGCCGCGGGCCCCATCGGGTTGTAGCCGTGGGCGAAGCGGAGGACGTCGAGTGCCGCGACCAGCGTGGCGAGCGCCGCCGCCGGCATGCGCCAGCGGGCGCGGCGCGCAAGCAGCAGGACGACGGCGAGCGCCAGCACGAAGATCAGCCAGCTCGCGATGCTCGCGAGCGCGAGCGTCCCCGCGGAGGTCGCGTCGACCTTCGCGTCGGCGCGGTGCAGTAGATGGCTCACGACGCTGCCCACGCTCGTGTTCGCACCGGGGACGGACAGCGCGGCGATCGCCGCGGCGAGCACAGCCGCCGCCGACGACCAGCCACGGTCGCCGTGACCGCGGAGCGTCGAGCACGGCGCGCAGGCCGAACGCCGCCAGCACCGCGACGGAGAACAGGAACAGCAGCACGATGCGCTGGTTCTGGACGGCGTCGAACGGCGGCACATGCAGGACGAACGGGTAGACGAGCGGAGTTCTCAGCGGCACTACGAGCCCGAGCGCCGCGAGCAGCGCGAAGGGCGCCTTGTGGCGCCAGCGGCCCACCGAGACGACGGCGATCGCCGCGAGCACGAGCGGAACGGCCCCGGCATAGAACGTGCGCTCTCGGAAGTTCGCGCCGCCGCCTTCCATGTGCTCGCTCGGGCGGCCCCACCACTCCGGGAACAGCGTGGTCCGCACCGCGCCGAAGGGCACGTGGGAGCCGGGGAGCGCGGGTGCGCCGTGCCGGCGCACGGCGGCGCCGAAGGTGTCGACCGCCGCCTGCTGGGCTGGCAGCAGCACGACGGCCAGGATCAGCGTCCCGAGCGCGACCGCTCCGCCGGTGAGGCCGAGCGCGCGGAGGCGCTGACGGCGGTCCTGGTCGGAGGACAGGAGCACGCGCATGAGCGCGTAAAGCGCGATGGCGAGGAGGACGTGGACTTGCGTGCCGGGATGTCCGCCGGCCTGCAGGACGGCGACCACGGCTG
>DASRXW010000039.1:0-99577 GCA_035654055.1 Conexibacter sp.
CGTCCCGTGCCGAGTAGCCGACCTCGAGCAGCGTCACCGTCGCGATACGGGCCAGCCCACGCTCGATGCGATCGGCCCAGACCTCGACGTCGGGGCTGCTCGGGAGCCGGACCCGTGAGCAGCATGCGCATCGATGCGGCGAGATCCTCGGCGGAGACGTCGCGGATCAGAACGTCGGGCATACCGGAATGACATCGGGCGATATCCCGTTCGCCACGGCCGTCACTCGGCGTCTGACTGCAAGCGGCGCGCGCGGGCGCGGCGCTTGCCCTCGTGCATCGCAGCGACACGGGCGACCGGGATCGCGCGGCCTTCCTCGATCAGATCCGCGGGCAGCGGCTTCGGCTCGGGCAATTGGTCGGCCCACGGGTTGCCCTCACCGATCAGCGCCGGGACCGTGCGGATCGTGAAGTCGCTCGGCGCAACATCGTCGAGCTCGTCCCAGCGCACCGGGAACGAGACTGGCGCGCCCGGCCGGATGCGCGGACTGTATGCGGCGACGAGGCTCGCGCCGCCCGCGCGTGTGGAGTCGATGAACACCTTGCCGTCGCGATCCGCGAGCACGTACGCGGTCGTCGCCAGCTCAGGGTCGATGCGCGCGGCGCGCGCGGCGAGCGCCCGCGTAGCCGCGGCGATCGCCTCGATCGGCGCCGGCCGCGCAACCGGCACGACCACGTGCACCCCCTTTGCGCCGCTGGTCTTCACGGCACCGGAGAGCCCAGCGTCGGCCAGCGCCTGCTGCACCAGCCTCGCGGCGCCCACGACAACGTCGAACGCGGCTCCCGCGGGCGGATCGATGTCGAGCACGAGGTGCGTCTGGGGGTGGTCGGGCGGATCGGCCCGCATCAGCGTCGGGTGGTACTCGACTGCGCGCTGGTTGGCGAACCACAGCAACGTCAGTCGGTCGTTGCACAGCGCGTAGACGACGTCGCGCTTGGAGCGCTCCGCCCAGATCGTCACCGTCCGCATCCACGGTGGCGCGTATCTCGGGACGTTCTTCTGCATGAACGGCTTCTGGCCGCGCAGCGCCCGCATCACCGACAGCGGACGGTCGCGCAACTCGCCGAGCAACTGCTCGCGGACCGCCTCGAGATACTCGACCAGATCCCGCTTCGTCGCCTGCGCGCCGTCGAACAGCGGCTGGTCGAGGTTGGTCAGCCGGACCGCCTCGCCGCGACTCGTCGACTCATCCGACGCCATGCCGTCACCGTAGCGCGCTCCGCGTGCGTTCAGGCCTGCACCACCGGAGCGAGCACGGCGAAGGCGGCTTGCACGACGCCGAGTTCTCTCCACTGAACCTTGCGTCGCGCAAACGCGTCGTGTGCAAGCGACTGGGTGCTCTGATCCCGGTGTCGCGCTCGAACCGAGCACTGATGACACTCGGATCAGCACTGATATCATCGGTGCCCATGGTCCGTACCATCGTGCAACTTCCCGACGAGCAGGCAGCCGCGCTGGAGCGCGCTGCACATCGCCGTGGCGTGTCCAAGGCGGCCGTCGTGCGCGAGGCGCTCGGACGTCTGCTCGGCCCTGAGCAGACCGCCGAGGACGAGGCGCTGCAGCGCGCACTCGCCGCCGCAGGCTGCTTCGCGTCCGGCGTACCGGATCTCGCGGAGCGCCACGACGACTATCTCGCCGAGCGGTGACGTTCGTCGACACGTCCGCGCTGCTCGCGTTCCTCGATCGCGACGCGACTCATCACGATCAGATCGTTGACGCGCTGACCCCTGTCCTCGCCGAGCGCGCGGGCGTGGCCCACAACTACGTCGTGATCGAGGCTGAAGCGCTGGTGCATCGGCGACACGGTGCTGGTCCCGCCCGCAGGCTCCTGCAGGACATCGTCCCGTTGCTGGAGATCGCTTGGATCACACCTGAGCTGCACGCCGCCGCCGTGGATGCGCATCTCGCCGATCTTCGCGGACGGACGTCGCTCGTGGATCACGCGAGCTTCGTCCTGATGCGCACCCGCGACATTGATCACGCGCTGGCGCTCGATCGGCACTTCGCCGAAGCTGGCTTCACGGTCAGCCCGTCGTAGGTGCGATTAGCTTCCTCGCCGCACGAGCACCACCGCTCGCACGCAATCACCGACCCATGACCACGACCAGGCAGAGCTAAGATGATCGGACATCCTTCTGACCAGGGCCCGAAACGACGGCCCAGAGGAGCGCACCGTGGGACTCGAGAACCCCCTCCACATCCTCATCATCGCCCTCGTGATCCTGCTCGTGTTCGGCGCCAAACGGCTGCCCGAGCTGGGACGATCACTCGGGACCGGCATGCGCGAGTTCAAGAGCTCGATCACCGGCGAAGACACCGACGCAACGCCGGACACACCGACGCCGCCCCACCACCTCCCGCAGGCAACAACCGCCGGCGTCGAGACGCCAGCAACCACCCCAACCACCACCACGGAGCCCTCGCCACCGCGCAGAGCAGCGTGATGACCCGCTAGAGGACGCGCTGCGATCAGCGCCCGGCTCGTCACGGAGATACGCCGGCAGCGCCGACAGGACTGCTGGCCGGCACTGGCAGGCCCGGTGCGTCAGCCTGCCGGCATCCGCACATCCCGGGGGGTCCCTGCTCGAGGGGCTGAGATGGCACTTCCTAGTGTCACCACCCGCCGAACCTGATCTGGTTCACACCAGCGAAGGGAGGACATGCCCATGCCACCGCGCAGCGCCTTCCCGGCCACTGCCGATTGCCGCACTCAGCGCCGTCTCGCAAGCGAAGGGATCGTCTCGCCGGAGATGGTGCGCGTCGCCGAGCGCAGAGCGCCGCAGCGGAGACGGGTGCCGCGTAGCCACGAAGCCGCGTGCGGTTGCGCGGTCGCCCCGGCGCAGCGGCAGCCGGACGCGCTCACGTCGGCCCGGCGGCTATCTCGCCGTCAGCCGCTCGATCAGGTGGTCGACCGCCGCAGCGGCCGCGGCGTCGCCGACGTCGACGACGACCGACGTCCCCAGGCGCGTCCTGTCGGTGGTCACGACCTCGACCTGATTGGCCTCGATCACGTTGACCTCGAGCGTCGCGGCGCTCTTTGCCGCGGCGACGCCCAGACGGGTGAGTGCGAGGAGCAGCTCGGGCGAGGGCCCGCGGCCCGGCGATGAGGCAGGCAGCTCGGGTGCCTGGCGCCGACCGAGTCGCTTGACCGCCGTTCGGATGCCGGTCGCCGCCGAGCCGACGGCGTTCTGAATGTCTTGGTCCTCTCGGTCGGTGCGGTACGTGAGCGGCGTGACGCCCTGCAGGTCGCTCGGCAGGTCGACGCGTTCGCGGGGATGGAGCAGGAACGCCCGCTGCGGACCGAGCTGGCCGATGCACAAACCCAGCTCGAACAGCATGTTGTCCCGCGGCGTCTTGAGGTACTCCCCGCGTACGATCGACTCGTCGTCGGGTGTAAGGAAGAGCGCCGCGAAGTCAGTCGTTCTGGCGCGGTCCAGCAGGCTCGTCAGCGTCATGCCCCCCGGAGCGAACACCCCGTGGGGCCACACCGTGGTGACGAGGTCGTGATCGAGCACCTGCTGCAGCGCGTAGGCGTACTCCAGACTCTCGCTCGAACTCCCGATGAAGAGCGACGGCTGGCTGGTCATCATGTGTCCTCAGATTCGCCGCAGATCGAGTTGCAGCGCGTTCTCGATCAGCAGGTTGCGCCCCAGCAGAGCGTGGCGCCGAAAGCACAGCTTGCTCGCACTGCAGCCGAACGTCTCACAGCGACGGCTGAACGGCGAGGCGGTCCAATCCGGATACGCCCGGCCGCTGATCGTCACCCGCAGGGAGCCGTTCGTGCCCCGCTCGACATACGCATTCCCCGACAGGGTGTAGAACGCCAGCTCTGCCTCCCCGTACCGGACGAACTTGGCCGACTTGCCGGCCTCGACGTCCAGACCGAGCTGAAGCGCCGCCTCCAGATCGAACGCAGTTATGTCTAGTCCACTGTCGAAGTGGAAGTCCCGCGTGAGGTTGAGCGAGTACTTGCCGTCGTCGCTGGATTGAGCGACTCCGATCTTGAAGAAGGGATAGTCCGGCGACCCGGGGCAGCCGTCTTCGTCGCGAGGCGGTCGTTGCGGGTCGGCGTCCATGCCGGTCAGCTCCTCGAACTCCCCGCGCTCGTAGAACTCGTACGGCGGATGGCCCGTTCGGCTCGCGAGGCCGAAGACCTCGTCGTCCGGGGGTATGTCCGAGACGTCGGTCGCCGTCAGCAGCGGCTTCTGGCTCGACCCGCAGAACAACGACCAGACGACGCCTTGGTCGGAGAGCTTCGCCCGAACCGCGCTGGTGGCGGCCTGCGCCTTTCTGTCGAGCTGGAGCCGAACGACCATCGGGCTCTCGCGGTACGCCTCGAGGGAGATGTCGAAGGGGTCGAGAGATCTCGCCGTCCGATCCCAGCCGGTGAACTGGTCGCTGGTGGGTGGCGCGACCTCGTCTCGCTGCATGACGTCGCGAACGCGGTGGGCGAACGACGGAGCCGGTCTGTCCTCGGGTGCTCGCGTCTTCTCCAAGAGCGCGACGTTCATGTTGAGATCGACCAGCCGACGCCGGACGGCCGGGTCGTAGAGAAACGACGACAGCACGATGACCTTGGTGCGCTTGATGTCACCGACCTTGGCATACAGCTGCTCGAGCAAGTCGATGCCGTCGGAGCCCGGCATCTTGAGATCGACCAAGATGGCGTCGAAGCGGCCATGGCGATGGAGCGTCGTCAGCGCCTCTTCGGCTGTCTCCACCGCGATCACGTCATATCCGTTCTCTGTGAGGTCTGCGATGTGAGATCCAAACGCCTTGATCTGATCGTCGACCCAGAGGATCGTTGCGGAGTCCGTGCGGCTCGTTGTCGCAATGCCCATTGAGGTCACCAAGCTAGCGGTTCAGTTCGATGATGAAGCGGGTGGTCTGCAACGGGACCGACTCCACGTCGATCGTCCCGCCAAACGCCTCGATGATCCGGCGCGCGAAGAACAGGCCGAAGCCGCTTCCGCCCAGGTGCGAGGACCACATCAGATCGAAGACATACGGTCGCTCGTGCTCCGGGATGCCGAGTCCGTTGTCTTCGACCGTGATGACGGTTCCCCGCAGCCCGTGCTGCGACTCGCGCGAGTCGGCAGCGACGCGGATGTAGCGCTCTGGCACGTTCACCCGGTATCTGTGGAAGTGGATGGCGTTGACCAAGAGGTTCTCGATCACGCGGTCGAGGTCGTTCTTGCGGACGAACGCCACGACGTTGGGCCCACATTCGAGCCCGAGGTCGATCGATCTGCTCGTTGCAGTCGCGGTGTGCCGCGACACGGCGGCTTGGAGGATGGGCGCGATCGGCTGCATCCGGATCTTCGCACTGCGACGCAGCCGATCCTGGTGGATGAGCGCCTCGAAGTTGCTGCCCACCTGCGAGCTCAGCTCGCGGATGCTGGTGATCTCGCGCCGGATCTCGGGCGTGGCGAAGTCGGGCTTGGATCTCAACCGACGGTCGTACAGCACCTGGAAGCGGTTCACGCTGCCCTCGAGCGCGAAGATCACGTTGTCGATGCTGTGCGCGCGGTCGAGCGCTGCGAGTCCAAGCGCGGTCACGCGGTCGAACTCGTCGCTGATCGCGTCACGATGGAGCTCGGAAGCGACCCGATTGGCGAAGGCGCCGAACACGTGCTCCTGAATGCCTGGCTTCAACGCTCCGGGCTCCTTCGAGTAAGCGCCGAAGACGCCGACCATTTGCCGGCCCGCGTAGACCGGGACGAACATTCCCGAGCGCCAGCCGTACGTCTGCACCACGTCGGTGTGCCGAAGGTCGAACCCCTTCTCCTGCATCTCCGCCGCGTCGAGCATGTCACGCAGGATGACTGCCTGCTTCGCCTCGGCAACGCGTCCGGCAACGCCCTCACCGACTCTCATGTCCACTGAGACCTCGCGCATTCTCCCGGGTGCGATCGCGTAGGTCAGCAACTCTTGTCCCCGTCGCGTCCAGAAGATCACGGCGTCGACATCCAGGGCTTTGCGGCAGAGTCCCGCCAACTGGCTCGGCTCGGTCGCTGGCGTAGCGAGCGCGCGCAGCGCCACGTCGGTGTTCAGGGCCCCTTCGCTCGACACGCGAAAGCAGTATGACATCCACGATATTTTTGGAGCAACAATGAACCTGTTTACTTCGGCGATTGCCTCAGCTACGCGCTCGCCACGACGCTGGGCCGCCCGCTTCTCTGCACGGGCGGACGACTTCGCACAGGCCGACATCCGACGCGGCGCTCGCCGAGCCTCACCCGCCCACGCGGCGTCGCTATGCGCGCGGCACGTCGACGGCCTGGTCGAACGCGAGGCCGCTCGAGCCCGACAGCCGGCCCGTGCCCTTGCGGGCGCCGAACCAGACGAAGACGCTGCCGTCGCGCCAGCGCGTCCGCTGCCACGCCTGCGTGACGCGCGCGCCGGCGCGCGGGACCTCCTCCTCGTAGAGGAAGTAGGACTCCGGTCTGAGCGCGTCGAGGCCGGGGCGCAGCAGCGCGGTGCGCGGCCGCACGATCCCCGTCGGTCTGACTCTGTCGCCGTCGATGAAGCGTGGCAGGGCCGCGCGCTGGAGCTGGATCTGGCGGTTGCTCCCGGGGACGTGGACCGGCTGGAACGGGATCCACTGCTCCGGGATCTGCGTCATCGCCTCGTAGCGGACGGTCGCGCCCGTATCGAACGGGGCAGTCGCCGGCGGGCCGCCGCGCACGCGCTCGAAGAAGGCGCGCGTCTCGACGCCGGCCTCGCTGCCCGGCCGGCTGGAGCCGTCCGGCAGCGGCACGGTCTGCTCGACGCCCCACGCCATGTTCGCCATCTCGTCGTGGACGAGCAGGACCTCCTCGACGGCGTCGCTCTCGAGCGACTTCGGGACGGTCGGGAGCAGCAGCAGCGAGCGATCCGCCTGCTGCGCGTCGTCCTGCCCCTTCACGCTCAGGTTGAACATCGACCAGCGCTGCCAGTCGTCGTCTCTGCCGCTCCCGGCCGGCTCGATCCAGGTGCGCTCGCCGAAGACGTTCGTGACGGCCATCCCGCGCACGGTCGCGACCGAGCCGGCGTCGAGCGTGCACGGCAGCACGAACCAGTCGTTCGAGAAGACGAGCGCGAACTCGAGGAACAGCAGCTTCGCGACGTCGGTCGTCGCCGCGTCGACGCTGCCGACGTTCGTGCGGCGGTCCTCGAACGCCCACCAGCGCGGGTTCGGCATCCCGTCGAACGAGACGGGCGTGGGCAGCGCCGTGTACGTGACGGGGTCCGGGAGCTGCGCCGGATTCTCGCCGTGCGGGTCGAGCGTGGCGGCTGCGGGATCGACGTCGACGGCGTACCAGTCGAGGCGCCCGCCGAGGTGCTCGTCGGCGGCGAGCACCTTCTCCCCCTCGCTGGTCGGCGCCGAGCACGCGAACCGGTACTCCATCCGCGGCGGCTCCCACGCGTCCTCCGCGGTCGGCTCGGCGAACGTGCGCGCGGCCCACGCGAGCAGTCTCGCGCCGGCCGCGTCGAGCGCTCTGCCGTCGGCCGGGTCGGCGAGCACGATCCTGTCGGACGCATGGTGCGAGGAGGTGCGGCGCAGGTACTCCAGCAGCGCGCCGCCGTCGAGCGCGCGCCCGGCCGCGGCCGCGTACGCCTGCCACACCTCCGCGTGCGCGGCGCGACCGGCGTCTGCCTCGGCGGTCGGGTCGGGCTCGGTGACCGGGTATCTGGCGAGGTACGCCTGGCGGTAGTCCCCCAGCGGGGAGATCAGCTTCAGCCACCAGCGCCCGATCGCGAGCCGCACGTCGAGCCCCAGCGGCGCGGGACGGCGCTCGACGGTCGTCTCCAGCGGCACCGCCGGATCGAACGCCTCGGGGTCGAAGGCGCCGGGCCGGTAGCGCGTCAACGGCGTGTGCTCGAGGTGGAGCTTCGCGAGGATCGGGGAGCCGGCGTCCTCGCCGTTCAGCTCGCCGAGCTGCCACTGGCGCGACAGCATCCACAGCGCGTCGCGCACCTCCGCGCGCAGCGCGCGGTCGAAGGCGATCGTGCGCGGGCGGCCCTCCAGCCGGTTCCACACGGTGACCGACGGGAACGCGCGCGCCTTCACCAGCTCGTGCAGGTCCTTCACCTGCAGCACGTCAGCCATCGCCGACCTCCTTGTGCACGATCTCGGCAACCGTCGTGTTGTTGAGCGCCAGCGCGAGCCCGATCGAGACGCCGCGCAGCGTCGTCGCCCAGACGGTCGCGGGCAGGAAGCGCGCCCACGGCGTGCCGTCGACGTGGATGGGCTCGACGGCGCGCTTGCGCGCGAGCCGCAGCGTGTCGTCGAGCGCGCCCGCGACGTCCTCCCACACCCAGCCGCCGGTCTGCTGCGTCGGCAGCACGAGCAGCAGCGCCTGCGGCGGCTCGGAGCTGGGCCGGTCGAAGTGCGTGGCGATCGCCGTGTCCTGTCTGTCGGCCGGGATCACCTCCGTCCACTCGTCGAGCAGCAGCCCGCAGCGCCGCGCGGCCGGGTCGAAGCCCGCCGGCAGGCTGGCGGTGTAGAGCAGGCGGTCGCGGTCGAGCGCGGTGCCGGGCTCGAAGGCGAGCGCGAGCCATGAGTCGCCCGGCGCGTACGGGAGCTGCAGCGGCGTGAGCTGCGGCTCGTCGCGGCCGAAGGCGCCGGCCTGGATCGCGACCTGCTCCCAGGCGCGCGCCTGCTCGCGCACGCGCGCGACGCCGGTCAGCCACTCGTCCACGGGCAGCTCGACGCCGAGTCTCGCCGTCAGGTGCCTCGTCAGCTCGCCGCTGCTCGCCGCGGTGAGCGCCGCCGCCACCGCTGCGGCGTCGGCGGGCGCGACGCCGGCGTCGGGGACGAGCACGAACGCGTCGCCGAAGATCGCCTGTGCCGCCTGCGTGAGCGCCTCCACGCGTGCCGGTGCGGTCTCGGCGCCGTCGTGCAGTCTCATCGCCGCCGCAGCCGCGGTGGCCCGCCGTTCGACCTCTCTTTGCACGACCGTGGCCGTCGCAAGCAGGTCGGCGGCGAGCCGTCCCACGTTGCCGGGCTGAGCGTCGCGGCCCAGCTCGTCGCCGAGGTCGAACGGCTCGAGGTCGACGTCGGTCAGCGGCAGCAGTCCGTCGGCAGCGCTCAGCAGCGCCGCGAGCGTCGCCGGCGGTCCGTCGACGACGGCGGCGAGCTGGCCGAGCCGCGCGTCGAACGCGCTCGCACGCGCGGGGAGCGCGCTGCGCAGATCTCTGAGGTCGGGCGGCTCGTCGGTGACCGTCGCGGAGACGCAGATCTCGGCGCGCCGCAGCAGGCTCAGCAGCGTGCCGCGCTGCGACGTCTGCGGGTCGAGCCCGTCGTACTCGGCCAGCAGCAGGTCGAAGTCGTGGCGCTTGGCCTGCCACGTCTGCACGCGCGCGGCGAGGCGCGCGAGCAGCCCGGCGGCGCTCTCGCTCCGCTGCAGGTAGGCGAAGCCCCAGCCGGTCTGCGGCACGCCGTGGAGCGCCGCGCGGTCGAACAGCGCCCCCGTGTCGTCGACCGCCCCGTCGATCGCCGCGCCGAGCGCGGCCGGCGGCCCGCTGGCGAGGCTGTCGAGCGCGCCGACCTGTCTGGCGAGATCACTCGCCAGCCCCTGCAAGCCTCTCAGCGCGGCGACGACGGGCGCCGGGTCGCGCGCGACGTCGTCGGCCGCGGCCTGCGTCGCGTCGTTGGCGAGCAGCGCGTCCGCGCCGCGCAGCGGGCGCGCGTGGCCGACGAGCGAGCGCAGGCGCCGCACGGGAGCGGCGACGTCGAAGACGCGCACCAGTCTTCTGTCGAGCGCGTCGAGGTAGGCGATCTGCGGCAGCACGTCGAGCGGCACCGCGCCGCTCGCGAGCACGTGGCGGACGACGCGGTCGTCGAGCTCGGCCATCTGCTGGCCGCCGTCGGCGTGCACGACCGCGAGCAGGTCGACCGGCCGCAGGCCCAGCTCGGCGAGCGTCACCGTCGCCTCGCCTCCGATGGCGTCGCCGGGTCTGCGCGGGTCCTTCCACGTGACGTGCACGGCGATCTCGGCCAGGTCCGGCAGCACCGCCTCCAGCCAGCGGTCGAGGCGCGGCTCGGCGGCGGCGCGCGGCGTAGCGCGCGCGGCCGCGACGGCTCTGGGGTCGAAGTGCAGCGCGAGCCGGTGCGTGAGCGCGACGCCCGGCCGCGGGGTGCGCACGACCTCCGGCTCGGGCGGGTGGCCGCCGACCGACAGCGCGTCGAGCGCGGCCGCCGAGCCGTCGTAGCGGCCCTGCGCCGCGAGGTGGACGCTCTCGGCGAGCAGCAGGTCGCCGACGGCGTCGTTGACGTTGCGCAGGCGGTCGACCTCCGCCTCGATCGCGGCCCGCTCGCCGGCGCTCGCGTCGCCCGGCAGCACGTCCGCTCTGCCGAACGGGTAGCTCGCGAGTCTCGCGTCGGACTCGACCTGCTCGACCAACCGCAGGCCGTCGACGACGTTGCTGGCGGCGACGAGGTCCACGCTGGTTCCGGCGTCCGTTCTCGTGTCTCTGATGCGCTCGGCGACGAGCGGGAAGGCCGTGCGCAGCGGCAGCACGAAGCGGTCGAGCTCGAGCCCCGGGTGGCCGTCGTGCAGCCCGCGCTCGAGCCGGTAGCCGAGCAGCGCGCCGAGCCGCTGGCCGTTGCGCATCCCCTCCAGCGTCGCGAGCGCGAGCCGCACGCGCTCGGAGGAGAGGTTGACCGACAGCGGCGTGGGGTTGCCGTGGCTCGCGTTGGAGAGGTAGCCGGCGCGCAGCACCGCGGCGGTGACCGCCTGGTCGCTCGAGGGAGCGTGGACGTAGCCGCCGTTCGCGCTGTCGCGCTCGAGCGGCGCGTCCTGCTTGCGCTGGAAGACCCTCGCCAGCGCCTCGGGCAGCTCGACCGGCTCGCGCTTGGCGGTCGACGGCCGCACGTCGAGCAGGCAGCCGTAGGCGCCGAGATGGAGGCCGTCGGGGGCCTGCGCGCGCATCCGCTCCAGCCGCTCGGTGAGCCAGCCGATGCGCCACGCGTCGAAGCGGTAGCTGCACGTGTCGACGTGCTCGGCGAGCAGCCGCTCCAGGCGCGCGGTCGGCGTCGTGATGAGACGGCCGAGCGCGTCGAGCTGGTCGCGGAGGTGGTCGACCTCGGGTCGGCCGCCGATCTCCTTCGCGATCGCCTCGGCGACCGACAGGCCGGGGTCGCCGGTGATCGCCGCGTTCTGCTCCAGCAGCGGCGCCCAGCGGCTCTCGCTCTGCGCCGCCCCGGCGACGTGGACGAACGGCGGCTCGCGCCGCAGCGCCGCCAGCTGCGCGTCGGACAGCCCCGCGGTCCGCCGCAGGCGCACGCCCGCGTCGGCGTACCCGAGCACGAGCGCGTGCTGCAGCAGCAGGTACAGCAGCGCCGTCGGCGGGCGCCCGTCGAGGAAGCCCTGCTGCACGCGCAGCGCCTCGAGCGAGTCGCGCGCCGCCCGCTCGAGCCAGCGCAGGTAGTTGTCGCCGTCGTCGGTCCACACGCGCACCGGGTCGTGCTCGGACAGCGGCCGGTCGTCGACGACGTCGCCGAGCAGTCTGCCCTGTCTGTCGAAGAAGTAGCGCTCGAGGATCGCCGGAGGGATCTCCGAGGTCGGGTCGATCCGCATCAGCAGCTCGAGCGCCGGCTTGTCGAGCCCCGCTCTTACGAGCGCCAGCAGCAGCGCCTGCGAGAGGCCGAACAGGCCGGCGAAGTTGAAGACCTGGTCGAGGCTCTCGGCGTAGCGGAAGTGGTACTCGGCCGAGGCCGGGTGCAGGCCGAGCACCTCCAGCAGCGCCGCCTCGACGTCCTGGCCCGGCGTCCCGAGCGCCGTCAGCTGCGCGGCCAGCGCCTCCCAGTCGGCGTCGGCGACGTGCAGGACGACGAGCAGGCGCGCGAGGAAGGCGTCCGTCTCGCGCGGCCTCGCAGGCGCCGGGCGCAGCTCGCGCCGGAACGTGCGGTCGAACGCGATCGCCGGCAGGATCCCGTACGGCTGCTCGCCGATGCGGATCGCCGGCAGCGGGCCGCGGCCGCTGACGTGGTCGACGAAGAAGCTGCGCAGCTGCTCGACCGTGTCCTCCCCCAGCCGCGGCGCCATCATCGTCTGGGCGAAGTAGCCGAGCGTCGCCGGCCACAACGCGACGTTCATCGCACGCGCCTCGAGCTGGTCGACGCCGTGCGCGCCCGGCACCGTGCTCAGCAGGGACGGGTCGATCCCGAGCCCGTCGGCGAGCCAGCGGCCGTCGCGGCGCTCCAGTGGCGGCGGCGCTGGCCCGCCGAGGTCGCCGCCGGCGCGCAGCTCGTCGAAGGCCGCGTCGGCCTCCTGCTGGCGCGTATGGCCGGCGCCCTCCTGCTCGGTGTTGTTCGTCGGCGTGCCCTGCGCGACGAGCGACAGGCCGCTGCGGCCGTCGCGGTGGTGAGCGAGCAGCTGCTCGAAGCGGGCACGCGCCTGCTTCGGGTCGTCGCCGAGCCGCACGCCCAGCACCGTCACGCGGTCGGCCCCGTGCGCCCATTGGTCCTTCGACAGCTTCAGCTTGAAGCCGAGCCCGTCTTTGACCGCACGCTGAAAGTCGACCGTCCAGCGCAGCTCGTCGGGCAGCTCGAGGTCGCCGTCGAGCGGTCTGAGCGTCGGCGCGCCGGTCGGGTCGACGCCGACGTGCAGCGGCGAGGGGATCGGCTCGCCGAGCGCCTCGATCGGCCCGCCGGCGGTCTCGACGACGCACAGCAGCCGCTCGGGCAGCAGCTCCACGACCGGCGGCTGATTCCAGGAGCGCTCGCGGGCGCCGGCGGCGGCCGGGAAGCGCATCAGCACCGTGACGACGGTCGCGGCGGCGCGCGGGACGCCGGGCGGCGGCGGGTCGCCGAGGCCGAGTGGCCGCGTCGCCTCCCACAGCGCCTGCGCGCGGACCTTGTCGCCGAGCGCCGCGGCGAGCTGCTCGAGCGCGTGCGCCTCGGCGGCGCCGTCGGCGCCGTCGCGCCACGCCTGCTCCCACCGCTGCACGAGCGCGGCGGCCTCGGCGGCGCTGATGCCGTCCTCTCCCGGGATCGCGAGCAGCAGGGTGCCGGCGGCCGGCGGCGGCGGGCGGTCGCCGGGGTTGAGCGGCGCATGGTGCTCGGTCAGCCAATGGCCGCGCCCGACGCCGTGGCTGGCGACCAGGTTGCGCCAGGCGGCCCGCTCGCCGCCCTCGTCGCGCGCCCGCCAGACGGCCTGCCAGTAGCGGCGCACGCTGTCGACCTCGACGCGCGAGGGCTCGGGCTCGAACGTGTCGACCAGGCAGCTGTCGGGGAACACGCGCACCCACAGCTCGAGGCCGTTGGCCCCGCGCTTGAAGCGCGTCTCCAGCCGCAGCGGGAACAGCAGCAGCGGCAGCTCGTCGGTCAGCCAGCCGATCGCCCTGCGCGGGTCGGCGAGCGCGTCGCGGGCGATCATGCTCTCGCTCTCAGCAGCTCGTCGGCGTGGATCGCGACCATCACCGGCGCCCGATAGAGGAGGTACGCCCAGCGCGCGGAGCTGACCGGCGCGCTCGTGTCGACGTCGACGTCCTCGGGTCGCTGGTCTCTCTTGTCGACGTCGCCGGGGCCGAGCGGCGCCAGTCCGACCGGCGCGAAGGCGCTCGCCGGCAGGTGGCCGCCGGGCGCGACCGCGGGCGCGTCGGTCCACGCGAGGTCGTCGTACGTCTGGAGCGGCTCGCCGGCGGCGCGCGAGATGTCGAGCCCGAAGCACGGGTCGCCCGGACGCTCCTTGATGACGAAGAACCAGCCCGCGTCCGGATTCGGGTCGCTCGCCGGGTCGCCGCCCTTCGCTCTGCTCGCAGTCAGGTCGAAGCCGACGAACGTGATGTCCGGCGCGACTCTCGCCTCGTAGAGCGGCGTCAGCACCTTCGACGGCGGCGGCGCGTCCTGCTCGGCTCTCGTCAGCTCGGCCAGCCCGCGCTCCAGCGTCGTGTCGATCCCTCTGCCGCCGGGGCCCGGCTGCCACGCCGCGCGGTGCGCGTAGACGACGGCAGTCGGGTAGCGCTTGAGCAGCTCGCCGCGGATCAGCAGCACGAGCTCGCCCTCCTGCTCCTGCATCCCGCTGCGGCGGTTGTCGTGTCTGCCGAGGTCCGACCTGCGCGGCCACAGGTGCAGCTTCGGGATGTCGTAGAGCGACTCGCGCAGCTCGTCCGCCGACAGTCTCGGATCGCCGAGCACGCCGCGCACGTCCCAGAACTGGCGGAAGACGCTGCCGCGCTGGTCGGTCGGGTACTCGCGCCACAGCAGCTCGCGCGCCATCTCGTGGTTGAGCCCGACCATGTAGGCCTCGATGAACGGCTGGTTGGCCTCCAGCAGCGTCAGGCTGTTCTGCTCGACGAGCCCGATGTTCGGCAGGAACAGGTCGGTCGACAGTCTCACGAGCGGGTCGTACATCGGCAGGTCGATGCGCGGGTAGGCCATCGCCTCCTGGAACGCCTCGTCGAGCTGGTCGGCGATCCGTCTGGGGAACCTGACGCCCTGGCGGACGCGTCTCGGGACGGTCACGTGCGGGTCGATCGCGCCGACGACGAAGGCGACGACGACGCCGAGGTCGAGCGGCAGCCGTTGCGGCTCGCGCGAGCCGGCATCGCTCGCGCCCGCGAGCAGGCCCCAGTCGTCGAGCGCGTCCGTGAAGCGTCTGGCGACGTCCGTGCCCTCGCCCGGCTTCTGCTCGCCATGCGGGTCGACCAGCCCGAAGCGCTCGGGGTCCGGCAGCTCGGCGGCCCAGCCGGGGCGCAGGGCGCGCTCGTCGAGCAGCTCGACGAGACGCGGGTTGCGCTCGCCCTCGGGCGTGCCGTGGAAGGCGCGCGCGACCTCGCCGACGGTGGCGAGCCCGCGCGGCGTCGCCTTCGTCGGCGCGGCCGAGATCTCGCCGGCGTTGACGCGCTCGAGCAGCTCGGTCGGATGCGGGAGGGTGCCGGCGCTCGCCGCCATGCCGCGCACCAGCGGGCCGCGCGGGCGCAGCGCGCGCCGCAGCGGCGTCGAGGTCATCACCGGCGGCAGGAGGCTCAGGCCGCGCGTGTGGCGGACCGTCGTCCCGCTCATCAGCACGCGCGCATGGAGCGGCGCCGTGAGGGCGAGCGCGCGCCCCGGGTCGGCGGCGACGAGCGCACCGAGGTGGCGACGGTGCAGCGCGCCGGCGGCGAGCTTGGCGAGCTGCGCGCGGCGGATGCGCGCGTTCGCCTCCAGCACGTCGCCGAGCTGCTGCCAGGCGGCGTCCATGTACTCCTCCTGGTGCTGCTGCACGACCCGCGTTCCGAAGCCCGCCGAGGTCCGACGGCGGGGGTCGAGGTTGAGCTCGTGGACCCAGTTGTCGCTCGGGTCCAGCGGCGTGCCGTCGCGCTCGCGCAGCAGCCGCTTCTGGAGCGCGTGCCAGCGCGCGTAGAGCGGCAGCGTGATGACCGGGTCGCCGCCGGTCTCCTGCCCGAGCCCGCTCGCGGCGTTGGCGTCCTGCGCCGGCAGGTGCTCGTAGTCGTCGGCGAGGTTGACGGCGCTCGCCATCGCGACCTGGAAGGGGTGCGGGGGGCCGCCCTCGGTGCTGGCCCATCTCTCGAACGCGTCGGCCTCGGCGAGCTGTCTCGCGTCGAGGCTCTCGCGCGGGATCCTCAGCGCGCCGCCGAGCCGCAGGATCCCGTCGAACGCGAAGATCCCCGGCAGCCCGGAGCCCGGCCGCTGCACGTCGAACGGGCGCACGCCGACGCGCGGGTCGACCGGCTTGGGCTGCAGCAGCCGCACGAGCGACAGGAAGTCCTGCATCTCGCCGGTGCGGAAGTGCCAGCGGTGGTAGACCGGCAGCAGCACCTCGCCTCTGGCGCCCTCCCACGCGGAGGCCGTCGCATACGGCGCCGCGGACGGGTCGAGGCCGAGACCGGCGAGCCGGCCGCTCTCGAACACCGGCACGACGAACGCGTCGTAGCCGACGTTCGCGTCGAGCCGCCGCGGGCAGACGATCCGCGAGCAGGCGAGGTCGGCGTTCTCCGCCAGCGCCGCGCTGAGCCGCGGCAGCACCGCCCCCATGTCGGCCGAGTGCATCTCCGCCGCGCTCGCGGCGAGGTCGCGGTTGACGTGCACGTGCGCCCACGCCCACAGGTCGGCCGGCGCCGGCAGCACGCGCGCGTCGGCGACGCCGATCGCGGGCAGCGGCGCGCCCTGCACCGCGCGCTCGGCGAACTCGCCCTCCGCCAGCACGACGAGCGCGATCCACGGGCGCAGCCTCAGTCTGCTGCCGTCCGGCGCAGCAGGCGTGTAGCGCCATGGCAGATCCTCGTCGTAGAACTCGACGTGCGGCATGTGGTTCGGCTCGTGGGCCGTCACCTGCGCGCGCGGCGCGACGCGCACGATCGCGCGCGCGTCGAGCCCGGCGATGTCGCCCGGGCCGTAGATCTGCACGTCGCGTCTGATCGTCTGCGGCGCGAGCGGCGCGCCGCCGGCGACCGGCTGGCCGCTCAGCACCAGCTCGACCGCGATCGTCGCACGCGCTCTGACGCCTGCGTCGAGGTCGGCCGCCGTCACCGCGTTGGCGATCCCGTGGCGCAGCCACGGCAGGAACGAGTACGCGCCGAGCGGGGTCACGGGGCCAGCTCGAAGGCCGGGATCACGTGCAGCGCCTCATGCGGGCGGTCCGCCTGCTGGGCGGCGAGGAAGTCCTGCGCCATCGCCTCGCTCGCGAAGGTCGCAACGCCGGAGACGGGCGTGTTGTCCCGCTGGAAGGCGACGGCGAAGCCCTCCGGCCCGGTCTGGATCTTCTCCCCCGGCGCGAACGGGTCGCGCTTGTCCTTGAGGTGCTGGGAGAGCGGCGAGTGCGCAACGCTCGCGCCGGCGAGGAAGTGCGTGAACAGCGCGAGCGGGAAGGCGTAGAAGCGCGTCGGTCTGCGCCTGAAGGCGGTGTCGATCGTCGTCAGCGCGTAGCGGTTGACGCGCTTGACGAGCGCACCCGAGGCGATCTCCTGACCGGCCGGCGTCAGCTCGATCCCGCCCTGCTGGCGCTCGAACGCCGGCTTGCCGAGCTTGTCCGCGTCGGGCATCGTGCGGAACTGCGCCGGCGCGAACGACTCCAGCACGTCGCCCTGCTTGGCCAGCCCGCTGCCGGCGGCGAGCGTGAAGCGTCTCCCGTCCGACGCTCTGCGGTTGCCGACCTTGTCGATCTCCAGCTCGAGCGGCACCGCCCGTTGCGTGACGCGCAGCGCGCCGAGCGGGTGCAGCACGAGCGCGTCCGCGGGCTCTCTCGCGGGGTCGAGCCTGCGCAGCGACACGAGCAGGTTGCTCGGCGCGGGCGGCAGCGCCTTCCAGCCCTCGGCCTTCTGCAGCTCGGCGGCGAGCAGCCCCATCACCGCGACCGGGTCGAGCTGCGTGTCGCGCGGCTCGCCCCAGGTGATGTCGAAGTCGACGCTGATGTCGAAGAACAGCAGCGATATCGAGCCGGTGCCGCGCGCCCGCCACGGCGTCGGCCCCTCAAGCGACATCTGCACGCGGACGCTGAAGACGCCGACGCCGAACGCCTGCACCGAGAACGACGCCGACACCTCGATCACGAAGTGGAAGGGCGAGAACTGGAACAGCGCGTCGAAGCCGATCTGGCCCTGCACGCTGATCGCGGAGAAGCCGAAGAACAGGCTCGCTCGCGCGCCGAACTGGACGGTGTTGGAGGTGACGGCGAAGTAGCCCTCGACGCTCACCCGCGCGACCGCCTCGTTGATGATGTCGACCGCGATCCGCCGCGGCGTCGGGACCGGCAGCGGCGGCGGCGTGAAGCGCGGGTGGAAGCCGCCGACGCTCAGCACGAACGTCGCGTCGTCGCCGAACTGCGCGACGACCGCCATCTCGCCCTCGATCGTCAGGAACAGGATGTGCGAGTCGAACAGCGAGGCGAAGAAGTAGACGCGCTTCTTGTCGAACTCGATCGCGCCGGCGAAGTTGACCTGGATCGCGACGACGGCGACGTCGTCGGCCGGCAGCGCGACCTTCAGCACGCCGAGGATCGCGATGTTGCCGGGGATCTCGATCACGATCCCGAGCGCGAGCGAGACGAGCGTCGGCGTGCCCCAGCCGAGCTTCGCCATCGGCCCGATCAGGAACTTGCCGTTCTCGGGCGGGAAGATCGTGCGCAGGTCGCTGATGATCCGCGGCGCGTTCGCGACGACGTCTCTCGGGAACATGATCGAGTTGATCGCACCGGTGCGCACGCCGTCCATCAGCGGCTGCAGCCGCATCGTGCGGTTGACCCCGACGAGGCCGCCGACGCCGATCAGCGTGAAGCCGAAGCCGAGCTGTATGCCGGTGCCGAATTCGGCCGTGATGATCACGATCAGCGAGAAGCCGGGCGAGCCGTCGGGCATTCTCGTGTTCAGCAGCCCGATCGCCTTCAGCGAGAGGAAGCCGGCGAACATCAGCTCCAGCGCGCCCGCGTACTCGCCTCTGTCGGGGTCGCAGAAGAGGTAGCCGCCACCGATCACGACGCCCGCGTCGATCGCGAGGCCGATCCCCTTCGGCGGCTTGAAGCCGAGCGCGACGCCGAGCCCGCCGAGATTGCCGCTCGCGTCGCCGAATCTGAGGTCGGCCTTCAGGCCGAACTGCTCGACGACCGCCGTCAGCGGGCCGAGCATCGCTCTGCCGGTGACGCCGGCGCCGATCTCCAGCCCGCCGGCGCCGCCCTGCAGCTCGAGCGTGAGCGTGTCGATCGAGGCGATGCCGAGGTCGAGATGGAGCGGGATCGTCCACTCGAAGCCGCCCGATCCCTCCAGGTGCAGGCCGCTCTTCGAGGACCACACGAGCGCGCCCCCGACCTCGAAGCGGAGCGGGTCGGCGCCGATCAGGTGGCCGAGGAAGCCGTCGGCGTCGGAGGTCTGGATGACGATCGCGAGCTTCGGCGGCGCCGGCCCGCTGCCGGTGCCGACGCGCAGCGTCAGCTCCGGGTCCGCGAGCTCGCCTCTGAGCCCGACGCCGGCCTCGAAGCCGCCGGCCTCGAAGCGGAAGCCGCCCGGCTCGCCGACGACGATCCACGGTCTCGGCGGTCTGGCGGCAAGGCGCACCTCGGCGTCGATCGACGCTCCGCCCGCGTCGGCGAAGAACGACAGCTCGCCCGGCCGCAGCTCGGCGCCGAGCGCGGCGTCGAGGTCGAAGCCGCCGCGCAGCAGCAGCCGCAGCAGCGAGTCCGAGGGCCCTCCGCCGCCGCCGATCGAGCCGGACGCGAGCGGCGTGAGGGCGAAGCCGGCCGGCGGGGCGGCGGGCTGGCCTCTCGGCGGGATCGGCGTGAGCGCGATCCCCAGCTCGGCGTAGACGCTGCGGTCGACGCTCGACTGGGCGATCAGCGGGACCGCGAGCGTGCGCACGTCCGCGAGCGCCGGGTTGGCGTCGTCGTACCAGCGCTGGCGCAGCGCCGCGGTCGGCGGCGCTCTGCGCGCCGGGATCCGCAGCGCGCGCAGCGTGTGCCCGAGGATGTCGTCGAGGCGGGCGTGGTCGAAGCCGCCCGGCGCGCCCCAGCCCCACACCTCGCGGATCAGCTTGTCGGGCTCGCCGAAGACGCGCGAGAAGCGGTCCCAGCGGATGCTCCAGCGCTGGTACGGCAGGCGGCCGGGGCCGGCGGGCGTCTCGTGCGTGATCTCGGCGAGGCCGCTGAAGCGCAGGACGGCGAAGGCGATCGGCTGGTTGCGCTCGACGTGGCGCAGCAGCAGGGCGTCGGCGAGCGCGACGCCCGTCTCCTGCCAGAACGCGGCGCTGTCCAGCGGCGCCGGCATCCCCGCCGTCGGCGGCGCGGCGGCGAGCGCCTTGAACGCGCCGATCAGGCCCTCGAGCGCCTGCACGAGCGAGCCGACGAGCGCCGGATTCGGCGTCGCGGAGGCGGACTCGAGCTGCTGCGCGACGGCGAGCGCGGCGTCGAACGCGGGGCCGATCGCGAACGCGGTGCGGATCGCCGCCATCGCCCCGGGGTCCGCTCTGACGTCCCAGCCCAGGTCGGCGAAGAACGCCTGCAGGTGGTGCTCGCTCGTCAGCGCCGTGTCGATCGGCTCGAGCGCGCAGCGCACGCCGGCGGCGATGTCGGCGAGCCCGGCCATCTCAGGGACCGACGTCGAGCACGATCCCGACCGGGTCGGTGTCGTACGTGTAGCCGGCCGGTCTGCCGCGCACGACGACTCTCGTGTGGTCGAGCACGTCGGCCGGGGTGACGACCTCGGCGCCGCTCGTCCACGGCGGCATCGGATCGCGGAGCCCGTGCGGGCGCAGGCCGGGCACGCCGACTCTCGGCACCGTCTCGGGGTAGTTCTGGCCGGGGTGCGTGTGCTGCCACTGCGCCCACAGCCGGTCGATGTTGCAGTGGTGCATGAAGAAGACGGGGTCGTCGGGCGACGTGCCGGGCGACATCGAGCCGCCGACCCACACGTGCACGCGGTTGTGGACGTCGACGTTGCCGCCCGCGCTGACCCAGCCCTCGAGGATGTTGCGGAAGCTGCTGGTCGTGTTCGTGGCCGGCCGCTTCGCGCCGCCTCTGAGCGATCTGATCGTCGTCGGCGTGCCGATGCTCGTCGTGCCGGACTCCAGCAGCGCGTCGGCGGGCGCGCCGCCGGCCGGGCTGACGTAGACGCGGTAGCCGTCGGCGGTCCCTCTCGCCGGAGCGGGCGGCGAGACGACGGAGATCGCCGTCGCGCCGTTCGCGGGCGCGCACGCGCCGCCGAGGCAGACGGCCGTCGGCGGCGACGGCCGCGTCTCGCCGTTGCCTTTGACGTAGGTCGTCACGACCTGGTAGACGCCGGGCGCAAGCGACCCGCCGGCCGCGCCGGTGGCGGCCGGCGCCGCCGGCGAGACGAGGCCGGCGGACAGCGGCGGGCTGTCGTCGAACGGCGGTGCGTCGAAGCCCTCCGAGGCCATCGCGAGGTTGACGGCGGCCTGCCGCGGCAGCTCCGGTATGTCGACGCCGAACGTGCGCACGAGCTTGTGGGCGCCGCCGACCGTCGACCAGCCGCCGCCGTCTCTGAACGGGCCGTTGGAGACCGGCGTCCCGTCGCCACCCATGAAGGCCTCGTCCCAGATCTGGCCGCGCTGGCGGTTTGGCGTCTTGGCGTTGTCGTTGACCCAGTCCCAGTACGGCAGCATCAGCGTCCCGTCGCCGCCCTCGAGCGTGTCGGCGTGCTGGAGGTCCTGCTCGAAGCGGGCGAGGAAGTAGCGGTGCCAGGGGCAGAAGGCGGGACCTATGTGGGCGGGGTTGAGGTTCGGATCCGTCACGAACGCCGTGGCGTGGACCGTCGGGTACTGGTCGTAGCCGTACGCGAGCGCTCTGTCTCTCTTCATCCGCAGCAGCGCTCTGACGAACCGCGTGCGCTCGGCGGCCGTCATTCTGTTCTGGTTTCTACGCACCCCCACGGAGCACTCCCAGATCGATCAGCCGGACGATCTCGCGGGCCGCGTCGTCGACCGTGGAGAAGCGCCTGAACGGCACCGTGTGGAGGTGGAGGTAGCCGGACGTCAGGCGATGTGCCTCGAAGGGCGCGCCGTCGACCTCGATGACGACCATGTCGGCCGGCGGCGGTGCGTCGCCGGCGCCTGTGGGCATGCGGTGCTCGCCCGGCAGCTCGTCGCCGGAGAAGAAGCCGCGGAACGGGCGCAGGGGCTCGTCGCCCCCGGTGATGCGCACCGTGTGCCCATCGATCTGCATCTCCCGCGTGCCTTCGGCCACCCAGGGCTCCCGTCCCCTTGCCGCCCCTGCTGGCTCGCCACGCTATGGCGAGCGCCCCGCGCTTGTCAACCTGATTTCAGGTTTTTAACGTGCCGCCGACTTGACTTCCGACGACGACGGCGAGTAGAAAGCCGCCATGGGGTACGAGCTCAGGGGACGCTTCTTCGAGGCGTGCGACTGCTCGGTGCCGTGTCCGTGCTGGTTCGAGCAGAGCCCGGACGACGACGAGTGCACCGGGCTGATCGCGTGGCACGTCGAGCGCGGCACGATCAACGGCTTCGACGTCTCCGGCCTGACGGCCGTGAGCATGTCGCAGCACCGCGGCCACCGTGCCGCGCCGCAGCACCTGCACATGGCGCTCGTGATCGACGAGCGTGCCGACGACGGCCAGTTCGTCGCGATGACCGAGGCCTTCTCGGGCGAGCTGGGCGGACCGCTCGGCGAGCTGGCGAGAATGGTCGACGGCGCGCAGCTGGTCGAGCGCGCGCCCGTCTCGTTCACGACCGACGGACACTCCACGCAGCTGCGCGTCGGGCCGCGCGTGCTCGTCGAGTCGCAGCTGCTGGTCGGCTCGACCGGCCGCGTCATCACGATCAACGACGGCGTGCTCGCCAGCCTGCTCGACGCCGGCGGCGAGTCCGGCAAGGCGGCGCGCTTCCAGCTCCAGCTGCCGCACGTCGACGCGATCGACGCGACGGAGCGCTCGACGACGAGCGGGCGCTTCGACTACCGCTTCGAGGACTGACGCGATGCTGGCGCGGCTGCTCGACGGCCGCGCGCTGGCGGCAGGGCTCGGCCTGCTCGCGCTCGTCGCGCTGCTCGCGTGGGGCGCCTCGCCCTACGGCCGCTACCTCAGCCACGCGTACGAGCCGGCCTCCGTGTCCGGCCAGGCGGGCGCGATCGCGTTCTTCCTCGGCGGCTGGCTGCTGATGACGACGGCGATGATGCTGCCGACCGCGAGCGGCCTGCTGCGCACGTTCGACCGCGTCACGCGCGCGCGGCCGGAGCGCGAGCGGACGCGGCTGCGGCTGGCGCTCGTCGCCGGCTTCCTGTCCGTCTGGCTGCTCGTCGGCTACCTGCTGCGCAGCGGCGACGTCGCCGTCCACCTCGCCGTCGACTCGTCCGGATGGCTCGCCGCCCACACGGCGCTGATCGCGGCGGGCGCGCTGGCGGTCGCCGGCGCGTTCCAGTTCTCCGACCTCAAGCACCGCTGCCTGACCGCCTGCCGCACGCCGCGCGCGTTCGTCGTCGCCGGCTGGCGCGGTGGGCGCCCGCACGCGGACGCGCTGCGGATCGGGATCGCCTACGGCCGCTCGTGCGTCGGCTGCTGCTGGGCGCTGATGCTCGTGATGTTCGCGGCCGGCAGCGCCAACCTCGCGCTGATGCTCGGGCTGGCGGCGGTGATGGCCGGCGAGCGGGTCGCGCCGCCGGCGCTCGCGCGCCGGCTCGGCCATGGCGTCGGCGCACTGCTGCTGGGGCTGGCGGCGCTGCTGGCGGCGACCGCGTTCGTCTGACGCTGCGCGACTACTTGTCGCGCAGGAACGACGGGATGTCGATCTCGTCGTCGGAGATCTCGAGCGACGAGCGCTGACGCTCGTCGAGCGTGACGTCGCGGTCGCGGCGCGTGCGGCGCGCCTCCTCGCGCGCGCCGGACGTCGCCCGCCCGCCCACGCCGCCGCCGCGGTGGTCGAAGCCGGTCGCGATCACGGTCACGCGCACGTCGTCGCCCATCGAGTCGTCGATCACGGCGCCGAAGATGATGTTCGACTCTCTGTCGGCCGCCGCCGCGACGATCTCCGCAGCCTCGTTGACCTCGAACAGGCCGAGATCGTGGCCGCCCGTCATGTTGAGGAGGATCCCGGTCGCGCCCTCGACCGACTCCTCGAGCAGCGGCGAGGCGATCGCGGCCTTCGCCGCGTCGACCGCGCGCGTCTCGCCGGAGGCACTGCCGATGCCCATCAGGGCGGTGCCGGCGTTGTGCATGATCGTGCGCACGTCGGCGAAGTCGAGGTTGATGAGGCCGGGGATCGTGATGAGGTCGGTGATGCCCTGGACGCCCTGGCGCAGCACGTTGTCGGCTTCACGGAACGCCTCGAGGATCGTCGTGCGCCGTTCCACGATGCCGAGCAGCTTCTCGTTCGGGATCACGATCAGCGTGTCGACCTGCTCGCGGAGGCGCTGGATGCCCTCGTCGGCCTGTCTGGCGCGCTGCGAGCCCTCGAACACGAACGGGCGCGTGACGACGCCGACGGTGAGCGCGCCGATCTCGTTCTTCGCGATCTCGGCGATCACGGGCGCGGCGCCCGTGCCGGTGCCGCCGCCCTCGCCCGCGGTCACGAAGACCATGTCCGCGCCCTTGAGGGCTTCCTTGATCTCGTCGCGCGACTCGGCCGCGGCACCGTGGCCGACGTCGGGGTTGGCGCCTGCGCCGAGGCCCTTCGTCAGCTCGTGGCCGATGTTCAGCTTGATGTCGGCCTCGCACATCGCGAGCGCCTGGGCGTCGGTGTTCGCGGCGATGAACTCGACCCCGCGCAGGCCCGCGTCGACCATGCGGTTGACCGCATTGGTGCCGCCGCCGCCGACGCCGACGACCTTGATGACTGCGAGGTAGCTGCCGCTTTCCATGATGGTTACCGTCCGACCCTTGAGTTAGCGTTGAGGCTTTGGCCCGACTGCCAGAGTGCGAGAGTGTCGCACGTTATGGCCTTATTCGGCGGGCTGTCAACGCAACCCGCGTGTCGCAAGCGACGTTGCAGAACGCCTGACTCTCCATCAGAAGTCGAGCGTTGACCGGTGAACAGGGTTACCCTCGACCTCAGCTTTAGGCTGAGGTCAGGGCCCTGTCTGCCCCGTGCCGGCGCCGATCGCGCCAGACGGGCCGGTCGCCGCGCCGGCCGTTGCCGGGACTTGGCTCGGGGACGAGCCGGCGGACGCGGTCACCCCGGTCGTGCCGCTCGGAAGCGTCGGGACGTCGGACTCGCCGGTCGCCGGCGCGCCGTTGGCCAGGCCGCCGACCGCCGGGCGCTCGGGTGCGGAGACGTCGATCGAGCTCGCGCCGGCCGCGCTGGGGTCGGCGAGCACCGCGGTCGCGGCCGCCCACTTCGCCGCCAGCCGCCCGCCTGCGCCGAACCACAGGACGGGGCCGTGGGCGAGCTGGATCGAGAGCCCGTGGTCGGCCGTCGTGACGACGCCCTGCACGCGCGCGCGCAGCGCGGCCGGCGCCGCCCCGAGCGCCTCCACCGCCGCGACCGCGGCGGGCTCGGTGAGCCGCGAGCCGGCCGGCGCGGCGTGCGACGGGATCTGCGGCAGCGCGAGCGGCGCCGCCACGTCGCGCAGCAGCGTGCCGTCGGACGTGACGGCGATGCGGTGGCCGTCGACGACGACCGCTCCCACCGCGACGTTCGTGACGACGTGGATCCGCATCGTGTGCGGGAAGCCGGTCTCGACCTCGATCCGCTTGACGAGCGAGAACGGCGCGGCGGCCGTGTCGAGCGCGTCGCGGCGCACGTGCAGCGTCGTCATCGAGCGTGCCGCCTCCTCGAGCGCGGCGCGCACGCGCGCGCCCTGCGCGCCGTCGATGCCGGTCACCTGGACGGTGCGGACCGCGACGAGCGAGGAGTCGCGCAGCCAGAACCAGCCCGCGAGCAGCAGCGCGAGCGCGACGGCGGCGACGATCAGCGTGCGCGGGTGCGGCAGGCGCAGCGCCGGGCGAACGCTCCCGGCGCGGGCGCGGCCGCGGCGCAGCGCATGCGCGAGCCAGCGCGGCGCCGATCCGGCTCCGGTGGCGCTCATGCCGCCAGCTCCCAGTTCGCCGGCCACGTCACGTCGCCGAGCGTCTGCACCTCGGGCTCCAGCACGACCCCGAAGCGCTCGTGCACGCGGCGGCGGCCCTCGGCCATCAATGCGAGCACGTCGGCGGTGCTCGCTCTGCCGTGGTTCTCGACGAAGTTGGCGTGCTTGCCGGAGAAGCTCGCGCCGCCGACGCGCAGCCCGCGGCAGCCGGCCGCGTCGAGCAGCTGGCCGGCGCTGCGGCCCTCCGCGCGCGCGTCGTCGGGGTTTCTGAAGGTCGAGCCGAACGTCTTGATGCCGGACGGCTGTGCCGCCTTGCGCCTGGTGCGCATGTCGGCGAGCGTCGCCTTCACCTGCTCGACCGGCGCGGGCGTCAGCTGGAAGGAGGCGCGCGCGACGACCTCCCCCGCGCCGAGGTTCGAGCGGCGGTAGGCGAAGTCGAGCTGCGCAGGCATGCGGCGCTCGACGCAGTCGGCGGTCGCGACGTCGACCCACTCGAGCACGCGCGCGAGCTCGCCGCCGTACGCGTTCGCGTTCATCCGCACCGCTCCGCCGACCGTGCCGGGGATGTTCACGCCGAACTCGATCCCGGACAGTCCGGCGTTCGCCGCCCGCGCGGAGACGGCCGGCAGGCGCGCGCCACCGCCGCAGGCGAGCCGCGTGCCGTCCCGTTCGATCTGCGCGAGGTCCTTGTCGAGCTTCATCACGAGTCCGCGGACGCCGTCGTCCGCTACGAGCAGGTTCGACCCCGAGCCCACGACCCCTACCTCGTGACCCTGTTCGTGCGCCCAGCCGAGCAGCGCGGCGAGCTGCTCCGCGGTCGCGGGACGGGCGAAGAGCTCGCCGTGACCGCCCGTGCGCACGGTCGTGAGGCGCGCGAGCGGGTAGTCGGGCTGGACGCCGGGCGGCAGCGTGCCCATCACGCCACGAGCCTCCGGCCGAGCTGGTCGACGTCGCCGGCGCCCATCGCGAGGCAGACGTCGCCGGCTCTGAGCTGCGCGCGCAGGAAACGCTCGGCATCGTCGAAGCGCGGCAGCCAGGCGACGGTGCGCCCTTGCGCGGCGTCGGCGGCCGCGTCGGCGACGAGCTTGCCGTCGACGCCGGGGAAGTCCTCCGGCCGCTCGCGGGCTCTGTAGACGTCGAGCACGACGATCAGGTCTGCGGCGGCGAGCGCGCTGCCGAACTCCTTGGCGAGCGCGCACGTGCGCGAGTAGAGGTGCGGCTGGAAGACCGCGATCACGCGCTGCGGCGCGAGCGTGCGCGCGGCGGCGAGCGTGGCGGCGACCTCGGTCGGGTGGTGGGCGTAGTCGTCGTACACCTGCGCGCCCGTCGGCGTCCTGCCCAGCAGCTCGAAGCGCCGGCCGGCTCCCTGGAAGTCGGCGAGCGTCTGTGCGGCCTCTGCCGGTTCGGCGCCGGCGAGGCGCGCCGCCTCGAGCGCCGCGACCGCGTTGAGCGCGTTGTGGGCGCCGGGGACCTGGAGCTGCACGGGGATGCCGCGCCACTCGAACTTCGCGCCCTGGGCGTCGAGGGACGGGCTCGCGACGTCGTAGGCGACGATCTCGACGGGGTCCGCGCCTCCCCCGGTCACGCCCGCCCCGCGATCGGCCGTGCCCTCCCCGCCTGGCGCCGGCGCGAGCGCCCGCAGCTCCGGCCGGTCCCACACGACGATCCCCTCGCGCGCGCGCGCGAGGAACTGACGGAACGTCTCGTCCACGTCGAGCCGCGAGGCGTACGTGGCGTGGTGGTCGAGCTCGGCGTTCGTGAGCACGGCGACGTCCGGGTGGAGCTTGAGCAGCGAGCGATCGGACTCGTCGGCCTCCACCACGACCCACTCCCCCGCGCCCCAACCGGCGTTCGAGCCCGTCGAGCGGACGTCGCCACCGACGAGGTAGCCGGGATCCATCCCGCACCCGCGCAGCGCGTGCACGACCATGCTCGACGTCGTCGTCTTGCCGTGCGTGCCGGTGACCGCGATGCAGCGCCGCAGGGCGGTGATCTCGGCGAGCAGGTCGGCGCGGTGCAGCTCATGCTGGCCCCGCTCGCGAGCGACCGTACGCTCGGGGTTGCCCTCCCCCACCGCCGTGGAGTAGACGACCTCGGCGTCGGCCGGCACGTTCGCGGCGTCATGGCCCACGACCGCCGCGCAGCCGACCCCGCGCAAGCGCTCCAGCGTCGCCGACTCGGCCCCGTCCGAACCGCTCACGTCAGCCCCCAGCTCACGGGCCACGAGCGCCAGCCCGCTCATCCCCGCGCCTCCGATCCCCACGAAGTGCAGCCGCCTCCCGGCCCAGGATCGCGCGTCGTCCGTCACCCGCAGGACCCTAGCGGCCGGAGAGGGCGGGACTTCGAACAGCCGCGAGCAGCTCGCCGGCGATCTCGCGGGCGGCGTCGGGGCGGGCGAGGGCGGCGGAGGCGTGGGCCATCGCGGCGAGGTGGGTGCGGTCGTGGAGCAGCTTGCCGACCTCGTGGGCGAGGCGGGTCGCCGTCAGCTCGGCGTCGGGGATCACGATCGCGGCGCCGCCGCGCTCCATCCAGCGCGCGTTGGCCGTCTGGTGGTCGGCGGCAGCCGCCGGGTAGGGGATCAGGATCGCGGGTCTGCCATGGGCGGCGATCTCGAAGACGGAGCCGCCCGAGCGGGCGATCACGAGGTCGGCGGCGAGCAGCGCTTCGCCGAAGTCGTCGATGTACGGGCGGATGTCGTAGTGCTCGCCGGGCGATCGCAGCGCCTCGAAGTCGCGCGCGCCGGCGGCGTGGAGAACGCGGAACGACGCGCCCGCGAACGCCTCGACCGCAGCGAAGTTGATCGAGCGCGCACCCAGCGAGCCGCCGAACACCAGCACGACCGTGTCGTCGAGCGAGAGCCCGAAGCGCGCCCGTGCCGCCGCACGATCCGCGGCCGGCGCGGGCACCGGCCGCCCGGTCACGCGGTACCGGTTCCCCTCCCTCCCCGCCAACGGGAACGCCAGGCAGACGCGGCGCGCGAACGGCGCGAGCAGCCGGTTGGCGATCCCGAGGTGGGAGTCGGCCTCCGTGAGCACCAGCGGGATGCGCAGCAGCACCGCAGCGAGTCCGACCGGCCCGGCGACGTAGCCCCCGCCGCCCATCACCGCGTCCGCCCTCAGCGCCCGCAGCAGGCGCACGCACGCGAAGACCGCGCGCAACGCGAGCAGCCCGGCCCGCGCGGCCTTCAGCGGGTTGCGCCGGTCGAGCCCTGCCACGCGGATCGTCCGCAGCTCGTAGCCGGCGCTCGGCACCAGTTCGGCCTCCGCCCGCTCGCCGCCGACGAACGTGACGTCGGCGCCGTCAGCCCGCAGCGCGCCGGCCACCGCCAGCGCCGGAACGACGTGCCCCGCCGTCCCGCCGGCGGCGATCGCGATCCGCGGAGGCGCCGTCACGGTCGGGCGAGGTCCGGCGACGTGACGACGGCTCGACGAGCCGCAGCCCGGCGCGACTGCGCTCCGAGACGTTCAGCAGCAGGCCGACCGCCGCGAGGATCACCGTGAGGTTCGTCGGCCCGTACGAGATGAACGGCAGCGGCACGCCGGTGAGCGGCGCGATGCCGAGCACCACGAAGATGTTGAGCGTCGCCTGGCACAGGATCAGGGAGGTGAGGCCCGTCGCAAGCAGCTTCGCATACGGCTCGGTCGCCGCCCGCGCGATCCGCAGCCCCGACCAGGCGATCAGCCCGAACAGCGCGATCACGGTGCTGACGCCGACGACGCCGAGCTCCTCGCCGATCACCGCGAGGATGAAGTCGGTGTGCGCCTCCGGCAGGTAGAAGACCTTCTGCACCGACTGGCCGAGGCCGACGCCGAACAGCCCGCCCGAGCCGAGCGCGATCTGCCCCTGCACCGCCTGGAAGCCGCTGCTCGACGCGCTCGCCCACGGATCGAGGAAGGCGGTCAGGCGCGCCTGCTGGTAGGGCTGGACGAGCGCGAGCAACAGGATCATCACCGCGCCCGCAGCCGCCAGGTAGCCGAGGTAGCGCAGCGGCACGCCCGCCGCGACGAGCAGCGCGGCGACCGACATGCAGATCACGAGCGCGGTGCCGAGATCGGGCTCGGCGGCGACCAGCGTTGCCGCCGCGCCCGCCACGACGACGATCGGGCTCAGCATCCCCTTGAACGTCTGGATCCGCCGCGGATGGGCCGCGAGAAACTGCGCGACGTAGAGGATCAGCGCGAGCTTCATCAGCTCCGAGGGCTGGAAGGAGAGCGTGCCGGGGCCGATCCAGCGGCGCGCGCCGTTGATCGAGATGCCGATCCCGGGGACGAGCACGAGCAGCAGCAGGCCGAACGTGCCGATCAGCAGCAGCGGCGTGAGCTGGCGCAGCAGCACGACGCCGCGGCGCGAGAGCACGTGCATGACCAGGAGCCCGACGAGGCCGAAGGCGACGAAGCGCACGAGGAACTGCGTGCCGTCGCCGTGGCCCTGCAGCAGGTTGCGCGCCGAGGAGGCGCTGTAGACCATCACCGCGCCGAACGCGAGCAGGCACAGCGCGGCGGTCAGCAGCATCCGCTGCTCGATCGGGCGGGATGCGGCGGTGCGGGCGCGGCGCTCGGCGCGCGGCGCGCGGGTCGGGCGCGCGGCGCGCGGCGCCGCGCGGGCCGGCCGTCTGGGACGCCGCATCAGCGCGCCTCCACGAGCGCGCGGAAGTGGTCGCCGCGTGCCTCGAAGTCGGGGTACTGGTCGAAGCTCGCGCACGCGGGCGACAGCAGCACGACCTCGCCGGGCCGGGCGGCCGCGCGCGCGGCCGCGAGCGCGCGCTCGAGGTCGCCCGTCTCGTGAACCGGCACCCGCCCGCCCACCCCCGCCTCGCCTGCGGGCGCGAGCGCGGCGGCGATCTCCCCCGCTCCCTCGCCGATCAGGTAGACGGCGGCGCAGCGCTCCGCGACGAGCGGCGCGAGCGGCGCGAAGTCCTGCGCCTTGGTGCGCCCGCCGGCGATCAGGTGGACTCGGCCCCGCCCGCCCCCTGCGTCCGCGGGGTAGGAGCGCAGTGCGACGAGCGTCGAGTCGACGTTCGTCGCCTTCGAGTCGTTGACGTACGCGACCCCGTCGCGCTCGGCGATCGGCTCGAGCCGGTGTGCGACGCCGCGGAAGCTGCGCAGCCCCTCACGGACGGCGTCGGGATCGACGCCGCGCGCGAGCGTCACGGCTGCCGCCGCCATCGCGTTCTCGCGGTTGTGCGGGCCCGGCAGGCGGATCTCCTCGGCCGCCATGAAGCGCTCGCCCCGCCAGCGGATCGTCCCACCGGCGGGGTCGAACGACATGTCCGCGCCCGGCGCGTCGCCGAACGTGACGCGGCGGGCGGAGCCCGGCAGGTCGATCCGCAGCGCAGCCGGCACGACGGCGACCGCCTCGGGCGGCTGGCGGCGGAAGGCGTTCAGCTTCGCCTCGCGGTAGGCCGCGAGCGAGCCGTGGCGGTCGAGATGGTCGGCCGTCAGGTTGAGCAGCACGGCCGCCTCGGGCGCGAAGGCGGTCGTGTCCTCGAGCTGAAACGAGGAGGACTCGCAGACGATCGTCACGTCGGGCGAGATTGCCCCGACCAGCGAGGCGACGGCCGTGCCGACGTTGCCCGCCACCGCGACCGGCAAGCCCGCCTCGCGGTGGACGTGCCCGATCAGCTCGGTCGTCGTCGTCTTGCCGTTCGTGCCCGTCACCGCGACGAAGGGGTTGGGGAGCAGCCGCCAGGCCAGCTCCAGCTCGCCGACGACCGTGAGCCCACGCGCCTGCGCGGCCTCCACGACCGCGGCCGAATGCGGAACGCCGGGGCTCTTGACGAGCGTCGCCACGCGGTCGAGCAGCTGGTCGCCCTGATCATCCAGATGCACTTCGACGCCGTCGTCCGCAAGCCTGCCGGCGTCGGGCGCGCCGGCGTCCACGCCGATCACCGTCTCGCCGCGCGCGCGCAGCGCGAGCGCCGCCGCGACCCCGGAGCGGGCGAGCCCGACGACGAGGTACGGGCCGCCGGGCAAGGGCGGACGGGACGCGGAGGTGCGACGGGGGGCGGGCGGGCGGGCCACCTATCGGATGCTCTGCTGGTAGATCGTGAAGCCGACCGCCGCGCAGACCGAGGCGATGATCCAGAAGCGCAGGATGATCTTCGTCTCGGACCAGCCGCGCATCTCGAAGTGGTGGTGGATCGGCGCCATCAGGAAGACGCGCTTGCGGAACGTCTGGAAGGCGAGCACCTGGATCGCGACCGACAGCGTCTCGATCACGAAGATCCCGCCGAGGATCACGAGCAGGATCTCGGTCTTCGTCATTACCGCCAGCCCGGCGATCGCGCCGCCGATCCCGAGCGAGCCGGTGTCCCCCATGAAGATGTTCGCGGGGAACGAGTTGAACCACAGGAAGCCGACGCACGCCCCGACGAGGCAGCCGGCCAGCAGCGTCAGCTCCGCCTGCCCCGTCGTGATGAACGTGATGCCGATGTAGGCGAGCAGCACGATCGCCGCGCAGCCGGCGGCGAGCCCGTCGAGCCCGTCGGTGAGGTTCACGCCCGACGTCGTTCCGGCGACGACGAGGTAGATGAAGACGGGGTAGAAGATCCCGAGGTCGATCTGCGCGTCGACGATCCGCAGGCGCACCGTCTCCTGCAGGCCCGCGCCCTTCGTGGCGGCGAGCCACAGGCCGATCGAGATCGCGATCGTCGCCAGCAGCTTCGTGCGCCCGCGCAGCCCGAGCGAGCGGCGCCGCACGATCTTCGTGTAGTCGTCGAGGAAGCCGATCAGCGCGCACGCGATCGCCGCGCCGAAGACGCCGATCGCCTGCCAGTCGTAGTTCGTGAGGATCAGGAAGGGGATCGAGACGGCGGCGAAGATGATGATCCCGCCCATCGTCGGCGTGCCGGCCTTCGTGTGGTGGCCCTCCGGCCCGTCCTCGCGGATGTGCTGCCCGAACTCGCGCTCGCGGATGAACGCGATGAAGCGCGGGCTGAGGAAGATGCAGATGAGCAGCGAGGCGGTCCCCGCGATCAGCACGCGGCCCATCAGGGCTCGGCCCCGGCCGGATCGCCGCCGGCGCCTGCCGCGTCGCCTTCCGCTCCATCCCCACCGGCGGCGCCTGCCAGCGCCTCCGTCACGGCTTCGAGCCCGACCCCGCGCGAGGCCTTCACGAGCACTGTGTCACCGGCCCGGACGAGGCCGGGGACGAGCGCCGCCGCGGCGGCGGCGGCGGGCGCGAGCACCGTCTCGCCGTCGAATGCGCCGGCGAGCGCCCGGCTGCGCGGACCGACGGCGACGAGCAGGTCCAGGCCGAGCGTCGCCGCGTGCGCGCCGATCTCGGCGTGAAAGCGGGCCTCCTGCGGTCCCAGCTCGAGCATGTCGCCGAGCACGGCCACGCGCCGCCCCTCGCCGGCGGTCGCAGCGAGGTCGTCGAGGGCCGCGCGCATGGACATCGGGTTGGCGTTGTAGCAGTCGTCGATGACGGTGACGCCGTTCGCGAGCCGCATCCGCTCGCCACGGCGTCCGCTGAACGTCACCGTCACCCGACCGTCCGGGCGCACCCCGATCGCCCGTGCGGCGGCGACCGCCGCGAGCAGGTTGCCGCGCAGGTGCGCCTGCTGGAAGTCGAGCCGCAGCGCGACCCGTTCGCCCTGCGCGTCGATCTCGACGCCGCCGTCGCCGTCCTGGCCGGCGAGCGTCACGTCGCCGCCGGGACCGAAGGTGACGGTCGCGACGTCGTCGTCGGTTCGGCGGTGCTTGTCCAGGAGCGGCTCCCCGGCGGGGACGATCGCCGTCGCGCCGACATGCAGATCGGCTATCAGCTCGGCCTTCGCGGCCGCGATCGCCTCGAGCGAGCCGAGCAGCTCGAGGTGCGCCGGGCCGACGTTCACGATCACGCCGACGTCCGGCTCGGCGATCGCCGCCAGCTCGGCGATCTGGCCGGGCCCGCGCATCCCCATCTCCAGCACGAGCGCCTCCGTGCCCGCGGGCGCGGCGAGCAGCTCGAGCGGCAGCCCGATCTCGGTGTTGAAGTTGCCGCGACTGACGAACGTGCGGCGGTGCGGCTCGAGCAGCGCCGCGAGGATGTCCTTCGTCGACGTCTTGCCGGTCGAGCCGGTGATCGCGATCACCTTCGCCCCCAGCTCCCGCCGCCAGGCGCGCGCGAGCGCCTGGAGCGCGGCGAGCGGATCCTCCGCGGCCAGCAGCACGCCCCCTGGGGTGGCGGAGCCGGCCACGTGGCCGGCGGAGGCGGGCCCCCCGGCCCCATCCGTGGCGGAGCCGGCCACGTGGCCGGCGGAGGCGGGCCCCCCGGCGGTCCTTGCGCAGCGCGCGTCCTGCGCATGCTGCGGCGCGACGAGCACGCCCCACGCCCCGGCCGCGAGCGCCTGCGCGGCGTAGCGGCCACCGTCGTGCGTCTCGCCCGGCAGCCCGACGAACAGGTCGCCGGGAGCGATGGCACGGGAGTCGATCGTCACGCGCAGCGGGCCTGGCGCATCGGCGCTCGCAGACACAGGAGCAGCGAGCCGCGCGCCGGCCGCCTGCGCGACCTGCTCGGGCGTCCACGACCTCATCGCGCCGTGGCGGGTGGGCGGGGACGGAATGAACGCAGCGCCTCGCGCGCGACGGTCACGTCGTCGAACGGGACCTTCTCGCCGCCTGCCAGCTCCTGCCCCTGCTCGTGGCCCTTGCCGGCGATCACGACCACGTCGCCTTCCTCCGCGTCCGCGAGCGCCAGCGCGATCGCGGCGCGGCGGTCGACCTCCACGGTGACGTCGCCCGCAGGTCGCCGCTCGCGGTGACCGAAGGGCGAAAGTCCGGTCGGCCGCCGCTCGCGGTGACCGGAGGGCGAGAGCCCGATCCGCTCCGACGGGACCCCGGCGAGGATCTCGTCCACGATCGCCTGCGGCTGCTCCGAGCGCGGGTTGTCGGACGTCACGACGACGCGATCGGCGAGCCGCGCGGCGATCTCGCCCATCTGCGGGCGCTTGCCGCGGTCGCGGTCGCCGCCGCAGCCGAAGACGCAATGGAGCCGTGCCGCGGTCAGCTCACGCGCCGCGCTCAGCACGTTCTCCAGCGAGTCCGGCGTGTGCGCGTAGTCGACGAGCACCGCGAACGGCTGGCCCGCGTCGACCGGCTCGAAGCGGCCGGGCACGCGCCCGGCCTGCGGCAGCGCGGCGGCGATCGCCTCCAGCGGCACCCCGAGCGCCCGCACCGCGGCGACGGCGCCGAGCACGTTCTGCACGTTGAAGCGGCCGGGCAGCGGCGTGCTCAGCGCGATCGGCCCCTCCGGCGTGAGCGCGGTGAAGCTGGAGCCGGAGAAGCGCGTCTCGACGTCGACCGCCCGATAGGAGGCGTCGCGGTCGATCGCGAACGTCAGCGGCAGGCGGCCCGCGTCCCGCAGCTCGCCCGCGAGGCGCCACCCGTAGGGGTCGTCCACGTTCACGACGGCCACGCGCGGAGGCTCATCGGCCGCCGGCAGGAGCAGCCGCCGCTTCGCGAGGAAGTAGTCGTCCATCGTCGGGTGGAAGTCGAGGTGGTCCTGGGTCAGGTTCGTGAAGATCGCCGCCGCGACGTGGATCGCGTCCGCACGGCCCAGCTCCAGCGCGTGCGAGGAGACCTCGATCGCGCACGCCACGTCGCCGCCGTCGCGCATCGCGCGGAAGTCGCGCTGCAGGTCGATCGCCTCGGCGGTGGTGCGCCCGCGAAGCGGCGCGCGCTCGAGTCCGCCGACGAACGCCGTGACCGTCCCGAGCAGCCCGCACTGGCGCCCCGACGCCTCCAGCAGCGCCCGCACGAGGAAGGCCGTCGTCGTCTTGCCGTTCGTGCCGGTGATCGCCACGACGTCCAGCTCCGCCGTCGGGTCGCCGTGGAAGCGCGCCGCCGCCGGCGCCATCGCGCCCCGCACCGACTCGACCACCACCTCCGGCACGCCGAGCCCGAGCGGCCGCTCGACGACCAGCGCCACGGCCCCGCGAGCGACCGCGTCGGCCGCGAAGTCGTGCCCGTCGCGCGTGAAGCCGGGCACGCAGAAGAACAGCGTTCCCGGCCCGACGCGGCGGTTGTCGTAGGCGAGGGCGTGGATCTCGGCATCGACATCGCCGAGATCGGCGCCCGCCGCGCCCATCACGTCCTGCAGCCTCATCGGCGTCCGAGTCTACCCACGGCTCCGGCCCGCTTCGGGCCTCGCCGCCACCTCAGCTCGGTCTGATGCCGAGGTACGGGAGCGCGAACGCGACGATCTTCTGGAACGCCGGCGCGGCGACCTGGCCGCCGTAGATCGCGCCCTGCGGCTCGTCGACGACGACCGACACGAGCAGCTGCGGATCGCGGGCGGGCGCGAAGCCCATGAACGAGGCGATGTAGCGCGTTCTGGAGTACTGGCCGTCGGGGTCGACCTTCTGGGCCGTGCCGGTCTTGCCGGCGAGGTCGTAGCCGGGGATGCTCGCCTCTGAGGCGGTGCCGCCGGCCGCAAGCACGCCGCGCAGCATCTCGCGCACGCTCGCGGCCGTCTGCTGGGAGATGACCCGTCTGCCGGCGGGCTGGTTGACCGCTCTGCCGCCGATCGAGCGGATCACCTGCGGCGTGCGCAGGATCCCGCCGTTCGCGATCGCGGCGTAGGCGGCGATCATCTGCATCGGCGTCACGAGCTGGCCCTGGCCGATCGGCAGGTTGGCGATCGAGGAGCCGGAGTACTGCGCGTACGTCGGCACGATGCCGCGCTCCTCGCCCGGCAGCGCCACGCCGGTCCGCGCGCCGAAGCCGAACGTGCTGACCCACTGCGCGAAGCGGTGAGCTCTGAGCATCAGCGCGATCTGCACCGCGCCGATGTTGCTCGACCGCTTGAGCACCTCCGCGACGGTCAGCGTCTCGTCGCCGTGGGCCTCGGCGTCGTGCAGCGTGCGGTCGGCGACCTGCAGCTGGTAGGGCACGTGGATCGGCGTGTCGGGCGTCACGATGCCGTCCTCGAGCGCGGCGGCGACCGTCATCGCCTTGAACGTCGAGCCCGGCTCGAACGTGAAGCCGACGGCGCGATCCTGCCCCGCGTAGGGCGGCGCGCCGCCGGGATCGTTCGCGTCGACGCGCGGCCAGTTCGCGAGCGCGAGGACCTCGCCCGTCTGCGGGTTCATCACGATCGCGGTCGCGCCTCTCGGGCGGTAGACCTGCCCGACGCCCTGCAGCACCGACTCGACCTTGTCCTGGAGGTTCGCGTCGATCGTCAGCCCGACGTCTCTGCCGGGCTCGGTCGGGCGCTGGTCGTCGATCGAGATCGGCTGCCCGAGCGCGTCGCTGACGACGCGCCGCACGCCGTCCTGCCCGCGCAGCACGCGATCCTCGCCGTACTCCAGTCCGGTCCCGCTGCGCGGCTGCTCTCCCGCGCTGCCGAGCAGCTGCGCGGCGAGCCAGTCGCGCGGGTAGGTGCGCAGCGAGCTGGGCGTGAGCGTGATGCCGTCGAGGTGGAGCGCGGCGATGCTGTCGGCTCTGGCCGCCGGCAGGCGGCGCGCGAGGTAGACGAAGCCGGTCTGCTCGGACAGCTTGCCGAGCAGGGCGCTCGCGTCGACGCCGAGCAGCGGCGCGAGCTTGGCGGCGGCTCTCAGCGGCGCTCTGACGAGGTAGGGCGTCGCGCTGACGTCGCTTGCCGGCTCGGAGACGGCGAGCACCGCGCCGTTGCGGTCGGTGATCGTGCCGCGCGGCGCGGGCAGCGCGACCGTCTGCACCTGCTGGGTGGCGGCGGCGCGCTTGAGCGCCGGCGCGCGCACCGCGCCGAGCCAGCCGGCGCGCAGCGTGGCGACGCCGAGCGCGGCGAGGAAGACGAGGAAGAGGAGCCCGATGCGGCGGTCGGTCAGCCCCGGCACGCCGTCGAACCTACCCCTGGCCCCCGACGGGTGCCGATGCGCCGCCTGCGGTCGCCGGGGCCGCGGTCGCCCCCGCCGCCGTCGTGGGCGGCGCCGTCGCGCCGGTCACCGGCGCGGTCGTGCCCGTCGCCGGCGCAGTCGTGCCCGTCGCCGGCGTCGTCGTGGCAGCCGGCGCGGTCGCCGTGGTCGAGGCGGCGGTGGATGTCCCGGTGGACGTCGTGCCGCCTGCGGTGGAAGTGGTGGCGGTGCTCGCCGTCGTGCCGGTAGTAGTCGCACCGGTCGCCGCGGCCGAGGAGTCGGGCACGCGCATCGTCGTCAGCGCCTTGGCGGCGTCGCCGGCGCTCGCGGTGAGGAAGCGCGGCGAGCCCTGCGGCGGCATCACGTAGCCCATCTGCGTCGCGAGCGCGACGATCCGCCCGCCGGCGGACAGCTGCGAGATCGACAGGCGCAGCGCCGCGTTGCGCTGCTCGAGCGCGCTGCTGCGCTCGACGGCGCGGCCGATGCCGGCGTTGAGTCTCAGGAGCGACAGCTGCATCGTCACGATCCCGACGAGCAGCGTCCCGATCAGCACGATCCAGATGCGCCCGCCGATCAGGCGGTCGAGCAGCCGATGGTCCGGCAGCGCGCGCAGCCAGGCGAGCGCGCGTGCGCCGCGCGGCAGGTCAGGGCGGGCCGCCGGGCGCGGAACGGGCGCCGGGCGCCGGCGCGGCGGCGCCGACGGCCGCGGCGCGTGCTGCGGCAGCGCGACGGCCGCGGCAGCGGCCAGCCGTCCGCCGAGCGCGGCAGCCGGGCGGGCGAACGAGGCAGAGGCGGCGGGACGCGCCGACGGGCGCGCTGCGGAGCGCGCAGCAGCCGGCCGCGCGGGCGCAGCGGCGCGCGCGGCGGGTCTTGCGGGCCCGGAGACGCGGCGCGGCGGCGGCCGTCTGCCGACGCGGCTGGAGCCGGCGGGGCGCATGCCCGTTCTGCGGCGGCCGGCGACGGTGGCGGCGGGTGGCGTCACGATGCCTCCTCGAGCTTGCGGGCTCCGCGCAGGTGGGCGGACTTGGCACGCGGGTTGTGCGCGACCTCGCCGGGCGTCGGCGCGATCGCGCGGCGGCTCAGCAGCTCGCCCTCGGGCGTGCGGCCGCAGGCGCACACGGGCAGGTCGGGCGGGCAGATGCAGCCCCGCGCGCGCTCGGCCAGGAAGCGCTTGACGCGCCGGTCCTCGAGCGAGTGGAAGGAGATCGCGGCGAGTCTGCCGTCGGTCGCGAGCACGTCCCACGCGAGCGGCAGCGCGCGGTCGAGCTGCTCCAGCTCCTCGTTGACGGCGATGCGGATCGCCTGGAACGTGCGCTTGGCGGGATGCCCCCCGGCAAACTGCGCGGGCGCCGGGATCGCCGACTTGATCACGTCGACGAGCGCGTGCGTCGTCTCGATCCGCTCGTGGTCGCGCTCGCGCACGATCGCGCGGGCGATGCGGCCCGCGTAGCGCTCGTCGCCGTACTCGCGCAGCAGGCGCGCGAGGCGACGCTCGTCCCACTCGTTGACGACGTCGGCGGCGCTCAGCTCCTGGTCCGGGTCCATCCGCATGTCGAGCGGCGCGTCGTAGGCGTAGGAGAAGCCGCGCTCCCACGTGTCGACCTGCATCGAGGACATTCCGAGGTCCATGTAGACGAGATCCGCCTGCACGCCCTCTTCCCGCAGCTGCTCCAGGCCGCTCGCGAAGTCGGCGCGGATGAAGCGGGTCGTGCACGGCACCTCGGCCGCCAGCTCGGCGAAGCGCTCCTCGGCGATCGGGTCGCGGTCGATCCCGATCAGCGTGCCGGCCGGGCCGATGCGGTCCGCGACCAGGCGGGCATGGCCGCCGCCGCCGATCGTGCAGTCGACCGCGACGGCGCCGGGCTGCGGGTCGAGCAGCTCGATCAGCTCACCCGCGAGGACCGGGATGTGGATGGAGACCATGTCAAGGAGTGTGGTCATGCGCATGCGCGTGGCAGGTCATCCAGCGGACTGCAGGCCGGCGGCGATCTCGGACACGTTCTCGAGCACCTCGCCGTTGTAGGCGGCCCAGATGCCGCGATCCCAGATCTCGAGGCACTCCCCCGCGCCCACGACGCTCACGTCCTTCGTGAGCTTCCCCGACTCGAGCAGGAACTTCGGCAGCATCACGCGACCGGCCCCGTCGAGCTCCGTCGGGTGCGAGTTCGCGGTGAAGTGGCGCTTGAGCTTGCGGAACTCGGGCGACAGCGGGCTGTGGCCGGCGAGCGCGGCGCTCGTCCAGGCGTCGTAGTCCTCGGGCCGCCAGATCGCGACGCAGTCCTCGAGCCCGGCCGCCAGCACGACGCCCTCGGCGTACGCCGCGCGGTAGCGCGTCGGAACCGTCAGGCGGTTCTTCGCGTCGAGGGTGAGGTCGAAGGTGCCGCGGAAGGTCATGGGAGCGCCTCGGGAAGGAAAGGCGGACCGGGGTGGCTGGGTGGGAGGAGCCCTGCCACCCCGGTCCGATGCGCGGCAACCTAACCCACCTTCTCCCACTTTGCAACCCAAATCCCACAAGACATCCCACCGATGGCGCAAACGGGCGCTTCAGCAGCCCGAATTTCCAGCGACCACGGGGCGTTGCACGGTGGGGCGCGGTGGGACGAGATTCGTCCAGATTGCTGCACGCCCCCGTGCAGCAACGTGGTCTGGGCGGCGTCGTGCAGTCGCCGGGCGGTTTTCCGGTGTGGCGTCCGCCCGGTGTGCCGGAGTGGGACGCGTCCCGCAACGGGCCGCGGCAGCAGGCGCGCCGCGAGCCTGCGGCTGCCGGGCGGCTACCGGGCGGTCCGCTCCGCCGCTGCCCGCAGCGCGGCGCGCGCCTCGGCCGCGAGCGCCCGCACCAGCTCGCCAGCCGGCAACCGCTGCGCGAGCTGGTGCGCCTGGCCGGCCCACAGGTTGACGGCCTCGGCGTCGCCGCGCTCCCGCGCCGCGGCGCGCAGTGGCGCCGTCAGGTGGTGGACCTCGGGATAGGCGCTCGGTGCGTCCGCGTCGTGCTCGCGCAGGAAGCGGTTCGCGATGCCGCGCGCAGTGCGGCCGCTGAATGCACGCGTGAGCGCAGTCTCGCGATCGGCCGCGAGCGCCGCGCGATGCGGCACCGACGTGCCGGCCTCGGGCGTCAGCATCAGCGCACTGCCGAGCTGGGCGGCGAACGCGCCGGCAGCGAGCACCGCCGCGATGCCGGCGCCGCTCATCACGCCGCCGGCGCCCACGAGCGGCAGCTCGACCTCGGCCGCGACGAGCTGCAGCAGCGCCAGCAGGCCGATCTCCCCCGGCGCTGCGTCGTCGAACGAACCGCGGTGGCCACCCGCCTCCACGCCCTGGACGACGAGCGCGTCAGCGCCGGCGGCGGCAGCCGTGCGCGCCTCCGCCGACGTCGTCACCGTCACCCAGACGGCGATTCCGTCGCCTTGGAGCGCCGCGATCTGCTCGACCGGCGGGCAGCCGAAGGTGAACGAGGCGACCGCCGGCCGCGCCGCCTGCAGCAATGCCAGCTTCGCCTCCCACTCGTCGTCGTCGCGGCGCGGCATGCCGAGCGTGGCGCCTTGGCGCTCGGCCTCGGCGTGCAGCGTCACGGCGTAGCGTGCGACGGCGTCGGCGTCGGCCGGAGCCTTCGTCGGAACGAAGAGGTTGATCCCGAACGGCGCCGTGGTCACGGAGCGCACCGCCTCGACGTCCTCACCGACGGCGGTCGCCGTCCTGTAGCCGGCTGCGAGGAAGCCGAGCCCGCCCGCCTGCGAGACGGCCGCCGCGAGCGCTGGCGTCGAGGGACCGCCGGCGAGCGGCGCCTGCACGATCGGCATCGCGAGCGTGGCGGGCGAGAAGCGGTCGGACGCCATGCCTGCAACGTAGCTCGTCCTCCGAGCTGACGTTCCGCATCCCGGGCGGCGGCCAACGCCGCGCTCAGCCCACGAAGCTCGCGAGCAGCGCCGCGGCGACGAGCAGCAAGACCGACGGCACGAGCAGCAGCGCGACCACGAGCTGGATCTGCGGCGCGGCGCGGGCGGCGCGCTCAGCGAGTCGGCGCGCGTGGGCCGCGCGCGCCTCGGCCGCCTGCGCAGCGAGCGCTTCGGCGAGCGGCGTGCCGTGGCGCGCGCCGCGCTCCAGGGCGCGCACGAGCGGGACGATCCCCTCGCACGGGCAGCGCGCCGCCAGCGCGGCGAGCGCGCGCTCGCGCGGCACGCCCAGCTCGACCTCGACCGCGGCGGTGCGCCACTCGCGCGCGAGCAGCCCGCGGTCGCGCCGCGCGACCTCCGCGAGCGCGCGGTCCAACGACAACCCGGCTGCGAGCGCGACGCGCAGCAGGTCGAGCAGGTCCGGCAGCTCGTGCGCCATCGCCGCGCCGCGCGCGAGCGTGCGGCGGCGCAGCCACAGGTCCGGGGCGAGGAAGGCCGCCAGCGGCAGCGCGAACGGCGCGAGCAGCCCGAGCCGGCCGGGCAGCAGCGAGCCGAGCGGCAGCGCGAGCAGCAGCCCCAGCGCGCCGGCTCCCCCCTTCGCGGCCATCAGATCGCTCGCGCGCAGGCCCAGCGGCCGGCCGGCGGCGGCGAGACGCGCGTCGAGGTCGCGCGGCGGCGCGGGCGCGCCGATCCGGCGGCCGACGCGCGCGAGCAGCGCGAGCGCGGCCGCCCACCACACCGCGCGGCGCCGTCGCGCGTGTTGCTGGGGCGCGAGCCGAACGAGCGCGAGCAGGCCAAGCGCGGTCGCCACGGCAGCGATCGTCGCTGCCGCGCTCACGCGGCCGCCGTTCCGGAGCGCGACCGCCGCGCGAGCCGGCCGGCCGCCGCGCTCACCCCGCCACCCGTCCCAAGCGGCGGATCGCGAGCAGGCCGAGCAGTTGGAGGAAGCCGGCGAAGGCGGCGAGCCACAGCGTGAGCGGCACCCGCAGCACGCTCGCGAGCGCGCCAGGGCTCGCCAGCTCCGCGAGCACCGCCGCGCCCGCCGGCAGGAGCCCGACGACGACGCCGGTGAAGCGCGCCTGGGCGGTCGCGGCGCGCGCGTCGTCCGCGCAGCGTGCCGCCGCCTCCTGCGCACGCGCCAGCTCGCGCAGCAGCGCGACGAGGTCCCCGCCCGCGTCGCGCTGCAAGAGGATCGCGGTCGCGAGCGTGTCGTAGGCGCGGTTGTCCGCACGCGCTTGCAGCTGGGCAAGCGCGCGGTCGAGCGGCTGGCCGAGCGTCAGCGCCCGCCCAAGCGCCTCGAGCTCCACCGCGGCCGCGCCGTCGACGGAGCGCACCGCCTCCGCGAGCGCCCGCGAGATCGCGTGACCGGCCGCGAGCGCATCCGCGACGGCCCGCGCGACGGCCGGCGCGGAGCGCCTCAGCTCGCTGCGATACCGGCGCCGGCGGCGACGCACGAGCGTCCGCAGCAGCCACGGCCCTCCGGCCGCAAGCCCGCACCCGGCAGCAGGCCCCGCGACGAGCCACCCGGCCGCCAGCAGCACGAGCGCCGCGACGATCGCGAGCCGGCGGCGCTCCGGCACGCTCGGCGCGGCGCCCGTCCGCCGCGCGCGCACGAGCGGCGCGAGCAGCCCGCCGAGCGCGCCGCGACGCGCGAGCCTCTCCGCGGCCGCCAGCGCGTCCCACAGCGCGAGCACGCCGAGCGCGGCCGCGACCGCCGCGAGCGGCGCAGCGCTCACGCTGGCTCGCCCGCCCCGCCGGGCGGCGCCAGCCGCGCCGTCAGCTCGTCCGGCAGCGGCGCGCGCCAACGGGGCCGCTCGCCGCGTAGCGTGAACAGCTCGCGCGTCGCCATGCCGGGGCGGGCAGGGTCCGCATTCCGCAGGACCTCGCTTACCGCGACGATCCGGCGACGGCCGTCGCGCTCGCGGCGCTGGTGCACGACGAGGTCGATCGCGCCCGCCACCAGCTCGCGGATCGCCGCGTGCGGCAGCGCCACGTCGGCCATCAGGGCGAGCGTCTCGACGCGCCGCAGCGCCTGCTCGGGCGAACCGGCGTGGACGGTCGAGAGCGAGCCGTCGTGACCGCTCGCCATCGCGCTCAGCATGTCGAGCGCCTCGCCCCCGCGCACCTCGCCGACGACGATCCGGTCGGGGCGCATCCGCAGCGCGTTGCGCACGAGCCGGCGGATCGTCACCTCGCCGCGTCCCTCGAGCGACGCCGGCCGCGCCTCCAGCCGCACGACGTGCGGCTGGCGCAGCCGCAGCTCGGCGGCGTCCTCGATCGTGACGATCCGCTCGCCGTCGGGGATGAAGCTCGACAGCGCCCCGAGCGTCGTCGTCTTGCCCGAGCCGGTGCCGCCGCTGACGAGGATCGTCAGGCGCGCGCGCACGCACGCCCCGAGCAGCACGCACAGGGCCGCGTCGAGCGTCCCGCACGCGACGAGGTCGTCGGGGCCGAGCCCGCCGGAGCGGAAGCGGCGGATCGTCAGCAGCGGCCCGTCGAGCGCGAGCGGCGGGAGCACGACGTTCACGCGCGAGCCGTCGGCGAGGCGCGCGTCGCACAACGGCTCGGCCTCGTCCACGCGGCGGCCGAGCGGCGCGAGGATCCGCTCGATCGCGTGGCGCAGCTCCCGCTCGCTCCCGAACGCGACGTCGGTCGGCTCGATCATGCCGCGCCGCTCGACGTACACGCGACCCGGCCCGTTGACCATCACCTCCTCGACGTCCGGATCCGCCAGCAGCGGCTCGAGCGGCCCGAGCCCGAGCGTGCGCTCCGTCACGAGCCGCCGCAGCGCGGCGCGCTCCGCCTCGCTCAGCAGCGCCCCCTCGCGCTCGACGAGCGCCGCCACGCGCGCCGCCGCATCCCCGCCCTGCTCCCCCGCCGAGCGCACGAGCCGCTCGCGCAGCTCCCCGGCAAGCTGCTCCAGTCCGTCGGCTCCGGCGTCCACGAGGGCTCCGAGGCGCGTGCGCCCGGACGTTCGCCCCCGTGGGATCCCGAATCGGCGCGCACAAGTCCGAGCCCTCGCGGCCGATGACCGGGAGGATGAGCGCAGAGGTCGCCTCCACCGCCGTGCCCGCAGACCTACCGATCGCAATCGCACGGCAGGCGATCCACGACCGCTGGACGCGCGTCGTCGGCTACGCGCTGCTGCTGCGCGGCGCCGACGGAAGCGAGGTCGGCACGAACAACGACGAGGAGCGCGCCGCGACGCGCGTGATCGTCGAGACGTTCACCGGCATCGGCGTCACTGCGATCGCCGGCGAGCAGCCGGCGCACGTGCGCGTGCCGCGGCGCTTCCTGCTCGAGCTGCACGCGCTCGCGCTGCCGGCGGAGCGCGTCGTGCTGGAGGTCGCCGACCCCGGCCCCGACGACGCCCCGCTGCACGCCGTGCTCGACCGGCTCGCGACGCAGCGCTACCGCATCTCGCTCGTGTGCGACCCGCGCGGCGCGGCGCCGCTGCAGCTCGCGCGGATGGCCGACAGCGTGAAGCTCGACGTGAGCGGCCTCGCCGAGCGCGAGCTGGACGACGCGGCCGAGCGCTTCGGGCGCGTCAGCGACACGCTGATCGCGGCAGGCGTCGACACGCCGGCGCTGCGCAAGCACTGCTGCGCCGCCGGCTTCGCGCAGTTCCAGGGCTTCTTCCTCTCGACGCCGGACGTCGTCGCCGGCACGGCGCCGCCGAGCAGCCGCGTCGGCGAGCTGCGCGCGCTCGCCGGCCTCTACGCGCAGAGCACGTTCGAGGAGCTCGAGCAGACGATCTCGCGCGACGTCGGCCTCAGCTACCGGCTGCTCTGCTACCTCAACTCCGCCTATTTCAACCTCGCCCGCCGCGTCGCGTCCGTCAGAGAGGCGATCGTGCTGCTCGGGATGCACGCGGTGCGCCGCTGGGCGACGCTCATCGCGCTCTCGGGCACGCAGGACACGCCGCACGAGCTGACCGTCACCGCGCTCGTGCGCGCGCGCCTGTGCGAGCTGATCAGCCGTGACACCCCCGGCGGCGAGCCGGAGGCGTACTTCACCGTCGGGCTCTTCTCGGTCGTCGACGCGATCGCGCAGGCGCCGCTCGCGCAGGTGATCGACGCGCTGCCGCTGACGCAGGACGCGCGCGAGGCGCTCGTCGAGCGCCGCGGTCCGATGGGCGACGCGCTCGCCGCGACGATCGCGTACGAGCGCGGCCAGCTTGACGTGGTGGCAGGCCTGCTGCCGGAGGTCGCGGTCGGCGACCTCTACGTGAGCGCCGTCGGCTGGGCCGACGCAACGTCGGGCGTGCTGCGCACGACGACCCTCACGAGCGCCGAGACGACGTCGGGCGCGAACTGACTGCCGGCGCAGGTGCGCATCTCCGCCACGGCCTCCTCGACGGAGCGGGCGCGGCGGTACGAGCGGTCGGTCGTCATCGCGTTGTAGGCGTCGGCCGCGGCGACGACGGTCGCCTCGCGCGGGATCCGCGCGCCCGCCAGCCCGTCCGGGTAGCCGCCCCCGTCCCAGCGCTCGTGCGAGGCGCGCACGATCATCCCGACCTCGCGCAGCACGCCGCCGACGCGGTCGAGCATCCGCTGGCCCTCGATCGTGTGCGTCTTCATCAGCGCCCACTCGTCATCGCTCAGCGGGCCGGGCTTGTTGATGATCGTGTCGGGGATGACGATCTTGCCGATGTCGTGCAGCAGCGCCGCCAGCTCGACGTTGTGGCGCTCGCGCCCGTCGAGCCCCAGCTCCTCGGCGATCTCGAGCGACAGCGCGACGACGCCGCGCGTGTGGTCCCCGCCGGTGTACTCGTCGGCCTCCTCGAGCAGGTCGCCCAGCAGCATCGCGATGCCGCGATAGGCGCCGCCCAGCTCGAGCGCCTGGTCGAGCCGCTCGTTGCGCTCCCGCGCGAACAGCGTCAGCAGCGCGCCGAGCGGCAGCACGAGCAGGAACGCGTACGGGTACGCGCCCGACGCGAACGCCGCCAGCAGGCCGAGCGGCGCGAGCAGCGCGTCGACCACCCACACCCATGCCAGCGCGCGCAGCTGCTCGCGGCCGGGCACGTCGAGCGCGAGCCGCGCCCGCAGCGCGTAGACGCCGAGGTCGATCGCGAACTGGGCCCCGAGCGCGAGCACGTACCACGGCCAGTCGCCCCACGCCGGCATCGTCGCGCCGGCGGCCAGCAGCACGAGCGCGGGACCCATCGCGTGCCACGCGTCGCCGGGCAGCATGAGCGCGCGTCCCGGGTGGAGCGCGCCGCGCGCGTAGTCGGGCAGGTTCCCGACGAGCATGCCGAGCAGCACGAGCAGCGGCACGAGCTGCGTCGGCAGCAGGAACAGCATCGGCACGAACGCGAGCTGCGTCGGCACGGTGTGGCCGACGCCCGCGTGGAAGCGCACGCGCGAGAGGACCGCGTAGGCGAGCACGAGCGCGATCGCCGGGCCCGCCTGCAGCGAGCTGCCGGAGTCGCCGAGCAGCGCGAGCGCGACCGCCGCCGCGAGGAACGGCACACCGACCGCCAGCTCGGCGCGGTACTCGTGCCAGGAGGGAGCCTCCCCACGCGCCGGCCGGCGCTCGCCGAGCCGTGGCAGCTCCTCCCCCGCCACGACGCTCGGGGCGGCGGGCGCCGTCGGCGCTTCGATGTCTCCGATCAACGCGGCCATCTGAGCGGTGGCAGCTCGCCCGGTCTGATGTCCCCGACGCGGAACGGCGGATACGGATTCTCGAACGGCGGATGCAGCGAGCACGAGCGCGACTGGTAGTCCGGCAGGCACGGATTGAACGGCTGGACCCAGTAGGAGGTGCGCGCGACCTCGTCGGCGTTCGTCACGCCGTCCTGGTCGACGTCGTCGGCGCCGTCGGGGATGCCGTCGCCGTCGGTGTCGCGGTCGAGCCAGTTCGTCTGCTGGTAGGCGAGCGCGTAGGGCGGCTCGCTCGGGTAGGCGGCGAGCCACCAGGCGGGCGTCATGCGACCGTGCGCCTCGTCCCAGTTCGTCAGCCCGTCGCCGTCGACGTCCTTCTCGTCGTCGGTGATGAAGCCGTCGCCGTTGATGTCCTGCCATCTCGTCTGCGGCGTCACCGCGAGCGGGCCTCCGGTCGACTGGGTTCCGTCGGAGTAGTTGAGCGGGAAGCTCGAGTGGCCGTACATCACCCAGGCGGCGTACTCGTCGGCCATCGTGAGGCCGTCGCCGTCGTGGTCCGTGTTCGCGTCGGTCGGGTCGAGCGGGTTCGGGTAGGGCCGCTTGCCCGGGTACGGCAGCGCGCGCGAGTTGTAGTCGAGCGCGGACTGGTACTCGTAGCCGTCGGGGATCCCGTCGCCGTCGCTGTCGGCGACGCACGGATCGGTCTTGATCTGCAGCTCGAGCTGGTTCGTGAGCCCGTCGCCGTCGGCGTCGGCCTGCGGCGCCGCTCGCGCGCTCGCGAGCGTGCAGGTGGGCGGCGGGACGGCATCTCTCGATCTGGCGCCCGAGGTCTTGGCCGGCAGCACCAGCGGGGACAGCTTGTGCGGCGTGAAGCTGGCGCCGAAGCGGCGTGCGAGCACGCGCAGGCGGAAGCGCGTCGGCCCTCTGGCGCCGTTGTTGCGGTCGATCAGGTACCGGCCGAGCTTGCTCGTGAGCTTCACCGTCATGCGCGTCCTCGTCGCCGTGCCGGCCTTGAGGAAGACCGCCGGAGCGCCGTCGCGGAAGAAGACGACGGTGTTGCGGTCCTTGCCGGGCAGGAAGTTGCGCCCGACGATCGTCAGCGTGTCGCCGATCGTGAGTCTGAGCGGCTCGACGCGCTTGATCGTCGGCAGCGGGACGGATGCCGCAGGAGGCGTCGCGCCTGCGGCGGCGGCGTGGAGCGCGGGCAGGCGGGCGCCGGCGCCCGCGGAGGGCAGCAGCAGGCAGCCGGTCGCAAGGACCGCGGTGACGAGCTGGCGTCGTGACATGCGCTCGACGCTTGGATCGGCCGATTCGGCCGATCCCTTGAGCCGTGCCGGTCATGGCGCGCACCCGGGCGCGCACGCAGCGGCCGCTCAGCGCAGCCGCTCGTCGACCGCGAGGCCGGCGCGACCGGCGGTGCGGTCGCCGGGAGCGCGCGCGAGCAGGCGCACGTCGCGCGCGAACGTCTGCGCGGCCGCCAGGTAGACGGCGTCGCGCACGTGCACGCGCAGGGAGGCGGCGACGCGCGCGCCGCCTCCCTGGTCGGCGGCGTCCTGGGGCGCGGGGTGCGCGTCGAGCACCTCGACGTCCTCCAGCGCGAGCACCGTCGCGCCGGCGCGGCCGCCGTTCGTCTCGCGCGTGACGAGCACGTCGACGTGCGCGCCTGCCACGATCGCCTGCGGGTCGCCGTGGGCGACGATCTCGGCGACGCGCTCCCCCGGACCGAGCGCGACGGCCGTCGTCACGTCCGGGCGGCGCAGGACGGAGGCCGTGAGGATGGAGCCGGCGGGCAGCGCGACGGCGGTGCGCGCGCCCGCCAGCGCGCCTGCGCTCGCGACCGCGTCGGGCGGCGCATAGCGCCGCGGCAACGGCCGCAGCAGCGGCAGGGCGGCGGCAGGGCGGGCGCCTGCCGCAACGGGGGCTCGCGTGACGAGCACGAGCACGTTCGGGCCGAGCGCCCGCACGAGCGCCGTCTCGCGCCGGCGGACGCTCGCCGCCGCAAGCGCCCCGAGCAAAAGCGCGAGCGCGAGCAGCAGGAGCGCGCGGCGGCGGGGCGTCACGGCCGGGGGCGTGGGGTCGGCAGCTCCAGCACGAGACGCGCGCCGCGCTCGCACGGCGCCGCCGCGAGCCGCCCGCCGTGGCGCGCGGCGACGTCGGCGGCGATCGCGAGGCCGCGCCCGCGCGCGCCGCGGCCCGCGCGCGGCCGGCGCACCAGCTCGGCGACCGGCGCAGGCAGGCCCGGCCCGTCGTCGAGCACCTCGATGCGCACCGTGTGGACGCTCGCGCGCGCCCGCAGCCGCACCGTCCCGTCACCGTGCTCGATCGCGTTCGCGAGCAGGTTGCCGCATGCCTGGGCGATCCGCAGCCGGTCGCCGCGCAGCAGCACGCCCTCGGGCGGGGCCTCGAGCCGCAGTCGCAGGCCCTTCACCCAGGCTCTCCCCCGGTACGCGGCGACGGCGTCTGCCAAGAGCGGCGCGAGCGCGAACGTCTCGATGCGATCGCCCGCGCGCGCACCGCGCTGCGCGGCGCTGAGGTCGGCGAGCGCGAGCCCCGCCCGCCCCAGCTCGAGGTCGATCGCCGCCAGCGGCCCGCGCGGCGTGGCTGCCGGGGACGCGTTCGCGGCGAGCTGGACGGCGAGCCGCGCGGCGGTCAGCGGCCCGCGCAGCTCGTGGCAGGCGCGCGCCACGAGCTCCATCCGCCGCGCGAGCACGACCCGCCAAGTCGCCGCCACCGCGAGCGCCGCGAGCCACCCGCCGACTGCCACCGTGACGCTCATCGCGCCGCCCCGGCAACCGTGGCGACGTCCGCATCCGCGTCGTCGCTCACCGGCCCGTCCACGAGCCGGTAGCCGACCCCCCACACGTTGACGAGATAGCGATCGCCGTCGCGCGCCAGCTTCTGGCGCAGACGGCACGCGTGGGAGTCGAGCGTGCGCGTGGATCCATTGGTCCTGAAGCCCCACAGCGTCCGCAGCAGCTCCTCCTTCGTGAAGACTCTCGTCGGGTCCGTCGCGAGCGTGCGCAACAGCGCGAACTCCTTCTGCGAGACGACGAGGCGACGGCCGTTGAGCGTGACGCTGCGCGACGCCGGATCGATCTCCAGCGTTCCGACGCGCAACCGCCCGTGCCGCACGCTGCGCTCGCTGCGGCGGAGCAGCGCCGCGACGCGGGCCCGCAGCTCCGGATAGCTGAACGGCTTGCCCATCACGTCGTCCGCGCCGCGCTCGAAGCCGCGCAGACGGTGAAGCTCGCCCACGCGGCCGCTGAGGACCAGCAGCGGCAGCAACGGGTCGATGCGACTGGCGACGCCGTCCGCCTCGCGCACCTGCCGCAGCAGGTCCAGGCCGTCGCGGTCGGGCAGGGTCAGGTCGACGATCGCGAGGTCGGGGTAGCGCGTCTCCATGAGCCGCACTGCCTCACGAGCGTTGGCGGCGCCGATCGGCTCGAAGCCGTCGGCCGCCAGGTTGTCGGCGAGGAACGTCCGCGTGTGGCGGTCGTCCTCGACGACGAGGATGGTGGAGCGTTGTTCGGTCATGGCCGCTCTGAGTCGCGCCGCGGCGTCGTTTCGCCCCCGCCGTCGCAGACTCGACGCAAACGGCGGACGCATGTCGGCCGCCGGGTGCGGCGCGCGACGCACGCGCATCACGCGGCGTGCAGCGCCCGCGAGAGCCGCTCAGGCGAGCAGCTCGACCGCGTCGCCGACGGCGACCGGGCCGGGCTCGGCGACCCAGCAGTTGAGCGCGTAGCGGCTGTCGAACTCGGCGTTGATGCGCGCCAGGATCCCCGGCGAGACGGCGAGCGTGTCGGGGTCGATCGTCGGGATCACGCAGCGCTTGCAGAGCTTCTCGACGAGGATCACGGCGCCACCGCCTCCGATGCGCAGCCTGCCGTTCGGCCAGTTGCGCTCCGCGAGCCCCTCCACCCCGCCGATCACGAGATTCGGCCGCAGGCGGCGCCCGTCCACGCCGAGCGCCGCGATCGCGCCGTCGGTCGCGACGAGCAGCGCCGTGTCGTCGAAGCGCGCCGGTCCCCCCATCGCCACCAGGCGAGCGTCCTCCCCCGCGACCTCGCGCACTGCTGCTGCGGCGGCCGCGCCGCGCCACGGCACGCCGCCGACGAGCGCCTCGCCGCTCGCTGGGTCGAGCGTGGCCGCGACGCGCAGCAGGCCGTGACGCGTGCGCGCCGTCACGAGCTGGTCGTCGCCGTCGCGCACCTGCACGCAACGGTCCCCCGGGATCCCGTCGGCGGTCAGCGTCGCGCGCTCGAGGCGCTGGCCCGCGAGCGACTTGACTGGATAGACCCACAGCTCGGCGACGTGCACAGGACCTGCCCTCAGGCGGAGGCGAACGGCCGCTGCAAGTTCACATGCAGCCCATCCGCATATGGAGGACTCGCGCATATGATGCCGACGCCCACGGACCGGGACGGGCCGGGCGGGAATCGATCATGCTCAACCAACGCGGAAACTACAGCTCCGGCGAAGACTTCGTCCTCGAGTACGGCGAGCTGCGCTTCACCTTCAACGAGCGCGACTTCGCCGAGCGCTGCGAGCAGGCTGCGCGCAAGCTCGGCTTCGTCAGCGGCCGGCTCGAGCAGGAGGAGGCCGAGGACCTCGTCAACCTCGTCGTCAACGGCGAGGTGAACGATCCCGCGTCGGCGCTCGGCGAGCACGTCAACGACTGCTGGCCGGAGCTCGTCGGCCCCTCCGAGCGCTCGCTCGTGCACTGGCTGCGCCGGCTGATCTTCCGCAGCGCATGGCTCGACCAGCGCGTGAAGGAGGGCGAGCTCGACGTCGCGTTCGACGAGCTCACCCACACCTTCTCCTACGTGCAGCCCGATCGCGACAATGAGCCGATCGAGCTGGCCCCCGAGCCCTCGTGGGGCCGGGTCGCGTACTTGCCGCGCTAGATGACGCGTCACGCGGCGCCCGCCCGGTGGCGAGCGCCACGGGCCTTCCGACTACTCCGCCTGCTCGCGCACGGCCTCGGCGATCGCCTCCGCGCCGGCCTCGCCGACGAGCAGCTCCGGCCGCAGCGTGCGGCTCGCGAGCAGGTCGATCGCGGGGTAGCGGCGCGTGCCGGCGAGCTCGGCGTCGAGTGCGACGACGGTCGTCTCGCCGCCGAGCGGCGCGGCCGCGGTCGCGATCACGGTCAGCGATCCCCCGCCCGCGATGTTGCGCGCCGCCGCGAGCGCCTTGCGCGCCGCAGCGGCGGGCAGACCCTCCAGCGTGTCGATCAGCACGACGGCGTGACCGCCGCGCGCCGCGACGCGCTTGCCCTGCTCGACCGCGCGCTCGACCGCCTGCGCCTGCGCGTCGACCGTCGCCGCGAAGCTGAGCGCCGCGACCGGGACGGTCGAGCTCTCGCGCCACTCGGCGATCTCCTCAGGGCGTGCGCCCGCGAGCACGACGGCCGTCTCCAGCTCCGCGTCGAGCGCGGCGAGCGCCTGCGCGAGGCGACGCAGCGTCTCGCTCTTGCCGGTGTGGGCGGCGCCGGCGATCGTCACCCGCGAGCCGCGGCCGATCGGCGTCAGGAACTCGATCGCCTGGAGCGTCTGGTCGTCCGCGTCGAACGCGAAGCGCTCCGTCGGGAACGCGGCGGGCAGCTCGTCGAAGCGCACGCCCTCGCTGACCTGGTCGGCCGGGCGGCCGTTGATCGTGTCGACGCGCACGAGCGACGAGAAGCGCTCGGAGCGGCGCGGCGCGCGCACCGGGCCGCCGACGCGGTCGCCGTCGACGAGCTCGCAGCGGCGGACCTGAGCGGCGGACACGTAGACGTCGTCGTCGGACGCGGCGCCGCCCTTGCCAGCCCGCAGGAACGCGGAGCCGTTCTCGGCCAGCTCGACGACGCCCTCGGCGGTCCGTTCGACCTCGTCGCGATCGTTGGTGCCGCGCTCGGGCTTGCGCTCGCCGCGGTCGCGGTCGCCGCGCTCGCCGCGGTCGCGGTCCCCTCGGCCGCGGGCACGCCGAGACGGCTTCGCATCCGGCTCGGCCTCGGCCTCGGGCTCCGGAGTCGCGGCCTCCGGCTCCCCCTCACGCTCCTCGCGGGCGCGGCCCCGGCCGCCACGGCGACGGCGCGCGCGGGCGGGAGCCTCGTCGGCCTCCTCCTCGCCGGCCGGCGCGCTGTCGCCTCCCTGGCGAGCGGTGATCGCGTCGATCAGCGCCTCCTTGCGCAGACGGCGAAAGCCGTCGATGCCGAGCTCCGAGGCGATCGCGTGCAGATCGGCGAGCGGGCTGTCCTCCAGCGCGGAGCGTTCGAGTACGGGCATGGTCCTCCTGTCGGGACGAATCGGTGGGCTCCGGCCGCGTTGGCGTCAGCGGCCGGCGATGGTCGAGCCTGCTGGTGCAGGCTCCTGGCGAGCGGAACCCTAGCGGACGCGTGCGGCGTCCCGCCTGCGGACGGCACGTCGGCGCTCTCCGCGCTGCCGTGGCCGCTCAGGCCGGCTCGCAGCGCAGGTCCTCGGCGAGGCGCGCGTCGGCGTGGAGCGCCCGCCGCCCGGCGAGCACGTCGCGCACGGCGATGAAGTCGGCTGCGGCGGCGACGTCGTGCAGGCGGAAGACGTGTCCACCGGCGTCGAGCCCCCACGCGAGCGCTGCGAGCGTGCCGGCGCCGCGCTCGCGCGGCGGGCGGCCGGTGACGGCGCCGATGAAGTCCTTGCGCGAGAGCGCGAGCAGCAGCGGCCGGCCGAGCGCGTGCACGTCGTCGAGCTGCCGCAGCACCTCGACCGTCTGCGCCGGCGTCTTGCCGAAGTCGGGCCCGGGATCGAGGATCAGCTGCTCGTCGGCGACGCCGTGTGCGCGCGCGAGCGCCATCCGCTCGCGCAGGAAGGCGACGACGTCGGCCGCCACGCGCCCGTCCCAGCTCGGGTCCAGCAGCTTCTGCTTCGGCGCGGCGCGCGTGTGCATCAAGACGAGCGCCGCCCCCGTCTCCGCGCACACGTCGGCGAGCGCCGGGTCGCGCAGGCCGCTGACGTCGTTGACGATGCAGGCGCCCGCGGCGATCGCCGCCGCCGCGACGGGCGGCTTGTAGGTGTCGACCGAGACGACGGCGCCGAGCTCGCCGGAGATCCGCTCGATCAGCGGGACGACGCGCGCGATCTCCTCCGCTGGTGCGACGGGCGGGCGGTTCGTGACCCCGGACTCGCCGCCGACGTCGATCACGTCCGCGCCCGCCGCGAGCAGCTCGCGCGCGAGCGCGACGCGCTCGTCGAGCGTGCGGTGGGCGCCCGCGTCGGAGAACGAGTCGGGCGTCGCGTTGACGATCCCCATCAGCCACGGCCGCTCGCCGAGCGCGAGCGTGCGGGCGCCCGCGCGGACGGTGAGGTGCGGGGCGCCGTGCTCGCTCATGCGCGAGCGAGCCTAGCGCGCAGCGTGTGACGGGCCCGCGACGCCCCGTGGCGGCGCGGAGCGCAGCACGATCACCGGGGCGGGCTTTCGCCTGTGCGGCTTGCCACCCTGCTGCGGCGGAGCCGTCGCGATTCGCAGGAGGTGTCTGAGCGTCGTACGGTTGCCGGCGCGGTCGGTGACGCGAATGCGCAGCGTGTAGCGACCCGGTCTCGCATAGGCGTGCTGCGTGCCGAAGCGGATCTGCTCGGGCGCCGTGCGGTCGCCCCAGTCGACGAGGATCTGTCTGACGCCCGACGTCAGGACCCCTTGCGCCTTTCGCGCGGTGCCGGTCGGCGTGTCGGTCGCCTGCACGACGAGCTTGAGCACGCTGCCGGACTGGCGAGCGCCGCTGATGCGCGCCAGCACGAACGGCGGGATCGAGTCGACCTTGACGGTCGTCGCCCGCGCGGCGTACTGCTGGCCGCGGCGGTCGAACGCGACGACCTGCCAGCTGTGCGCGCCCTGCGCGAGCGGCGTGGACGGGCGGAAGCTGCGCCGGCCGGTGATGCCGGCCTGGACGCCGTCGATCATGACCTTGAAGTACCGCCCCCACGTCTCGCGCGAGGTCGTCCACGTCAGCTGCGGACGGTCGGTGCGCTGGAAGCCCGGGACGGGCTGCGGCGCGAAGGGGCCGGGCGGCTGATCGACCGACGCGACCGCGATCGCGCGGCCCCGTCCGGGGACGTCCTGCACGTACGCGACCGCGATGTCGCCGGCGTCGTCGCCGTCGGCGAACAGGCCGTCGGCCGCCGCGGTCGGACCGAGGTCGGGGCGGGAGATCGCCTGCTCGGCCCCGAAGTCGCCGCCGTCGCGGTAGCGGGCGTGGATCTCCGGCGTGCCGCCGGTCGGCGTGACCTGCCAGGCGACGAGCATCTTGCGCGCAGTCGCGGTGGCCGGGACGGCGTAGCCGGCCGCGCCGTTCGCGACGAGCGAGTCGATCGGCAGCAGCGGCGCGGAGGGCTCGACGTCGAACAGCAGCTGCAGCGCCGTCGTGCCGAACGTCGTGTCGTTCCCGGCCACGACGAGGCCCTGGCCGGTCCCGACGGTCGCGATGCGCGGGTCGACGGACCCTTGTCCGGTCCCGAACGACGTGCCGTCGACGGCGACCGGGGTCTCGAACCGCGACCCGCGCAGGCGGCGGAAGACGGCGCGTGAGCGCAGCACCCCGGCGCCGACGTCGAACGACGCGCGGAACGCGACGCCCGTGAAGCTGTCGTCTTCCTGCGTGCTGACGACCGGCCGGTCGGCCGAGGCCGCCTGGACGCCCTCGACCGTGAGGCCGGCGAGCGCGTCGATGGCGACCACGCTCGGGCGCGCACCCTGCATGCGCCGCGCGAAGACGTGTCCGCCCTCGCCCCACACGACGATGCCGACGCCGTCGGCGGAGGCGGCGACGTCCGGCCGCCCGTCGCCGGTGCCGGCGTCGTTGCCGGCGTTCGCGTCGAGCGGCGCGCCGGCGACCGCCCACGGCCCGGCGTTGCGCGCATAGGCGGCGCGCACGTCGTGCCCGCCGGCGCCGGGCGCCACGAAGACCGCGTAGCCCTTTCCGTTGACGCTCAGGTCGACGGCCGGGTCGGCCGCGCCGCCGCCGCTCCACAGCGTCTGGCGCACCCAGGCGCTGCCGGCGCTCGGGCGCGTGACCGCGTAGACGTTGCCGCCGTTGACGAACAGGACGAGCACGCGGCCGCCGTCGCCGGCCGCGACCGCGGCCTGCGTCGCGGCGCTGCCGAGGTCGGCGTCGAGGCGCTCGGGCGCGCTCCAGGCGCCGTTGACGAGACGGCTGGCGAAGACGTGCCGGACGCCGCCGTCGTCCATCGTGAAGGTGACCGCGCCGCTGCCGTCCGGCGCGAGGTCGATCCCGTCGAGCGCGTGCAGCGCCGGCGTCGGGCCGACGATCGGATCGCCCGCGAACAGCCCGGCGCGGGCAGGAGCCGCCGCGAGCGCGAGCAGGCTCGCGGTGAGCGTGAGCAGCGCGGCGAGCGTGAGCAGCGCGGCGAGCGCGAACGGGAACCGGAACGGGAGGATAGGGCGAGGCGCGGGCGGACGTGGCATGGCGAACGGCGCCGGACGCGACATCGCGCGCTTGAACCGGCGGGGGCGCCAAAGTTACGCCATCGGGACGACGGCCTCCCGTCGCGCGCGCCTCGACGACAGGCGTCCAGCGGCCGGGAGCGCGGGCGAATGCCGCAGCGAACGTCGGGGAAGCGGCGATCGGGGCCGGCCTCCTCGGCCCCGCTCACCATCCCCCTCGCTTCCCGACGCGACGCGGCGCACACTCCCTGCCTGGCCGAACTCGAACCCCCCGGTCGGTCCGGCCCGATGGTGCCCCGACGCGACTCCGACACTCCCACGGGTGAGCAGTGCAATGAAAGTCGTTTGGTAAGAACGCTGACGTTCAATGGGCACGAATGCGGTATGGACCCCATGTCGCGCCTCGCCCGGCGTCGGCGGCGGCGTCGGGGCGCCGGCGGGACTCGAGTCGGAGCCCCGCCGTCGAGCCGCTACAGGCTGGACAGCTCGGCGGTGATCTCGGAGACGGACTTCTTCGCGTCGCCGAACAGCATCGCCGTCTTCGGGTCGTAGAAGAGCGGGTTGTCGATGCCCGCGAACCCGGACGACATCGAGCGCTTGAGCACGATCACCGACTGCGACTTGTCGACCTCGAGGATCGGCATGCCGTAGATCGGCGAGCCGGGGTCGTCGTTCGCGGCGGGGTTCGTGACGTCGTTGGCGCCGATGATCAGCGACACGTCCGTGCGCGAGAACTCGGGGTTGATGTCGTCCATCTCCTTGAGCTGGTCGTACGGCACATCGGCCTCGGCCAGCAGGACGTTCATGTGGCCCGGCATGCGGCCGGCGACCGGGTGGATCGCGTACTTGACCTCGACGCCCTTCTTCTCCAGCGCGAGCGCCATCTCGCGCACGGCGTGCTGCGCCTGCGCGACGGCCATGCCGTAGCCCGGGACGACGACGACCTGACGGGCGTAGGCAAGCTGGATCGCCGCGTCCTGCGCGGACGTCGAGCGCGCGGTGCCACCACCGCCGGCGCCGCTCGCGGCACGCGCGGGCAGCTCGCCGCCGCCGCCGAAGCCACCGGCGATGATCGACGGGACCGAGCGGTTCATCGCGACGGCCATCAGGTTCGTCAGGATCGAGCCCGACGCGCCGACGATCGTGCCGGCGACGATCAGCGCGAAGTTGTCCAGCGCGATGCCCGCCGCAGCCGCCGAGAGGCCGGTGAACGCGTTCAGCAGCGAGATCACGACCGGCATGTCCGCGCCGCCGATCGGCAGCACGACCATGTTGCCGAGGATCCCGGCCGCGACGAGGATGCCGAGGACGAACAGCAGCTGGGAGTGGTTGCCGGCGACGATCGCGATCGCCGAGCCGACGCACACGAGCAGCAGCACGAGGTTCAGGAGCTGCTGGCCCGGCACCTTGATCGGCCGACCGGGGAGGATCTCCTGCAGCTTGCCGAAGGCGATGTTCGAGCCCCAGAAGCTGATCGAGCCGATGATCGCCGAGAACAGCGCGGCGATCATCACCTTGTCGTTCCACGCGCCGCCGCCCCCGCCGACGAAGTGGCGACGGAACTCCGCCCACGCGATCAGCGCGACCGCGCCGCCGCCGACGCCGTTGAACAGCGCCACCATCTGCGGCATCGCGGTCATCTTCACGCTGCGCGCCGCGGGGACGCCGATCGCGGTGCCGATCGCGATTCCGACGACGATCAGGATCGCCGTCTGCGCGTCCGGGATGACGTCCTGCTGGATCAGCGTCGCGATCACCGCGATCGCCATGCCGACGGCCGCGATCTTGTTGCCGCGCACGGCCGTCTGGGGGCCGGCGAGGCCGCGCAGGCCGATGATGAAGAGGATCACCGCAAGGATGTAGAGCGAGTTGATGAAGTTGCCGTCCTGCCAGAACGAGCTGGCGAGGACGCTCATGAGCCCTCCTCCTCGCTCGACTTCGCCGGTGCGGGCTTTCTCTTGAACATGCCGAGCATGCGGTCGGTCACGAGGAAGCCGCCGACGACGTTGATCGTGCCGAAGACGATCGCGATCACGAGGATCACCTTGCTGAGCAGGTCGTCGCCGACGACCGCGTGCCCGATCACGAGCAGGCCGCCGAGCACGACGATGCCGTGGATCGCGTTCGTGCCCGACATCAGCGGCGTGTGCAGCGTGTTCGGCACCTTCGAGATGACCTCGAAGCCGACGAACGCGGCAAGCACCAGGACCCCGATCTGCGTTACCAAGTCCATGTCAGTCCCTCACGTTCAGGCCGGCTGGCCGGCGGCGGCCTTCGCGCCCTCGTGGACGATCTCGCCGCCGCGCGTCACGCACGCGCCGGCGATCACCTCGTCGTCGAAGTCGAGCGCGAGCGCACCCTCCTTCACCATCAGCTCGAGCAGCGCCAGGATGTTGCGCGCGTACAGCTGCGAGGCGTGCTCCGCCATCGTCGACGGCACGTTCAGCGGCGCGACGATCTTCACGTCGTGCCGTACAACCGTGTGTCCAGGCTCGGTCAGCTCGCAGTTGCCACCCGCCTCGCCGGCGAGGTCGATGACCACGCTGCCCGGCTTCATCCGCTTGACCGCATCCTCGGTGACGAGGATCGGCGCGCGACGGCCCGGCACGAGGGCAGTCGTGATGACGACGTCGACCTTGCCGATCGCCTCGGCCATCAGCTCCTGCTGGCGGGCCTGCTGCTCGGCCGTCAGCTCCTTCGCATAGCCGCCCTCGCCCTCGAGGTCGCCGCCGAGGTCGAACTCGAGGAACGTCGCGCCGAGCGATTCGACCTGCTCCTTGACCGCGGCGCGCACGTCGAAGCCCTGCACGACCGCGCCGAGACGGCGCGCCGTCGCGATCGCCTGCAACCCGGCGACGCCGGCCCCGAGCACGAGCACCGTCGCCGGGCGGATCGTGCCCGCGGCGGTCATCAGCATCGGGTAGAAGCGGCCCATCTCCTGCGCGCCCATCAGCGCTGCGCGGTAGCCGGCGATGTTGCTCTGCGACGACAGCGCGTCCATCGACTGAGCACGGGAGATGCGGGGAACCGCCTCCAACGCGAACGCCGTCGCGCCCGAGGCGGCGAGCGCGCGCACGCCCTCGCCGTTCGTGAGCGGCTGCAGGAACCCGATCAGGACGCTGTCGCCGCCGAGGTGGACGATCTCCTCCGCGCTCGGCGGCGCGACCTTCACGACCACATCGCTCTGCCAGACGGCGGCAGCGTCGTCGGTGAGCGTGGCACCGGCCTCCTCGAACTGAACGTCGGGGATCATGGCCTCGGCACCAGCTCCGCGCTCGACGACGACGTCGAGCCCGGAGCCCGTCAGCTTTCTCGCGACCTCGGGAACGAGCGCGACGCGACGCTCGCCTTCGACGGTCTCCTTGGGGACTCCGATTCTCATAGGCGCGGGAACCCTACCGACCCGAAAGGTGGAATGGCTCCGACTTGCCCCCAGCCCCGCCTGCGCGTGGGATCACGGGGTCACCGGCAGCGGCCGCCTGGCGAGCGCGAGCACCGCGTAGGCCGTGACCCACACCGGCGTCTGCGTGCTCGTGCGCGAGTAGCGGACCGCGCCGTTCGGCGCTGTCAGCGAGCGCAGGTACGCGAGCGGCGTCGCCGCGCCGCCGCGCCGCACGTCGCTCAGCGGCACGCCGGCGGCGACGAGCCCTTGGATCGCCCACGCGGTCGACATCGCGTTGGAGCTGCCGCCGCGCTGCTGCGGCAGGCCGCCGTCGGCGTTCTGCACGCGCTCGATGTAGGCCGCGCCGCGCCGCAGCGCCGGTCTGCGGCCGCCGAGCACGGCGAGCGCCTGCAACGCCGCGGCCGTGTCGTCGACGTCGCTGCCGAAACCGCGCGTGAGAAAGCCGAAGCCGCCGTCGCCGTTCTGCTGGCGCGCGAGCCACCCGCCGGCGCGGTGCAGCACGGACGCCTGGGCGCGGACGCCCGCCGCGCGCAGCGCGAGGATCGCGAACGTCGTCAGGTTCACCTGGCCGAGCACCGTGCCGTCGCCGCCGATCCGTCTCGTGAGCGCCGCCACGAGGTCCTGTCTCGCGAACGCGCGCGGCGATCTGCCGGCGGCGGCGAGCAGCAGGACGGTGCGCTCGAGGTCGCCGACGTCGGTTGCGCTGCCGTTGCGCGCGAGCCCGGCGGCGTGGGCGCGCACCCAGCCGACGGCGCGCGCCATCGCCGCACGGTGGCCTCGCTGCGTCGCGAGCGCGATCGTCGCCCAGCCGGTGTAGAGCCCCGCCGAGCGGCTGCCCGGTGCGGAGCCGAAGCCGCCGTCGGCGTTCTGCGCGTGCGCGAGGTACTGCGCGGGGGTCGCCGCGCGCGCCGGAGCGGCTGCCGGTCCGGCGGCGCCGGCGAGCAGCACGGCGGCCGCGAGCGCGGCCGCCAGCCCTGCCGGATGCGACTGCCACGTGAACGACAGCCGGGTGCGGAAGCGCCGCAGCGTGCGCACGAGCGCGGGCCCGAAGAGCAGGAAGAAGACGACGTTTCCGGCGGCGTGCGCGAGGTCCCACGGCAGCGAGGTCGTCTGGTAGAGCAGGTAGCGGTGGCCGAGGTCTCCGCCGCCGAACGTGACGACGCTGCCGAAGTTGAGGATCGCGCCGTAGACGAGGCCGGCGAGCCCGCAGGCGAGTGCGAGCGGGACGCGTCCGAGCCGTCCGCGGCTGACGCGGGCGAGGCCGGCGCCACCGACGCCGATCGCCCCCCACGCCGCCATCTGCCACGGCGTCCACGGCCCCTGCGTGAAGAAGAGGTTCGAGGCGAGCGCGGCGACCGCGCCGACCGCGAAGCCCGGCGCGCCGCCGAACACGTAGCCGGCCAGCAGCACGATGTCGGTCGTCGGCTTGACGTTCGGCACGGGCGCGAACGCGATCCGGCCGAGCACCGCGAGCGCGGCGAGCGTGCCGACGAGCGCCAGCACGCGCGCAGACGGGTGCGAGCGCTCGTACCAGGCGAAGCCACCGGCGAGCGCGAGCGCGAGCAGCAGGGACGAGGCGAGTTGCCAGCTCATCGGCGATGAACCTCCGTCGGGCGTGGGTCGAGTGGGCGGCGCGCGGGCGCGGGGGCGCCGGCGCTCGTGGGCAAGGCGGCGGGCGGAGCGGAGGCGGGCGGGGCGGCGGCGAGTTGCGCGCGCACGAGCGCAGCGCCCGCGTCGGGGTCGAGCGCGCCGCCGGCGCCGCGCAGGATCCGCGCGGTCTCGGTCGCGAAGTACCAGCCGCCGGCCAGCACGTCGGCGGCGGCGCCGTCGGCGATCGGCGCACCGTCCGCCAGCAGCACGACGCGCTCGGCGACGGCGGCGGCGAGCTCGGGGTCGTGCGTGGCGACGAGCAGCGCGGTGCCGCTCGCCGCAAGGCGGTGGAGCAGGCTCGCAAGGTCCGCCTTGTGGGCGCGGTCCATCCCGCGCGTCGGCTCGTCGAGGCACAGCAGCGCAGGTGGTGGCGTCTCCTCCCCGCCGAGCACGATCGCGAGCGCGAGCCGCTGGCGCTCCCCGCCGGACAGGTCGCGCGGGTGGCGGTCGGCGTGGGCCTGGAGCCCGACGGCGGCGAGCGCATCGGGCGGCGCCTCGTCGCCCACCCGCTCGTGCACGAGGTAGTCGTTCGGGTTCTGCAGCAGCAACGCGACGCGGCCTGCTGTTTGGATCTTGCCGCGAGTGGGCTGCTGGAGGCCGGCGACGTGGCGCAGCAGCGTCGACTTGCCGGCGCCGTTGCGGCCCATCAGCGCGACGCGCTCGCCGGGGGCGACCACGAGGTCGACCCCGCGGAGGATCGGCGGCGCGTTGCGCGGCTCCTGCCATACGCCGCGAAGCCGTACGGCGGATCTGGACGCCGATCGGGCGGCGGCACCGCCGGCGGAGCCGGTGGTGGCGGCGGAGGACGATTCCGCGACCCCGCTCGCGAAATCGCCTCGCGCCGCGACAGGACCCGCCCGCAGCAGCGCCGGGTCCGAGCCGTCCGGCAGCGCCCCGTGCGCTCGCAGCGTCGCCCGTGCCTGCTTCACCCCAACTGGGGCAGGGCCGAGGCCGGCTTGGGCGATCAGGCGCGCGCCTGGCGTCTCCAGCGCTGGGGCGTTGGTGTGCGCCCAGGTGAGGAAGGTCTGCGGGTCGGCGTCGCACGCGATGCGGCCGTCGGCCATCGCGAGCACCCGGTCGGCGGCGGCGAGGCAGCGCTCGAGGCGGTGCTCGGCGAGCAGGATCGTGGTGCCCCACTCCTCGTTGAGGCGGCGCAGGAGGCCGATCAGCTCGTCGCCCGCAACCGGGTCGAGTTGCGATGTCGGCTCGTCGAGCAGGACGAGCCGCGGACGGCCGACGAGCGCAGCCGCGAGCGCGACGCGCTGCAGCTCGCCGCCCGACAACGCGTGCGTCGGACGCTCCATCAGGTGCGCGATCCCCAATGCAAGTGCGGCCTCCTCCACGCCGCGTGCGACCGCGGCCGCAGCTTCGCCGCGGTTCTCGAGCGGGAACGCGAGCTCGTTGCGCACGGTCCCCATCACGACCTGCGTCTCCGGATCCTGGAACAGCGAGCCGGCGACCGCCGCGAGCTCACCGGGCCCGTGGTCGCGCACGTCCATCCCGGCGACGTGCGCCGCGCCGGAGACGGTCCCGCCGTGGACGTGCGGCACGAGGCCGCTCGCGAGCCGCAGCAGCGTCGACTTGCCGCTGCCTGAGCGACCGGCGAGCACGATCAGCTCGCCCTCGTCGACGTGGAGCGTGACGTCGTCGAGCGCGGGCGCGCTCGCGCCCGGGTAGGCGTACGTCAGCCGCTCCAGCACGAGCACGCTCATCGCCGCCCCCACGTCGCCTGCATGACGGCGGCGCGTGGCTCGATCCCGCGCCGGTCGACGAACGGGAGCAGCGGCAGCAGCACGAGCGCAGCCGCAAGCGCCCACGTGCCGAGCCGCCAATCGGCGTGCAGCGCCGGGTAGGCGCCGAACGCTGCCGCGCCCCCGCCGCGGGCGCCGACCGTCGTTGCGAGCAGCACCACGGCGACTGCCGCGAACGCGACGTCGTGGCGCGACCACGGCACCCGCACGCGCGGTGGACGCCGCGCGGTTCCGTAGCCGCGCACCTCCAGTGCGGCTGCGACGTCGACCGCGCGGTCGAGCGCGCCGGCTGCGACCGCCCGCACGAGCGCGACGCGGGAGGGCGCGGCGCCGGGCCGGCAGCGCTGCGCGTCGGCCATGCGGCGACCGTCGCGCTGGAGCACCGGCACCATCCGCGTCGCGAGCGTCGCCGTCAGCGCCGAGCGGAAGGAGACGCGGCGGAACAGCCGCAGCACCTCGTCGGGGTCGACGACGGCCGCGTAGAGCGCGCAGCAGAGGATCAGCGCGAGCGCGCGCATGCCGAGCACGACGCCGTACACGAGCGCCTCGAGCGTCACGTCGAGCCGGCCGAGGACCGGCACCTCGCCGAGGCGCGCGATCACCGTCAGCCCGTCGCGCGTGACAAGCGGGTTGAGCAGTGCGATCACGAGCACGAACGGGAGCGCCAACAGCAGCGCGCGCCGCACCTGCCGGCCGGCGCCGGCCGCGGTGCCGACCGCGAGCGCCGCGAGCGCGACGGCGCCGAGCACGAGCGGGCTGTCGAACAGCAGCGCCGGCAGCGCGAGCACGGCGCACAGCGCACAGCCGACCGCCGCGCGCACGGCGTGGAGCGGGCTGGCGCTGCGCCGCGCGCTCATCACTTCACCACGGGCAGCCCGATCGCGCGCGAGCCGTCGAGCGCGAGCGCGAAGCGGCGTTGCAGGCGCTGCTCGTCGAGCGCGCGCGCCGCGGCTGTGACACCGGCCACGTCGGTGCCGGTGATCGCCCACGTCGGCGCCTGCTGCTCGAAGCGCGTCGCCGCCACGAGCCCGGCGCCGGCGCCGAGCGTCCGGACGACGTCGCCGCGCGGGTCGAGCAGGCCCATCTTCCGCCCGTCGCCGGAGAAGCGGACGTAGACGCCACCGGAGGCGGGCCCGTGGTCGAGCTGCTCGAGCGCCTGGTCGCCGCGCAACAGGCTCCACCGGCCGACCAGCACGCGCACGGTCTTCTCCCCCACGCCCGTGCCGAGCGTCTGTCGGCCGGCAATCACGCCGGCGGCCCCGAGCCGCTCGGAGACGGTCTTGCAGGCGTCGGCGACGTCGTCGGCGCACTCCAGCACGACCGGGTACCGCTTGCCGTCGGAGCCGTGCGCGAACGGCTCCGGGAACGACCCGACGACGGCCGGCACGTGCGGGGTCGCGCCCCAGTCGTGGCGGTCCCACCACACGCGATCGCCGTCGTGCAGGGCGACGTCGGCGGCGCCGACCTCGCTCTCCATGCCGTTGACGTAGATGAACCAGTCGACCGGGCGCCCGTCCTGACGCCCGCCGGCCAGTCCGTCGATCGACTGCACGAAGCCGCCGCCATAGCGTGTCTTGACGTCGAAGCTGCGCTCCGTCAGCCGCATCGCAGTCTCCGAGGAGGGCAGGTCCTGGACGATCCGCGCCCCCAGCTGTCTCGCGCCGAAGTCGCGCGTGACGAGCACGCGCGCGCCGGTGCCGCCCTTGCCCGCGCCGAGCCCGCAGCCGGCGAGGCCGGCGGCGAGCATGAGCGCAAGCGCGGCGAGCGCGAGGAGTCGGGGGCGCGGGGTCCTCACCCGTCAGGCCTCCACGGTGAAGCGGACCGTGACGCGCGTGCGGTTGCCGGCCTTGTCGGTTGCGATGACGAGCAGACCGTAGCTCCCGGGCGCGAGCTTCGCGGGCAGCAGGTAGGACCAGCTCGTGTCGCCGCCGACGTCGACGAGCGGTGCGCGTCTGCCATTGCACGGACGGAAGCGTGCGCGTGCGCCGTCGAACGCCGTGCACCTGCCCGCGCTGCGACGCGTGAGCCGCATGGCGACGTCGGCGAGGCCGCCTGCGTCGCGCGCGACGCCGCGCAGCGTGCGCGGTGCGTGGGCGGCGGTGAACGTCGCGCCGTCGCGCAGCCCGTGCAGGGCGAGCAGCGGTGGCAGCGTGTCATGGCTGCCGCAAGCGCCGCCGGCGCCGCCGAGCGTGCAGTTCAGCGGCGCAGACGGGACGTCCCCGGCGTGGGTCGCGCGCAGCGCTCCGCCCGGCGCGGCCAGCGTCACGACCGCACGTCCGTCGCTGCCGCTCTTCACGACCTTCGTTCCGCCGCTGATCGTCGCCCCGGCGACCGGATCGCTTCTGCCGTCGCCCTTCAGGCGCACGACCTTAAGCGTGACCTTGCCGCGGTGCACGCGGGTGGCCTCGAGCGCGAGCGGCAAGTTCGTGCACGACGAGAAGTCGGGGGTCGACGTGCAGAGGAACTCCAGCACCTCGTCGCCCGTCTGCAGCTCGGCGCCGCAGACGCCTTTGCTCGAGACTCTGCCGTTGATCCACAGGGCCCAGTAGGCACTGAAGTCGGCCGGCGCCTTGACGCCGCCGATCGAGTTGACCGCGTAGCCGAGGCTGTCGAACCACGACCCCGTCCATCTGCCGGCGGTGGCCTGCTCGAGCGCCCCGGCGGCGCTCGTGCCGGTGCACGCATGGGCGGCGTTGCCGTCCTTGACGACCTGGGCGCGCGTCGTCGTGAGCGTCGCCTCGACGAGCGTCTTGCCAGGCGCTTCCGCACGCACTGTGACCTTGGCCGGCTTTCCGGCATGCGCGACCGGCGCCACGAGACTCGCTGCGGCGAGCGCTCCGACGACGGAGCCGATGATCCTGCGAGACATTCAGCCACCCCTTTCCGCGAGGGCGCATGGAACCTGTGCGGTCGGAGGCCTGGTCTCCTGGCTCTCGGGCCTACTCCCCGCGCCTTCCCGGGCGGCGGTGCCCCCCAGTGGCCTGCGCAGTCACGCTGCGCGTGCGGTGAGCGTCCCCGATGACAGTGGCGGGTCCGCGCCGGATTCACACCGGACTTCCCATTGCCACCGACCTTGAACGGCGCGGATGCTACCGGCCGCGCCGCCGGATCGCGTCCGGGATCTAGACTCCGTCGCGCGGATGGTCAACCTCACGCGCATCTACACGCGCCACGGCGACAAGGGCGAGACGCACCTCGGCGACATGAGCCGCGTGCCGAAGACCCACCCGCGAATCGAGGCCTACGGAACCGTCGACGAGCTGAACGCCCACCTCGGCGTCGCGCTGACGGCCGCCGCGATGCCCGAGCGCTATCGCGAGTGGCTGCAGCACGTCCAGAACGACCTGTTCGACGTCGGCGCCGACATCGCCGTCCCGCACGGCGGCGACCGCACGCGGCTGCGCGTGAGCGCCGAGCAGACGAGCTGGCTCGAGCAGCGCTGCGACGAGGTCAACGCGACGCTCCCCGCGCTGAGATCGTTCGTGATCCCCGGCGGGTCGCCGGCGGCCGCGCAGCTGCACGTCTGCCGCACGGTCTGCCGCCGCGCCGAGCGGGCGGCGATCGTCTGCGGCGAGGAGCTCGGCGAGGAGGTCGTGCGCTACCTCAACCGGCTCTCCGACCTGCTGTTCATCCTCAGCCGCGGCGCCGTCGAGGGCGACGAGCCGTTGTGGCAGCCCGGCCGCTTCCGCTGAGCTCGCGCGCGACGTCCGTCGCATGACCGATCCGTCGCTACCAGCGCATCGAGGCCGCGGGCTCAGGTAGGTTCGCCCCTGCACGTATCAGGGGAATGCGTCGGATTGGGGGATTTGAGGGATGCGCCTCACGCTTTGCGGTGCCGCCATCGCGGTCATGCTCGTCGTCGCCGGCTGCGGCTCGGGATCGCCGACGAGCGGGAGCAACGAACAGGCAGCGACGACGGGCACGACCACGCAGCAGACGATCATGCACTACATCAATCGGGCCTCGCAGCCGAGAAGCCCGGGCCCGCACCCGGGGGCGAGAGTCGACCAGCTGATCGTCAGAGACGTGAGAGTGGGCACCGGCCCGGAGATCCACGCCGGCGACAGAGGGATCTTCGAATTCATAGCCACCAACTGGGTCACGGGCAAGCCGATCGAAGCGGCGTGGCACAAGAGAAGACCGTTCGAAACGCAGATCGAACACGGCGTCGTCATCGACGGCTGGTGGCAGGGCATTCCCGGCATGAGAGTCGGCGGTCGCCGCCGGATACTCATCCCGCCCAGCCTCGGCTTCACGACGAACCCGGAACTGCAGAGCGCGACGACGTACTTCGACGTCGTGCTGGTGCAGGTCACCCGGCAGCAGCCGAGAGGCGTCGGCGGCGGCGGCGGCCAGACGGCCGGCGCGACCGGGTAGCTGCCCGGCGCCTCACCGGACGCGCGCGGGCAGCGGCGAGACGCCGTGTCCGCGCCCCGCGACCCGGCGCACGGGACGGACCCGTGGTGCCCGCGCGGCGACGCGCCACCGGCGCACGACGAGCCCGGCGCGTGCGAAGGTGCCGCCCCTCATGAAGCGCTTGAGGAGCTGACGCACATGGCGAAGGGAACGATCGTCTCCGGCCGCACGGCCGTGATCACCGGCGCGGGGTCCGGCATAGGCCGCGCGATGGCACAGCGGCTCGCGCGCCACGGCTGTCCCGTCGCGATCTGCGACTGGAACGAGGAGGACCTTCAGGAGACGGCCTCCACGATCGACGGCCCGCTGCTCGCACGCAGACTCGACGTGCGCGACCGCGGCGGACAGATGGCGTTCGCATCGGAGGTGCAGGAGTGGGCGCCGGCGCCGCTCGCGATGGTCTTCAACAACGCGGGCGTCACCGTCTCGCAGACCGCGGCCGACGCCGCCCACGAGGACGACGAGTGGGTGATCGACGTGAACATGTGGGGCGTGATCCACGGCACGCGCGCGTTCCTGCCGATCCTGCTGGAGCAGGACGCGGGCGCGATCGTGAACGTCTCGAGCGTCTTCGGGCTCATCGGCTTCCCGACGCAGAGCGCCTACTGCGCCTCGAAGTTCGCGGTCCGCGGCTACACCGAGGCGCTGCGCCACGAGCTGCGCGAGACGGGCGTGGACGCAGTGGCCGTCCACCCCGGCGGGATCGACACGAACATCGTCGAGCACGCGCGCTTCCACGTCGACGACCGCGGCAACAGAGATCACAGCGTGCTCAGACGCGACTTCAGAAGAGTCGCGCGCACCTCGCCCGAGCAGGCCGCGGAGATCATCCACACGGGCGTCGAGCGCGGCAAGGCGCGCATCCTGGTCGGGCCGGATGCCGGCTTCCTGTCGTTGCTCACGCGGATCGCGCCGGTGCGCTACTTCGACGTGCTGCAGCGGCTCGAGCCCTTGATGCGCAGATAGCGCGGCTGCCGCGGCGCCCGCCGTGCGCCGCACGTCCGCCGGGCTAGACGATGCGGATCTGCTCCCCCGCCGCAGTGATGACGTCCCCGCGACGGAGCTGACGCCCGCGCCGCTCCTCCGGCTCGCCGTTCACGCTGACCGCACCGTCCGCGAGCAGGACCTTCGCCTCCGCGCCGGAGCCGACGAGCCCAGCCAGCTTCAGCAGCTGGCCGAGGCGGATCACCTCGCCGCGGATCTCGAGCTCGCGCATGGCGCGGGACGATAGCTGGCACCGTCAGCGCTGCCTTCTGTCGTCCAATGCCCGGATGAGCGCGCTCTTCTGGCACCGTGAGCGCATCTTGTCTGCCTGCCGCGGCTGGGCTGCGCACCGTCACCTGCGAATTGGTGCCGACCGCGTGAGCCGGCGGGCTGGCGAGCCGCCGGTTCGCCGCCGCGCCGGCAATCCGGACGCGACGACGACCCGGCACGCTCCCGCCGGCCGCGCGGGTCGAGCGGGAGCGTTTGGCGCTTAACTTATCTCACTATCACGCCGCCAAGCGGTCGCCTGTTCGCGTTGCCGAGGTAGAGCCAGACGTTGACGTTGCCTTCTCTGATCTTTCTGATTCTGAGCGTGCACGTCCCATTCGCAGCTATGGTGGCGATGCATCCATTCGTGGGCACTTCGAAGATCGTCTGCCCGCGTGGATCCCATTCTATGCCGGCGACTGTCACCCCCGCGGGTGATCTATTGGTGAACGTGATCGTCACTGTTTGATTGAGCAGCAACACGTGGTGGTCTTCTTCAGGTCGCAGCGGCAGGGTGTTGAGCGGGGGCGCCGAGCACGCGGCGATCGCCAACACCGCACACACCGCGAGCAGCAAGGCAAGTGGCTGCCGCGCCGCCGTCAACCGTTTCACTCTCTCAAGACGCATGACCTCATCCCCCTCCCTCATATTAGTCTGACCGTCCCGACAGGCGTTTCCGTTTCCGTCTGCTCTCTTCCGCTGCCCTTCAAGTCAGCTTCGGACGTCGTGCAGATTTCCATGAGACCGCCTCTCAGCGGTATCGATGTCGTTTCATCCAGTCTCGCCGTCGGTATCGTCAACAGACCACCGGCTTCTCTCGTGACGTTTGCGGTTACACGACCCGGATGTCTCGATTCCGTCGACAATAGGCATTCCGGCTGTTCTCTCGGACTTATCAACGCCGACAGACCGATGAGCGTCAGCCCGACTCCGGTTATGTTCGGTAGCGTCCCGTTGAACGACGAGTAGTCCACCGCCCACGGAAGCGTTTCGGTTAGGACTCTGACGCTTCCGCCGGTACATGTCCCGACTCGCGCTTCGACGACTTTCCCGATCTGCAAGCCGCCCGTCTTGGTGAACGTCGCGCCTTCGAGAAACCCGTTGAGCGTGACAGGGCAGCTGACCGTCGCCACTCTTGCGACTTCGAATTCGAGTGACGATCACGCCATCTCGAACGGAAATTCGTAGTTCGTGACCTGCATCCTGCTTGCCGACGCGCCGGCGACGGCAATGCACATCAGGGCCGCCCCCAACAGCCCGGCAAGCCCGATCCTCATACGCGTACACATCGTCGTGCGGTCCTTTGCTCGCTCGCGAGCACGGTGAGCTCGCGATGTCGATGATGCGAGCAACGGCGAAGCGCCGCCACGGATCGCCGGTCGCTACGTGGACCTCCTTTCACCCGCCATCGGACGAGCGACACTCGACCTTCGGCAACGTGACACGCCGCTGCCTCTCCGTCCCCCGGGAGGAGAGAGGTGAAGTGTATCACTGAAATGCTGTAAATCAAGCGAGTGACACGCGACCGACGCCGACTGCACGCTCAGATGCCTTCGCGACCGTCGAAGCCGCAGGGCCGTCCCGACCCCGGCGCCGCCCATGCCAATCGCAGGGCGGGGCCTGTTGCGAATCAGCAGTCAGTCGGGAGGGTCGCGCAGTCGGAGGACCGGTGGTGAGATTGGACGGTATCCAGGTGTGCAGCAGCGCCTTTGCGCATGGCTCGCACTCGTAGGTCGTTGGACACGGGCCAGGCGTCGTCGGCGCCTCCCGTCCGACCCCGCTGCTGCTGCAAGCTCACCGCCGAGGGCCAGGTGGTCGCCGAACGCGCCGCCGATGTCGCCGAGATCTCTGGCACCCGGCGCGGACCGGGAGCGTCCTGCGGAGAGGAGCGACACCGAGAGCGCGTCGAGTGACGTAGACTTCCGCGCCGTATAAGCAGCGATGGTGCGAGGAAGCCGGTGTGAGTCCGGCGCGGTCGCGCCACTGTGACCGGAGAGCCGTCTCCACGAGGCCACTGCCCAAGCTGGGTGGGAAGGCGGAGGACAGGCGTCGATCCGGGAGTCAGGAGACTCGGGCCATCGCCGAAACCCGCTGGAAGGGGACGCGCAATCCCCATGGAGGTTCTGATGTCCGACGTCATCGCCGTCTCGCCGCCCGCTTTCGAGGCGATCCATCCGCCGGCGATCTCGCTCCGCGAGCTGGCGCCGTGGGCGCTGTTCGCCGCAGCGCTGCTGCTGCTCGTCTACCTCGTCGCCGGGGACCAGGGCGCGTTGTCGCTGGTGCCGGGCAAGATGCTGCACGAGTGGCTGCACGACGGGCGGCATCTGCTCGGCTTCCCCTGCCACTAGCGCGGCGAGCGTCATGCTGCGCACCCTGCTGGTGTGCGGGCTGCTCGCCGGCCTCGGCGGCGGCCTGCTCGCGACAGGCTTCGCAACGCTCGCCGGCGAGCCGGCGATCGACCGTGCCGTCGCGTTCGAGCGCGCGCAGGCGCACGCCGCGCACGAGCGCCCGGAGCCCGTGCTGGTGCCGCGCTCGGTGCAGCGCAGCGTCGGGCTGCTGACCGCCGCCGCGGTCTACGGGCTGGCGCTCGGCGGGCTCTTCGCGCTCGCGTTCGCCGCCGCGTACGGACGCGTCGCAGCCGCGAGCCCGGCCCGGACGGCGCTGTGGCTCGCCATCGGCGCGTTCGTCGTCGTCTTCCTCGTGCCGTTCGTGAAGTACCCGGCAAACCCGCCGTCGGTCGGACATCCCGACACGATCGGCCGGCGCACGGACCTCTACGCCGTGATGCTGGCTTGCTCGTTGCTCGCCGCGTTTGCCGCGGTGCGCGTACGGATGACGCTGGCGCGCCGGCGCTCCGCGGCGACGGCGACGCTGCTCGGGTGCGCCGTGTATCTGGCGGTCGTCGTGGTCGCCGCGCTCGCCCTGCCGGGCGTCCACGAGGTGCCGCGCGCGTTCCCGGCCGAGACGCTGTGGCGCTTCCGCGAGGCGTCGGTCGGGATGCAGGTGGTGCTGTGGGCGACGGTCGGGCTCGTGTTCGCGGGGACGGCGCAGCGGGCGATGAGCGGCCGAGCGCTCGTGCCCCGGAGGCCGTGGGCACGTCGCCGGGCGCTCGCGGCGCGCGACGAGCGAGCTTCGTCATGAGGACCACCGCCGCACACGAGGCGCTCGCCCCCGGCCCCCAAGGGGGCGCCCGATTCCCACCACGGTCGGCACCGGAGGACGCCTGCCCCGGGCTCCTGCGCCTGCACGCCGCCGAGGACGGCGCGCTCGCGCGCGTGCGCGTGCCCGGTGGACGACTGTCCCCCGCCCAGCTCGAGGCGATCGCCGCGGCCGCCGCGCTCGGCAGCGGGCTCGTCGAGTTGACCGGACGTGCGAACGTCCAGGTGCGCGGGCTGCCGGCGGACGCCGGCGCCCCGCTGGCGCGGCTGCTCGCGGACGCGGGGCTCCTTCCCTCGCCGGTGCATGACCGCGTGCGCAACGTGCTGGCCAGCCCCCTCGACGGCCGCCACCCGCACGCGCACGCCGGAACGGACGCGATCGTGCGGGAGCTCGACCGCGGGGTCTGCGACGACCCCGTGCTGGCGCAGCTGCCCGGCCGCTTCCTCTTCGCCGTCGACGACGGCAGCGGTCTCGCACTCAGCCGGGACGCCGACGTGGCACTCGCCGCGGTGGACGCGGAGACGCTCGTCCTGCTGCTGGCGGGCGTGCCGACGACGGTGCGGGTCGCGCCCGCGGAGGCGGCCGCAGTCGCAGTCGCGGCCGCGCGCGCGTTCCTCGACGAGAGCGCGGCGGCCTGCACAGCGGCGTGGCGCATCCGCGAGCTGCCCGACGGCGGCGCCGGGATCGCCCGACGGCTCGGCGCGCGGCTCGAGCCTGCGAGCGTCGCGCGCAGGTCGCCGCGGCTCGCGCAGGGGGTGGCGCGCCAGCGCGACGGCCGCGTCGCCGTCACGGCGCTCGCGCCGCTCGGGCGCCTCGAACCCGGCGCGGCGGAACGGCTCGCCGTTCTCGCGGCTCGGTGGGGGGATGTGCGGATCTCCCCGTGGCGAACCGTCACGGTGCTCGACGTCCTCCCTCGCGAGGCGGACGCAGCACAGCGCGATCTGGCGGCGTGCGACCTCGTGCCTGCGCCAGACTCCGGCTGGGCGGCCCTGTCCGCCTGCGCAGGCATGGGAGCGTGCGCCAAGGCGCGCTTCGACGTGCGCGCCGCCGCTGCCCGTCGGGCTGGGCAGCGCACGCACGGGATGCCGGCCGAGCACTGGTCGGCCTGCGAGCGCCGCTGCGGCGAGCCGCGCGATGCGACGCTGAGCGTCGCAGCCGAGGGGGAACGGCTCGCCGTGAGCATGGGCGACCGCCGGCGCACGGTGGCTACGCTCGAGGACGCGGTGGAGCTCCTCGCGGCCGAGGTGTCCGCGCGATGAGCGCCTACCTGCGCGACGGCGCCGAGATCTACCTGCGGTCGTTCGCGATCATCCGCGCCGAGGCGGACCTCGACGGGCTCGACCCGCTGCTCGAGCGCGTGGTGGTGCGGATGATCCACTCGTGCGGGATGGTCGACCTGACGCGCGACGTCGCCGCCTCGGCCGGCTTCGCGGCCGCCGCGGAGGGCGCGCTGCGCACCGGCGCGCCGATCCTCTGCGACACCTCGATGGTCGCCTCCGGCGTCACGCGCCTGCGCCTGCCGGCGGACAACGAGGTGCTCTGCACGCTGTCGGACCCGCGCGTGCCGGCGCTCGCCGCCGAGCTGGCGACGACCCGCACCGCCGCGGCGATGGAGCTGTGGCGCGAGCGGCTGGCCGGCGCGCTGGTCGTCGTCGGCAACGCACCGACGGCGCTCTTCCGGCTGCTGGAGCTGGTCGAGCAGGGCGCCGATCGCCCGGCCGCGGTGATCGGCGTGCCGGTCGGCTTCGTCGGCGCGGTCGAGTCGAAGGTCGCGCTCGCCGAGCACCCGGCGGCGCTGGAGCACCTCGTCGTCCACGGCCGGCGCGGCGGCAGCGCGATCGCCGCCGGCGCGATCAACGCCCTCGCGAGCGCGGCCGAGTGAGCGCCGCTGCCACATCGGCGGGACGCCTGCTCGGCGTCGGCGTCGGCCCGGGTGACCCGGAGCTGCTGACGCTCAAGGCGATGCGCGCGATCGCCGCCGCCGACGTGATCGCCTACCCGAGCGCGCGCCACGGCAACAGCGTCGCGCGGCGGATCGCCGCGCCGCATCTGCGCGAAGGGCAGACCGAGGTGCTGCTGCGATTCCCCGTCACGACCGAGCTGACCGAGCACCCCGGCGGCTACGAGGCGGCGCTCGCCGAGTTCTACGACGCCGCGGCCGCCGAGCTCGCCGTCCACCTCGACGCCGGCCGCGACGTCGCGATCCTGTGCGAGGGCGATCCCTTCTTCTACGGCTCCTACATGTACTTCCACGAGCGGCTCGCACCACGCTACGAGACGACCGTGATCCCCGCCGTCACCGGCTTCAGCGCCGCCGCGGCGGCCGCCGGGACGCCGCTGGTCAAGCGCGACGACGTCTTCATGGCGCTGCCGGGGACGCTGCCCGCCGACGTGCTCGCCGACCGGCTGCGCGACGCCGACGCGGCCGTCGTGATGAAGCTCGGGCGCACGTTCCCGAAGGTGCGCGAGGCGGCGCAGCGGGCCGGCGTCGCGGCGCGCGGCGTCTACGTCGAGCGCGCCAGCACGCCGCAGGAGCGGCTCGCGCCGCTCGCCGAGGTCGACGGCGAGGTGCCGTACATGTCGCTCGTGCTCGTGCCGACGGCCGACCGCGCCGCCTCACGCGCGAACGAGCGCCCCGGCCCTGGCTCGGTCGCCGTCGTCGGGCTCGGCCCGGCCGGCGCGCAGTGGCTCACGCCCGAGGCGCGTGCGGAGCTGGCGGCGGCGGACGACCTGGTCGGCTACGCGCCGTACCTTGCGCGCGTGCCGGCCCGCGCCGGCCAGCGGCGCCACGCGAGCGACAACCGCGTCGAGGCGGAGCGTGCGCGCCACGCGCTCGAGCTGGCGGCGGGTGGTGCCCGCGTCGCGGTCGTCTCCTCGGGCGACCCCGGCATCTTCGCGATGGCGACCGCGGTGCTGGAGGCGGTCGACGAGGCCGACGGGCGCCTCGCCGGCGTCGAGGTCCGCGTCGTGCCGGGCCTGTCGGCGATGCAGGCGGCCGCGTCGCGCGTGGGCGCGCCGCTCGGTCATGACTTCTGCGTGATCTCGCTGTCGGACCAGCTGAAGCCGTGGGCGGCGATCGAGCGCCGGCTGGAGGCGGCGGCTGCGGCGGACCTCGTGCTCGCGCTCTACAACCCCGCCTCGCGCACGCGGCGCGCGCAGCTCGAGCGCGCCGTCGAGCTGCTCCGCGGACATCGCGCGCCGGACACCCCTGTCGTCGTCGCCCGCGCCGTCGGCGCCGCGGACGAGTCGGTCACAGTCACGACGCTCGCGACGCTCGACGTCGACGCGGTCGACATGCGCACGCTGCTGATCGTCGGCTCCTCGACGACGCGCACGATCGCGAACGGGGGCGACCCGCCTCGCGTCTACACCCCGCGCAGCTACCCGGGATGACCCCGCGCGAGCGCCCAGTCGAACGCCTCCGTGACGGTCGCGACCGTCACGACGGACGCGGCCCCGCCCACCCGCGCCGGGCGACGCACGACGATCACGGGCAGGCCGCGCTCGCGCGCGACATCGAGCTTCGCCGCGGTGTGCGTGCCGCCGCTGTCCTTCGTGACGATCAAGTCGATCGCATGCGCCTCGACGAGGGCTCGCTCCCCCGCCGGCGTGTAGGGGCCGCGATCGAGCAGCAGCTCATGCCGCGGCGGCAGCGGCGGCTCGGGCGGGTCGACGCAGCGGATCAGGAACCACGCGTCGCGCACGCCCGCGAACGCGGCCAGTCCCTGGCGCCCGCTCGTCAGCAGGACGCGCATGCCGCCCAGGCGGAGGATCGCGGCCGCCGCCTCGTCCGGCGACTCGACCCACGTCCAGCGGTCGCCGGGGCGCTCGCTCCAGCCCGGCCGCGCGAGCCGCAGCAGCGGGACGCCGGCCTGCGGCGCGGCCTGCGCGGCGGAAGCGGAGATCCGCTCCGCGAACGGATGCGTAGCGTCCACGACGGCACGGACGCGATGCTCGACGAGCCAGCGCGCAAGCGCGTCCGGCCCCCCGAAGCCGCCGATCCGCACCTCGCCCGCAGGCAGGCGTGGACGCGCGACGCGACCAGCGAGCGACGAGGTGACGCCGATGCCGGCGGCGTCCAGCCCGACCGCCAGCTCGCGCGCCTCGGCCGTGCCACCGAGGATCAAGATCATCCGCGACACCTTCGGTTCGCCACGTGAGGCGGCTGCTGGTCATCGGCATCGGCGCCGGCGATCCCGAGCACGTCACGGTGCAGGCCGTGCGGGCGCTCAACGAGGTCGAGGTGTTCTTCGTCATCGACAAGGGCGGCGAGACGGACGAGCTCGTCGCGCTGCGCCACGGGATCTGCGAGCGCTTCGTCGAGGACCCGTCGTACCGGATCGTCGAGGTGCCCGACCCGCCGCGCGATCGCACGACGGCGGCGTACGGCGCGGCGGTCGACGACTGGCGCGCGCGGCGGGCGGCGACGTGGGAGACGCCCCTGCGCGACGAGCTGGGCGAGGACGGCGTGGGCGCGTTCCTCGTGTGGGGCGATCCGTCGCTCTACGACAGCACCATCGACGTGATCGAGCGGGTGCTCGCGGCGGGTCGCGTCCAGCTCGCGTACGAGGTGATCCCGGGGATCAGCGCCGTGCACGCCCTGACCGCGCGTCACCGCATCCCGCTCAACCGCGTCGGCGGGGCGGTGCAGATCACGACCGGCCGGCGGCTGGCGGCCGGCGGTTGGCCGCAGGACGCCGACGACGTGGTCGTGATGCTCGACGCCGACTGCTCGTTCCGGCGCCTGGATCCCGCGGGCGTGGACATCTACTGGGGCGCCTACCTCGGCACGCCCGACGAGCTGCTGCTCGCCGGCCCGCTCGCCGAGGCCGGGCCGGAGGTCCAGCGCGTGCGCGCGCAGGCGCGGGCACGCAAGGGCTGGATCATGGACACCTATCTGCTGAGGCGCTCGCGGTCGCACGAGTAGAGGTGGCTGTCGCGGAAGCCCTCGGCGGCGAGCGCAGGACCGACGAGGATCGTCGCCGTGCGCCGCACCCCGGCCTGCTCGACCGCCGAGGCGATCGTCGCGAGCGTGCCGCGCAGGATCAGCTCGTCCGGCCAGCTCGCGCGCGCGACGACGGCGGCGGGGCAGTCCTCGCCGTAGTGGGCGACGAGCGTCGTCGCGATCTCCCCGATCGCCTGCGCGCCGAGGTGCACGACGAGCGTCGCACCGTGCGCAGCGAGCCCTGCGAGCTCCTCACCCGGCGGCATCGCCGACGCGCGACGGCCGTAGCGCGTGAGGATCACCGTCTGCGCGACCTCGGGGATCGTCAGCTCGCGCCGCAGCGCCGCCGCCGCGGCCGCGAACGCGGGCACGCCGGGCGTCACGTCCCAGGGGATCCCGAGCGCGTCGAGCCGGCGCATCTGCTCGGCGCAGGCGCTGTAGATCGAGACGTCGCCCGAGTGCAGCCGCGCGACGTCCTCGCCGCGCGCGTGCGCCCCCGCCAGCTCGCCGACGATCGCGTCGAGGTCGAGGTGCTGCGTGTCGATGAGCCGCGCGCCGGCGGGCGCGTGGCCGAGGATCTCCGGTGGGACGAGCGCACCCGCATAGAGGCACACGGGGCTCGTCGCGATCAGCCGCTGCGCGCGCAGCGTGAGCAGGTCGGGCGCGCCCGGGCCGGCGCCGATGAAGTGGATGGTCACGCGTCCTCCTTGGTCGCGGCCCACTGCACGATCGGCAGCTGGGCGCGCCAGGCGGTGAACGAGCCGAGCGGCTCGGCGTGGGCGATTTCGATCCGCGTCAACGTGCCGCGGTGCGCGCCGCGGGCGGCTTGGAGGAGCTGCTCGCCCTCAAGCGTGACGGCGTTGGCGACGATCCGCCCTCCGGGCGCGAGCGCGTCCCAGCAGCGTTCGAGCAGGCGCGGCTCCGTCAGGCCGCCGCCGACGAAGATCGCGTTGGGCTGCGGGAGGCCGTCGAGCGCCGCGGGTGCGCTGCCGGTGCGGACCTCGAGCTGCGGGACGCCGAGGTGCAGCGCGTTCGCGACGGCGCGCTCGGCGCGTTCGGCGCGCGCCTCGACGGCGATCGCGCGCGCGGACGGCTCGGCGCGCAGCCACTCGATCGAGATCGAGCCGGAGCCCGCACCGACGTCCCACAGCAGTTGGCCGGGCGACGGCGCGAGTGCGGCGAGCGCGAGCGCGCGGACGTGGCGCTTCGTCAGCTGGCCGTCGCTCGCGAAGGCCTCGTCCGGCAGGCCCGGCGTGCACGGCAGCAACGGCGTGCCGGGCACGGCACGGCACTCGATCGCGATCGCATGGAGCGGATCGGCGCGTCCCTCACCCCACGCGTCGGCCGTCGAGTCGTGGATCCGCTCGCCGGCGCCGCCGAGTTGCTCCAGCACGACGAAGCGGCTGGGACCGAAGGCGCGCTCGCGCAGGACGCGTGCGACTTGCGCCGCGCCGTCCTCGCCGGTGGCGTACGCGACGAGGCGGCGGCCGGGCTGCAGCAGGCGCGCGACGACCTCGGGCGGACGCGCGACTGCGCTCGCGAGCGCGACGTCCGCCGCCGGCCAGCCGAGCCGCGCGCAGGCGAGCGCGAAGGCGGAGGGATGCGGGTGGACGCGCAGGCGCTCGGCTCCCAGGCGGCGGGCGAGCGTCGCGCCGATCCCGTGCAGCATCGGGTCGCCGCTGGCCAGCACGCAGGTGGAGCGGTCGACGCGCACGGAAAGCTCGTCGAGCAGCGACTCGAGCGGTGACGGCAACGCAATTTTCGCCGCCGCCACCTCGGCGGGCAGCAGCGCAAGCTGGCGCCAGGATCCGATGACCTCGTCGGCGGCGAGGACCGCGGCGCGCGCCTGCTCGCCGAGTCCGGGCCAACCGTCGGCGCCGATCCCCACCACTGCGATCAGCGGCGCGTCCGTGGCGCTCATCCGCATGCCGCGACCGCCTGCTCCAGCGCCGCGACGAGTCGCGCGTTCTCGTCCGGCGTGCGCGCGGTCAGGCGCAGGTGGCCCGCGCCGAGCCCGGGGAACGAGGCCGCCGGGCGCACGGCGATCGCGCGCTCGCGCAGCGCCGCGACGACGCCAGGGCCATCGGCGACCTCGACGAGGCAGAAGTTCGCGACGGCCGGCCAGCTGCGCACGCCGTCGATCCGCGCCAGGCGCGCGGCGAGGTCGAGCCGCTCCTCCTGCGCCCGGGCCGCGGCGGCGGCGAGCGCATCGGGACGACGCGCGGCAGCGGCGAGCGCCGCGAGCGCGAGCGCGTTGACCGACCATGGCGGGCGGACCCCGCGCAGGCGCACCGCCAGCGCCGGGGCGGCCACTGCGTAGCCGGCGCGCAGGCCGGGGATCGCGAGCGCCTTCGTGAGGCTGCGCACGACGATCACGTCGTCGAGCGGCTCGCGCACGAGGCTCGCCGGCTCGCCCGGGACGAGGTCCATGAACGCCTCGTCCACGACGACCACGCGTCCTGGACGGCGCAGCGCGAGCAGCGCCGCGGCGGGGTCGAGCGTGCCGCTCGGCGAGGCGGGGTTGCCGACGACGACGAGGTCGGCCTCCTCCGGCACGGCCGTGGGATCGAGCGCGAAGTCGCGGGCGGGGTCGCGCAGGACGCGCACGACCGGCACGCCGTGGGCGTGCAGCGCCGCCTCGGCCTCCGTGAAGCTGGGGTGGACGCAGGCGGCGAGCCGCGAGCGCAGCGCGACGGGCAGCAGCCACAACGCCTCGGCGGCGCCGTTCGTCGGCACGACCTCCGCGGGCGCGCGGGCGTGCAGCGCCGCCAGCGCGGCGACCGCTTCGCGCTCGTCGGGGTAGCGCCCGGCGTCGCTTGCGAGCGCGCCTTCGAGCGCGCTCCTCAGCCAGTCCGGCGGCCCGCCGGCGACGACGTTGACGGCGTGGTTCGCGTCGCCGGGGCGCACGTCGCGGTCGCCGTGGCGGCGCAGGTCGTGCTCACGGGCGTCGGCGTGCGCGTGAGGCGTTGCCCTCGCGGGCGCCACCGTGGTCGCGTCGCGCGCCACGGTGGCGAGCGCGAGCGCCCGCCCGGCGACGACCAGCTCGACGCGAGCGGCGTGCGCGGCGAACCGCTGCGTCGCCTCGCCGAGCAGGTCGAGCCACGCGCGCGAGGCAGCGTCCGGCGGCAGCACGCCCTCCCCTGCCTGCTCCGCGACGACGATCGCGGCGGCGCCTTCCGTCGCGCGCACGGCGGCGTCGACCTGCGCGAGCAGCTCGTCCGCGACGCGCCGAAGCGTCTCCGGCGCGGGGTCCTCGAACGCCCCCGCCCGGTGCAGCGCCGACGCGATCCACGGCCCGAGCCCGTCGAGCAGCACGCACGTCCCGGCGGCGTCGCGCAGCGCGTCGGCGAGCGATGCGCCGGCCTCGACCGTCGTCCAGTCCGCAGGCCGTCCCGCGGCGTGCGCGCGGATCCGCTCCCCCATGCCGGGATCGGCGCCGTCGGCCGTCGCGACGTAGCGCACCGGCAGGCCGCTCGCGCGGGCGAGCCGCTCGGCGTGCGCGCTCTTGCCGGAGCGGGTCCCGCCGATCACGAGCGTGAGGCTCACGCGGCGACCGGGCGGGTGGGGACGGATCGCACCGCGTGCGCGAGCCGCAGCGCCAGATGGGGATGCGCGGCCCAGTGAACATGCAGGTAGCTGGCGTGCAGCGCACCGGCGACGATGCCCTCCCGCCGCTCGGCCCCGCGCGCCGACAGCGTCCAGGCAGCGTCATGCGGGGAAGCGCCGTCGAGCGGCTCCACCTGCGAGCAGTGGAACTCGTGGCCGCGCACGCGCTCGCCGGCGTCGAGCCAGGGCGTCGCGGTCGCCGCGACCGCCTCGCGGTAGCCGAGCGTCAGCCGGCCCGTCATCCGACCGCGTGCCGGCAGCACGCCGCACATCGCGTGGCCGTCCAGCTCCCGGCAGAGATACAGCAGCCCGCCGCACTCGGCGAGGATCGGCCGCCCGGCGGCGGCGAACGCGGCGACCGCTGCACGCAGCCGCGCGTTCGCCGCCAGCTCCGCGCCGAACACCTCCGGGAAGCCGCCCGCGAGCACGAGCGCGCCGGCGTCCGGCGGCAGCGCCTCGTCGCGCAGCGGGTCGAACGGCAGCAGCTCGGCGCCAGCCGCGGCCAGCAGCTCGAGGTTCTCCTCGTAGTGGAATGAGAAGGCGGGACCGCGGGCGATCGCGACGCGCGCGCCGGCGGCCGGCGGGTCGGTCGGCGCGGGGCTCCACGCGGGCCCGGGCACGGCGGGCGCCGCGCGCGCGAGCCGCTCGACCGCGTCGAGGTCGACGTGGCGTGCGGCGAGCTGGGCGAGCTCGTCGAGCGCCGTGCGCGAGCGCTCCTCCCGCTCGCCGGCCGGCACGAGGCCGAGGTGGCGCTCGGGGGTGAGGACGCGCTCGTCGCGGCGCAGCGCGCCGAGCACGGGCACGTCGAGCGGCGCGAGCGCCTCGCGCAGCAGCTGCTCGTGGTGGTCGGAGCCAACGCGGTTGAAGATCACCCCCGCGACGTTCACGTCGGGGTCGAACGTGCGATAGCCGTGGACGATCGCCGCCGCCGAGCGTGCCATCGCGGCGGCGTCGACGACGAGCAGCACGGGCGCGTCGAGCAGCTTCGCGACATGCGCGGTGGAGGCCAGCTCGCCGCGGCCCGACGCGCCGTCGAACATCCCCATGACCCCCTCGATCACCGCGAGGTCCGCTCCTTCGCCGCCGTGACGCAGGAGCGGCGCGATCAGCTCCGGCCCGCTGAGGAAGGCGTCGAGGTTGCGGCCGGGGCGGCCGGACGCGAGCGCGTGGTGGCTGGGGTCGATGTAGTCGGGGCCGACCTTGAAGCCCTGCACGACGAGGCCGCGAGCGCGCAGGGCGCCGATCAGGCCGCAGGAGACCGTCGTCTTGCCGGCGCCGGAGCTCGTGCCGGCGACCACGACGCGCGGGATCACGCCGCCTCCGCCTGCAGGATGCCGGCCAGCTCGACGACGGGCAGCTCGGCGACGGCGCGCTCGGTCAGGCGGCGTCCCGTCGCTGGCCCGTCGCCTCCGGACCAGTCGAGGCAGGGAACGGGCGCGGCGTCGTGCGCGCCGGTCGCCGGGTCGCAACCGTGGTCGGGGCAGACGCGGAGCGTTCCGTCAGCCGCGCGCACCGCCGCGGCGAGCGACGCGATCAGGTCGCGGTCGGCCTGCTCGACTGCGGCGATCTTCGCCGCGCGGTCGCAGGCATGGGCGGCCTCGTCGGGGCCGCCGACGTGGACGACGACTCGCCCGGCGCCCCCCTCGATCGCAGTGACGCCAGCCGCAGCCTTGGCCGCCAGGTCGCTGCCCGGCTGGCCGGTCGTGCCCGCGGGCACGATGGTCGCCGCGCCCATCAGCCGCGCGACGCCGATCGCCGCTCCGCGCGCACCGATCACGACCGTCCCCCGACCGAGCAGCCGCGGCGGCACGGCGCCCTCGGGCCACGGGGCAAGCCGCGGCCGGCATGCCGCGGCGGGCAGCGGCGGCGGGCCGGTCATGAGCAGCCGGTGGCCGGCGAGCGGACGGACCCGGTGGCGCGGGGCGCCCGCCTGCAGTTCGGCGGCGGCGCACCGGGTCGTCACGGCGTCGGCACGCTCACCGGCGGCGGTCGACACGTCGACCCGCCAGGCGCGCTCGCCGGGCGCGGGCTCGATCCCATGGGCCGCGGCCTCGACGGCGCCGCGGTCGACGGGCGCGTGCGGGATCCAGCCGAGCAGCGCCGGGATCGCCGCCTCCGATCCCGCCTCGAGCCAGGGCGCGACGGTCCGCAGGCGCGAGAGCGTCCCGGCGACGGCGAGCGCGTCGAGCGCGGGCGTGCATGCCAGCTCGAGACTCGTCGGCTCCGCTCCGAGCGGCTCGCTCGCACCGTCGAGGATCACGAGGACGTCTACCACTCGATCCCCTGCTGCGCGCGGATCCCGGCGTCCATCGGATGCTTGACCTTGACGACCTCCGAGACGAGGTCGGCCAGCTCGACCAGCTCCGGCGCGGCGTCGCGGCCGGTGATCACGACGTGCTGGAAGCCGGGCCGGTCCCGCAGCGTGGCGACCACGTCGGCGACGTCGATCCAGCCCCACTTGATCGGGTAGGTGATCTCGTCCAGCAGCAGGAACTCGTAGCGCTCGGCGGCGATCGCGCGCTTGACCTCGGCCCAGCCCTCGCGCGCCTTGTCGGCCGACTCGTCGAGGTCGCGGGAGAGCCAGGACCAGCCGTCCCCCATCTTCTCCCAGTCGATCCCGCCCAGCGCTGCGGCGGCCTTCGCCTCCCCGACCTTCCACTTGCCCGACTTGACGAACTGGAAGACGCCGCAGCGGTGACCGCGCGCCCACGAGCGCAGCAGCATGCCGAACGCCGACGTGCTCTTGCCCTTGCCCGTGCCGGTGACGACGATCACCAGCGGCTTGTCGCGGGGCTTGCGGCGCTTGGGCTCGGCGCTGCCCTTGTCGCCGGGGCGATGCGGGACGTCGACCTCGTCCCCGCCGTGGCGAGCGAGCGGCGTGCCGGTGTCGGTCATGCGGCCCTCCGGACGATCGTGGGTGGGGGTGCGAGCCGGTGGACGCGGCCGCCCGCCGCGGCGGCGAGCTGCGCCGCGAGGCCGAGCCGCACCGGGCCGTCCTCCGTGTCGACGACGTGTACGGCGCCGGCCGCACGGCCCAGCCGCGCGGCCGCGCGCGGGATCGCGCCGGCGGGGTCCTCCAGGCGGGCATCGGTCAGCACGACGGCGATCGCGCGTCGGCCGGGCTCGCGCAGCGCCTCGCGCCGGATCAACCGCTCGGCGGCGTCGAGACCCGCGACGAGGGGAGTGCGCCCGCCGGTCGGCAGCTCGCGCAGCGCGACCGCGGCGCGCTCCAGCGGCGCGCCGGGCGCGACGAGCAGCCGCGCGGCGCTGTCGCGGAAGGCGATCACCGCGACGCGGTCGCGGCGCGCGTAGGCGTCGCGCAGCAGCGCGATCAGCGCGCCCTTCACGCGCGCGAGCCGACGGCGCGCGCCCATCGATCCGCTCGCGTCGACGACGAGGCAGACGAACGCGCCCTCACGTCCGGCGCGGACGTGCTCGTGCAGATGCGCGCCGCCGCCGAGCAGTCGCGCGCGCAGCGAGGCGACGAGCGCGACGTCGCCAACCCCGTCCCACCCGCCCCCCACCGGGCGGCTGTCGATCGCCCCGGCCTCGCGCCCGCGCGTGCGGGCGCGGCGGCCACGCGGGCCGCTGCCGGTGCCGTCGAGCGCGAGCGCGTCGCGCGGAAGCACGGCCGGGGCCGGCGGGTCGCGGCGCTCGCGCGAGCGGGCCTGCGGGCTCGGTGCGCCTTCGGCTACGGCACCTGTTCCGGCGCCCTTGCCCGCGGGCGACCGCTCCGGCGCGTCCCCGGGCGCCGACGGCGTCGCCGGGCGGCCGTTCCCTCCGGCCGGCGGCTCGTCGTCGGGATCCTCGCCGTCGAGCGCGCGCTCCAGCTCCTCGGCGTCGGGCTCGTGCCCGTCGAGCGGGTCGCGACGACGGCGGTGCGCGAGCGCGAGCGCGGCGGCGCGACGCACGTGGGACTCGGCGACCTCCTCGGCGCCATCGAGCGCCGCGAGCGCGCAGGCGGCGCGGGCGGAGACGATGTCGCCACGCACGCCGTCGACGCCGAGCTGGGCGCAGGCGCCGGTGATCCGCAGCAGCTCGCGCTCCGGCAGGCGGACGCTTGGCAGCAGCCCGCGCGCGCTGGCGATGCGGGCGGCGAGCGCCTGCTCGGCGTCGCTCCAGCGGGCCGAGAACGCCTGCGGGTCCTGCTCGAACGCGATGCGGCGGCGGACGATCTCGGCGCGCTGCGCCGGGTCGCGCGGTGCCGTCACCTCGACGCCGAGCCCGAAGCGGTCGAGCAGCTGCGGGCGCAGCTCGCCCTCCTCGACGTTCATCGTGCCGACGAGCAGGAAGCGCGCCGCGTGCGCGGCCGAGACCGCCTCGCGCTCGACGCGAGCGACGCCCGAGGCGGCGGCGTCCAACAAGGCGTCGACGAGATGGTCGGGCAGCAGGTTGACCTCGTCGACGTAGAGGATCCCCCGGTGGGCGCGCGCAAGCAGCCCTGCCTCGAACGCCGGCTCGCCCGCGAGCGCGCGGCCGAGATCGAGCGCGCCGACGAGCCGGTCGAGCGTCGCGCCGAGCGGCAGCTCGACGAGCGGCGCGGGTCGCGGCGCGCTGGCGGCGTCGACCGGCACGACCCCACCGGGCGCCAGCTCACCGGGGGCGAACGCGAACGGCTGTCCCTCGGCGGCGTGGACGGGCGGCAGCAGCGGCGCGAGCGCGCGCACGGCGGTGGACTTCGCGGTGCCGCGCTCACCGCGCACGAGCACGCCGCCGACGTCCGGCGCGACGGCGTTGACGAGCAGCGCCTCGATCAGCGCGTGCTGGCCGACAATCGCGCTGAGCGGGAATGCACTCATGCCCCCGCCTCCTCCAACTCGCCCTCGAGCGCGAGGAAGCGGGCGCGGATGCCATCGAGCGTCGTGTCCGCCGGCTCGGCCCACATCCCCCGCTCGGCCGCCTCCAGCAGCCGCTCGGCGATCCCGCGCGCTGCCCACGGGTTCGAGCGCGCCATGAACGCCGCGACGTCGTCGTCGAGCAGGTAGCGCTCGGCGACCTGCTCGTACATCCAGTCCTCCGCCACGCCCGCCGTCGCGTCGTAGCCGAACAGGTAGTCGACCGTCGCCGACAGCTCGGCCGCGCCCTTGTAGCCGTGGCGGATCATCGAGGCGATCCAGCGCGGGTTCGCGACGCGCGCGCGGAACACGCGCCGGACCTCCTCCGCGAGCGTGCGTGCGACGACGCGCGAGGGGTCGGAGCTGTCGCCGAGGTAGGCGGCCGGCTCGCGACCCGTCAACGCCCGCACGGTCGCGATCATGCCGCCGTGGTACTGGTAGTAGTCGTCGGAGTCGAGGATGTCGTGCTCGCGCGAGTCGACGTTCTTGACCGCGACGTCGATGCGCGCGTAGCTCTCGCGCATCGCGTCGTGCGCGGCCGCGCCGTCGAGCCCGCGCCCGTAGGCGTAGCCGCCCCACGCCTCATACACGGCGGCGAGGTCGGCGTCGTCGCGCCAGTCGCGCGCGTCGAGCAGCTGCAGCAGTCCGGCGCCGTAGGTGCCGGGCTTGGAGCCGAAGATGCGCGTCGTGGCGCGGCGCCACGCGGGCGCGCCGCCCAGCTCGGCGGCGAGCCGCTCGGCGTCGGCGCGCGCGTGAGCGGCGACGAAGTTCTGCTCCGGTCCCTCCTCCAGCGCGGCGACGGCGGCGACCGCGTCGTCGAGCAGCCGCACGAGGTGCGGGAACGCATCGCGGAAGAAGCCGGAGATGCGCACCGTCACGTCGATCCGCGGGCGGCCCAGCTCGACGAGCGGGACGACCTCGATCCCGGTGACGCGACGCGACTCGGGATGCCACGTCGGACGCACGCCGAGCAGCGCGAGGATCTCCGCGACGTCGTCGCCCTGCGTGCGCATCGCCGCGGTGCCCCAGGCGACGAGGCCGACCATGCGCGGCAGCACGCCGGTCTCGCGGCGGTGACGCTCCAGCAGCGCGTCGGCGAGCCGCTGGCCGACCTCCCACGACAGCTCCGACGGGAGCGCACGCGGGTCGACCGAGTAGAAGTTGCGGCCGGTCGGCAGCACGTCGAGCCGGCCGCGCGTCGGCGCGCCAGAGGGCCCGGCGGGGACGTGGCGGCCGTGCAGCGCGGCGAGCACGTGCGTCAGCTCGTCGGGCGTCTGGCGGATGCGCGGGACGACCTCGCTCGCGGCGAAGCGCAGCACGCGCGCGACGGCGGCGTCGGCACGGCCGAGCACCTCGGCGCAGACGGCGTCGGCCGCTCCGGGATCCCAGTCGCGCGCGGCGAGCGCGTCGAGCAGCGCCATCTGCGCGGCCTCCAGCCGGTCGACGAGATCCCCCGCGCTCGCGGCGGGGCCGCGGAAGCGCTCGACCAGCCCGGCGATCCCCGGCGTCCCGAAGCTCACCGCGGGGGCGGACGCGTCGGACCCGGCCACGTCTTGCGGCGCAGGCGCTCCCGGCGCCGCCACGAGGGCGGGCTCGTCGAGCCCGAACGCCGCGCCGACGGCGCTCCGCAGCCCCGGCACGTCGCCCGAGCCGAGCCGCAGCATCGCCGCGGTGAGGCCGCGCAGCTGCTCGCCGGTGGGCGCCGCGCCGAGCACGTGCAGGCCGTCCTTGACCTGGATGTCCTTGACCTCGCAGAGGTAGCCGTCGATGTGCTCGACCAACGCCCCGAGGTCGTCGGGGCGCTCGCTCACGCCGATGTCGGCTTGCAGGTTCGCGGCCTCGATCGCGCTCCACACGCGCGCCGCCAGCGCCGGCAGCTTCGGCGGGTCCAGCACCTCGAGGCGCGCGTACTCGTCGAGCAGCGCCTCCAGCTCGGCCAGCTCGTCGTAGGTGTCGGCGCGCATCATCGGCGGCACGAGGTGGTCGACGATCACCGCGTGCGCGCGGCGCTTGGCCTGCACGCCCTCGCCGGGGTCGTTGACGACGAACGGGTAGACGAGCGGCACGTCGCCGAGCGCCGCGTCGGGCGCGCAGGCCGCGGAGAGCGCAAGCATCTTGCCCGGCAGCCACTCGAGCGTGCCGTGCTTGCCGAGGTGGACGATCGCGTCCGCGCCCCAGCTCGCGTCGAGCCAGCGGTAGCACGCGAGGTAGTGGTGGGTCGGCGGCAGCTCCGGGTCGTGGTAGATCCCGACCGGATCCTCGCCGTAGCCGCGCGGCGGCTGGATCGCGACGACGACGTTACCGAGCTCCAAACCGGCGATCACGAAGTCCTCGCCGTCGACATGGCGATCCCCGGGCGGTGGACCCCACTTCTCCTCGATCGACGTGCGCAACGCGGCCGGCAGCGTCGCATACCACGCCAGGTACTCCGCGATCGGCAGCCGCAGCGGCGCGGCGGCGAGCTGCTCGTCGGTGAGGAACTCGGGGTCGTGCCCGCCGGAGGCGATCAGCGCGTGCATCAGCGCGTCGCCGTCGGCGAACGGCCGCTCGACCGCCATCCCGTCGTCGTGCAGCGCGTCGAGCAGCGCGATCGCGCTGGCCGGCGTGTCGAGCCCGACCGCCATCCCGACCTTCGCGTGCTTGGTGGGGAAGCTCGTCAGCAGCAGCGAGACGCGGCGCTCGGCCGCGGGTCGCCGGCGCAGGCGCGCATGGCGCACGGCGAGCCGCGCGACGCGCGCGCAGCGCTCGCGGTCGGCGACGTAGCGCGGCACCGCCACGCCGACCGGCGAGTCGACCGCGTCGGAGCGCTCCTTGAACGAGACGACGCCGCCGAGGATGCGCCCGTCGAACTCGGGGATCGCGACCTGGGTGGCGGCGTCGAGCGGAGCCAGCCCGGAGTCCGACGCCTCCCATGCGGCGCGCGAGCCGGTCGCGCAGACCGCTTGCAGCACGGGCACGTCGAGGGCGACAAGCGCCGTCGCGTCCCACGCCTGCCAGTGCTCGCCGACGCCCTCGCCCGGGGCAGCGGACCCGTCGGCGGCGCCCGAGCCGCCCGTCGCGAGCATCGTCACAAGCAGCGCGTCGACGCGGCCGTCGATCAGCTCCAGCGCCGGCACGCGCCCGTCCGCGCCGCGCCGCAGCGTGCCGCTCCAGACGGCCAGCGCGTTCGCCCCCGCGTCCTCCAGCGCCGCGCACAGCGCGTCGACGAACGCGGTGTTGCCGGTGAGGCGATGGGAGCGGTAGAAGCAGACGGCGATCGTCGGGCGCGCCGCGTCGTGGCGCGCGAGCGCGTCGTCGAGCGGCACGTCGCCCACGCCCGGGGTGTAGACACCGAGGTCCGGCAGCTCGCGCGGCGGCGCGAAGCCGTAGCCGTCGAGCAGGAACGTGTCGGCGAGGAAGCGCAGCAGCTGCTCGACGTTCTCGACGTCGCCGTGGCGCAGGTACTCGCCGGCCTGCGCGACGGCGCCGGCCGGCGCGAGCGAGAGGCCGGTCATCTCCGCGTCGGGCTCAAGCTCGCCGCCCAAGGCGAGCAGCGGAATCTCGCGCTCGGCGCAGGCGGCGCGCAGCAGATCGAACCCCTCCGGCCAGCCGCGACGGCCGCCGAGGATCCGGCACAGCACGACGCGCGCGCCGTCGAGCACGCCGTCCACGAACGTCTGCTGGTCGAGCGCGGCGGCCGGGTTCGCGCAGCGCACCTGCGGGAAGCCGTCGGGCAGCCGCTCGACGGCGGCGGCGGTCGCGAGGATCTCGGTGTCGGCGGTCGTCACGAAGCGCAGCACGGGCGTACCTCTGTCTGGACGGTGGGCAGGCCGACGGGGACCCCGCCCTCGATCAGCGCGGTCAGGCGCTCGGTGTCGAGATGGTCGGCGACGAGGTCGCCGAGCACGTCGAGCCGCGCCGCCCGCGCCGCCGCGAACGACACATTGCCGGGCGCGAAGCGGCGTCCCCGGACCGCGGCGACCCAGCCGAGCAGCGCGCGGCGGAAGGCATCGTGCTCCAGCGCGCCGTGCCACGAGGTGCCGAGCGACGCACCGGCGCGGCAGCCGTCGGGCTCGCCGTCGCCCTCGTTGTGCAGCAGCGGCTCGCCGCCGTGGCGCTCGACGCGCCCGTGGCGGATCTCGTAGCCGCCGACGGCGGACTCCAGCCAGCCGCAGCGCCCGGCGCGACGGCGCAGCAGCTTCTCGGCCGTGAAGGTCGTCGTCACGGGCAGCACGCCGAGCCCATCCACCGCGCCGCGCCGCGACTCGACGTCGTCGCGGATCGACCCGCCGAGCAGCTGGTAGCCGCCGCAGATCCCGAAGATCGGCGCGCCGGCCGCCGCGCGGCCGAGGATCGCCCGGTCGAGCCCGGCGGCGCGCAGGCGCTCGAGGTCCTCGACGGTCCCCTTCGTGCCGGGGACGACGAGCAGGTCGGCGCGCTCGACGTCCGCCACGGAGCGCGTGAAGCGCACGCGCACGCCCGGCTCGGCGACGAGCGCGTCGAGGTCGGTGAAGTTCGACATCCAGCGCAGGCGCACGACCGCGACGTCGAGCGTGTCGCCGCCATCCACGGCCGGCCCCTCCGGCCGCGGCGCCTCCAGCGCGAGCGAGTCCTCGACGTCCATCCACAGGTCCTCGACGTGCGGCAGCACGCCGAGCGTCGGGCGGCCCGTGCGCTGCTCGAGCTGCTCCAGGCCGGGCGCGAGGATCGCCCCGTCGCCGCGGAACTTGTTGATCACGAAGCCGGCGACGTGCGCCTGGTCCTCGGGGTCGAGCAGCGCGAGCGTGCCGAACAGCGACGCGAAGACGCCGCCGCGGTCGATGTCGGCGACGACCAGAGCCGGCAGACCGGCCTCGCGCGCGAGCCCCATGTTCGTGAGGTCGGCGTGGCGCAGGTTGATCTCCGCCGGGCTGCCCGCACCCTCGCAGACGACGACGTCGTAGCGGGCGCGCAGGTCCGCCAGCGCGCCGGCGACGACCGGGCGCAGCTCGTGCTTGAGCTGCTGGTAGGAGCGCGCGTCGGCGTCGGCGTAGGGCTGCCCCATCACGACGACCTGGCTGTGACGGGCGCCCGACGGCTTGATCAGGATCGGGTTCATCGCCGTCTCGGGCTCGACGCCGGCGGCGGCGGCCTGGACCGCCTGCGCGCGGCCGATCTCGCCGCCGTCGCGCGTGACGACCGAGTTCAGCGCCATGTTCTGCGCCTTGAACGGCGCGACGCGGACGCCCGCGCGCTGCAGCCAGCGGCAGATGCCGGCCGTCACGACAGACTTGCCGGCGTCGGAGTGCGTCCCGCAGACAAGCAGCGCGCCCTTCACGCGATCGCCTCCCGCAGCGCGGCGCACGTGAGCGCGGCGGCAGCGCCGACCGCGAGCGAGAGGCGCGCGGCGCGGCGGACGTCGGCGGCGTCCGGCGGCCGCCCCTCCGCGCCGAGCACGGGCCGCTGCTCGGTGCGCCCGCCGTAGGCCAGAGGGCCGCCGAGCCGCACCCCGAGCGCCCCGGCGAACGCCGCCTCCATGCGCCCGGCGTTCGGGCTCGGATGCGCGCCGCCGTCACGCCGCAGGACGCGCCACGCCACCCGCGGAGAGCCACCGACGAGCGGCGTGCACAGCGCCGTCAGCGCGGCGCCGCCGCGCGCCGCCGGCCAGCCCATCGCGTCGTCGAGGCGCGCCGCCGCCCAGCCGAACGCCGCGTAGCGCTCGCTGCGATGGCCGACCATCGCGTCGAGCGTGTTGGCGGCGCGGTAGGCGGCGACGCCGGCCGGCCCGGCGACCGCGCCCCACAGCAGCGCGCCGAGCACCGCGTCGCTCGTGTTCTCCGCCAGCGACTCGACCGCGGCGCGGCATACCTCCGGGGCGTCGAGCCCCGCCGGGTCCCGGCCGCACAGCCCGGGCAGCGCACCGCGCGCGGCGTCCAGGTCTTCGCGCTCGACATGGCCCGCGAGGGCCTGCCCGGCGCGCGCGAGCGACCGCCCGCCAAGCGCCGCCCAGGTGAGCGCCGCGAGCGCGACGCCCCGCCCGAGCCGCGCGCGCCGCGACATGCGCGCCAGCAGCTCGCCCACGAGCGCCGCGAGACCGACCAGCGTCGCGGCGTGCAGGGTGCCGCGCACGCGGCTCGGCGCGTAAAGGACACGCTCGAGCGCGAGCGCCGCACGACCGAAGCCGGCGACGGGGTGCCCGCGGCGCGGATCGCCGAGCAGCAGATCGGCCGCCCAGCCGCCGGCCAGCGCGACCCCGCTCATGCCGTCCCCGGTCCGCTCGGCGCCCAGTTCACGCGCGTCACGGTCCAACGGCCGTCGTGGGCGTGCAGCTCGGTGATCGCGAGCGGCGCGACGTCGATCCGCCAGAAGGCCTCCGGCGGCGCGGCGAGCGCCCTCACGAGGGCAGCCTTCACGACGCCGCCGTGCGTGATCGCCACCGCGCAGCCGTCGCGCCGCGCCTGGCGGTCGAGCCAGCCCGCGACCCGCCCGGCGAACGCCGAGAGGCTCTCGCCGCCGTGGGGCCGCGCGTCTGGATCGAGCATCCAGTCACGCGCGGCGTCCGACTCGGTCGCGTGCACGTCGGCAAGCGGGCGGCCGGCCCACGCGCCGAAGTCGCACTCGAGCAGATCGGGCTCGATCGCTGGCTCCTCCAGCCCGGCGGCCTGCGCGGTCTGCCGGCAGCGCAGCGCCGGGCTCGACAACGCCTCACGGCGTGCGGGCAGCACGGCGCCGAGGCGTGCCGCGTCCGCACGGCCGCGCTCGTCGAGCGGCTCGTCGCCGGGGAACCCGGCGACGCGCGTGGCGGTCGTGGCCGCGTGGCGGACGAGCAGCAGGCGCCTCACGCGTGCGTTCGATTCCGCTCGAGGAGCGAAGCGGCAACGGCGGCGGTGGGCAATCGCGACACCTCCGCGGGATCGTGCGTCCCGCACTCGGAAGGGGCTCGCGGCGGACGAGTTCCTGACTCCCCGAACCGGCTCGTCCGGGTCACAGTGGCGCGACCGTCCCGGATTTCCACCGGGTTCCTCGCACCGCCACGCTGACGAGCGCCATCCTAATGGGTCGGCGAGTCCTTGTGCGAAACGGGTCTAGTGTTCCACGCCGTGTCCGCCTCCAACCGCATCCGCCGGCCGCCGACGCCGGCCGGGTTCGACGCCTCCCGCGCCGCCGAGCGCGCCGGCGACCCGCGCGGCTGGCGTTACGGGGAGCAGGAGCGCGCCGCCGTGCACCGCGTGATCGCCGAGCGGCGCGACATCCGCCGCTTCCGGCCCGAGGAGGTCCCCGAGGACATCCTGGGCCGCGTGCTCGACGCCGCGCACCGGGCACCCTCGGTCGGGCTGATGCAGCCATGGCGGCTGATCGTGGTGCGGGACCTCGCCACCCGCTCGGCGGTGCGCCGCCTCGCCCAGCGCGAGCGGGTGCGCCAGGCCGACCGCTTCGACGAGCGCGCTCGACAGTTCCTCGACCAGAAGATCGAGGGGATCGTCGAGGCGCCGCTCGGCGTCTGCGTCTGCTGCGACCACGGCGACCCCGAGACGGAGGTGCTCGGCCGCGGCACGATCCCCGAGACCGACGTCTACAGCACCGCGTGCGCGATCGAGAACCTGTGGCTCGCCGCGCGCGCCGAAGGGCTCGGCGTCGGCTGGGTCAGCTTCTACCGCCCCGAGGACCTGCGCGCGCTGCTCAGCATCCCACCGCGGGTCGATCCCATCGCCTACCTCTGCGTCGGCTGGCCCGACGAGCGACCCGTGCGACCGGGGCTCGAGGCGGCCGGCTGGTCGGCGCGGATGCCGCTCGACGCGGTCGTGATGCCGGAGCGCTGGAGGGAGACGGCTGCCATCGAGGAGCCCCGCCGCCGCCCCGCGGTCGACCGCGCCGCCGCGATCGCCGCGCGCGACCGGCTCGACCGGCTCGTCAAGCCGGTCGGCAGCCTCGGCGCGCTCGAGGCGCTGATCGAGCGGTGGGCCGCGATCGCCGGCGGGCCGCCGCCGGCACGGCCGCGCGCCGGGGTGCTCGTCTGCGCCGCCGACCACGGGCACGCACGCCGCGGCACCAGCCTCTTCGACCCGCAGGTGTCCGCCCAGGTGGCCGCGGCGGCGGCGCGCGGCGAGACGGCCGTCGGCGTGCTCGCCCGACGCGACGGCCACGAGCTGCTCGTCGCCGACGTCGGCCTCGCCGGACCGACGCCTGACGGCGTGCGCGACGAGAAGGTCGCGGCGGGCTCCGCCGACATGCTCGACGGCCCGGCGCTGACCCCGGCGCAGCTCGACTCGGCCATCGAGACGGGCACGCGGCTCGCCGGCGAGCTCGCCGCGCGCGGCGTCGACTGCCTCGTGCTCGGCGAGATCGGGATCGGCAACACCGCCACGACCGCGGCGCTCGTCTGCGCGCTCACCGGCGCGGACCCCTCGCTGACCGTCGGACGCGGCACGGGGCTCGACGCCGCCGGCCTCGAGCGCAAGCGTGGAGTCGTCGCCGCAGCGCTCGAGCGCCACGGCACCCCGCTCCCCGCCCGCGAGGCGCTGCGCGCCGTCGGCGGCCTCGAGCTCGCCGCGCTCGCCGGCGCGGCGATCGAGTCGGCACGCCTGGGCCTGCCCGTCGTACTCGACGGCTATGCGGTCAGCGCAGCGGCGCTCGCCGCCATCGGCCTCGACCCGATCGTCGCGGAGGCGCTCATCGCCGGGCACCGCTCGGCCGAGCCCGGCCACGCGCTCGTGCTCGCCGAGCTCGGCCTCGAGCCGCTGCTCGACCTGCGCCTGCGCCTCGGCGAGGCATCCGGCGCCCTGCTCGCCCTGCCGCTCATCGCCGCCGCCGGCGCACTGCACCACGAGATGGGCACGTTCGAGGAGACCGGTGTCAAACGCCGGCCCTGAAGTCGCCGCCCCCACCGGCACACTGCGGCGCATCGCCGGGAACGCAGCGCTCGCCGTCGGCTTCCTCACGATCCTCCCGGTCCCGGCCGTCGACCCCGGCCCGGAAGGCGTCGGCCGCGCCGCCGGCTGGTTCCCGCTCGTCGGCGCCGGCGTCGGCGCACTGGCGGGCGGCGTGCGCGCGCTGCTGCAGCCCGCGCTCGGCCCGCTGCCCGCGACGGTCCTCGCCGTCGTCGCGCTCGTCACAGTCACGGGAGCGCTCCACCAGGACGGCCTCGCCGACACCGCCGACGGGCTCGGCGCCCGCGGCAGCTCCGAGCGACGCCTCGCCGCGATGCGCGACTCCGCGATCGGCGCCTACGGCGTGCTCGCGCTGCTCGGCTGGGGCGTGCTGATGGTCAGTACGCTCGCGGAGCTCTCGATCGCGCGCTCGCTTGCCACGCTGATCGCGGCGGCAGCCGCAGCGCGCTGGGCGGCCCTCCTCCACGCGACGGCCACGCCGCCCGCTCGCACCGACGGGCTCGGCGCGGCCTTCCACGTCGACGCCAGGACGTTGCTGCTCGCCAGCGTGCCGAGCATCGGCGTCGTGCTGCTCTGCGGTGGTCCGATCGGCGGCCTCGCGGTCGCCGCAGCCGTCGCCGCGACCGCGGGATCCACCAGTGCGTTCGCGCGCCGGACACTCGGCGGACGAACCGGTGACACGCTCGGGGCCACAGTCGCATTGGCCGAACTGACCGCCTGCCTGACGCTGACGGCGTTCTGGCACTGACCAGACCCGGCCCGCCGCGGTACCGCCAAGCCCCCGAAATGACCTTTCCATGGGGGAGGCTGCGTCATGGCGGGGGCGGGTTTTGAACACACCTCCGCGACCGCGTACCGGTTCGTGGAGGTGCGGGACTTGCCGTAGTGGCGCGGCGGATGTGCGGCTCACTCCTTCGCTGCCAGGAGCGCAAGCGGCGCCTCCAGCAGCTCGCGGACCGCGGCGAGGAACTGGGCGGCAACCGAAGACGCCGCGTTCGCATCTGCCCCGTGCCCGTCTTCACGAAATGCGCCGGATTGTGCGAGCTCAGCGCCGTGGCACGGTGGACGCTACGTCGCCGCGAGCCGCGCGAACCGGACGGCCGTGCCGTCGTTTCGCGTGTCCCATTGCGACAACGATTGCGACACGACGAGGCCAGAACCCAGAAAACCCTGCGATGTGCAGGGTTCTCTGGAGTACCGCCACGGGATTCGAAGCACAGCGCGGGGCGGCGCAGCGCGGCGGCCCGCTATAGCGGCGCTTTCGCCGCAGGATCTCCCTTGGTGTCCGGTGGCCGTTCCGATGCTGCCGATTCGCTTCGCGCCGAACGCAGCAGGTCGAACGCCTCAATCGCCGCGCGAAGATCAGGCTCGAAGGGAGCCTCAAGACGCCCCAGCTGCATCGGCAGAGCTAGTGTCCTGAGTCCTTAGTTCGATGGCGGTTTCTCGGCGCCTCGCCGCCCGTGAGGCCAGTCGCCGACTTGCCTGTGCCACCGGCACAGGCTGCATCGTCGCCCGACCTCACGAACGACGATCCACTCGAGAAACCACTCACGAACTTCCGACTCACGACACTAGGGGAAGAGCCGGTTGGCGGGCTCAGGCGTGTAAAGACGCGCGAAGACCGCGTCGGCCTCTCGCAAGTAGGCGGCCGAAGCGGTACCGGAGTTGAGCGCGTCGACGAACGCCGTGGCCTCAGCACCCTCGAAGACGACGGCGTCCGGAGCGCCTTCTGCGGCGCCAGCGGGAGCGAGGTGCTCAACCTTCGTCACATGGAGATCCGTTGCGGCCATACGAGGAGAGCATCGGCCGATCGCGCAGCTCCTCAACCGCATGAAGCTGTGCACGCTGGAACGGTGGCGAGACGTCCGTCAGCGCCCGCGCGTGTCGAGCTCGTTGATCGCCGATGCGAAGTCGCTTCCCGCCACGGCCTCCGCGAGGCTGATGACGTCGAGCCAGGTCTCCTCGAAGGCCCGGAGCGCCTTGCCTGCCGTGCGCAAGTGTTCCTCCGCGAGCTGCGACCTACGCCGCGGCCAGATGTCGCGCATCGCCTCAGGGCCATCGTGCGCCGCATCCAGCGCCATCCTCCACGAGTCCGCGAGCTGTCGCTCGCGCTCGTCCATGTCGGCCCCTCATCCCACGTCTCCTGCATCAGCTGAGTGAACGGCACGGCATTTCCGGGTCCTCCTCGGATCGCGACCGATCGTCAGCCGTCCGTGGGCGGCTGACTCTCTAGCCGGCCGGGCCGGAGACGAGTGCCTGCTGGCCCTTGTTGCGGGTCAGCTCGACGGTGCTGGTTCGTCACACCGCGGCGACGGCGCAAAGAGCCGGAGCGACGGGACTCGAACGCTTGCGTGGCCGGATCGAAATCCGGCCACGCAAGTAAGGCCCAACGCATGCCGGCGAGGTTGTACAGCCGGCCGCGGCCGTTGCTATCTCGACAGCTCGGTGCCTTCAGAGGCGATGATCCCGCCCGCCTGCGCTGCGTCGTTGAGCGCGTCGAGGCGCACGAACGCCCCCGTGTTGCCCGGCTGGAACGGGTCGGAGACGACCGCGTGGCCGTCGCCTCGGGCGTTCGTCGTGATGAACCCGTCGAAGCTCGAGCAGCCCATGAGCGGGGTCTGATCAAGCTCGACCTGCCACCGACCGTTCGCCGGAGCGCCTCGCAGGGAGATGACGGCGCTCACATGGTCGTCAGCTCTGTTGAGGATGACGAAGCCTACGGACTGGGGACCGGCCCCGCCAATCGAGCAGTCCCCCCTCGCGTTCGCCGTGAGCGCCTGTCTCACCGCGCCGTTGCGGGCGAGGGCTGCTGCCGGAGCGACTGCCGCCATGAGCACACAGGCAACCGCCACGATTGACTTCGAGCGTGCCATTGCGCGCTCCTCCTCGGTTGTGGTGGAGATGTCCCCCCTCTCGTGCCGTACAGCGCACGGCGGCGAGCCTCGCACGGCTTCTTCATCCCTGCATCAGGGATGACCACGGCCGTCGGCCGCGGGAAACTACGGACCGCTTGCGGGCTGGGGCAGCCCGCTCCAGGCCGCAGCGGACACGGCGTGCTCTGACGCGCGGGCGCTGAGCGGCGGAGTCATCCTCGCAGGGGACGAACTCCGCCTTGCGCGCCCCGCAGACCGGACAGACCCACGTCACGGGGATGTCCTCGAACGCCGTCCCGGGCGGGATCCCGCCGTCGGGATCGCCGTCCGCGGGATCGTAGATCAAGCCGCAGGACTCGCAGATCCAGCTCCCGCTGACGGGCGGCGAACTCGGCCGGGTCGGTGGTGACGACGACGAGAAGAAGCAGCCCTACTCGCTCGAAGCGCAGGAGAAGCGACTCGCTGCCGTGAGAGAGTGGTGGTTCCGTTCGATCTCGCGAGGTGCGCGTTCTACCGGCGATTTCGACCTGTTGGCAGCGTGCGCAGTACCCGACCACGCAGGCCGCGTGTACACGTGGCGTACACACCGGAAACTGCGGTCGGACGAGCGCGTGCGCACCGATGGCCGGCCGGCGGCGCTGAGATCATTGCCGCGCGATGACGGACGACGGGCCGACGATCACGACCGACCCCGATGGGACGTCCGTCGAGCTGACGGCTGAGCGCTGGCATCACATCCGCACCGGCCACCCGGACCTTGCGCCATACCGCGACGCGGTCATGGCCACCATCTCGGCGCCGACGATCCGACGCCTCGGCCGCGAGCCGAACGAGAGGTGGCACTACCTCGAAGACGCAGGCCCGAGTCGCTGGCTGAAGGTGGTAGTAGCCTACGAGGGAAGCCGCGGATACGTCCGCACCGCCTTCGCCCGCAGGTCGTTCCCATGAGCACCATCGCCACGATCGACTTCGACACCACGCACTACGACCGCGACGCCGATGTGCTGTACCTGAGCGTCGGCGATCCATCCCGCGCCGTCGACTTCGACGAGTCCCCCGAGGGCCACGCACTCCGCTACGACGCGAACGGCGACCTTGTCGGCATCACGATCGTCGGCGCCCGCAAGCTCGTGGACGAACACCGGGACATCCACGTCCAGGCGCCGGTCACGCTCCCCGCCGACGCGCTCGCGCAGATCATTCGTTGACAGCGCAGAGCACTGCGCGCACACTCGGCAACACGCCGAACCTCGCGTCCCTGCTCCTTGCAGAGGGTCGCAGCGTGCACTATGTCGCCCGCGCGCTCGGCCACTCGCCCAGGCTCACGCTGTCCACGTACGGCCACCTCTTCGCCGAGTACGAGGACGCCGAGCGCATCGACGCCGAGCACGAGATCGCCAAGGCGCGAGCCGCCCTGACAGCCTCGAGCAAACCATGTGCACGCTCAGTGCACGAAGCGGCGTGAAACACTAGCCCGACCGCTCTCCGAAACGCAGAAAGCCCCGCACTTGCGCACTTGCGGGGCTTTCTGTGAGTACCGCCACGGGGATTCGAAGCGCGGCGCTGAGCGGTGCGACAGCCCGCTACGGCGGCGTTTTCGCAGGTGCGGCAGACGAGTCGGCGATTACTCGACCCGCTTGGCACCGCTCCGAACCCGCTGGAATCAGGGCCGGACTTTCAGCAGGCTTTCAGCCAGCGACAGGTCCTGACTCGCCGCCTTGATCAACGGCATCCTGGTTCTCGGCTCTGCTCACAGCGTTTGACAGCAAGTCGCTAGCCCGGACGTGGTAGAGCGGCGTCGGAGCGCTTTCCCACCAGTATGTCTCGGGGTACGTCACGGCATAGGCTCGAACAAGCGTCTCGGTCGGATCGATGGAATGACGACAGATCGGCACGAGTCGGGTCCAGATCCGGACGCGTGGGCCGTCCGGCGAAACCTCCACGCTCTCGCCACCGAGCGCAATCTCGAATCGCTGGTTAGTCCAGACGACGTTCTCGTGCGGGAGTTCGATGCCGGCTTGCTCGGCGAGCCTGCGGTCGCCGACGACCGCCGCCTCGAATCCGACGTACTTGGACGTGGAGAGGCTTGCGGCCCTTGTTGTAGAGGGTCACGCAGACCCATACGTCCCGGAGGCTGTTGTCCGGGTTGAAGGCGAACTGCCAGCCGTGCGTGACCTCCAGCTCGCACCTGTTATCACACCGGTCGCGCCACACCATGCGCGCAAGGTTCCCGAGCCCGGTCAGGGTTCCGATCGTCCCGGTAATCGCACCCCAGATCGCGAGGCCGTCAGCCATGAAGCCAGTGGTTCTGGATCGACGGACGGACAGTGATCGCTTTCATCCTCCCGACGGTGCCTATCTGAGCGAATGCTTCGGCGACGGACCCATGCCTTCGCTGCTCCCGCGGAAGCAGCGCGTCGGACGATCTTCGGACTGCTCCTTCTCGTCCCGGAGCGTAACCCGTCATCCATCTTCTGGCTGGCCTACGAGCGAGAAGGGGGACAGTGCTGCCCTCGGCTGAGTGGGTCCCTTCTCCTCGCTTCATGTTCACCTACCTAGCGCTAGTCACTTGTCCCGGATAAACGGTCGGGCGGGTTGATCGAGGAACGGCCGCGCTCGGGTGGGCGCGGCCGTTCGGGTGGTTGGCGCTCGGGTGGGGCGCCGGGCGGGATGTTCTCAGCGGGTTCGGATGGCGAGCGTGTCGAGGTTGTAGG